>DIUC01000067.1 GCA_002435785.1 Saprospiraceae bacterium UBA6168 | reverse complement strand
CATCTGTATGAAAATAGGAATATGACATTCCGTTTGCCTCGAACTTCATCAATACTCCAAGGGATGTATCTGAAAAAACAGTCCCTTCGCCTCCTACCCAGTATTGGTCATATTGCTGGCAGTAGGATACCTGTGTGACATTTATGGTAAACAAAATCCCTAATACGATATGTATCGTTGGCTTCATGTTCAGTTGATTTATTGAAAAGAGGAAGAGGCCATACAGCAAGCCTGCACAAGCCTCTTCCTCTTGGTTAAATTACGGGTGTTGAACCACAAAACTGCGAGTATGTGCCACCGCTCCAGTGAGAACCCTAACGATGTAAATGCCGTTCCTCCAGCCTGTTACGGGTATCTCCAGGTCCCCGTACGGCGTCAGCTTTCCTTGGTACACTTGCCGCCCATCCGAAGAGAATATCCTTACCAGTTGCCCATTACCAGTGCCGTCTTGGACGGAAATCCGCACCATGTCCTGAGCTGGGTTCGGTACGATGTGCAGGGATGGAGTTGATTCCAAATTAATTGGTGCCGAACCATCGAAGCTCCTTGATTGTAATGTACCGTTACAGTTGTCCTCGTCGTAGTATTCGTTAAGCCATACTTCGCAGAGGCCCCTTGCACCCAGCACGGCACGGCCTCCGTAGCGCAGGCAGGTCTGGGCCATCTGGCGCAGGTCGGCGGTGGCAGTGGAGTCTGGCTCGGTGCCGGCCAGCCAGTTGAGGGCGATTTCGTTGTAGCGCTTTTCGTACCAAGTGTATAATGAGTCTTCTTCAAGTAAGGCGTTCTGGGATAGAAGCAATGTAACCGTGTCCACTACCGATAAATAGTAGAGGGAATCGGTCAGCCAAAGCAGCATGGATAGGGAATCGCTTTGGAACAAGGCAGCGTCAAAGAGCGGTTGCAGGGAATCCCTCAGGGTAGTGTCGGCAGACATAGCATCTAACCAGACCTGTGCCTTGCCAGCAAGCGAATCCAAGGCGATATATGTAGGCTCAAGGCTTAATTTATGAGCCGAGACACTCGCCGTCAAATGCTGCCAATCCTGCCGAAGTGCCTCAACTTGGCCGACAAAGCCAGCTTCCTGTGCTGTTTTGAAGCCCGACAATACGATACTGCTACTTATCCAACTTGGATTAGCCAGCATTGGGCCGTAAATCTCTTGCCGCATGAAGTTCTGTTCAGCCGCTGTCAGCCCACTCCAAGTGCTGGTGTCCTGAACAATGGATGCCCAAGATGCTGCAGGGTCAGGGTCAGGGTCGGTGAACTCGTCGAAGGTGTCGTGAATATCGGTACAGAAATTTAATGGAGTAGGGAAAGAGTCTATTGGTGCTCCTAAAGGAGCATCGGTAAATAATAATAGCGCAGGATTACTTTGTGGGTGCATGATGGTATTCGAAGTATGTCCGTTTGGCTTCCAAAATCGGCATAGGACAGCTTGTGGAGATGACACTCCAGTCCCATGTTGCACCTCTACACCATTCCGCCACTCCCACTGGTTGTAATTGGTGTGGTGCTGTTGGCCAGTTACAGCCGTTGCATCATAGAGCAGGCTAGGCCCACCGCTGCCACGGAAGAAGTTCCATTTGATTTCGGAATTGTTAACGCCAGTGCCGAACTTGATGTCGTTCTGGACATTTTGGCTGAAGAAGTTGTCGGCATAGCGGACGCCGTCGGAAGAGTTGACATCAACGCCGATGCGCTTGAGCCGGACGTTGTTGCAGTCTACCAGACCACTACCACTGTCATTGAGTTGGATACCGGGTATTCCGACGTAACCATCAGCGAGAGTGTTTCTCCTGATTATGAACCCACGTGTATTTGTGATACCTATCCCAGCGCCGACAGGCGTAAGCACGTCAATGGTATTGTCAACGATGGTATAGTTCTGACTCACCTCACTGGGGCTGGCCAGCATTATACCGCCGTTCATCAGCGTGTTGGTGGTATTGGAGCCGATATTGAACTGGTTATTTAGGACCTTGAGGGTATTGCCCTGCGACACGAGGTTGCCATTGATGCCGAAGCCGTAATATGTGCCGTTAGTGTGGACTTTGTTCTGCTTAATCTCGCCGGAGATAAGGCCGGCCGGGCCTACGTGCAGCTCATAGCCGCCCGCCACGTTGTAGGTGGTGATGCTGGCATGGGGCTGGCTGGCGATTGCCCGCAAGGCGTGTTTGCCACCAGTGATGTTCTCCCGGACGGCAACGGAACGGGTGTCTAACCCCATGAAGTCATAAAACTTCATGCGGTCCAAGTCCAAGGATGACTTGGTGGACTTGGACCACTGGAAGTCAATCCCTATGGCGGCATCGTCAAGGCCGGGGCCGTTGTTGGGGACACCGGGAGGATCGGTAAAATCCTTCAGCGAATGAATGTCAAACCCCCTTACGAATAGGTTGGTATTGACGAAGTTGAAAGCCTTTTCGTAGTGGTAAATGGTGTTGGTGCCATTGGCGGAAGGGGCTATCTTGATGGGCAGCAGGGTGTTTGCTTGGTCCACGTGCCTGAAATCAATGGCGTTCACGGCTTCGCAGCCGCATACATGCGGGTCCATCTGTGCGCCTTCCATCTCGTTGCCGGAGAAGGCATGAAAATTGACGTACTTGCTCTCGGATTTTATGCCGTAATAGTTGTTGATGTATTGGCTGTTCACACTGCTCAGGGCTGGAAAACTGGCATCGCCCGCCCCACCGCTGGGGTAACGGATGGCATATTTGGCGTCTGTTATCAGGGCACCGTTGAGACCGATATTGGTCAGGTTCCACGACCATACCCCCTTCCACCTGCAACAAGGTGGGCTTCCTGGCAGCCGGACGGCACTCCGCAGGGTGGTACCGTTCAGTATGAAGTCCAGAACCTTGCCCGTACCTCCCCGCACCTCCACCTCGGATTCCCGGGCCATGTTCCACACCCCGCCGTTGAAGGTGGCGGCTTTGTTGGCGATGAGGTGGCAATCCACAATGAAGGGCAAGGACCCGCTGGCATTGTCGTAAATAAATTCCAAGACGGTCTCGCCAGTGAAGGGCAGGGTTTCGGAGAAGGCAAGGCTTTGTCCTGGTTGGCCCAGCCAAGCGCCTGAAAGATGTGGTAAGCATACTGTGGCTGAAGCCGACTCCTCACAGCAGGTGATGGTGTGCGTCACGCAGATTTCGCCGTCAGCGTCCACGAAATTGGTAAAGAGGTGTGGGTCAGGGGCGATACCATAATAGACAGTCCCGTCGCTGAACTCCCAAGTATGCTCCACGAACAGGACGCTGCCCGAGCACGCTATGTCCGAAATTCTGTACAGGGGGTTTAAGCACGACGGGCTATTTTCCATTGCCAATTGTTGCAATTGGAAGGATGGGTCGAGGCAGCAGCCGGGGATATTCACTTGCTGGCAGCAGGTTATCGAGCTGCCAGGGAACACCTCTCTGGTGTAGCATACATTGTAAAGGCCAGGGCCAGGGTAGTTGTGTAGTACCCATACGTCGTCAACTGTTTCGGTGGTATTGTCCCCATAATCCACTTCGATTGGAAAATTGTTGAAGTTCAAGGTGAAAAACATGTTGGCGGCCCATGTGCACGGCTCTACCGAAGCGAGGTAAACGAAGGTCTCGGGGCAGATACATGGTTCTGGCAATTCAACCTCAATGGGGTAGCAGCAGGTGATGACACCAACTTCTCCATAAGGAAAGGTAAGACAAACATTATAGGTGCCAGGCACGCTATATATATGGCCAATCTCAGTTGCCGAGGATTGGACTAATGGGCTGCCATCGCCAAAATCAATCACGAAAGGGGATGTGATAGCACTGACGTCAATATTGATGATGGTCTCCAAGTGGCAGTTAAGAACTCTTGCGGTTACGATATCCACTGGACAGAGCGTATCCGGCACGAGATAGATGTAATTGCTGCATACAACCGAGTCTGTTCCTTCGCCGACAAAAACGATGTGGCGTATGGTGAATCCAGGCCCATAAGTGTCTGGGAAAGTCCAGCACGGGCTGGGGTCGCTGGAGGTGGCTATGATTCCGGGGCCAAACTCATTCAAGACCTCCCAATATTGTTGCGGAAAGGCAAAATTTGGCTCTACACAAATTTCATAGCTACCATCCTGTTGAATCACCGCTGTGGTGACAAAAAATTCGCACTTAGGGTCTTCAACAATGTTTGGTGTCGTGTTGCAAGTATGGTATCCGCAGGTGGTTCGGTTCCATGCCATCGTTGTAGGCAAGTTTTGGGACATGGCCATCTGATGCCCGCAGAGCGGAGTCTCCAGAAAGTAGTTGGTGGCGGTAGCCTGCATCGTGGTAAGTAGGAAGAGCACTTGAAGCGCCATGCGCATTAGCCTGTTTGGCAATAGGGCCGGGCACTTGAGGCAAGGCCAAGGGTTATCGTCCTTTAGGCAAAAGGTCGTGTCGTCGTGTCGTCGTGTCGTCGTGTCGTCGTGTCGTCGTGTCGTCGTGTCGTCGTGTCGTCGTGAAACCGAGATAAAATTCGCGTTCATAATCTATAATATTTAAAAAGTTATAAAATAATATTGAAAATACCAATAAGTCAAGCCGTAAGAGCTTGAAAAGATAAGAGCCCTTCAAGTTTTAACTTGAATAGCACATGGTTTTGTCTCCAAATTTTCCTCAGTTTGTTCCAAGCGTCAGGCAGAAAAGAATGGGATTCAGTTGTTGATGGCTGCGATGATTGGCCCGTAAAATATTGTCAAGTAGCAGATTGTAATAAAAATACGCTGGCAATATATGGCAGAATCTGAAAGAAGAAAAACATTGAATCGTTTTTTTTTGCTTTTTTGCAATAAAAAAGACAAAAAGGCCACATAAATAACATTTTAGTTCAAAACAAAGGCACTATGAAACCCAATACAGCTACTAACCCATTGATTTGTCAACCTTTGCGTCCCTGCGTCCTTGCGTTAAAAACTCTCAGCGTTGAAAAATTTCCAGTTGTTTGGTCAGCGGCAGCAAATTCAAATGCTGCAAGGCAAGTTTGTTTTTTCAGTTGGTTGATTGGCCGGGTTAGCTGTACATTTGCCAACTTTTCAAAAATTCAGCTATGAAAAACATGGTAAACAAACAATCTATCCTACTTTCAGCAACCATTGTGGCTTTGTTGTTTGGGTGCAAAAATGACCCAAAGCCCAGCGGCAAAGCCGTGGAAACCATCCAAACCGAAGGCAAAATCAGTTCCATCATCCGTAGCCCGATAAATGCGGACGGCACGGTGGATAGCGTAAATGTGGCGAAAATGTATTTTGAGGAGCCTATTTTTGATTTCGGAGAAGTGGATGAAGGGGCGGTGGTGGTGCACGAGTTCAAGTTCACCAACAATGGAAAAGTGCCATTGGTCATTCAAAACGCAAATTCGACCTGTGGCTGTACCATACCCGATTGGCCCAAAGAGATGATTGCACCCGGCAAAAGTGGCGTGATAAAAGTGGAGTTCGACACGAAAGGGAAACCGGATTTCCAAGAAAAGCCCGTCACCATTACGGCAAACACTTACCCCTCCATGACCAAGGTCTTTTTGAAAGGTATGGTTCACAAAAAATAGCGCTCGAAAACCAACAGAATAATTCATTGACAAACAACACTAAACAAGTAGAAAAAAATGCAGACACTTATCTTCCTTCAGGCTGCTGGCAATGCCGGCATGATTCAAATGCTGTTCTTTGCAGCCATTATCCTCGTGTTCTGGCTGTTCATCATCCGCCCACAAGCCAAGCGGCAAAAGGAGCAGAATGCCTTCGCCAACAGCCTTGAAAAAGGCCAAGAGGTCGTGACGGCCAGCGGTATGCTCGGCCGCATCAACAAGATTGAAGCCGAAATAGTAACGCTCGAAATTGGCACAAAATCTTTTGTCAGAATTACCAGGTCTGCTATCTCAAAGGACCTGACCGAGCAGGTGTATGGCAAGGAAATGAAAAAAGGCCCGGTGGAAACGAACGATTAGTCACACCGCAAAAGGCTGGAGATGACTGATTTTCTTCACTTCGATGAGTACTTGTTCCACTTGGTCAACGCTGGTTGCCAAAACAGGTTTTTCGATTGGCTGATGCCCTTGCTTCGCGACAAGTTCGTTTGGCTGCCGCTTTACGTCTTCATCGCCAGTTTTTTACTGATAAACTACAAGCAACAGGGCACCTATTTGTTCTTGGCGATGGTGCTCACCGTTGGGATTTCGGACAGCGTCAGCAGCCACGTGATTAAGAAAAATGTGCAGCGCCTCCGGCCTTGCAGGGTATTGGAAGCACCAAAGGACATGCACTTGCTGGTGCCATGTGGGAGCGGGTTCAGTTTTCCATCCTCACATGCAGCCAACCATTTTGCGCTTGCCACCTTATTGCTGCTGGTTTTGGGCAAGGTATTTCGCTGGGTAAAAATACCCTTGGTACTTTGGGCGATTTCCATCGCTTTTGCGCAGGTTTATGTAGGGGTCCACTATCCAATGGATGTAGTTGCCGGGGCATTGCTGGGGATACTGATTGGAGGGGGCGTTTACAAGCTTGTTTCCACCCTCAACCTGACTTTGAAAAATTCCTAAATATCTGACAATCAACCATTTTCGCCACCATTAAATGCACCTTTGGGAATACATACTACTTTTCGGGAGCGTCTTTTTGGGCGGCAGTATCGGATTTTTGTTCCCGAAGGAACGGAAGAACCTGCTGCAAATAGTGCTATCGTTCAGCGGTGCATATATTCTGGGCATTGCGGTGCTGCACCTAATGCCGTGGGCTTTTGGCAGCGGTGACAGCCAGGCCGGGTTGTTTGTCCTGCTCGGCTTTTTTGTGCAATTGCTGCTGGAACAGCTTTCTGGGGGCGTCGAACATGGACATATTCATGCGCCGCACCACTTCTCAGGCGGGTTTGTTTTTTCCGTCATGTTTGGGTTGTGCGTCCATGCTTTCGTGGAGGGCATACCATTGAGCTATTACGGCGGCGCCCATGAAATCCAGCACAGTGGCCATACCCATACCCACAACCACCTGCTCTACGGCATCATCCTTCACCATATCCCGGCGGCATTTGCCTTGGTTTTCTTGCTGATAGTCAGCAAGTTGCAAAAAACTTGGATTTGGGTTTGCCTATTTTTGTTTGCAGTGATGTCACCTTTTGGTGCTTGGCTGGCAGGCATGTTCGTGCTGCCTGAAGCGGTTCAGGTAAAAATCATCGCCTTCGTGATTGGCTCACTGCTCCATATTTCCACCGTCATATTGTTCGAGATGGACAGCTCCAGCCACCATTATATTTCTTGGAAAAAACTGCTGGCTATCAGTGCTGGCTTGGGCATAGCGGTGCTTACCATTTTATAGTGCTTCAAATGCAGCCCAAGTTTTTCATTTTGACCTGTCGGACAGCTTACATAAATACCCGATCCAGTTCACTACCTTCGCTCTGCGTTCCACACAACTGTAATTGTTCAGACAGTTTTTGAAAAATAGCTAATTTGGCCTCACTTTTCAATTGAATCTCTAACCATTGTGCTTAAACTGTTGGTATGAAAAACTTTTTACAAAATATTGTTTGTTTTGTTGCACTCGTTTTTAGCATTCCTTTGTTTTCGCAATCAGTTATCAAGGGCGTAATCGTTGATGCCACCAGCGGTGAATCCCTAATTGGTGCCAGCATCTACTCCGCCGCCACCAGCGAAGGCGCCATCACCGATTTTGACGGCAGCTTCGAACTTAAAATAAAAGGCCCATTGCCTGTGACCATCGTCATTTCGTACACAGGCTATGAGGAGCAGGTATTGGTGATCACGGAAGCCACCACAAAACTGAAAATCAAACTGGGCGAAGCCGCCATCATCACCTCCACCGTAGAAGTGGTGGGCCAGCGCGTCTCCGAAAAACAAAAAGCCTCCCCCCTGACCGTCGAGTCGCTCGACTTGATTGCCATCAAAGAAACCCCCTCCGACAACTTTTACGACGGCCTCGGCTCGCTCAAAGGAGTGGACCTTACCGCTGCCAGCCTCGGGTTCAAGGTAATCAACATGCGGGGCTTCAACAGCACCAGCCCGGTGCGTTCCCTCCAAATCATTGATGGGGTGGACAACCAAGCCCCCGGCCTCAACTTTTCGCTCGGGAACTTCCTCGGGTCTTCAGAGCTGGACGTGCTAAAGGTTGACCTTATTCAAGGCGCAAGTTCCGCTTACTATGGCCCCAATGCCTTCAACGGCGTCATCAGCATGGAAACGAAGAACCCCTTCTTGCAAAAAGGTCTCTCTGCCATCGTGAAAGGTGGGGAGCGCAACCTGCTGGAAACCGCAGTCCGCTGGGCAGATGCCTTCCAAAACAAGGACGGACTGGACTGGATGGCCTACAAGTTCAACTTCTCCTACCTCCGGGCAAATGACTGGGTGGCCGACAACGACGATGCAGTGGATGGGACGGACACCCCAAAAGGCAACCCCGGCGGCTGGGACAAAATCAACGTGTATGGCGATGAATATTTTTCGCTCAGCAATTTTTCGGACCCAGTCAACCTCACCAACAACAAGGCCGGGCTGGGCACTTTTCATCGAACAGGCTACCGGGAAGAAGACCTCGTTGACTATGGGACAAAAAACCTGAAGGCCAACATGGCGATCCATTTCAGGCTGAACCCCAGCAAGACTTACGAGTCGCCAGAGCTGGTGCTTTCCAGCAATTTTGGCACAGGCACCACCGTCTATCAAGGTGATAATCGCTTTAGCTTGCGCAATATTCTCTTCTTTCAAAACCGGATTGAGGTCAAAAAAACCGACAAATTTTTCGTCAGGGCTTACGCCACGCACGAGGATGCTGGCAACTCTTTTGACCCTTATTTCACCGCCTTGAGGTTGCAAGAGATGGCCAAATCACAAGAGGATTGGTCAAAAAACTATGCTGGCTTCTGGTCTTCCAACATCTACAAAAGAATGAGGGCACTGGACTATCCAGTTCCGACGGTGAACAACATGGGGCAGTTGATTTTTGATTACGATGCAGCCAACCAATGGTTGACCACCTACGATGATTCCCTCCGCTTTTGGCATGGCCTCGCCGCTGATTCCGCCAACAACAAATTCATACAATTGGCCAAGTCGCAAGACTTTTTCGAGCCAGGAACGGAGCGGTTCCAGATGGCATTTGACAGCCTCACCCGCCTAAAAAACACAGAAGGCGGCACTCGATTCTTTGACAAATCCGCACTCTACCATGTCCACGGCGAGTATGTGTTCACCCCCGGCTTCCTGGACGAGATAAAGGTCGGAGCCAACGGCCGCCTCTACCGCCCCTATTCCGAGGGGACGGTCTTTAAGGACACCGGCGACATCCGCATCACCAATCGGGAGTTTGGGTTATACACTGGCCTAAAAAAGAAGTTCAATCGGCAATGGACGGTTTCTGCCACCCTTCGGGCCGACAAGAACGAGAACTTCAACCTCATTTTCACCCCAGCCGCATCGCTTGTTTGGTCGCCCGATGTTTTCAACTACCTGCGGTTTTCGTTCTCCAGCGGCGTACGAAACCCGACCCTCACCGACCAATACCTCAACCTAAATGTGGGACGTGCCACCCTGCTGGGCAACCTCGAAGGTTTTGACAGCCTCGTAACCATCGAGTCTTTCCTCGACTATCTTGGCTCCAGCTTTACCAAGCCCCTGGTCTATTTCAACGCCCCCGCCGTGAAGCCCGAACGGGTCAAGACCTTCGAGGTAGGCTACCGGACTACCCTTTTCAGCAAACTTTACCTGGATGCAGGGTACTATTTCAACATTTACAATGATTTCATTGGGTACATGATTGGCGCCGATACCGATATTGACCCGCTTGGCTTCCCCCTCAATACAAAAATTTACAGGGTCGCCTCCAACTCCCAAAACCAAGTCACCACGCAAGGCGTGTCCATTGGGGCCAATTTCTATTTTGCAAGGTACTACCAGGTTTCTGGCAACTACTCTTGGAACAAGCTCAACAAGTCCTTCCCCGACGACCCAATCATCCCCGCATTTAACACCCCGGAGCATAAATACAACATCGGATTGTCAGGCCGTGACCTCCCCATTGGCCTTGGGCCGGTACAAACCCGCAATTTTGGCTTTAACGTCAACTACAAGTGGATACAAGGTTTCTTGTTTGAAGGCTCGCCTCAATTTACAGGCAGGATAAACGACTATGCCCTGCTAGATGCGCAAATAAACGTAAAGGCGAAAAAAATAAACACTACCTTCAAACTTGGTGCCTCCAACTTACTGAACAACAAAGCGTTCCAAACCTATGGGGGGCCAAGAATTGGCCGGTTAGGTTATCTCTCCTTACTTTATGAATGGAAAAAGGACTGATGACCCAATCTCGAACCCTATTCAAAAACCTTTAATTGGACTAAAGAAAATCCTTTTTGGACTTTGTTTTCAGCAACATCAAACTGACATCAAACCAAATCGGTTTTAGAATCAAATACCGCTTCAATCATTTTTTAAAAACAAAAAGTAAGATTATGAAAAAAATTTCACTCTTTTTTGCGTGTTTGTTTGGGTTGTTGGCCCTCAACGCCCAGAACCGCTATCTCCAGCCTGTCTTCTCCAATGTGAAGGTAACGGCTGACGTTACCTATGGTGTCAATGCCACCATCCTCTACCTTGGCGTAGTTGGACAAGCTGTCCCAGAAGCCTTGAAAGTGGATATTTATGAGCCACAAGGTGATACCGAGACCGCCCGCCCGCTGGTGATTATGTTCCACACGGGTAACTTTGTGCCACCACAATTCAACGGCGGCTGCACCGGAACTCGCAAGGATGCAGAAATTGTTGAGATTGCCACCCGCCTTGCCAAAATGGGCTATGTGGTAGCATCAGCTGACTATCGCCTTGGCTGGGACCCCACCAACACCAGCCAGCAAACAAGGATTTACACCCTTATCAATGCGGCTTACCGTGGCGTTCAGGATGCCAACACTGCCGTCCGCTTTTTTAGGAGAAACATTGCGGAAGGCGGCAACACCTATGGCATTGACCCCAACAAAGTAGCATTCTGGGGCAATGGTACCGGTGGGTACATCTCTTACGCAGCAGCTACGCTCGACAACATCACGGACACCTACATCCCCAAGTTCGTGACCCCACAAGGTCCGATGGTGCTTGAGTTCCTCAGCGGCAACTATGAGGGCACTACAGTTGGCGTAAACCCCGGTGTACCTGGCCTTCCTTTCCCTGCTGGTGATACCCTAAACTACCCTAACCATGTTGGGTATTCCAGTGAAGTACAGCTTTCGATTTCAGTCGGAGGTGCATTAGGCGACACCTCATGGATTGATGCAAACGACCCACCTTTGATTGGGATGCAAGTAAAAACAGACCCCTTCGCACCTTATGGCGTTGGTGATGTCGTCGTGCCACCACCGTTCAACCTCACGGTTGTGGAAGTAATGGGCAGCGGATCGGCAATTCCGTGGGCCTTTGCAACTGGAACACAAGGTCCCATCAACCACCCGTTCATTGACCCTGTATCGGTACATGCAAACAGCGTAAACGGTGGCGTACCGGGGCTTTATCCCTTCTTCTCCACTGACCCAACAGAAGGCAGCCCTTGGAACTTCTCCGCATCGCTTGAGCCTTACGGCGTTGCTGGTTCCAACTGCGACACCAACTCCGTTGCTGCAAAGGTTTTCATTGACACCATCATCCATTACTTCGCACCACGTGCCTGTCTTGCGATGAACCTTGGTTGCAACCTCTCCGGTATTTCTGCCATCGAAGACAAACTTGACGCCGCTCAGGTTGGCCTTGCTATCTCGCCAAACCCAGCATCAGAGGTAGTTCGTTTTAAAACAAACACGGAATTTCCAATCGAGCACATCTACGTGTACGACCTGCAAGGCCGCTTGGTAAAAGCACATACCAACGTCCAGAGCAGCCAGTTCACCATGCAACGGAACAGCCTCGCCTCCGGCAACTATTTCGCCAAGGTGATGTTCAAAAACGGTTTTGTCACCCAGCAGGTGATGTTCCGTTAATCTATTTTCTTTTCAAAAAAGGCGGTTGGGCTTCGGCTCAACCGCCTTTTTTTTTTGAACATTGCCAACCTATACTTTCAAGCGCCAGGTTTTGTCTATTTGCTATTGGCTTTGGCTTTTGGCCAACAGCCAATGGCCAAAAGCTAACGGCTCGCAGTATTAATGCAATCACATGCCCGAAACAACAGCCTGTCATTTCCTCGTCATCGGTGGCGGTGCCGCTGGCTTCTTCGCAGCCATCCGAGCTGCCGAAACCTGCCCAAGCGAGCGGGTCGTTATTTTGGAAAAAGGCCGGGACGTACTACAAAAAGTCAAGGTTTCCGGTGGCGGCAGGTGCAACGTCACTCATGCCTGCTTCGACCCACGGGAGTTGGTGAAGCACTACCCACGGGGTAGCAAGGCGCTGCTCGGCCCGTTCAACCGTTTTCAGCCCGGCGATACCATTGGCTGGTTTGAGCAGCGGGGCGTCAAATTGAAAATCGAGGAGGATGGCCGCATGTTCCCCGTCACCGACAGCTCGCAGACCATCGTCAACTGCCTGATGGCGGCGGCCCACAAGGCCGGGGTGCAGATACTCACGGGCGAAAACGTTGTTCAGATTTTACCGCCCAAAACTCCTGAATATCAAACGAATGGCCGCCAGCCCAATAAATTGGGCGGCCACATTTGGCAGGTCGCTTCGCAAAGCGGCACTGTTTTTCAAACCAAAAACCTGATGGTAGCCACGGGCAGCAGCCCCCGCATCTGGAACCTGCTCCAAGAACTGGGGCATACCATCGTGCCACCAGTGCCCTCCCTTTTCACCTTCAACATCAAGGACCCAAGGCTGACCGGACTTATGGGTCTGTCCGTCCCATCAGCAGTGGTGCGGGTTTTGGGTGAAAAACTGACAGCAACCGGCCCATTGCTCATCACCCACTGGGGCATGAGCGGCCCCGGCATCCTGCGGCTCTCGGCTTGGGGCGCCCGTATTTTGGCCGAAAAAAACTACAATTTCGATATCGAGGTGAGCTGGTTGAACTACTCCACCGACGAAATGGCAGAAGAGCTCGGTGAAGCAAAACTGGCTTTTCCAAAAAAAATGGTCGCTGCGCAAAACCCCTTCCCTACCCTGCCCCGGCGGCTCTGGGAAAGCCTCGTGGCAGCCGTTGGCATTGCCGCCGACCTCCGCTGGGCCGACCTCGGCAAAGAAAAATTGCGCAAGCTGGCCACCGAACTCGGCGCTGGGCGCTATCACGTCAGCGGCAAAAGTACCTTCAAAGAGGAATTTGTAACGGCAGGTGGCATTGACTTGGACGAAGTGAACTTCAAGACTTTCGAGAGCAAAATCCATCCCGGGCTTCACTTTGGCGGCGAGGTGTTGGACATTGATGCCATCACTGGCGGCTTCAATTTTCAGGCGGCATGGACGGGCGGCTGGTTGGTGGGGTCGGCTCTAAACACAGCGACCGGGTGAAATCGAATTCACCCTGTCACTGTTGTCATTAGCCAACTTTTATTTTTGACTTTTCCTTGAATTACTGCACCTGCACATTGTCCACCCGGTAGGTCGTCGTTTGCCCGCCAGGGCCACTGCCCACATACTTGAAGCCGATGGCCACTTTTTGACCGATGTATGCGGAGAGGTTTATATCTCCTGAGAAAACCCATTCGTTGTCGGCATTGGGTTGGCCGGCAATCGTCGCACCGGAAAGCGGCACCCAAGTAGCAAGCGTTGGGTCGCATTTGAAGTCGGTGGACACCCACACGGTCAGCCCATTGTGTACCCAAAATGCCTTAGCTGTTTCAAAAGACAGGGTCATAGGGCCGGGAATGTTGACAAGCGGGGTCACGAGCCAAGTTTCCATGTTTGGGTTGCCGTTGTCGCCAAAGGAAGTTGCCTGTGCATAAGTATTGCCATCGGTAGCAAAGTATTTGTAAATCCAAGTGCGGGAGCCGACCACAGCATCGTTCGTCCAGCCATTGAGAGCAATGGAAGCATTGTTGGTGCCGCTGGAGAAATTCTCGTCCACAAAAGTCACGGTAGGCGCAGTCACGCCATTACAAGGGTCGGGAGGATTACCGCCGCCCATGCCGAGCTTCACGTTGTCCACCCGAAAAGTGCCAGTTTGCCCACCGGGGCCACTTCCCACGTAATGGAAGCCGATGGCTATTTTTTGACCGACAAATGCAGTGAGGTCTATGTCGCCAGAAGGAATCCACGCATTGTCAGGGCTGCTTTGGCCAGCCAAAGTAGCGTTCAACGGAAGCCAAGTGGCCGTGGTGGGGTCGCACTGGAAATCAGAAGAAACCCAGGCTGAAAAGCCAGCATGGGTATAGAAGGATTTTGCCGTTTCAAAGGTCAGCACCTGCGGCTCGGTCAGGTCTATGCGGGGCGATACTAGCCAAATGTCCATCTCCGGGTTGGCATTGTCACCAAAAGCAGTTGCCTGTGCGTAGGTGTTGTCATCGTTGCCAAAATACTTGAACTGCCAAGTGCGTGAGCCTTTGAGGGCGATGTTCGTCCAACCGGCGAGGTTGACGGGGTCGTTGTTCACCCCAGATTCAAAATCTTCGTCCACGCCAGCCACGATTGGCACTGGGCCACCCGCACAAGGGTTGGGGCCTACGCCGCCGCCACAACGGTCGCCGCTCATGTTCACGTCGTTGAGGTCACGCACGAGGAACTGGAGGTCATCCCGGAAGATGCCAAGCACCCCCGTCAAGGTGCCGCCGCCATTGGGCAGGCTGGCCCCTGCGAAGCTGGCATAGCCGCTTGTGCGCACCAGCAGTTTTACGCCATCGCAATCTTCCAAATTGCGGTTGTAAGTGGTGCGGGTCACCGGGTCGGCGTATGTCTTTGCAGTATCGGCCAATACGAACTGGACACCAGTGACGGTCACCAAAGTGTTTACGTCATCAAAGGTCAATTCGCTGATTTTCTTGACCTTGGGGACTGGCGGAGTCCCTTTTTTTCCCCGAACCAAGTGGTTGCTAATCTTGATGATGTTGCCAAGCTGGCCGTCGTCGGTGATGAACCCGCCCAACTGGATGAGATTGTTGTAGTCGCCAATCACGAGGCCCTTGCATTTTACATAGACCTCCCGGCCTACAGGAAAAAGCGTATAACTGTCCGCTATTTCAATTTTCACCATGATGCCGCCTGTTTCATCCTGAATGACGAAAGACTGGTACAAGTTGCCAGAGGCATCGTCGGCCACGACCGTACCTTTTACAATCCAATCTTCAGTGATGGGGTTCAGTGTACCAAGCGTATGCAGGGTTTTTAGCTGCGCAATGGTAGCGTTGGCCGTAAGCCCAGGGTCTTGGCCGTCCACGGGTGGTTGGTCGAAGTCTTCCTTGATGCAAGCGTTGAATACGAGGCCAAGGAAAAGAGCAGGAAGAAAAATTTTAATTAAGTTGTTCATTATCAATGAGTTGAAAAGATTCGAGTTATTAGTCAAATGGCATGGTATCGGTTGAAAAAACTGCACCCATTAAAACCTGAGCGCACCCATTATGAAGAAATTGGCGCCAAAGGCATAAAAATATCTTGGGGCAAAAGCGTCAACGCCATTGTCAAAGTCGGCACGGTCAAAGCGCAACTGCTCAAAACCCCCAGTGCGGAAAGTGGCATTGAGCAAATTGGTGACACCGAGGGTCAGGTTGAAGAAAACATCCTTGTTCACCCGATAAGATTTGTTGGCAAACAAGTCAACCGTATAAGCGCTCGGCAGCCGCTCTTGGTCCACCTTGCGGTTGTAGTTTGCATCGCCAATCTGGTCGCCAAATACGGCATCGGCAGTGCGGCGGTATGGGTTCACGTCAATATAATTGCGGTCAAAGTAGTTGACGGTCACGCTGGCCGACCAAAACTTCGGCGAGCGGTATTCCAAAGTGCCGCTGTAAGCTGTCTGGGGTGTACTTGGAATGTAAAAGTTCTTCAGATAGGAAATGCCACGGTCTTGCAGCACTCCGTCATCGTCCACCACGAAGATGGCATTCGGGCGGGAGGTATAGACGTATTCGCCCACCGCAGCCGCACCGCTCACCGTGATAGTTGGCGTGAGCTTGTACTGAAGCCCCAACTCTATGCCGGCGTGGCGCTTGTCGGTGTTGACCAGGATGCTCGTGCCGAAGCCGTTCACATCGTCGTCGAGGAAAAACCGGCTAATCTTGAGGCCATCGTTGAACTGTGTCCAGTAAAAAGTAGCCCTCGCTTTCAGCCTTGGCGCACGCAGCAGGTACCCGGCCTCGCCACTGTAAATTTTCTCGGTCGTCAATCCCGGCACCAATTGGTCACGGCCCCTTGGCGAGACGTAGGCGTTGCGGATGTCAGGCGCCCGGTTGATGTAAGCACCGTTGGCATAGAGGTAGTTGCGGCCATTGATTTTGAAGGTAACGCCCCCCTTTCCGGCATAGTTGAAGAAATCTTGTTTCTCGGAATCACCGAAGGAATTGTCGGGGAATCGGCCATTGCGGAAGTTGCCCGTCCGCCAAAAAGAAGTGCTGGTGGCCTCGCCCGCCACGAAAAAATCAACCCTGCCAAAGGAAAACAAGCCCTGTAACCACGGGCCTACACGACGGCCAGTGATATCGTAGTCCCACCTATAAGTATCCCCCTCCCGCACGATGGGGTCGGTGTCGTTTAGGTTAAATTCTGGCGATTGGCCTGGAAGTGGCGTGTCCAATGCGAACCTGTCAATGTTGACATAATAATCGCCTCCGAGCAGGTCTTTCACCACCGAAAAGTAGTGCGTTTTCTCCTGCTGGAACTGCAACCCAAAGTTGATGGTCAAGTGGTCGCTCACAATATTCTGGTAGGTGGTGTTGGCACTGAGGCGGTCGAGGTCGGAGCGCTGGTCGGCTATGATGATTTGCGACATGTTGCCGGGTGTATTGTTGAAGGACTGGCCATTGAGGCGGTTTCCTTCGTAAATTTCGTCCCATTGCACCTGCATCAAGTCCCGGTTGTTCCGGTAGGTATCCGCCACATAATCGGCCACCTCGCTCCCCCCATTGCCGGGCAGGCGATAAAAAGTGGGCAACTTCCGATAGTAGTCTGGCCGGGGGTCTGGGGCATTGAACCAATCCAACTGGGTGCGGCCATAACGCCCCGTCATATAGCCCAATGCGGTGGTCAGCGAGGCTTTTTCGCTCATCTGCCAGTCGTGGCGCAGCACGAAGAAAGGTTGGTGGGCATCAACCACCCTTGCATTGCGCTTTTCGCCATTTTGCCAACCCCAGTTTGGGTTGTAAAAATTGGTGCCAGCCAAGTCGTTCATTTCCTGGACGGCAGGGCTTTGAGCGCCCCGGCGCACGGGGGCACCGATGGCCGTCAGGTTGAGCGAGTGCTTGTTGTTGATTCTTTTGTCAATGGAGCCAAAATAGGAGTAGGCATCGTAAAACGTGCCGGGCACATACCCCTCCTTCGCCCAGCGACGGGAGCCGGAGAACGAGAACGCCCATCCATTGCGCAGCACGCCACTGCTCCACGTGCCCATCAACCTGCCCGAGAAGGCCCGGTTGGAGAACATATAGGATACCCGCTTTTGCTTGCGCTGCTCGGAGGCACGGGTATCAATGGCAACCGCACCGCCAACACCACCAAAGTTGTAGGCAAACGGGCTGAGGTCGGCGGTGTTTTCCCGGTTGCGGGTCACGTCGTTCAGGCCGCCCCAAGTGCTCCAAAACACAGAGCCAGTTTCCAGGTTGTTCACCAAAATGCCATTGAAAAGGGTGGGCGTCTCGGAATCGTAGCCCCTAATGTCGAAGCCACCCGTGCCCAAGTTGAAGGATGCTGCCGATACAAAGGGGTCCCGTGATGCGGAAAGGATGCCGGAAATGCTCTGCTGGCCAAGGTCGCTGTCATCGTCGCCAGATAGCGAGATGGTGGGTATGCGGTCTTCGTCGGTGACGATGTCCTTCATGTTAAGTTCTGGCGCATGGTTTAGCAAAACCGTTCCGAGGTCAATCTGTTGGCTACCTTTTTTGAAGTCCACTGTTTTGTCCAAAAACAAGAATCCTTCCTTGTAAAAATTGACGGTGACGCTTTCGCCATCAGGCCGAATTTTCAGGACAAACTGACCAGTTTCATCGGTCGTCGTTTCTGCGCCAGCAGCGGTTACGGTTACGGCGGTCAGTGGCAGGGCCGTGGAGATGTCGGCTACCGTGCCTTTCAGTTCAATGCGCTGGGAAAATGAAAAAGTCGTGAGAAAAAAGGAGAAAAAAAGGAGTACGATGGTTTGTTTCATACATTGTTTTTGAAGCCGCAAAGGTAATATTCGGTTTTGGGAAAACGCTTGTTTATCCAAAATTAACCAAGACTTAAAGGCTGAATGAAATTTGAGTTGAACCGCTTGTTTTTATTGAGAATTTAGGCTGCCGGGTAGCATCGGGAACATGGGCGATTCCACAGATGGTGCGATTTTTTTGGAGCAACTTCGCATACATCCTCCCTGCTTTCCTGAATAAAAACGGGCACTTGCCATGTAGCAAGCGCCCGTTTTCACCAGTAATTAAAGCAAATGTCAATAGGAATAAAAGCTGTTGACAGTGGTCAATGCTTGCTTCTCAAAATCCCCAGAATACATCACGACAACAATAAGGTTTGTTGCGCTTTCTGGGTCGAGGAGTGCCATCACAATGGCATTGGCCCCATCCTTTGAGCCACGGACGTAGTACCCAGTAAAGTTCTGTACCTCTACGGCATCGCCGTCCGTCACCAAGTCGTAGTCCATTTCCTTGACCATCACGGCTACCACCTCAGCGAGGTCGTCCGTGGTAAGGTTCTCGTCTTGGATGGGCGAAATGGTCACGTAAACATTGTCGTTTCCGGCAGAAAACTCATCGGCATTGTTCGTTTCGATGACAAAGCCACGAGGCACTTTGAAGCCTACCCGGTGTGTGTCCCACAGCATGTCAACCTGGGCGGAGACCACGTTGAAGGAAAGTAGAAAAAGCCCCAAAAGGGCAACTGAAAAGAACTTGGTTGATTTCATTACAAAAGCGAATTGAAGTAGGTGAACCGGCATCGAAGTATCGGAAAGCGGAGCGAAAACCAATCATTTTCAACCGGGTGTACAGTAGAGATGCAAAACACGAAATTGCACATGAAAAACAGTGCCGAATTTCAAAAGCACAAAAGCAGTTTTCAGGCGCAAATTTTAGCAAAAGTAATTAGCTTTCCGCTTTCAAAAAGTTAAAAAAAATTTGACCGATATGTCCAACTCTCGCCGAAATTTTATCCGACAATCCACCACTGCCTTGGCAGGCACTACGCTGGCCACCGCTATTCCAAATCAAACACTTGCCGCCTCCGGCAAAAAACGAGTAGCCCCCAGTGATAAGCTCCGCTTCGGGGTCATCGGCTGCAAGGGCATGGGCTGGTCCGACATGAACGCCCACCTCAAAATGCAGGAAGTGGACTGTGTGGCCCTCGCCGATGTTGACCAGAGCGTACTTGACGAACGGGCAAAAAACGTGGAAGACCAACGTGGCACCAAGCCCAGGCTCTTCAAGGACTACCGCAAGATGCTGGAAATGAAGGACTTGGACGCCATCATCATCGGCACTCCCGACCACTGGCACTGCCTCCCCTTCGTGGACAGCTTGTCTTCCGGTAGGCATGTTTATGTAGAAAAACCCATTTCCGCCTGTATCGAGGAATGTAACGTGATGCTGAAGGCTGCCAAGCGATACAATAATAATATGGTACAGGTCGGCCAGTGGCAGCGCAGCGGAACTCACTATGCCCAAGCGCACGATTACCTCAAGTCCGGCAAGCTTGGCAACATTCGCCTCGTGAAGGTTTGGGCCTACCAAGGGTGGATGAACCCCGTGCCCGTGCTGCCCGACAGCGCCCCACCCGCTGGCGTGGACTACGACATGTGGCTCGGCCCTGCGCAAAAGCGACCGTTCAACCAAAACCGTTTCCATTTCAATTTCCGGTGGTTTTGGGACTACGCCGGCGGCCTGATGACCGACTGGGGCGTCCACGAAATTGACATTGCCTTGTTTTTCATGGGGGCCTCGGCACCGAAGTCCATCATGGCCAGT
This sequence comes from Saprospiraceae bacterium UBA6168, assembly GCA_002435785.1. Classification (GTDB taxonomy): domain Bacteria; phylum Bacteroidota; class Bacteroidia; order Chitinophagales; family Saprospiraceae; genus UBA6168. Next base: position 24,810 of record DIUC01000067.1, on the reverse strand, counting down.
GGCGGAAAGCTCGCCTACCCCGACGATGCCTCGGAGACGCCAGACACGCTGCAAGCCGTGTTCGAGTACGACAATTTCAACATGCTCTGGGAACATGCCACGGGCATTGACAATGGCAACTACGGCGAGACGGAGGGAATAGCCTTCATCGGCAACAACGGCACCTTGATGGTGAACCGGGGCGGCTGGCGCATCATCCCAGAAACCAAGCGCAACGAGGAGGGTATCCGGGTGAACAAGATAGAGGCGCTGCCAAACCAAGGCAAGGGCAGCACGGACTACCTCCAACTCCATGCCCAAAACTTTGTAGAGGCCATCAAAAAGAACGATGCTTCCATCCTGAAATGTGGCATCGAAACCGGGGCAGTGGCTGCCATCAACGCCGCTATGGGCAACGTGGCCTTCCGCACGGGCCGCAAGCTGTATTGGGATGCCGCCAACGGCAATTTCAAGAACGACCCAGCAGCCAATGAGTACCTAAAAGCCCAGTACCACAATGGGTGGAAGCTGCCGAACTATTAATGCATGGAAAGGGAAATAATACTCAATATTAACAACTTACGTGTCAATTTTCCTTTGGAGAACGGTAAGGCAGAAGCCCTGCGGGGCATATCTTTTTCGTTGAAAAAAGGCGAAACGCTCGGCATCGTGGGGGAGAGTGGTTCTGGCAAATCCATCACGGCGCTGTCCATCATGGGCCTGCTGCCAAACAACGCCAAGCTGTCGGAGGGCAGCATTTTTTTTCAAAACAAAGCAGGCGAAACACTTGACTTGGTTCAGCTTGCACAGTCCGATTTCCAAAAAATCAGGGGCAGTGAAATCGCCATGATTTTCCAAGAGCCGATGACCTCGCTCAACCCCGTCTTCCGATGTGGGGAGCAAGTGGCGGAGGCGATTCAGATGGCGGATTTGCGCCTGCCTGTCGGCAGACAGGGATTACGGATTGCGGAACAGGGAAGTCAAAAAACAACTGCCCAAGCAGTAAAAGAGCGGGTGCTACACCTCTTCGAAAAAGTGAAACTGCTCGACCCCGAACGCATCTGGCGCAGCCACCCGCACCAGCTCAGCGGCGGACAGCGCCAGCGGGTCATGATTGCGATGGCGCTCTCCTGCAGCCCCTCGCTGCTCATCGCCGACGAGCCGACCAGCGCCCTCGACGTGACCGTGCAGCGCTCCATCCTCCAACTCATCAACGAACTGAAAAGCGACTGGGGCTGCTCCACCATATTCATCAGCCATGACCTCGGCGTGGTGGCAGAAGTAGCTGACAATGTGCTGGTTATGAAAAACGGGGAGATTGTAGAACAAGGCACCGTCGCCGAAATTTTCAAAAATCCACAGCACCCCTACACCCAACTTTTGCTCGAAAATTTCAGGAAACGGAGCCATGGGATTGGAAAGCCCGTGTTGGATATAACAGGCTTAGAAATCCCTCCTTCGTCGGGCTTTCCAATCCTTCAAACCCGCAACCTCCAAACCCATTTTCCTTCCAAGCACAATTTTTTCGGAAGTCCAACCGAACATGTGAAGGCGGTGGACAGCGTCAGTTTTGATGTGTTTGAGGGAGAAACACTGGGGCTGGTGGGCGAGTCGGGCAGTGGGAAGACCACCTTGGGCAGGAGCATACTGAACCTTGTCAACCCCACCAATGGCGAGGTCATTTTTCAGGGCAAAAACATCTTGCAACAAGCGGAAAAGGAGTGGTTCAGCACCCGAAAGGAATTGCAAATCATCTTCCAAGACCCCTATTCCTCGCTCAACCCACGGCTGCCCATCGGCTTGGCCATCACCGAGCCGATGGAGGTTCACGGCCTCCTTCCTTCGGAAAAAATGCGGCGGGAACGGGCGGTCGAATTACTCGAAACGGTGGGATTGGAGGCATCCCATTTTTGGCGCTTCCCCAGCGAGTTTTCGGGCGGGCAGCGGCAGCGGATATGCATCGCACGGGCGCTGGCACTGGAACCCAAGCTCATCATCTGCGACGAAGCCATCTCCTCCTTAGATGTGACGGTACAAACCCAAGTGCTTGATTTACTGCAAGTTCTGCAAAAAAAACATGGGCTTACCTACCTTTTCATTTCCCACGACCTGAGCGTCGTGCGGCTCATCAGCGACCGCATCGCAGTGATGAAGGATGGTAAAATCGTGGAGATTGGCACGACCACTGAGGTATTCAACCATCCAAAATCCGAGTACACCCGGCAGTTGTTGGAGGCGATGCCAATCGCAAAATTGAAAGAATAACACTCGCAAATTACAACGCCCTGACTGCCAACTGCCGAACTGCCAACTCCCCTCACTCCCCCGCTTTCAAAATCCCCGTTTTCTCCCCAAAATAATGCACGAAGCGCTGCATGTCCACCGCCAATTCCCGGTTTTGGGTAGCCCGGAAGTAAGTATCGGCCATTCCCCTCAAGGTTTGGAAGAAAAAACGATCCATCTCGTTCACCTGCATGTCGGTGGCCCAGAGGTCAATCTTCATGGTGTCGAGTGTTTCCCGCTCGAAAAGGGAGAGCAACATGCCCTTGCATTCCACGGGTTTATCGCCGTCGGTGCGGTCGTCGGCGTCCCAGTCAATGCTGGTCGGCATGTTCTTCTCATCGAGGTTGACGGTGATTCGGATTTGCGAAATTCTATGCTTAGTCATTGAAAATCAATTAATTGCGTTTAACAAATATTGGTCAATCTCAGCCGCCAGCCCTTGTAGCCAATGCGACGGATAAACATGGACGCCGGGCTTTAGCCCCTGCGCCGCACTGACCATCGCCTTGGCCACCACGTCCGCCTCAATGGGGCGATACTTGGTCAGCAGCCCCCCGGTCAGCCGGTCAAAGACCTGCCCGATTTTGCCCGCCGCCTGCTCGCCCCAGCGGTTTTCGTTGCGCTCGCCGAGCAGCACCGACGGCTGGAAGATGTGCAGCGACCAAAAGCTCAATGAGCGCACGGCCAGCTCCAACTCGCCCTTTACCCTGCTGTAAAAGAACCGTGATTTGGGGTCGGCCCCCACCGAAGATACCAGCAAATACTGGTTAACACCGTTGAGGATGCCCATTTGCGCTGCCTGGTATCCGTAGGTAAAATCCACTTTGTAAAACGCCTCCCTGCTGCCCGCCTTGGCCATCGTGGTGCCGAGGCAGCAGTACAGGTCGTCGCCCTTTACGAGGTGCTTGAACGTTTCCGGTTTGTCAAAATCAACGACGTGCTGCACCAATTTCGAGTGCTCCAAGGCGATTGGTTTCCGCACAAAAACGACCACTTTTGAGTAGGCCGGGTGCAGCAACAGGAACTGGACTGCATGGCCGCCAATCAGGCCGGATGCTCCGAAAACCAAGGCTGTTTTGTTGTCTTTTGATATTTCCATGATGGTGGGTTGACATTAGGAATTGGGAATTGGGAATTGGGGTTTCCAATTCCTAATTCCTAATACCCAATTTCTAAACTTCTCCGCTCGTGCTTCCCACGTCAGTGAACGGGAAGTTTCGGCGGCGTTGGCAGCCAGTTTCTCCTGCATTCTTTCGTCTGAAAACAATGCTCGGATGGCCTCGGCGTTTTGCGCCGCATCGTCTGGGTTCACCAAAAGCCCGCTCTTCCCGTGTTGAATCAGTTCCCGTATATCCGCCAAATTCGGAGCGATGATGGGACGACCCGCTGCCAAGTATGGAAACAGCTTGAACGGCAGCACAGTTCTGCCGAACTTCTCCATCGGTGCCGACACGGGTGGGATGATAAGCGCATCGGCGGCATACAGGTAGGGCGACACCTCATTGATGGGCAGGCGCTCCACCAGCAGGACGTTTTTGACGTTTTTCGCTTCGCAATAGGCGGTTAATCGGGCTATATCTTCGGGTTTACCACCGACCAATAAAAAAGTTAAATCGGGCAAATGTGCAGCTATATCCACGAGGCTTTCAATGCACTTGTTCTTTTGCATATTGCCTGTATAGACCACATATTTTGCGTTAACATCGAGGTTTAATTTCTGCCGAGCCTCCATTTTTGACAATATGGGGAGCATGTCCGAATTGTCCACGCCATTGTGCAACACCAAAAGTTTTTCCTTCGAAAAACCCGCACGGAGCATGGATTCAGCAGCTACATTGCTGTGCAAAACCATACCGATAAACTTGTTGCTTCTGGATTTTCGGCCAGCCCATTTCATTAGTCTTGGGCTTTCGTCGCCAAGCCGCCGATAAGTTTCAAACATGATTTTTTTGCCCAGAAAAAACGCAAGCAAAACGGCAAATTTGTTCCGGGAATAAATGAGGTCGTATCGGTTTGAAAAGGTAGCATACAGCGTAGCAAAGAAGGAATGAAAGAACTTCTCCAATTTCAACCCGCTCGTCGGTACCGTTTTTAATACCTTGATTTTCAGGTCTTTGGAGACATTGTAATATTCGGCAATGGCTTTTGCCTGGTCGTATTTTGGATTAAAAAAGCTTTGAATATTGCCGGGAATAATCAACTCCACGTCCATGCCGATTTGGTGCAGTCCGTTCAGGTTTTTGATGACCTGCTGTGTGTTCGTGTTATGGTGCGGAAAGCGCTCACTTGAAATCATGGCAATGGTGGGCAATGGCTTAGACATGGCGTTTATGCTTTTATCTTCGACGCCGAAATATGCGCCTGAATGGAGAAAACAAATACCATGAACGCCATGATGGCAATATAAACCAAGGCCCATTGCATGACGCCGAATATGCCCAATATGAAAAATATCAGCGCAAACAAATCCCGTTTGCCGAATGCCGCTGCAACTTGTACTATTTTATCGAAGGTGCTGTTCCCATCTTGAAAGCCATATTTGACATTTAGCAGCGTTCCACCCGATTTGAACCGCAATAAATAAAAGTATAAGCTGCCCAATGCCAGCACGGCAAAAACCACGGACAAGATGCCCGCATATATCACATATTGCGGAGCACCATTCAAAAACAGCCCCGTGATGATACCACCGAGCGCCGCCAAATACGAGGTGTTGTCCACCACCGTATCCAACCATTGCCCAAAGGGCGACGATTTGAACTTGAGGCGGGCCAACTCGCCGTCCACCCCATCCAGCACGGAGGTGAAGTGGAAGAGCGCCCCACCGATAAGGTAGTTCCAGTAGCCGCCCTTCGCCAGAAACCACGCCGTGGAAAGTCCTATGAGGCCCGTGACGATGGTAAACTGGTTCGGGGTGATGCTGGTATGTGCCAACACCCGGCTAAATAAGGTGGAAATGGGGCGGTTAAAATTACGGGAAACCCAACCGTCAGTGGGTTTGGTCAAGCTGCGGATGAGCGCCTTCTCGACGGTTTTTTTTTCGGCGCCGTTTCGAACTACACTGCATACAAGTCCTTGAAAATCAAGGTTTTTGGTCACCAAAACATGTTGGTGTGCCAAGGTAGTTATCTGGCTAAAATTTGGCCATTGGTTTTTGGCGACTGCCTCCAACGCAGTTTTCGGATACCACCCAATCTCGCCTGACTGGGTAATCAAAATCGTTTCGGACAGGCTGCGTTGCTCCAACAATTGCTGGACACATTTTGGCTCAATGACCAGCGGCTCGGTCAGCACGAGCGCCCCGTTTCCCACGGTCGAAAGTTCGTTTCGGTAGTCGTCCGAGTATTCGATGTCGAGTTTCCAATCTGCTTTTTTACCCAAAATACCTTTCACCTCCGTGGGCAAATACACCCGGCCTACCCCACCCCGCTCCAGCCCATGCAGGCTGCGCTCGAGCAGGGTCAGGCCATATATCTTGGTCTGGCTGGCCGCTGGGTTGGGGACGAAAAGGAAGGCTGTTACCTTGTTTTCCATGTGTGAATTTTTGGTTTAGGAGGTTGAGATGGTTTAGAAGGTTTAGTTGGGTCACTGTTTAAACCTTCTAAACTCACTAAACCCACTAACCCTATTTAAACCAGCCCCTCGTGAGGCCCCATGAAAGCCAGCACGCCAGCGACGATGACGAACAGCCAGCAGATTAAGAAAACGATGACGAACGGCTTCCGTTTTTGCTCCATCTCGGGATACTTGATGGGCATACCCTGGAATTTGCCACGGGGCCGACTTGGGAAAAAGAAGGTTTTGTAAGTCTCGATGCTGGCAACCGTGAAGCCGAGGCTGCAAAGTGCAATCGCCACAAAATTGTCGGTCAAGTTGGCGGCCAACCAGCCCCACGAGTAGGCAACGGCAGGGCTACGAAAGAACTTGAACCACTCGAAACCCTCAATAGGCGCATCTTTCCAGGCACCGCCAAAGGCCGAAATCCAGCCGCCGACGCTCAACAAAATCAAGATGACGTAGGGGTTCCAGCCCAAATTCCCAGCCTGGTGCATGTGCCAGAGCGTCACCAATCCCCAGCTTACCAGCACGATGGCGCCGACGTAGAAAAAGGCGGCGATGTAACGGTCACGCTTGCTCTCGACGATGCGCCCGAAGACGTGGAGCTGCATTGGGATGAAGAATTTAGTCTGGTCAGAGGTGCGCAGGAAGGTCTTCCAAATCTCGACGATGGCCCGTTCAGCCGTATAAACGCTGCCCCAAAGCAGGTAAACGCCAGCCGCCGTGGTGAGGTCGAGGCCAATGAGTTTCCAAAGGAAAAAAGACAGCAACATGGACACGATAGTGCTTCGGAAATAGCGCTGCCAAGTGAAGCCCTCATAGGGCGTGTCCTTGTACATGCCCCAGGTGGAAGTGTGCAATCCGGCGGTGAGGCCGGTGAGAAAAACCAAGATGAATTCCATAGTCAGTTTGTCAGTTTTGCTGTTCGCTTTTGGCCTTTGGATGTTAGTTATTGGCAACTCGATTCATGGCCAAAAGCCTATAGCCAATGGCTAAAAGCCAAAAAAGTCCGCAAAGGTAGCCAAGTAGCTCATAAATCAAGCACCCGCCGTGCGATATGCTTCTTCAATCATGGCAATGTCCCTTTTTGCGAGCGTAAAATGGAAGGCGGGTTCCTCTCCAATGCGGAGCGCCGCAAAAAAGTCCCGGAACATGGCGTTGGTGCCGATAATGTCAGAAAAACCCGGGAAAATCAACCGCCATTTTTTGCCACGAACGAAGATAAACAAGCCGTTTGCCTCAAAAGTTATCGAGCCAGCCGAGCCGTAAATCCGACAGAGCCGCAAGCCTTTTAGCAGCGTGTTCACCTCCCAAGAATACAGCAGGGTGCCGATAGGGCCATCCTTGTATTTCATCACGACTTGCATACTGCGTTCGAGGCTTTTTTCTTTTCTTTTTTTGGGTAAAAAACCTGTAACTGCTTCAACGTCAAGCCCCATGTTGGCCATAAAATTGACCCAGTGGATACCGCCCTCGAACAGCGCACCCCCGCCAACCGTATCCACTTCGTCCCGCCAGTCGCCTGTTTTTTGGGTTTTGGTGGCATTGAAAAACAGGAATTTCAGGTCGCCGATGAGGTTGGCGGCCAGCGTTTCTCGGAGTTTGCGGAGCAATGGCTTATAAAAATAATTCTCGGCGACCATGACCTGCACCCCAGATTTTTGCCGCTCGGCATCCACCAAATCAAAATCGGTTGACTTGAAGAACGGCGGCTTTTCGAGGATGACGTGCTTGCCCGCCCGCACTGCCGCCATAGCCAATTCGAGGTGGTCGGCAGGTGGCGTTGCGATGAAAACCACGTCAATTTCAGGTGAGGCAATGGCTGCTTGGTACGAGCCAAAATGCCCGTGGCCATTGAGTTTTTGGACAAATTGCTTCGCCTTCTCCTCGCTTCGGCTGGCGTAGTAGCACTGCACGTCTGCAAACTTTTGCAATCGCTTGCCGTGCTTGGCGGTGATGTTCCCGCAGCCGAGAAACGCCATTCGGATGGGCTGGGTGGGTGGTATTTTTTTGAAAGTCATTTTATAAAATTTGGAATTGGGAATTGGGAATTGCTCAATCAATACCTAATTTCCAATTCCTAATTTCCCAATAATCCCTCCCACCCGCAGCGCATTCGCCGCAATGGTCAGGCTGGGGTTCACTGCCGCCGAGGTCGGCATCACGCTGCCGTCCGTCACGTACAGGTTTTTCACGCCCCGGAACTCGCAGTTTTCGTCGAGTGCCGAAGTAGCAGGGTCTGCCCCCATCCGCACCGTGCCGACGGCGTGGGAAAAGGTGCGGATTTGGTGGATATAATGCGCCACTGCACCAGCACCGTACATGATTTTTTTGCCGGCTTGGGTCAGTATTTTCAGTGCTGCCTCGTCACGCTTGGAGTATTGGTGAAAAATGATGGGCTGCGGCAAGCCGAATCCATCCTTCACCAATGGATTGATGGTCAATGAGTTGGAAAACTGCGGCTGGTCTTCCACGATGGCGAGGAGGCCGGTGAGGAGCCGAACGCCTTGGCTCAACAACACCCCGAACGGCCCCGGCACCTCGTTCTGTACGAGGCCCATCGGCGGTGTGGGCATCTGCTGGAGGCTGCCGAGCTTGCCGAAGTTGGGTGCCAGTTTTTCGTCGCCGAAATAGTAGTCCAAGATGGCCAATTGTTTGTGGAAGCGCCCCTCCTTGTCCGCTGCACCGGGAAAAATGCCGAAGATGATGGCGTTCACGTGGCGCATCAGGTAGCGACCAATGACCGCCCCGCCGGGGTTCAACTTTTCCAAACCGGAAGCCAACAGCAAGTGCGCCGAACCGAGCGCCCCAGCCGCCAGCACCACATATTTTGCCTTGAAAACCTGCCGCTCGCCCGTCGTTTTTGATACCGTTTCAACGCTGCTGATTTGCCCCTTTTCGGCTACCAAACGGGTGACGACCATGCTCGGCATCAAGTCCATGCCCCGTTTTTGCAAGTCGGGAAGAACAAGCGTGGAAAGGTCGTTTTTGGCGTTTATTGCGCAAGCAAAGGTGTCGCAAGTGGTGCAACTTGTGCAGGTGTTGCGGCTTTTGTCTTCGTAGTTGATGGCAAGCGGAAGCTGAAATGGGTGCAGCCCCAGCTTCTCCGCACTGGTTTTCACCCGCTTCGAAATATCAGCCAGCGGCGCAGGCCCTTGCGGGAACGGGGCGCTCCGGTGCGGTTCGGTAGGGTCAATGCCTGCCTCGCCGGAAATCTGCAAAACCTGTTCGGCCTCGGTGTAGAACGGCTCCAAATCACGGTAGCTAATGGGCCAACCCGTGGCATTTTTACCCTCGATGTCCTCGTTTCTATCAAAATCCGCTTCCCGAAAACGGAACGACACGCCGCCGTAAAACGCCGAAGGCCCACCGACGGCGGTATAAAGTCCCATCACTTTTTTGTTGCCGCCAGCGGCGATGTTCAGCGGCGTGGACCTATCGTTATGGGTGGAAAGGTCGAGCGAGCCACGCAGCCCCCAGTTGTCGGGGCCTCGCTGCACCCAGTCGCCCCGCTCCAGCATCAGGACTTTCATGCCTGACTGGACGAGTTGGCGGGCGGTCATTGCGCCGCCGAATCCGCTTCCTATTATGATTGCGTCGTATTGCATGTTAAGGTTGAGAATGTTGAGAGGGGGTTGATAGGGGTTGAGTTTGGCCTGTTAAACCTGCTAAACCCACTAAACTTCCGGGCGCAAAGTTGGGCTTTTTTTCTTTTGCTGCCTTCGGCAAAACCTTCGGACAGTTTTTTCGTAAAATTGCCCCTCGACGGAACGGCCATCGTGGTAGTTTCATCGAGACAACAATAAAAACAATACAACAATGTCAGAAAATACCTCCCTCCTCGGCATCGGTTCGAGGGTAAAACACCCAGCCTATGGCGACGGGGCCGTTATCCGCCTACACGCAGCGGCTTATGAGTGCTGCTTCACGCTTTACGGCATCAAGATGGTCGGCAAGGATTACGACAAATGGACGGTGGTGGAAGCCATTCCCGCCGAGGCGGTGGTTTCGTTCGGCGAAGCCGAAAAATCGTTGATGAAAATCCTCAAGCACTGGTCGGACATCAGCGAGGTGGTAGAACTCGGCGACCGCTGGGACGGCGGCGTGATGATTCTCAAGCCCGGCGACGACAGCCTGAAGCCGAAAGACATCCCCATCGAGACTTTTTTCCACAAAATAGTGATGGTGCGCGACCGCATCAGAGTCATGGAGCAAAAAATCAACGCCAGCAAGCTGACCGACGAGGAAAAAGTGGACTTGCAGCAGTACATCACCCGGATTTACGGGAGCCTGACGACCTTTAACGTGCTGTTCAAGTACAAGGAGCAACAGTTTGTGGGGGATAGGGGGAAGGAGTGAGGTTGAGGGGGCAGAAAGCAAAGGTGACCGTGGATGTTGTCCTGCCAACTCTGAATTGGCCTGGCACGCCCCACACCCAATTTCCCCAAAACCCTACCTTTGCCCGAAAATCCGCCATGCCATCTTACCCGCACATACCCTACGCTCCTATTCAATATACGGAGGCCGAAACGCTCGTCCGCTCCCAATCCTTCCACGAATACATGGAACGCCGCCGCTCCCTTCGCTTCTTCTCTGACCGTCCTGTACCGAAGGAAGTCATCGAAAACCTCGTCATGGCAGCCAGCACGGCACCGAGCGGGGCGCACAAGCAACCGTGGACTTTCTGTGTGGTGGGCGACCCGGCCATCAAATCGCAAATCCGGGAGGCAGCCGAGGCCGAGGAGCGGGAAAGCTACAACGGTCGCATGAGCGATGAGTGGCTGCGTGACCTCGCCCCGCTTGGCACGGACTGGGAGAAGCCGTTCCTGGAAACGGCCCCGTGGCTCATCGTCGTCTTCAAAAAAGCCTACGATATCCAGGGCGGCGAGCGGCGGAAATGCTATTATGTGAGCGAGTCGGTGGGCATCGCAGCGGGTTTCCTGCTGGCGGCCATCCACCACGCAGGGCTGGTCTCGCTCACCCACACGCCCAGTCCAATGAACTTTTTGCAAAAAATCCTCGACCGACCGGAAAACGAACGGCCATTCCTGCTCATGCCAGTTGGCTATGCGGCGGAGGGGGCCACCGTGCCTGATTTGCGAAGGAAATCGTTGGAGGAAGTTTCCGTTTGGTGGTGACATTGACTGCCAATCCGTGCTTTTTGGTTAGGCAGCACAGCAAATTCGGAAATGGAAAAGCACGGACTGCCAGTCCGTGTTACTTTTGGGCCATGAATCCAACCGCTACGCAATCCTCGTGGCTGCGCTCCCAAGCAACGGCGCTCACCGCCACTGGCACGGACTTCCTTGTGACCATTTTGCTAAAGGAACTGGCTGGTATTTGGTACGTGGCCAGCAATGCCACCGGGGCGCTTTGCGGCGCAGTGGTGAGCTTCCTGCTGCTGCGGCACTGGGCATTTCAACGGCATGACCAACGTTGGCACGGCCAGGCGGTGCGGTACGTCATCGCATCGGGACTGAGCCTGGTCTTGAACACTTCCGGCGTTTGGATGTTAACAGAAACCTTTGATATTCAATACATTGTGTCAAAAGTAGCAATGGCCGTTTTCATGGGCTTGACGGTGAATTTTTTGATGTTCAAGCATTTTGTGTTTCGTTGATGGGTGAAAAACAAAAAATCCGCTTTATCGCCAACCCCCGCTCCGGTGTGAACCGCAAGCGCAACTTGGCCGATTTGATTAACCGCAACCTCGACCACGGGCGGTTCGACCACGAACTCTGTTATACGGAACGTGCTGGCCATGCCGTCGAATTGGCAAAGGAGGGGGTTGAGTTGGGCTTCGACCTTGTGGTGGCCTGCGGGGGCGACGGCTCGGTGAACGAGATTGCCAGCCAGCTCATCGGCACAAATGTGGTACTTGGGGTAATCCCCATTGGTTCCGGCAACGGCTTCGCCGGACACCTCGGCCTTGGCAGGGATGTGGCCAAAGCCATCCGGCACCTGAACGATGGTAAACCAATCACCATTGATACCTGCACCATGAACGGTCACCCTTTTGTCAACCTCGCCGGCATTGGCTTCGACGGGGTGGTGGCCAAGCGCCTGCACGACAGCCCGGTGCGGGGCTTTTGGGCGTACCTGCGTTATACGTTGGAGGAGGCATGGGCCTACCAACCACAACTGCTTGACATTCAGGTGGATGACCAAAAAATAAGCTGCCGCTGCCTACTGGTGGAGGTGGCAAATGCGCCCATATATGGCTACGGGTTCAGCATCGTGCCACAGGCCATTTTTACCGACAGCAAGATGGAGGTGCTGCTCATCAAGGCTGCCCCTAAGTGGCGCTACGTGCTGGAAAGTTGGCGCTTCCTGACCCATTCGTTTCACAAAAGCCCCCTCGCTGCGTGTTATTCTGGCACCAAGGTCGTGGTTGCGCCAGCCAACTCCATCGGGGCGCATATAGATGGTGAGGGTTTTCAGCTCATGGAGGCGGCCAATTTCAGCATCCTCCCTGCCTCCCTAAAGGTGCTGGTGCCGAAAGCTTATGCGGAGATTTTGCGATAAACAACGCCCTGTACGCAAATACTTATAATTTTGGCGCAAAAGGCAACCTACCGCTTCCACGGGTTGTTTGACCTGCTTAATTTATCAAAAACTCATGCACCGTACATTTTCCACCCGCTATTTTCTTCTTGCCCCGCTTTTGGCCCTGTCACTTCTACCAGCCTGCAAATCCGAAAAAAAAGACAATGCCCCTGCTGTTGGCGCAACAAGACAGGACATGCCACTTCAGGTAGAGGGCTTCATTGTGGTTGCAAAAAACTTGGCGGAAAACTTGGAGGTGCCGGGCACTTTGCAGCCATTCGAGGAGACCGAAATCCGACCGGAGATTTCGGGCAGGCTCATTTCCCTAAAAATTGTGGAAGGCGGGTCGGTGCAAAAAGGGGCATTGTTGGCGAAGCTTTTTGACGAGGATTTGCAGGCGCAACTCAATAAACTGAAAGTGCAGCTCGAAATCGCTCAGAAAACCCTGGAGCGCCAACGGGAACTGCTGAAGATACAAGGCATCAGCCAACAGGAAGTGGACCTCAGCGAGTTGCAGGCGAACAACATCAAGGCAGACATGGAGCTGGTGCGGGTGAACATCTCAAAGACGGAAATTCGTGCGCCTTATTCAGGGCTTTTGGGCTTGCGCAACGTGAGCCTCGGTGCCTACGTCACGCCCACTACCCTGCTCACCACCCTTCGCCAGGTAAACCAGCTCAAGTTGGATTTCATGGTGCCGGAGAAGTACGGGCAGCTATTTGCGAAGGGAAAAAAAGTGCAGTTTGCGGTGGGTGGCTCCAGGCGGAACTTTTCGGCCACGGTGCTGGCCACGGAGGCCGCTGTCACTGCCGAGACCCGTTCTTTGAAGGTACGTGCCTCCGTGGCAGGTACGGATGCGGCCCTGCTACCGGGGGCTTACGCCAAAGTGCTGCTCAACACCGGGAGCGCCGACCAAACGGCAGTGGTGCCTACTCAGGCTATCATTCCCCAAGCAAGGGGCAAGAAAGTGGTGGTTTTCAAAAACGGCACACCTGAGTTTCGGGACGTGGAGACCGGTACCCGGGACGAGGACCTGGTGCAGGTGCTGGAGGGTTTGGAGGTGGGCGATACGGTGGTGACCACCGGCTTGCTGTCCATCCGGCCCCAGAGCAAATTGGTTTTGAAGAAAGTGGAGTAGGCAGTGGTGAAAGTCCTTGTTTAAACTAACTGCATGGCTTGAAGGAAAATTTCAGTTCACCGTTGGTCTATGCACAAAAAAATAGCCCGGGTTTTATGCCGGGCTATGCGAGATTCTCAGGGATACTTTGCTTCATTTGGCTTAAAAGTAGTTCAACTCAAAAAGGATGTTGGTTGGTTTGTTGGAGTGAAGTGAACAACTGACGGGGAATAAGAAGGGTCAAAGTGTATGTCTTCGTTCATTTCCACTACAATATACCATCATGGCCGCCGGATATTAAACACCGGTATAGGCCCCAATCACGGCAACATCGGGGCAATACATACTTATCAAAGAAGAGTTAAACTGCAAGTTGTCCGGTTCATCGTCTATCAGCAATGTCCTCATCATAATTGGGCAGCGTTTTGTTTGTGGAAGCAAAGGAATGAAATTGTAAATGCAATTCACCCCAAATAAACTCACAAACAGATTTTGGGCAAATATTTCTCCGGGGATAGCAGATTTTGGTTTGCATTTTTACCTTCGTATCCACTATACCACCAAATACAATGGTTCGTGAGGTTTTTGGGGTTTTGGGTTCAAAGGTAAAAGCTCAATGGCTGTTCTTGAAAATATTGGGTGCTTTTTAAACCCTATCAAAAATGATTGCTGGTTAGGTTTTTCCCCAACCCCAAAAACCTCAGAACCTCAAAACCTCACGAATCATTGAAACAAAGACCCTATGAGAAAACGATGGACACTCCAGCCCGCCGACGAGGCCGTTGTCAGCCACCTCCAGCATGTCCTTAAAATCCACCCCGTCTTTTGCCGTTTGCTTGCGCAAAGAGGCATCACCACCTTCGAGGAAGCAAGGACGTTTTTTCGGCCTGAATGGTCGCAGCTACAGGACCCATTTTTGATGCAGGACATGGACGCCGCCGTGGCACGGATTCAGCAAGCCCTACAAAACAACGAACGCATCCTGCTCTACGGCGACTACGACGTTGACGGCACCACCTCCGTCGCCCTCATGCACGACTTCCTTTCCCCACGCCACCAAAACCTCAGCTTCTACATCCCCGACCGCTACCGGGAGGGCTACGGCGTGAGCATGGCAGGCATTGACCATGCTATTGCCAACGGCACCAAGCTCGTCATCGCAATGGACTGCGGCGTGAACGCCAGGGCACAAGTGGCTCGGGCAAAGGCGCACGGCATTGACTTCATCATCTGCGACCACCACCTGCCCGATGGGCCGCTCCCCGCTGCCATCGCCGTGCTGGACCCCATGCGCCCCGACTGCACCTACCCCTTCAAGGGATTGAGCGGGTGCGGCGTGGCCTTCAAGCTTGCACAGGCTTTTTTGCAAAAAAACAACCTGCCCGACACCGAGCTACACTCCCTGCTCGACCTCCTCGCCCTCAGCATCGCCGCCGACATCGTGCCCATGACGGGCGAGAACCGGGTACTTGCCAACCTCGGTCTCCAGTGCATCAACCGGGGCGGGCGGCTCGGAATCGCCGCACTGGTAGAACTCAGCGGCAAGCACCTGCCCCTCTCCGTGAGCGATGTGGTGTTCGGCCTGGCGCCGCTCATCAATGCCGCTGGCCGCCTCGCCGATGCCGACCAAGCCGTAAACTTGCTCCGCTCCACCGACAAAACAGAAGCCGCCGACCACGCACGGGTGCTGTTGCACCGCAACCAGCTCCGCAAAGAGCATGACCAACAGATTCAAGGCGAGGCAATACGCCTGTTCGAGGCGACGCCCAGCCACGAGGCGCTCCGAAGCGTCGTGCTCTTCCAGCCGGACTGGCACAAGGGCGTCATCGGTATCGCCGCCGCCCGCATGGTTGAGCGTTTCCACCGGCCTGCCATCCTGCTCACCGAGTCGAACGGGCTGGCCGTTGGCTCGGCCCGCACCGTGCCGGGGTTCAATGTCTATCAGGCCATCAAAACCTGCGAAGACCTGCTCACCAACTTTGGCGGCCACGACCACGCCGCTGGCCTGACCATGCCCTTGGAGGCCGTGCCTGAATTCCAGCGGCGATTCGAGGCGGCGGTGAGGGACAGCATCACTGCCTCCCAACAAGTACCGGAATTGCTGGTCTCCGCCGTGCTGAACTTTAAGGAAATCACGCCGAGGTTTTGGCGGATATTGAGCCAGTTTGCCCCGTTCGGGCCAGGTAACCGCAGTCCTGTTTTTGTGTCAAAAAATGTGGTGGATACAGGTCATTCCCGATTGTTAAAGGGCAACCACCTGCGGCTGTCGCTGCGACAGGATGGGGCACCGCCAGCCACTGGCATGGCCTTCGGCATGGGCGAGCATTTCGCACGGATTTCTTCCAAACGCCCCTTCCATGTGGCGTATAAGATTGAGGAGGAGCAATGGCAGGGCAAGGCTTACCTTCGCTTGATGGTGAAGGATTTTTGGTTGTGAGGGGCTTTCTCCCGCAGATGACGCAGATTTTCGCAGATGATGTCCGACCGTTTTCCTTTGGAAAGTAGCCAAAACCAGCGGTGCGAGGCAAAATATTTGTATCGAAACGGCCCAAAGGAGCGGCTCGAAACAGCTACCAGCACTTATTTTTTGAGCATCGCCAAGGTCGTTTTCAAATTAATCATCCGCAGCAGAAAGGCCAGCAGCAGCCCTGTGGCAATGGCTGCGCCGAATTTTGGCAACCAACCGAAGCCGGGGAGGCGGTAGAGCGCCCAATTTGCGAAGCAAACCAACAAAACAAAGGCTGCTATTTTCAAAAACTGGCGAAGCTCCAACGGCAGCCGCAGTTCTCTTTTTGCCAAAACCATCATCGCCACCAATACGAAAGTTTGGGTAAAAAACGCCGACATGCCCGCTCCAACTGCCTTCCACTGAGGAATGAGCAGCAGGTTCAGCCCCAGGTTCACCACGATGCCAACGAGGAACAGGCCGTTCATTTTGCGCAAGCTATCGTTGGCGGTGAGCAGGGTGGAGTAGATGAAAATGCCGCTGAACGGCACGAGGGTCAGGATGATGGGCGCCAGCACCTCTCCGTAGTAGGCCGTGCCATTTTGCGGGTAAATCCACAACATCAGCTCGGTGCGGAAGAAGAAACAGGCGACAGCGACCGTCACCGTGCCGGCCCAGATAAGTTGGAGCGCAAAACGGAGAAGGTCAAGGGTTTGAGGGTTTGAGGGTTTGAGGGTTTGAGATATGGCCCCTCCGTTCGGTTGAATTTCTTCTTTTCTTAAAATTGTAGAAAACATGGGCAACAGCAGCCCAGCGAAGAGGTATCCTGCCATGTTGAGCGCATCGAGGATGCGGTAGGCGGCGGCATAGACCCCGGCCTCGTGGCGTCCGTCCGGCAAGAGCCATTCGAGCAGCACGATGTCGAAGCGGGTATAGGCGGTCATGAGAAAAACGGCAAGGGCGTAAGGGGCGCTTTTTTTCAAAATGACCAGCACCTGCGGCCAGTTTAGCCGGAAGTTGAGCGGGGCTTTGAGTTGTTTTTTTACGATGAAAAATGCCGTGAGCGCCGTGAGCGCCCAAGTCAGATTTTGGGCATGAATGAACCACTCAATGCGGAACTTGTCAGGGAAAAAGCCGCCCCACAACAGCACCGAGCAAGCGCCAATCAGGAGCAGCTTGTCGAGGGTGGACACGAGGCTGTCCGTGCGGTACATGCCCAGCGCGCTGATGTTGGAGCGCAGGAAGGCCACCATCGAGATGAAAACATGGTTGAGGGCAATGAAGAAAATCAGGTGGAAAATGGCTGGTTCGAAGCCCCGTATTAGTGCTGCTACGAAGACCAGCACAAGGTACATCAATGTAAGCAATGTCTTGACAACCAGTATGTTGGGAAAATACTTGCCGATGAGTTGCGGGTGCCGTGCGATGTTCCGGTTGTTGAAATAATGGATGCCGAAGTCGTTGACCATGAACAACAGGAACGTGAAACTGAATAGCGTGGCGTACAATCCATACTGCTCGGGCCCCACCCGCTCCTGTATAGTCCGCTCAATGCCGAAGACGTAGAACGGCTTGATGAGTAGGTTCACCAGCACGAGGAAGGCGGCATTGAGGAGGAATTCACGGTTCACGTTGGTGGTGGTTTACCCCTGACACCCAAAGGGAAAGCCACGAGTTTTCAGTTTTGCGTTTCTCTTTGAAGTCCGCAAAGGTAGGTTTTTGGTGGGGAGCGGTTGAGGCAATTTATGCACCCTGTTTTCAGCAGAATCGTATTGAAAAGCCCAAAAGCATTGACTTCCTGAAATAGTTTGCCTTTCTTTGCAAACTGCCGATTACACCTAATAAACTATATCCCATGACTATCAGATACCTCCTGTTTTCTGCACTGCTTTTTTGCTTTTCTTTAGATTTAAAAGCCCAAGGATGCAACCCCGTAATTGTCGGGGACTCGATGCTCTGCGGGAATTTTCTCGTAATTCCCCCTTGGTTGGGCATTTTATCCCCGGACAGCTATTTGTCTTACGAATGGTCAACGGTAGATGGTTTTATCCCTCAAAACTCTGGCCCGATTGGAGGTGATTTCTATACCTTGGTACCCGGAGAATACTGCGTTGAAACGATTGACAGCCAAGGATGCGTAGGAAATGCTTGTGTCACTATTGCCGACCCAATTGGTGTTATCTCCGTCGTAATGACCGTGATTAATAACGACCAATATTTCTTGGTAGCCAGCATCACAGGAACCAATCCTCCCCAAATCAGTTATGTTTGGGAAACCTCACCAGATAATGGTGCAACATGGTATAATGCTGCAATTTATTCGGGTTGCACCTACGGTGCTGAAACCAATATATTGGTGGTCGAAAATTGCCCGTTTGTTTGCAATAATAAATTTCGTGTCAAAGTTTCGGTCCCTGGTTCTTGCTCCCAATACAGCACGCCCACAGCTATTTTAAATGAAGCATCACTCCAGATTCAATCCACTACCCTGTGTCCCACCGAGCCGGGTAATTGCGAGCAGGCCTGCGAGTACAGCACCGTGGCATACGTCGTGGAAAACCCCGAGGGGTTGCCAGTGGTATGGAAGGTGACGGGGGCTACGAACTATACCCCACAAGGAAACCAAGTCATTGTGGAATGGGGAAGCTCAGGGCAGGGACAGGTGGAGGCGACCATGCCCAATCATTGCGGACATTTTTATGTTAGCTGCGGACAAGTTACGTCAAATGTCGTTGGCGCTGGCGGTGGTTATTATAAACAGACCATATTAAAAGGCTGCCCAGGCCAGCCTTTACAAAGGTTCAATGGCAGCACGTGGAGTTCCTTCATGAACGGGCCACATGGCTATTTTGAAATCAATAGCTCAGTCACCTCCGGTTATTCTCAAGCGTATTCAAGTGCCAACAACAACAATTCCCCCCAATATAGGATTCAAGGTTCTGACGAAATCAAGGAATGTTCTTTCCATGTCACCCCCCCCGGTGAGTCAAATATTTTTATCGAGCTAACCGGGTTGCGGCAGCCACTTGATTGTGCCACTTGCAACGGAAAGGTTGAGTATGAGATTTATTCCGAACTGCCCATTAGTTCCACCCTATTTCAAAATAAAACAACAGGCGAAATAATACCCAATCTCGAAAACCTTTGCATTGGCATTTATACCATTACCGTGACCGATATATCCGGGTTTACCAAATCCAAGGAAGTCTATATTTCTTGCGCTTTTAACTGCTCAAAAAAGGGGACACTCTGCGTGACCATCATCCCTCGACCCCATTCCGCCTTTAGCACCGAGCCAGCAGCCAATTCCGGCACCATCGAACTTTGCTATGGCCAACCAACCCAGTTCACCAATGCCAGCGAAAACGCCCAACAAACCGAATGGCATTTTGGTGACGGCACGGTCTCGGCGCTGGGTTCTCCGCTGCATACTTTCTCCACACCAGGAACTTACCAAGTAAAATTAATTGCAAGGAACGGCTGCGTCTGTGCTGACACGGCCACCGTCAACGTCGTTGTTTCCGATGCGAAAATTCCCGAAATCCAATGCGTAGGCCCCATTTGCAAGGGCGATTCGGCCACCTATCGCACCAATGTCGAATGCGGCACCTTCAACTGGGGAATAAGCCCCAACGGAAGCGTCATCGGCGGTGGCAGCAACAACGACGACTATATGACCGTCATCTGGGATAGTGGCCATGTTGGCGCCATCGAACTCTCCGTGTCCGGCTGCACGGGCAGCATCTGCGACAAACCCGTGCGGAAGGTTGTGGGCATTCTTGGTGGGTCGGTGGACATCGTAGGCCCCGGCACCGTGTGCCCAAATGCAGAGTCAGCATACACCATCCCCAACTTTGGTGGCTCCGACATATTCTGGTCTGTGAGCGGCTTGGGCAACCAAATTGCCGAAGGCCAAAACACCAACAAAATCAAGGTCAAATGGGGATTCCAAGGAGGCACGGTCTCCGTCAACTACAACAACTGCTTCCTCGAATGCGCTGGCAGCGGCTCGATGCAAGTGCAGGTAAAGCCGCCGAGTTTCATCGAAGGCCCAATTGACCTGTGCAAGGGGGATAGTCCGGTTTTTAAGCATAAATCATTGACCGACAATACTTTAATGGCTGCCAATTGGGAAATATTGGACTCCGTAGGCAACATCGTCTGGACATCGCCGGGCACACCGGGACAGGTCTCGCCTGCTTGGAACTTCGCCCCCGGCCAATACACCATACGGGCAGTGCCCAGTGCTCCTTCCGGCCCTGGCAGCAGTGGTGGGTCGTGCAGTGCAGAGGCAGGTTTGCCAATCAAGGTCTTCGGCCCACCGCCAGCGCCCAGCATCGCAGGTGAGGCCCAGGTATGCCCGACCTTGTTTTATACTTATACCGCACAGTCCACGTTGCCCAACCCCGCTTTTGAGTGGGTGATAAAAAACGGGGCAACCACTACCACCAAAACCGGTCAAACCATCCATGTGAAATGGGAAACCGCCCCTCCCCATGCACTTACGCTCTACCAAATAGACAAATCTGGCCCCGGCTGCCCATCCGTGCCAACCTCCCTTGAAGTACAGCCATTCCCCCCCCTGACCATCAGTGGGCCAGTGCTTCTATGCAAGGAAACTATTGCCACTTATACCACGAATACAATTCCGGGTGTAGAATACCTATGGACCGTAGAACCAGCGTCGGCGGGCGGCATATTGTCCGGGCAGGGCACACCAAACGTGGAGGTGTTTTGGCAAATGCCCGGATTAGCCAACCTCAAATTAATCGCTTGTGGCGTCGAGCGCATCCATCCAGTGGAAGTCGCTACGCCCATTGCGCCGCAAATCAGTTATCCAGACTCTATATGTCCGGGTAATTTGGCCACAGTACAGGTCTTGGGCAGTTTTGCCAGTATTTTATGGAAAAATGAAGACGGCAACACCATTGGCACCAACCCCATAGCCACGCTTGCCGACGGCCACTATACCGTACAAGCCACGGATGCGGCTGGCTGCATGAGCAGTGGGGCGTTTTCCATTGCTGTTTTGCCATTGCCCACCACCCAAATAGCCGCTGACCGGACCTACCTCTGCACTGACCCCATTCAACTTTTTGCGCTGCAAACACAGGATGGCTATAGTTTTGAGTGGCTGCACAACGGCCAGCCCATTGGCACCAACCAACCTTCTTTCGTTGCCAATTTGCCGGGAACCTATACCGTAAAAGTGACCGATAATAAAGGCTGCACAAACAACTCCAACTCGGTCGTCCTGCTGGCGTGCCCGCCACCGGACCCCAATAACCCATCCGACCCAAATGGCCCTCCCAGCCCGCCCCTACCTCCCAATAATGGCTGTGTGGCCACAGGGTCCCCACTCTTTGAGGCAGTGTCGCAGGGAAGATGCGACTCACTGAAAATGCTGAACCTTTCCGTCGGCCTATTGCCCGGCACACAGATTTGGTTGATAAAAAATGGCTTGGACAGCACTTGGCTCCAAAGCACGTTGTACGAGCCAGTCTTTGTGCTCAGCGAACCTGGTATTTACCGGGTGAGGCTCTATGGACTGCTCGCCAATGCCAACGACCCCAATGGCCCTGGTTGTCCAGCTTTTTTTGAGCAAACCATCGTCGTGCCGCTCGTCGCCGATTTTAGCTACTTGGAGACTTGCGCAGGGTTGCCCACACAGTTCACCGACTTGTCCACCTTCACGCCCGGCACAAACATCATTGCGTGGGAATGGGACTTCGGGGAACCCAACAGCGGTATTTCCAATGGTTCAACCGTACAGCACCCAAGCCATGTTTTTGGTGAAACGGGGACCTACACCGTTTCGTTAACCGCAACCTCCTCGACAGGTTGCAAAATCAGCGTCGAGAAAGCCGTGACGGTACAAGCTCCACCAAGCGTTGGGTTCTCCCCACCCACGGCTGCCTGTGCGGCTACGGCCCTCAACTTCACCCCCAACGGCTCCAATGGTGCGGTTTCTTACGCCTGGGACTTCGGAGACCCCGCCAGCGGTTCCAGCAATTTTTCCCAAAATATTTCCACGTGGCATATTTACCCACAAGTGGGCACCTACAACGTGACCCTAACTGCCGCTAATATTTTCGGCTGCACCGCCAGCAGCTCCGCCCAAGTGGTTACGCACGCCAACAGCCTTACAGGGAATATTACCCCGGAAGACCCAGCACCCATTTGCGAGGGGAGTACGGCGTCCTTCTCCTCGCCCGTCGGTGGGGCAAGTTGGGTTTGGTCAACACCCACTGGGGGGAGCAGTCCCACCACTTCGAGTATAATTGCCTCCACTGGAGGTATTTATGCGGTTACTTTGACCGATGTTGCGGGTTGCGTTTACAAGCCAGCGCCAGTTGCTTTGGATGTCATACCAGCTCCGGTCGCCAACATCCGTGCAGTGGAACTGAACGAATTTGGGCAACCGGTTGCCTTTCATGCCGCAGGCTACACGGCTTGTGAGGGCGAAGACGTGTACCTGCAAATAAACGGCACCGATAAATACACCTACGTTTGGAGCAGCACGGTGCTGGGAGGGGCAGAAGAAACGGGGGAGCAGTTGGTGTTTGCGGAGGCAAATGGCAACCTTTTGCCCGTAGGGCAGTACAGTTTCACCGTTACCATCACGGACATCGTTTCGGGATGCACGGCTGTGGAAGGGCCTTTTCCCGTTAGCGTCAACGCCGCACCAGCCTCGGTGGCCATCAGCAGCAGCCCACCCGGCCCGCTATGCGACGGGACGGTTGCGACTTTCAACGTCACCAACCCCGAAACAGCTTTGACTTACCGTTGGAACACTGGCGACACAGGGGCCAGCATGGTTGCCGCAGCCGCTGGCAGCTACCTCGTGCTGGCCACCAACCAGTACGGTTGCACGGCCAAAAGCCCCCCAATTGAAATCTTCAATGCACCGAACGTGGGCAGTGTGCCCTCGGGCTGCCACACCCGCTGCAACCCGACTGAAATCTGCCTGCCCCAAATTCCAGAAGTCACTGAATACCAATGGTTTTTGAATGATACAGCCTTGGCGGCACCGGCTGGTAATGTTGCCAATCTCGTAGCAACGGCGAGCGGCGATTATCGGGTAAAAATGACCAGCATTCACGGTTGTGTCAGCCGCTCCGAGGTGTTGTCACTCAGTCTCGAAGACCCCATCGGCGCCATCGGCGGCACGGTCTGGTTGGATGCGAACAACAACGGCGTGATTGATGCTGCCGACATCCCGCAGCCCGGCATCGGGGTCTTGCTGGCGCAAAATGGAAGCCAAGCAGGCTCAGCAATAAGCGATACATCGGGCGGTTTCCTGTTTGGTGAAATACCTTCGGAACTCTACCATTTACAGCTCGATACTGCCACCTTCCCCGACTTGCTGGTGCCCATCATCTGGAATGCCAGCGCACAATTGGTAGGCTGCCACGACAGCACGGGCGTTCATTTTTTGGTAAAAAACCTTTGTTTTCCGCTCCCTGCCAGCACCCTACAACTGACCGCCTGTGAGGGTGACAGCGCCTTCTACAATGGGTTTGGTATCCCAGCAGGCAGTACACAGGACTTTGTGCTAACTTCTTTTCACGGTTGCGACTCCACAGTGACCGTTGTAGTGGCTGCATATACTGCTGATTATCAACAGCTTTCGTTGGTGAACTGCCCCGGTGTCCCCATTGTTTTCGATGGGCAAACCCTGATGCCGGGCGATACGGTGAGCTTTTTTTACCAAAATCAATACGGCTGCGACTCTGTGGTTCTTGTCACGGCAGGGCTGTTCCAAGCGTCCTCCCCGACGTTGGTGGAAATGTCCGTTTGCCCCTGCGACTCGGTCGTTTACCTTGGAGAGACGCTTCGGGGGGGCGATGTTCGGGTCTATGTTTACCAAGACCAAAACGGCTGCGATTCGGTGGTGAACCTGTCGGTGCATGGCTACCCGGCCATTGATTTTGGGCTGTTCACGGAGGCCATTTGCCCAGGGACAACGGAAGGCAGTATTGATGTTGAAATAAGTGGAGGCGATGCCCCCTTGAGTGCCTCGTTGAATGGAAGCAGTTTTACCACGTTCACTTTTTATGAGGGGCTGTCGAGCGGTCAGTATGTTGTGCAAGTAAAGGATGCGCATGGCTGCCTTGCCGAGAAAAGCACTGAAATACAACAACTTCCACCACTCGAACTGGCCACGGAAGACTACCTGCTTCCGTGCGATGAGCCATTGCTCACCCTGCGCCCAACGGTGCTTGCGCACAGCGGCGAGCTTCGATGGAAGTGGTCCGATGGCTCCGACAAGGCTTGGATGCATGTTTCGAAGGCTGGGCATTATCATTTTACGGTCACCGACGACTGCCGCAGCGAAGAACGGACCATCATCGTTGATTGGGACGACAACGCCCCAGTGCAACCGTTCTACATCCCCAACGCTTTCTCACCGAATGGGGATGGCATCAATGATGAGTTCAGGATGTACGCCGCACAAGGCGTTGATTTCCAGTCGTTTGAATTGCGGGTTTTTGACCGTTGGGGCAACCAACTATTCGCCTCGACCGACCCAAACAAAGGTTGGGACGGCTTTTTCCGTGGGCGGTTAATGGATACTGGCGTGGTGGTTTGGTTCTGCATTGCGAGGCTACAGGTGTGCGGGCAGGAGTTGGAGTTGCTCATGGAGGGCGATGTGACGATAATGCGATGATGGATAAAAACGATTACATGGCCACCGATTGCCAATTGTCTGGGGTTTGGTCAAAGAACGCCCAAGCCATATTTTGGTTTTGATTAACAAATCAGGGGCAAGAAGAGCGCCTTACCTGCGTTTACCTTCGGTTGAAAAAAGCGCAACAGGTAGGTCGTTGCACCCCGGTGTTTTTTTCCACCCGAATAGCTCGACTTTAGCCATTTGAAA
>DIUC01000030.1 GCA_002435785.1 Saprospiraceae bacterium UBA6168 | reverse complement strand
AATTTCTTCATGCAACAACGCCGTTATACAATAGTAATTCAAGGGGCAAAGCTTAAGGATTATGAAGAGCTAAACCATAATGAAAGAACCTTTGAAAAAATTGAAGAATATGGGTGGGTGTTGTCCGATGAAATGATTGAAAGAACAATTGAAGGAGAAAAATTCAAACCTGAAAAAAAAATATCTTAATAATGATACTTTTTTTGGTGAATATGATAGAAAGGTGATGTTTGTATTTGGTGCTGGTGCTTCTGCGAATTGCGTTTTTGGTAAACAAAAAGAGGAATTTGTCAATGATGTTTTGAGGCCACCTTTGGGGCCATCCTTATTTCAATCCCGATTTAAGAACTACTACAATCGTTTTCCAGGAGTTAAGCAATCATTGCACTTCCTCCAAGATGTAAATCCCGATGTTGAAGCTTTATTTGAAGAAGAATGGAAAAATATCAGCAGAGAAAGCAATCAAGAAGTTCTATCAAGGCATATGAACATACAATACTATCTGCAGGAAGTTTTAAAAGATGTTACCCATAGAGTAACCCAGAATTTCTATGAGCAAAATCTTTATGTAAAACTTGCAAATAGGCTACAAAAAATTTACTCGGGAAGCAAAAAGCATAATTTTGGAAGACCTTCATTTCAAAAATTTGCTTTTGTATCTTTCAATCAGGATACAATCTTAGAGACTTTCTTGAGTGAGCAATTTGGTCTAAAGTTTTCATCGCTTGATGATTATGTAAATGTAAATAATAGCCCACTTTGTGTTTTCAAACCTCATGGTTCTTGGAATTGGGGATGGCAGTTTCCTAACGTTACTGAGTTTAATGGGAATACCTCGGGCTGGTTATTTGAACACAAAATTAATTTCTTTGAACTCTACTTTAAATTACTTGGAGACCATATTAAAATGATTGACTGGAGTACTTCAGGTGTCGAAGCATCTATTAATGCACATGGCTTGGGCAAATACACAATTGATAAATCCCAACTTCAAATCATTGGTGACGAAAATTTAAACTACTTTTATCCAGCCCTGCTACTTCCTTATCGAGATAAAGATGAATTTACAATGCCATTGCGACATTTTCTGAATATGGAAGACTACCTTGGATATGTTGAAACACTGGTGATTATTGGATGGAAAGGTAATGAAGCGGCGTTTAATAGGCTGTTATTAAGGGGAGCAGATAAAATAAAGAAAGTAATAATTGCAGACCCTCAGTATAAACAAGTGGAAGAAAACCTTAAAGATTTATTGTTAAAATTAAATATCACTCCTATAATTTATGAAGGAGGGTTTGAAGACTTTGTACAAAATGGCATTGACAAGGAATTAAATAAGCCAGTTTAAATTTAAAAGAACAAATTCTTCTACATCGTCAAAATCATGCAGGAGTTCGAGCTATGCTACCGCATCGCCGAGGAGATGTTCATCGTGCCCAACCTGCTCACAGTGGAGGAGCAGCCCGTGCCCGGCTTCGACTACGACACGGCCCTGCGCTTCGTGCTGCAGTACGACTTCCTGCCCGCCTCGGTGCTGCCCCGCTTCATGGTACAGTTGCACACCCGCATCGTCGAGGGCGAGCAATGGCGCACGGGCACGGCGCTCGAAGACCCCATCTTCAAGAGCAAGGCCGTGGTGAAGGCCGACCGGGACGAGAAGCGCCTCTATCTCTGGGTCAACGGCCCCGACCGGGACAGCCGCCGCAATTTCTTCAACTTCATCCGCAAGACCCTGCACGACATCCACGACAGCTTCGAGAAACTGACGGTGACGGAACTGGTGCCCGTGCCCGGCCACGACGATATTTTCATCGAATATGCCGAACTGGTGGGCTACGAGGAAGTGGGCGAAAAGGAATACCTCGTGGGCAAGTTGCGCCGCCGTTTCAACGTCGGAGAAATGCTCAGTGGCCTCGAAGCACCAGAGCGCCGCCAGCCCCGCCGCCATGCCCCGGTGAAGGTGTTCGTCAGCTACTCGCACAAGGACGCCGACTACAAGGACGAGCTCGTCACCGCCCTCGCTTACCTTTCCCGCATGGAGGAAATCGAGCTTTGGCAAGATGGCCGCATCGAGGCGGGCATGGAGTGGCGCAAGGAGATTTTCGAGAAACTGGCGGAGGCGGAGATTGTGATTTGTCTGGTGAGTAGTAATTTTATTGCTTCGGATTTTTGCTATTCCATTGAGTTGCAAAAGGCGTTGGAAGGGCATGAGGCGGGCACCAAAATCGTCGTGCCCATCCAAATCAAGACCTGCGCCTGGACGAAACTGCCCTTCGGGAAATACAGGGCCTGCCCTCCAAGCCCATCAGTTCCTTCGAGCCACGGGACGATGGCTGGGGCGAGGTGTTTGAGGGGATGGAGGCGGCGGTGAAAAGGGTGCGGGAGCGGCGCTAAGCTGAACTAGTGTTGTAACTGATTAGAAAAGAGCAGGCTGCGTATTTTAATTTGTAGAATTGCTTAGATTTGTAGTAAAATAAAGCGCATGGAACAACTCGTTTTAAATCAAATCAAGTTATTGCCTGAGCACTTGCAAATAGAGGCGCTTCGGTATATCCAATACTTGCTATCCGTAAAGTTGGAGGCTGCCCCACAAGCGCCCAAGCCAAAGAAAGGCAAAAAATTGGTTTTTTCTGACTTCCATTTCTCGGATGGGGGACAGTCTTACAGCCGCTCTGAAATCTATGGCGATGATGGCAGGTAAGCAGGTTTTCATAGACTCGAATGTTTTGGTGTACGCAAACAACGCCTTGTCACCTTTTTGCCAAACTGCCAGAAATCAACTGGAAAATATGTTTTCCAGCTTTGAATCCGTTTGGGTAAGCCGCCAAGTATTCCGTGAATTTGCCGTAGTTGTCAGTCGTGAGATGCTGAATGCAAACGGAAAAGTAGATTTTCAGCTACTGGCCACGACTATCCACCGCTTTGAGCAAGACTTCATGGTTGCCGAGGACAGCCAAGCTGTCACCCATCAGCTATTGCAATTGCTAGAATCCACAAATACTGCTGGTAAACAAGTGCATGACGCCAACATCGTCGCTACTATGCTCTTACATGGCGTGGATACTATTCTGACCAATAACGTGGCAGATTTCAACCGATTTTCCCATCTGATTACCTTGTTGCCGTTGATTTGATTCATCATTCCACCATTCATCATCAAAATCAAACCATGTCTGAACTAGCTTTGAAATTGATTGCGGAAAATAAGGCGAAGCATGAGCGGGGGGAGGATGCGAGGGTATTGGATTTCAGGCATTGTGGACTTAATGAAGTACCTTTTGAAATTCATGAATGTAAAGATTGGCTGGAGGAATTAATTTTGAGTGACATTGTCATTGAAGATGCTGAAGAACCTAATGAGTATGGACGAAAGGTACATGTTATTAAAAAAACAGGATTTGTTCAAAAGCTTAAACTTGATTTACCGATAGTTAAAAAAGTAGTCGTTTCCCGTATGGAGTTTGCTGATTTGTCATTTTTGTCAAATTTGAAAAGTTTGCAAACTTTATACTGCCAATACACCCTTGTTAACGATTTATCTGGGTTGGAGAATTTGGAGAATTTGAGAACTTTAAATTGTCAAGGCTCTCAAATCACGGATTTGTCACCTTTAAGGAATTTATCAAAACTTAAGGTATTAAATTGTTCTTACAATCCAGTGGAAAACATTTCGGCACTTGAAGAATTGCATAGTTTAGAGAATCTTTACTTGAATGCTACATTTGTTAAATCATTAGAGTCTATTTCAAAATTAAAAAACATTAAGCGTTTTGATTTTCATTGGACTGAAATAGATGATTTATCGCCACTCTGTGGGTTGAAAAAATTGAGGCAAGTAAACTGTTCCCAAACCTATATAACAGACCTAAGACCTCTTATTCAACTAATTAAGCAAGGAACCCCCATCGTCCGTAGTGCCCAGAGGAATTCCATAATTATTAGAGGATGTAAAATTACTACACCACCTCTTGAAATAATAAAACAAGGCAACGCCGCCATTCTCCAATACTTCGAAGAACTCGAAAAAGCAAAAGGCCAAACCATCCGCCTCTCCGAAGCCAAATGTCTCATCCTCGGCGATGGTGGCGCAGGTAAGACTTCCCTCGCCCGTAAGCTACTGAATCAGGATAACGAACTACCCGAAGAACAAGACACCACGAAAGGCATCAATGTACACCCCATTGACATTACACTGAGCGACGGCACTCCCACAGGGACAAGCGACTTCCGCCTCAATATCTGGGACTTTGGTGGCCAAGAAATCTACCACGCTACCCACCAGTTTTTCCTCACCAAACGCTCGCTCTATATCCTGCTCGACGATACCCGAACAAGCGATAAAACCGTGAACGACGCCAGTTTCGACTATTGGCTTCAAACTGCTGAACTCTACGGCGGCAATAGCCCCCTGCTCATCGTCCAAAACGAAAAAGGCGACCGCAGCAAACAACTTGACTTAAAGGGCATGCAGGGGCGTTACGGTTTTGTGAAAGATTCCAAAGCCACCAACCTGCTCACCTGTCGGGGGCTTGATGAGGTCTGGACAGCCATTGAATATTGGCTCAAACAATTGCCGCATATCGGAGAGGAGCAGCCCAAGGCTTGGGTGGACATCCGTCGGGAACTGGAGCGGTTGGCAAGGGAGGAAAACCGTGACCATATCTCCCTCGAAGAATACTACCACATCTGCGCCCAGCATGATATACCGGAGCGGGAGCGGGCAATCTTCCTGAGCAGCTACCTGCACGATTTCGGGGCCTTCCTGCACTTCCAAGACCACCCGCTACTGCGCAAGACGCTGGTGCTCAACAACCAATGGGCCACCGATGCCGTGTACAAAGTGCTGGACTGTGAGGAGGTGAAAGGCAGTTTCGGGCGCTTCTCCCGCAGCATCCTTGGCCGTATCTGGGCCAGCGACCGCTACGCCGAACAGCACGCCGAACTGCTGGCACTGATGGAAAAATTCGAGCTTTGCTACAAACTGCCCGATGAGCGGGCGGATACTTGGCTGGCTCCGCAACTGCTTTCCGTGTTGCAACCAGAGGCACTGGCTTGGGATGAAACCGACAACCTCCAAATCCGCTATGAATACGAGTTCATGCCCAAGGGCCTGCTTTCGCAGCATATCGTGCGCAACCACCGCTATATCCGGCAGACGGAATTAGCTTGGAAAAGCGGTGCCGTCTTCGAGCGGGCAGGCGCACAGGCATTGGTGACGGAAGCTTGGGGCAGCCGCAATATTCTCATCCGTGCCCGTGGGGCCAATGCCAAAGAACTGCTCACCCTGCTCAGTGAGGATTTCGACAAGATGCACGAGCGGCTGGAAGGCCTGAAGGTGCGCAAGATGATTCCCTGCAATTGCCCGAAATGTGCCAAGACCGCCGAGCCGCATTTTTATGACCATGAAAAACTCCAACGCCGGAAGATGGACGGCAAGCGCACCGTGGAGTGCGATTTTTGTTATGAGGATGTGTCGGTGGCGGGGTTGTTGGATGGGGTGTTTGCAAAAGAGGTGAAGGAAGACGCCAGTGACCGAGTGACAAAGTTTCGCACTATCAAAATTTTCCTCGCATCTTCCGAGGAACTGTTGGAAGACCGTGACCAGTTTGAAATATTTATTAACCGAGAAAACAAACACCTTATCAATAAAGGGATTTTTCTTGAATTGGTGCGCTGGGAAGACTTCTTGGATGCGGTTTCTGCCACCCGTTTGCAAGATGAATACAATAAGGTATTGAGCACTTGCGATATGGCCGTTTGTTTGTTTCATACCAAAGTAGGGAGGTACACCGCCGAGGAATTTGATGTGGCTTTAGGTCAGTTCCGGGGAACTGGAAAGCCTAGCATTTTTACTTATTTCAAGGATACGCCTGTGAAGCCAAGTCAAATCAGGGACAATACCATCAATGATTTCAAAAAGCAGCTTGGAGACATTGGGCATTTTTGGACGAAATATGATGCGTTGGGAGATTTGAAGCATCACTTCGGGGAGCAATTAAAGAAGTTGGGAGTAGGTGCCTGAAAGTTCAATATCTTTATGCTTGTACATTCAATAACCAAGCGATAAAAACGGTATAATATGAATGACCAACTTGAACAGAAGCTTTATTGGAACAATGAAGCGAAGCGCATTCTGGTCTTAGACCCGCTTGCAGAGCTTCCCTGATTGGTTCGAGTTTGTGGGTACGGAAACGAACCGGTACTAGCAAATCGGGAATGCCGTCCCGCCGCTGCTGGCTTATTAGTAGGCGCAATCGGTGCGGGCGTATTTGGAGGAGACGGTTAATGCGGAGGGTATTGAACTGGAGGTTCATCAATCACTTTTCCGAGAGCAAATGGAACTTGTTTAGCACAGACAGTAATACTTTGGTCACGGCATTTCTCACTAAGTCAAATTCCGAAATGGGCAGCAGAAATCGCTTGGGAAACCGAGGTTTGGATTGCCGAAAACCCCAGACCACTTGATTCATTTCAACTGGGATAAGTTTTTGGGGCCGTATAAGGGGTAAGTATTCACTCACTACTTGAGACATTTTTCTATCGAGATTCCCAGGGTAAGATACAGCCACCTCAATTCCGCACCCCCTCTGGCGGCTGCAGCACCGCTGAAAAATCCATCTTTGCGAGCATCTCCTTGGGCATTACCTCCTCCCCAAACCGCTCATTCAGTTCCTTGCCAATAACGGGTAGGTAGCGCAGGAAGCGCATGTTCTGTTCGTACCAGTGGTCGTAGTTCTGTTCAAAGCGGAGCACGGCGTTGTTGCCGTTGAAGAACTCGACGGCGTGCTTGCAGCAGGTGATGTGAAGTTTCTCTATCTTCTCAATATAAGGGTCAACAACCGACCGCTCCACAGGGACGTGAACCAACAATTTGATGATTTGAATGGCGAAGGGGCTTCGCCATTTCTCTACTTTCGCCACGAATTTTGCACAAGCATTGATTTCCATCTTGATGTGATTTAAAGGTTCAAAAACGTTGTTGAGATAAAGTCCCTTTACCCTCACCCCTCCATCTCCCCCAATCTCGGACTCGGCCTGTCCTTTCTGAACTCGGCGATGTGCACCGGCAGGTCGTACAGCTCCAGGAAACCCTCTTCTATGGGGTCGGGGGGGAGCGGGCCGATTTCCAGATACTGGATGTCCATCGCCAAGGATTCCTCGCCGAGGATGTTCAGCAGCATTTGCGTCAGGATGTGTTGCAGGTCTGTTAGACCCTCGTCGTCGGCGTAATGGTCGAACTGCTTGAGGGCGAGGTGTAGGCCGAGGATGCGTGGCTCCTCCTCAACTTCCATGAGTTGGAACCAGATGTCTTCAGGGTAAAGCAGCCCATCCCGCAGGTCGAACCGGATTTTTATCCCCTTGGGCAGGGGTGGCACCAAGGCGCAAACCTCCCAGTCGGGCATAGCTGGCGCAAGCTCAGCCAAGGCTTTGGCTTTTTTGAAAAGCGGCACATAGCCGCCAGCGCTGATGATTGCCCGGTATTTGGGGCCGCCATTCTTCATGTTGTTGCCGGGCTGCACTTCGAGTCCCTCGGCAAAGGAAGACACTTTCTCCTCGATGTTGCTGAAGAGTTCCGTCCGTTGTTCATCCGACATGTCAAAAATGAACTCGAAAGGAAGGCGGTTCTGGTCGAACCATTTCCAAAATTCGTGGGCGGCTTGGGTTTCTTTTGCTGTGAGCATGACAGTTTTTTTTGAATTTTGCAGACAATAGCTTCCAATCATTATACGGTGAATTGACAGGCAGGTTATCTTAAAGGACGTTGATTTTTCAAAACCAACTTAAAAAAAATACAACAGCAAACAAAATGCCATACACCTACACCAACCGCCAAGGGAAAACCCGTACCGCCTAGACGAAGATATTGACCCCGTGGGTTGGGAGGAATGACTGAAGTTTTTGCGCTTCGCTTTAGCGCATTTGACCTTCATTGACCTATATCAGCGCTTCGCTTTGGTGCATTTGGCGCTTATTCAGCGATTTCGGAGTTTCGCTTTGGCGCATCAGCCCTTCATTAAGCTTCATCAGCGCATCGCTGAGCGATTTTTGGCTTTCGCTTTGCCGCATTGGGACAGCGTTGAGATTCATTGGTAGGCAGCTTTGAGGCATTGCGGCCAAAGAGAACGGGAGGCACGATGCGCTTGCTCATGCCTCACGTCCGGTGTGCTTACCGTGGTGGATGTTTAGCTTGTTAATCGCACTGGCCTACCCCCAGTTCAGTTCCTTCACCCCGAAGGCATCCAGCACATCGTCCGGCACGCCCGTGTAGGTGTTCGGCACGTTACCCATGTAGCCAATATCAGCGAAGCCTATTTCGGTGGTGTAAAAACCAGTGGCCGTCAAGTCCCGCATCCGGTTGAAGAAGGTCCCGCCGGGCTGCATTTCTGGCTTGGCCTTGGCTGGGTAGGCGATGTCGTCCACCACTTGGAGGCGCTGCTCCGGGGTGCAGTCCACGAAGGCTTTCTCAAAGCGCCCGTAGCACTCCATGTCGAGCCAGCGGAGGCCGCCCCGCATGGGTGTCTGGTGCTCCGGCAAGTCCTTCACGATGAACTCAATGAAGTCCGGCACACCTGCTTCCGTAGCGCTGCCCGACACGTCGTCCTTCGGGATGATGATGTCGGCCAGCACGGCGATAGTGGCCATTTCATGCTCGTTGAAAAAGGTATCGCCGAGCAGTTCCTTGTCCCGGTCAATCTCGAACTGCTCCCGACCCGCCGTGATGATGTCGTCCTCGGCAGTGTTAGCGGTTGTGGATGGCTTGGCGTCAGTGCCATCGGTCTTGCAGCTCTCTAACAGCAAACCTGCCGATACAGAGCCTACGCCTATGAATTTGAGATAATCACGTCTTTTCATTGAAAATGATATTGGGATATTAGGTTATTGGGATATTGAGGTACTGAATAACTCAATATCCCAGTAACTCAATATCAAATGTTCAACTGTTTTTTCTGTTCCACAATATACTCTCCCGTGCGCATGGCCAAGGCGAGTATCGTCCAAGTGCAGTTCTTGTCGCCCTGCTGCACGATGGGGCCACCGTCGGTGACGAAGAGGTTTTTGACCTCGTGCGACTGGCACCATTTGTTGAGCGGCGCTTTCTTCGGGTCGTCGCCCATGCGCACCGTGCCCACCTCGTGGATGATGCGGCCAGGGGCTTCGAGGCCGTAGTTGTTCTCTTTGCCCTGAATGCCCCAAGTGATGTCAGCGCCCATTGCCTTCATCATTTCCTGAAAAGTCTCCTGCATGTGCTTGGCCTGGTTGATTTCGGCGTCCGTCCATTTGTAATGGAAACGCAGGACAGGGATGCCCCATTTGTCCACCTTGTTCGGGTCAATTTCACAGTAGTTGCTCTCCAAAGCGAGGCCGGTTCCCCTGCCCGCCATGCCCACGTTGGAGCCATAAAAGCGACGGTAGTCTTGTTTGAGCGAAGCGCCGTAGCCGCCCGCCTCTTTGGTCTGGCCGTCCTTGGTCAGATACTTGCCGTTGATGCCCTGCATCCCGAAACCGAAGCCGTAGGAAGGCATTCCCATGCCGCCCCAGTACTCGATATGGTAGCCACGGGGAAAGTCGAGCTTGGCCTTTTTGTTGTCGAGCCACCACGGACTGAGGATGTGGACGCTGCCCACGCCGTCCTCGTTGTAGCGCTTGCGGTCCATCAGTTGCGGCATGACGCCGCCCATCGCCACGCCCGTGGAGTCGTGGAGGTACTTGCCCACTGCGCCGCTGCCATTGCCGATGCCGTTGGGGTGGTGGGTGCTTTTCGAGTTGAGCATGATGCGGGCGGAACTACATGCGCTGGCGGCGAGGATGACGGTTTTGCCCATCACTTGGTACTCCTGCCCGTCGTCCTTGCTCACGTAGGCCACGCCCGTGGCTTGGCCTTCCTTGTCGGTCAAAACCTCCCGAACCATCGCATTGCACTCCAGTTCAAGGCTGTATTTCGTTTGTGCGGGAATGACGAGGCAGGAGGAGGAGGAGAAGTCGCCATAAATCTTGCAGGCGCGCCCGCACTGGCCACAGTACCAGCATTTCTGGCGGTCTTTGTTGTCCTTTAAATCTTCCGTGAGCACAGAGCCACGACCTGGAATGACGGGTACGCCGATTTTTTGCCCTGCTTTTTTGATAAACAACTCGTGGAGGCGGGGCTTCGGCGGCTTCATGAAAATGCCATCGGGGTCGTTGGGCAGGCCTTCTTTTGTGCCATAGATGCCGAGCATCACGTCAATCTTGTCGTAGTACGGCTTCACGTCGTCGTAGCTGATGGGCCAGTCGTCTCCGACGCCATCATGACTTTTGCCCTTGAAGTCGTGCGGGCCGAAGCGCAGCGAAATGCGCCCCCAGTGGTTGGTGCGCCCGCCGAGCATGTGCGACCTAAACCAGTGGAACTCCGTCCCTTCGGCGGCGGTGTAGGGTTCGCCGTCAATCTGCCAGCCGCCCATCGCCGCATCGAACTCACCGAAGGGCCGGGTAGTGCCAGCGCCTCTGCGCAGCGAAACCCACGGCGGCAGCATCTGGTGGGAGTGCAGTTTTGGGTCGTAAAACGGCCCGGCCTCCAACATCAGCACTTTGAGGCCAGCTTGCGAGAGCACATAGCCCGCCATGCCGCCCCCTGCGCCGGAACCCACGATGATGGCGTCATAGACGGTGGGCTTTTTCTTTATTTGGAAATTACTCATTTGAAGGATGTTTATTTTTGAAAATCGGGGGGAAGGTAGGGGAATTTTCTTTTCTACAAATCAGGAAAAACGACTCTGTCGCCAATTATCGCTATGCATATCACTTCAATCACAGTCGTTGTCGGGAACGAGTCAGTGCGGGCATAGCTAGTTGACCTTGAAATTCTCAGTGTAAATGCGGGATGTGTCGGATTGGTAGGTAGCAACTAAACAGAAAAAATATCGGAGACGGGCATTTGGAAGCCGGGAACTACCTCGGCAATGAGCAATTCATTCTCTTGAAGCAGGGCTTTTTTCGTGAATTTTCCTTGTTTGGCAACATGGATTTCGACCGTTCGATTGTCTGTATCCACCAACCAATATTCCAGTACGCCATGTTTTTCGTAGAGGGCGAGCTTGGTCTTCTGGTCTTTCTTTTTGGTGCCTTTGGATAGGATTTCCACCATCAGGTCGGGAGCGCCATAAATCCAGTCCTTGCGGCGGTCCATCCGCTCGTTGGAGAGAAACAGGATGTCAGGTTGGACGATGTTCGTCTTATCGAGGTGGACATCGAAAGTGTGCCTAACAATGCCCAGTTTATGGGTTTTAACATGAGTTATCAAGCACAGTAATAGATTGCCAGATGCTGCTTGATGCAGGTATTTTGGCGATGGCTGAAAAACAAGCTTTCCATTTATGAGTTCGTATGGCGCTCTTTCGGGCAATCTCATATAATGCTCTACTGTGTACCTATTTTTGCTTTTGATGATCAAGACCATAAGTTCATCCTCTTCGTCCCGGAAAAGCAGAACATTCTTGTTAAGGACAGCAAAATCTTTCAACTCCAATTTCTTCTCAAAATCAGTGACTTTGTGAAATGATTGCTCTCTATTAACCCGCAATGGAATGGATGTGGCCATGCTGCTAAAAATAGGTTTTTTTGTAGAATACGCTGCAAACTCACTCAATCACCGCCACGCACTTTAGTTCAATCGCAATCGGCGTCGGCAGCGAGTCAATGCCCACCGTGGTACGGCAGGGTTGGTTGTCCTTAAAATACTCGGCGTAGATGCGGTTGTAAGTATGAAAATCCCGCTGCATGTTGGTGAGAAAAACGGTCACGTCCACCAGCGAGTCCCAATTGGCGCCGCTGGCTTCGAGCACGGCCCGCACATTGCGGAAGACCGAGTGGCACTGCGCCTCAAAGTCAAACTCGGTGAAATTGCCCGATGGGCTTCGAGCCAAGCCGGGTATCCCATCTGTCTCAGCATCCCTCGGCCCAATGCCAGAGAGGAAAAGCAGGTTGCCCACCCGACGGGCGTGGGGGTATAGGCCCACGGGTTTTGGGGCGGTGGTGGTGGTTATTTTTTCTGAATTGGACATTGAATTAATGGTTGGAATTGCTGTATTATTGAATTGTTATGGTGCGTGATGACAATAAAACAATTCAGCAATTATAAACTTACCCACTTCGCCTCGCTCTTCCCGCTTTCAATCACCTTTTCGATAAAATTCATCCCCCGCACCCCATCGCTCACCGTGGGGAAGTCTTGATAAACGGCGGGCGCTTCGACGCCGTCCAGCCTCGCCCTAATACAGATGGCAGCGTTGCGGTAAATATTGGCGAAGGCTTCGAGATAGCCCTCTGGGTGGCCGCCGGGAATGCGGGTGTGCGCTGCTGCTTCCGGGTAGAGCGTACCCCCCCCTGTGCGCAGTATTTCCATTGGCTTGTCCAACCACTTTACAATGAGCGAATTGGGTTGCATTTG
The DNA here is from genome assembly GCA_002435785.1 of Saprospiraceae bacterium UBA6168. Taxonomy (GTDB): domain Bacteria; phylum Bacteroidota; class Bacteroidia; order Chitinophagales; family Saprospiraceae; genus UBA6168. The sequence continues at coordinate 61,615 of DIUC01000030.1, read as the reverse complement.
AAACCACTGCAAGCCCGCCTTGGTGCCGTAGATGCGGATATTCAGGTCATTCTCCTCGCCCGCTGAAATCTGGCTGGCGTGGAGGATGCCCTTGGCCCCGTTGTCGAAACGGAGCAGCACGTTGCCGTCATCGTCGAGGAGCCGGCCTGGCACGAAGGTGCTGATGTCAGCGCAGAGTTCCGAGATTTTCAGACCGGTGATGTACTCGGCGAGGTTTTCGGCGTGGGTGCCGATGTCGCCCATTGCGCCAGCAATGCCGCTGCGTTTTGGGTCGGTGCGCCATTCGGCTTGTTTGTAGCCTGTATCTTCTACCTTGTTGGTGAGCCAGCCCTGCGGGTACTCTACCACGATTTTCCGAATTTGGCCAATGTCGCCGTTTTTCACCATCGCACGGGCCTGCTTAACCATTGGATAACCCGTGTAGTTGTGGGTAAGGGCGAAGATGAGGCCGGTCTCTTCCACGAGCTTTTGCAGGTGGAGTGCTTCATCCATGTTGAAACAAAGCGGCTTGTCGCAGACGACGTGAAAGCCATTTTCCAAAGCCATCCTCGCCGGGGCGTAGTGTAAATGGTTGGGAGTCACGATGCTCACGAAGTCCATGCGGTCACCCAATGGCAGCCTTTTTTCCGCATGAATCATCGTTTCGAAGCTGTCGTAAACTCGCTGGGGGGGGACACATAGGTCTTCGCCAGAAAGCCTTGACTTCTCTGGGTCAGCGCTGAATGCCCCGCAAACCAACGCTATTTCGCCGTCCAAAGCAGCCGCCATGCGGTGAACCGCCCCGATAAAGGCACCCCGGCCACCGCCGACCATGCCCATTCTAATCTTGCGTTTCATGTTTCTGTAAATGATAAATGATAAATGGTGGAATGATGAATATTTTCGAGGCTGCCCATTCAGCATTTGGCATTCCACCATACATCATTAGATATTCCGAACCTTAATATTCCTAAACCGCACCTCATGCCCATGGTCTTGCAGCCCGATATGACCCTGCTTCGTCAGGCCATACTGTGGGTAGCCTTTGAACTTGGACTTGGCAAGCTGCTCTTTCCACTTGGCGGAGCCGACCTCGTATTCGAGGCATTTTGAGCCATTCAGCCAATGCTCCACCTTGCCGTTGTTGTGTACGATTTTGGCGGTATTCCACTCGCCGATGGGCTTCATGGCGCAGCCTGTGCCAGCTTCCATGTCGTAGTTATCACCAGTGCGATGGGTATCCATGCTGAAATTGGGGTCCATGTTGGCCCAAACATCATTGTCAATCAACTGGAACTCCGGTGCATTGTGCCAAATGGCGCTGTCTTTTTCCTCCATTACGAAGTACAAAATACCGCTGTTGGCAGAGTCGGAGAGCAGGAAATCAATGGAAAACTCGAAGTTGCCTAACTTCTCGGCCGTGATGAGGTCGCCTCCGAAATCCGCTGGTTTTTGCTTGGGGGTGGCTGCGATGACCAATTCGCCGTTTTGCACCGACCAACCGTTCTGGGGCAGGTCTGTGCGGTTGTAGCCACGCCAGCCGCCAAGCGTAGTACCATCGAAGAGCAGCCGCCAGCCTGCCGTAACTTCCGCCTCGCTGAGGCCGTTGGCGGGCATAACTGCTTGGGCGGATTGGTCTGTGTTTTCAGTGGATGGATTGTTTTGGCAGGATGCCATCAACAATGCCGTGATGAGTAAGGTAAAAAATTGGTACTTCATGTTGTATTTTTTTGTTTTGTTTGAAACTGGGGCAAGATAGAAAAAATTCGGGCGGTGTTCAAAGGCTCGTTAGGACTATTTTTTAAAGCACTGATTGCCAGATTTTTACAAAAGAAACGGGTTGCACCAAGTGCAAGAATAGAGGGTCAACTTTGAGCTCCAATAAAACCTGAACCTATTAAATTTTCGCCATTTTGAACTGCGCTTTTTCCAAGTTGGCAGCCTTGTTGGGGAGGAGGTCGCCATTTTCATCTTGGCGCAAAAGGGTGAGGCGTTCTTCCTTGATTTTTCCACGGTCGTCGGTGAGGGTGTAGTGCTGTATGACATCGGTGCGGCCGTCCTTGTCGGTATCGGTTAGCCATGCGTCCTGCTGGTTGCACCAACCCTCGTCGCACCAAGCCCAAGCTACCGTCTCCACGTGCTTCATCTCCCCCTCCTGAATCCTGAATATGGCAATGTCGCTGGAAACATAGCGGCCCGGAATCCGACAAACATAGAAACCGCCATACTGCCCAACGGCCAATACGTCCCCACCGCTCCCGCTCCATATTTCCCGGACTTCGGCGTTGAAATATTTGAAAAGGCTGGTGTCAATCAATGAGCCTTGGTAGGGATAGTTGCCGGGGTTATCCACCCGCAGGATAGGGTGAAGGTGAAGCACCGCCCTATCGCCTTCCAGCACGGGGAACAATGCGGCCAATTTGCCCACGCCCTGTGAATAGCGGGCGGCTTCGGCCTTTTCTTTTTTCATGCGGAAAAAAGTGAGCTGCCCGATGGGGCTGAGGATTTCGAGCTTATCGCCCCGCACGGAGTAGGCTTCGGCCTTGGAGAGGAGGGAAAGGTAGGCGTTCTCCAAGTCCATTTCATCACAAAAGCGCTTGGTGGCACCAATCTCGCTTAGGCTGATGGCAGCCGCTTTGGTGCTGTAATCGGCGAAGTAGCTGTTGCAAGGGGCTTTGCCTGTCAGCTTTCCTTCGGAAAAAACGAGGCTGGTCTCGGCGCCCTTGGAGAATTGGACGGATTGGTTGTCCAAATTTGCGGAGGATAACGTCCAGTAGGTACCCTCCAATTGCCCTCCGATGGGTTTGGACTTACAAGCTACCAAACAGGCCATCACAGCCATTGCGAAGCAGAAGAATGGTATTTTATTCATGGTGTTGTTTGTTTACGAATGAAGAATGACGATTTACGGTTGGAAAATTGCTACTTTTCAAAAGACAGTTATCAGCATGACAAATATTCATTCTGGCCGTAATCGTAAATCTACAATCGCAAATCCTACTATTCTTCCTCCTCCCGGCCACGCCCCATCTGGTCGTCCGCTTCGAGTCGCTGGAAGAGGGTATCCACTTGATACATTTCGTCGAGGGTGTCGTCAATATAAAACTGTAGTTCCGGCATCCGGCGCATCCGCTTTCCGATACGGGCTGCCAGCGCTTGTTTCAGGCGCACGTATTGGTGCTCCATCTCAAGGATGACCTCCTGCTTGTTTTCAGTATTGAAAATACTGAGGTAAATTTTGGCAGTGTTGAAATCCGGCGTCATCTTGACGTTGGTTACGGTCACGAACGGCACAGTGCCATAGATGTACCCGCCCTCTTGCTGCAACAGCACACTAAAGTGCCGCTTTATCATTTCTGCTACCTGTTTTTGGCGTATGTCGGCCATTTTTATTAGACTTTAAATGAAAGACTTTAGGCATTTGATGAAGCATGGGTATGACCTAAAGTCGCTCGTTATACCTTGGTGTTGGACATTGGCGAGGGAAGTTGGACATTGGACAAGATGCACTGGTTGGCTAAAATTCATTGTCTAAAGTCTAACGTCTCCCAAGCGGCAAGTTATAAATCTTTTACTTCGGAAAACGTTCCGCTTGTCAAAAAAAGAAAAGGCCGTACCAGTATTCCAGTACGGCCCTTTTTGGATATTAAATTCTTTAGGCAATTCCGAAAGCCTTCTTCACCTTGTCCACGTAGTCCAATTTCTCCCAAGTAAAGGTCTCCACTTCCTTGGTGATGGTTTCGCCGGAGCCGTTGGTGAGTGTGATGCTTTTCACCTCTGGGGTACGCCCCATGTGGCCATAAGCTGCGGTCTCGGAGTAGATCGGGTTGCGCAGCTTGAAGCGCTTCTCGATGGCGTAGGGCCGCATGTCGAACAGCTCGTCCACGATGGCGGCGATTTCGCTGTCCTTCATTTTTACTTTGCTGGAGCCATAAGTGTTCACATAGATATTGGTCGGCCTCGCAACGCCGATGGCGTAGCTCACCTGCACCAGCACTTCTGTGCAAACGCCCGCTGCCACGAGGTTTTTGGCAATGTGGCGGGTAGCGTATGCGGCAGAGCGGTCCACTTTAGAAGGGTCTTTGCCACTGAAGGCACCGCCGCCGTGTGCGCCCTTTCCACCGTAGGTGTCCACGATGATTTTGCGGCCAGTGAGGCCGGTGTCGCCGTGTGGGCCGCCGATGACGAACTTGCCCGTAGGGTTCACGTGGAAGGTGATGTCGCCACGAAACAGGCGCTGCACCTTGGGCGAGCATTTCTTTTTCACCCTTGGAATCACGTAGTTGATGACATCCTGCTTGATGCGGTCCAGCATGACCGTTTCCTCAGCGAAGTCGTCGTGCTGCGTGGACACTACGATGGTGTCAATGCGTAGCGGGGCGTTTTTGTCGGAATATTCGATGGTCACCTGCGATTTGGCATCAGGGCGGAGATACTTCATCCGCTTGTTTTCCCGGCGGATGTCGGCCATTTCCATCAGTATCTTGTGGGAAAGGTCGAGCGCCAGGGGCATGTAGTTGTCCGTTTCGTTGGTGGCATAGCCGAACATCATGCCTTGGTCGCCAGCACCTTGGTCCTCGGGGTTGGTGCGCTCCACGCCCCGGTTGATGTCTGGAGACTGCTCGTGGATGGCCGAAAGCACGCCACAAGAATGCGCCTCGAACATGTACTCGCTCTTGGTATAGCCAATCTTGCCAATCACGTTGCGTGCAATGGACTGCACGTCGAGGTAGGTGGAGGTCTTCACTTCACCCGCCAACACTACTTGGCCAGTGGTCACAAGGGTTTCGCAAGCCACTTTCGAGCTGGGGTCAAAGGCAAGGAAGTGGTCAACGAGGGCGTCGGAAATCTGGTCGGCTACTTTGTCAGGATGTCCTTCTGATACACTTTCAGAAGTGAAAAGGTATGGCATAATTGCGTTTTAAAAGGTTTTAAAATAATAGGTGATGGCTTGGGGAAGCAAAAGCGGGGCAAAGATAGGAATTTAAGGAAATTGGGTTTGTGTTTGAAAAAACAATAGCATTCGGGCAGAATCCATTGAGTCAATGCTGTTCTCACCAAGGCTCACACGCCATACCTAATGTTCGGTATCACCCTACCAATATTTTGAATTGGGCAGCAAACCACCTTTCGGTATTGTCGGAGTTTGGCAGCTCGGATACTTTTGCAGCACTATTTTAAATTAATCCAAATAAGGAGATGAGCAAACGAATACATTTACTTTCATTGATAGCGCTGACCAATTTTTGCGCCCTCTTTGCACAAACGTCCAATCTTGTTGGCCGGGTGGTACTGAAAGGCGAGCAGTTGCCGCAGCCTGGCATTTATGTAACAATCAGTGGGACGACAAAAGGCGACATCACCAATGGAGAGGGCAAGTTCCTCTTAAAAGACGTAGCCCTCGGTGAATATGAACTCACCGCAACGGGCGTCGGCTTTGCCACTGCCCGGCAGGTCGTTCGGTTGGAAAGTGGCGAACAGGCACAAGTTACCATCGAAATCGAGGAGTCGGTCATGGGGCTGCCAACCGTAGTAGTACAGGGCGTTTCACTCACGGGTGGCTTGCGAGGCCTGCGCAACGTGCCAGGCTCGGCTCACTACATCTCGCCGCAGGAGATGGAAAAATTCAGTTTCACAGACATCAACCGGGTACTTCGAGCAGTGCCCGGCGTCAATTTGCAGGAAGAAGACGGTTTCGGCCTCCGGCCAAATATCGGGCTGCGAGGCTCAGGCTCCGAGCGCAGCGCCAAAATCACCATCATGGAAGACGGCATATTGGCCGCTCCGGCACCCTATTCCGCCCCGGCAGCCTATTACTTCCCCACCATCGGGCGGGTCCAGGCCGTGGAAATATTGAAAGGGAGCAGCCAGATCAGGTTCGGGCCATACACCACTGGCGGCGCCATCAACCTCCTTTCAACGACTATCCCACAGGAGTTTTCGGGGCGATTGAACCTGCTGGGCGGCAGCTTCGGCAACCGCAACCTACATGCGTTCGCTGGCGACTCCCACCGCAACTTTGGCTATCTGGTGGAGACCTTCCAGTACAAATCGGACGGCTTCAAAAACCTCGAAACTGGCGGGGAAACGGGCTTTGACAAGAAAGATTTTTTGGCAAAATTCAACCTCAACACCGGGCCAAAGGCACGGATTTACCAATCGCTCCAGTTCAAGATTGGCCAATCCTTGGAAACCTCCAAAGAGACCTACCTCGGCCTGACGCAGGAAGATTTTGACCGCACGCCCTACCTGCGTTATGCTGCTTCGCAACAAGACAGGATGGACACCCGGCAAGAACAGTACTCCGTTCGCCACCTTGTGCAGTTTTCCCCATCCATTGACCTTACCACGACCGTTTACCGCCAAAACTTTCACCGAAACTGGTACAAACTTGACAAAGTGACCGAAAGTGGCGGCCAATCACCAAGCATTGCTGCCCTGCTGCAAAACCCTTCCGCTTTCCCAGAGGCATACTCGACCTTGACCGGCAACACCAGCCCCAATGAAAAACCACTTTTGGTAAAGGCCAACAACCGGGACTATCGCTCCCAAGGTATCCAGACCATGCTGAGTTGGCGGGTTCAAGGGCAGGCCGTCCGCTACACCTTCGACCTTGGGCTTCGTTACCATGGCGATGAAGCAGATAGGTTCCAATGGTCGGACGACTATAAAATGGTGGATGGCGCCATGCAGTTGACCAACAGCGGGAAGCCCGGCACGGAGAGCAACCGGATAGAGTCCGCCAAAGCCCTCGCCACGTTTCTCCAATTAAAATTGCAATTGGGCAATTGGACGCTCATTCCTGGTCTTCGCCACGAAAACATCAATTTAGCGCAAAAGGACTATGGCAAAAACGATACGGCACGAAGTGGGAGCGACCTCAAGGCTGCCTCCAACAAAGTGGACGTGTTCATCCCCGGCGCCGGGTTGGAATACAAGGCCAATGAACACCTGAATCTCTTCGCCGGGGTACACAAGGGCTTCTCGCCTCCCGGCGTAAAAGCTGGCAGCGAACCGGAAGCAAGCATCAACTACGAGTTGGGAAGCCGTATCCAGCGGGGCACACTGTCAGGCTCGGCGGTACTGTTTTTCAATGACTACAAAAACCTGCTCGGCGCAGACCTTGCGGCAGCGGGCGGGAGTGGCTCCTCCGACCTCTTCAACGGTGGCAAAGCGAAAACCAAGGGGGTGGAGTTTCAAATGTCGTGGGATGTGCTTTCAGGAAGCGGAAAGGACTGGGAACTGCCGGTTTCATTGTCCTACACCTATACGCATGCGTCGTTCAACAGCAATTTTAGCAGCGAATTTGAAGGCTGGGGGAAGGTAGAAACTGGCGACCAACTTCCTTACCTTGCTCCCCACCAACTGACAATGTCGGTGAACCTTAACCAAGGCAATTTTGGCTTCAACCTCAGCGGCCGCTACCAAGATGGCATGAGGACGATAGCCGGTCAGGGCGAAATACCAACCAGCGAAAGCACCGACGCCTTTTTGGTGATGGATGCCAATGTCAACTACCGCATTCACCCGAAAGTGACCGTGTTCGGCAGTGTAGCGAACCTGACCGACCAAGTGGCGGTCGTCTCCCGCAACCCCGCCGGACTAAGGCCCAATATGCCAAGGACGCTGATGGCGGGACTCAAGGTGAATTTTTAAACTCAGTAGCCCGATACGGCAAGCAAACGGACATTATTGCACTGGTTTGTTAATTTTTTTGTAAACATCCGGGCTTGGGATTGAATCTTAACTCGTTTGCACGTAACTTGCGGCCAAGTTTAAAAATCGCAATCATAAAATCTTCATGAAGCAAACTTTACTCGTGGTTTTTCTCGCTTTTTCATCCTTCGCCCTTTTTGGGCAAAGCAGTGGTGAGGCATTGGGCAGTGCGCCCTTGAAGATTTCCGTTTACCCCAACCCGGCCACCGATTACATCAGCATCAACAAGGACGAAAACGTGCGGGACATCGCCATTTTCAACCTCGTCGGTAGAAAGTTAAAGACCTTTCAGGACGTAAAAAAGGATGAGCATTACGATGTAAGCGACCTCCCCAATGGCATGTACCTTGTGCAAGTGATTGATACCAACAAAAAAATCGCAACAACGCAACGCATCAGCAAGCGATAATCTGCACCATAACGAGTTTTCCATTTAAAAACCCTTTGCCGTAGTAACTGGCAAAGGGTTTTTTCATGCCCAAACTCTGCATGACAAACTTAAACTTACCTGACTTTTTTTGGGAAATGACCAAAGTTGAAGTTACAGCATACCCTGACTGCAAACTGCAAACTGTCGAACTGCAAACTCCCCGCTACCCCGGATCCACATCCACATTCACCCTCACCGTCGAAAAGCCCTCCTGCTGCTGCATCACCCTCGTCGCCTCTCCGATGAGGTCTTTGGTCAGCTTCCACAGGTTGGGGTTGCGCTCCATTTTTATCAAGATGTCCAGCAAATAATACTCCCTTACCCGGCTCACAGGAGGCACGGTAGGGCCGAGCAGCCGCTTTCCCAACTTTGCCTTCATCACTTGGGCAAAGATTTTAGTGCCCCGGTTCAGCACGTCGGGCTTTTTGTGCTTGATGGTTATTTTTATCAAACGGCTGAACGGCGGATACTCGAACGCCTTGCGCTCCATGATTTCCCGCTCGTAAAATGCCTGAAAATCATTGTCAATTACCTCCCGGATGACCGGGTGCGACGGGTTCATCGCCTGTACGATGACCTTTCCCCGCTTGCCCCGGCGGCCTGCTCTGCCCGCTACTTGGGTAATTAGCTGGAAGCCCCGCTCGCCGCTTCGGAAGTCAGGGAACTGCAACAACTGGTCGGCACTGATAACGCCCACCACGCTCACGTTCTCGAAGTCCAGCCCCTTGGTCACCATCTGGGTGCCCACCAACACATCAATCCGCCGCTCCTCAAAGTCGTTGATGATGCGGGCATGGGCGTCCTTGGTCCGCACGGCGTCGTAGTCCATGCGACCGATGTTGGCATCGGGGAGGTAGATTTTCAGTTCGTCTTCAATTTTTTCGGTACCGAAACCCTGCAAATTCAGCTCATGGCCGCCGCAAGCGGGGCAGGTTTTGGCCAGCTCCATTTGGTAGCCGCAGTAGTGGCATTGAAGGTTGTTGCGGAACTTGTGGTAGGTTAAGCTCACATCACAATGGATACACTCCGAGTGCCAGCCGCAGGTGTTGCAGCGCAGGGTAGGGGCGTAACCTCGGCGGTTTTGGAACAAAATGGCTTGCTCGCCACGGGCCAGTGCCGCCTTCAATTCATCCAAGAGGACGCTCGTGAAATGGCTCTGCAACTTTCGCTGCTTTTGCTCCTCCTTCGCATCCACCACCACGATTTCCGGCATTTGGATGCCGCCGAACCGCTCTGGCATTTCCACCAACCCGTACTTACCACTGCGGGCGTTGTGGTAGGTTTCGAGCGATGGGGTGGCCGTGCCGAGCAGCACTTTTGCGCCGTGGAGGTGCGCCAAATAAATGGCCGCATCCCGCCCGTTGTAGCGGGGCGCTGGGTCGTTTTGCTTGTAAGAGGTATCGTGCTCTTCGTCCACGATGACGAGGCCGAGGTTCGTGTAGGGGAGGAAAAGGGCAGAACGGGCACCGAGGATGCAAGTTGGTGTTTCAGTTGGCAGTTCGTCAGTTGGCAGTTGGCAGTCAGGGGCTGCTAAGCTGGGAGCTGACTGCCCACTGCCAACTGTCGAACTGCCAACTTTATTCCACACCTCCACCCGTTCGTTGTTAGTGATGCGGTGGTGGTAAACGGTCACGGTATCGCCCAGCGTTTTTTGCAAACGCCTGATAATTTGCGTGGTAAGTGCCACTTCTGGCAGCAGGTACAGCACCTGTTCGCCACGGGCGAGGGCCTCCTGCATGAGTTCGAGATAGACACGGGTCTTGCCGCTGCCCGTCACGCCGTGGAGCAGCACGGTATTTTTTTCGGTGAAATGGGTGCGTATTTCCTCCAAGGCCCGCACCTGTTGCGAAGCCAGCTCGTCGGCCTCCGTCACCTCGTCCTCGTAGCCACCAAGCCGGCTTACTTCCCGTTCGTATAGTTCGAAGATGCCTTTTTTGGCCATCGAATTGAGCACGGAAGAGTCCACGGTGGCCTTTTTATAAACCTCGGAGCGGAGCAGGCCACCGTCCTTGGCGGGTTGCTCACGAGCTAATTGGAGGAAGGCCATGAGTGCCTCGGTTTGCCGTTGTGCCTTGGCAACGAGGTCGAATGCCCCCGCCAACTGCTTGGAATCGGAGCGGTAGGGTTCGGCGAGTCGGACGCAGGAAACTTTCTTCGGGGCGTATTTCTCTTCCATTTCCTCGAAGAGGTAAATTACCTTTTTGTCCAACAAGCTTTTGATGATGTGGTAAATGGTTTTTTGCTCCAAAATCTTGCGCACATCGTCAATCGTGATGGTCTCCTGAATGCTGAGCGCCTCGGTGATGAGGTATTCCTTGTCGGTGAGGCCGCCAAAGTTGCCGTCGTAAAACGGACTGAGCACCAGCCGCCGCTCACTGGCCAGCTTAAGGTTGGCGGGCAGGGCGGCCTCCATCACCTCGCCGAGCGAGCAGCAATAGTAGTCGGCCAACCACTGCCAGAATTGCAGCGTTTTTTCGTTCAAAACGGGCGTTTCGTCAATGACGGAGAGGATGCTCTTGAATTTGTGCGCTGGCGTTTCGTGGTGCAGCCGGGAAACCAGCCCAGCATAGAGCTTGTTTCCCCCAAACTCCACCTCCACCCGAAAGCCGGGGCGCACGGCAGCTACCAACTGCTCCGGCACGGCATAGGTGTAGGGCTTTGGCACCGCCAGCGGCAGTATCACTTCGGCGAATATGCCGTGGGCAGGTACGGGATGGAAGGTTTCCAAAGAATCAGGACGTTGTTTTGAGCGGCGAAAGTCGGCATTTTTTAATTGGCAAAAAACCTTGGGTGCACAAGGTTTCGGATTTTCGGCGCAGTCCATACAAGTGTGGATGGGTGCTGCACTTCCATGAACAGTAGCGGAATGGGTATCAGAAATGACGATTTTGGTCTGGCGATTTCGGTTTATCGTCCATCCAACATGGTCGGTCGCAAATCGGCCACCCTCCACACCACCAAGCATTTATCCTCAAATGCCCCATCCATCTCGGTGCAATGCTCATTGATTTCCGCCACTGGTTGTGGGAAAATGAACGGAGGCTTAAAGAAGTTCAATGGCCGCCAGCCGCCCGTGGGGATGTCGGCGTTTTCCGGCTCGTTGTGGAAATGGGTGGTGGCGAGGTAGGTGATGCCGCTGTGCCGGATATTGTCGAGGGCTACCTGAATGTTGGCTAAGCTCAGGTGTACGAGGCAGTCCCGGCAGAAGAGCAGGTCGGCTGAGGGCAGTGGGTCTGTGAGCAGGTTGAGTTGCAGGAACTGGCGGTTATCGCTGCCAAATCGTGCTTGGTTGCGCTCCACAATGGTTGGCACGATGTCGGCGCCCATGTAGCGTATGCCCGTGAGGTCCACGTGCCGCATCCAATTGAAGTCGCCACAGGGCAGGTCGAGCAGGATGCTAACACCCAGCTTTTGCAGTAGGCTTGGCATTTCGGAGCGCAAGGTGGCGGTCTGCGCCAACGTGGAGCCTTCGCCGGAAACGGACTCCGTGGTAGCGACGTTCCATTCGCTGCCGTCATGGATTTGTTGAAAGACCTCGGCCACGGGTTTCCCTTGGTGTTGGTCGCCGGTAGCGTAGTTGAAAAGGTGCGCTCTTGCTGTCATGGCCTATTATGTTTGTTGTTTTTTCCGAAGGCAAAGTTGGGAACCTTGCTCTTTTTGAAAGTAAAAATAATCTCAGCTTGTATAGTTCACAACACTTTCTTATCAGCTCCATTTCTATGGGTGGCTACGTTTGCCCTGAACGATGGATACCAGGTGGCGCACTGTTTAAAAAAAACAGCCCACTGGCAAGTGCCAGCGGGCCGTCGAAATCCTGTATGAAATAGTCCCAAGTTTTCACAGCTTGATTTAATGGGGTCACATAAGAAGGAAAAAATTGAGCGTGTTTTCGTTTTTTGATTCACTGTCTAACCTAACTGTCAGCTTTCATAGCTATTTTTCTTAGGCACAAAGTAACCGGGTAAAAAAGGTTTTGACCAACCAAATTAGTCCAAAAGTCAGGTTTCTGAGCAAGCACATTGACTTGGTTTTATCCAAGAAACAGGAGCTGTTTCGTTTGGTGAAGCAGCCAAAGCCGCTACCTTTGCGTCCTTCTTCACACAACCATCTTTTTTGTAAAATCAGGCTCTTGGGGTTTGGCGACTGCCAAAATTCTTTTGTCATTTCCCGAGGGAGCCAAATACGCAGCCGAAAAGTGAAATCGAAAAAAATCACGTCCGCACTCATCTCCGTATTCTACAAAGACGGCCTCGAACCCATCATCCGGGAATTGCACAAGCACAACGTCACCATCTACTCCACCGGCGGTACGCAGTCGTTCATCGAAGGTCTCGGTGTTCCGGTTAAATCGGTGGAGGGACTCACCGGCTACCCTTCCATCCTCGATGGGCGGGTAAAAACCCTGCACCCGATGGTGTTCGGCGGCATACTGGCCATTCGTGAGGAGGCGCACCAAACGCAACTGGCGCAATTCAAAATACCGGAAATAGACCTTGTAATTGTGGATTTGTACCCATTCGAGGAAACGGTGGCGAAAACCAAGGACGAAGCTGAAATCATCGAAAAAATAGACATCGGCGGCATTTCGCTCATCCGGGCGGCTGCCAAGAACTTCGGCGACGTGGCCGTGGTGCCGAGCAAAGACGAGTACGCTTTCCTGCTGGATTGCCTGCAAAAAAAAGACGGCTGCACCGACCTCGAAGACCGACGGGAACTCGCCCACCGGGGCTTCAAAGTGTCCAGCAACTACGATACCGCCATTTTCAACTACTTCAACCGGGGCAATGAGGAGATGTCGTTCAAGCACAGTATGCACCAGTCAGAGGTGCTGCGCTACGGCGAAAACCCGCACCAGTCAGGCGTTTTCTATGGAAACTTGTCGGAAATGTTCGACGTGTTGAACGGCAAGGCCCTCAGCTATAACAACCTCGTGGATGTGGATGCCGCCGTGCAACTTATGCGGGAGTTCCAGCACAGCGACCCGACTTTTGCGATTTTGAAGCACACCAATGCCTGCGGCGTGGCCACCCGACCGACCCTGGTGGAGGCATGGAAGGCCGCCCTCGCTTGCGACAACGTGAGTGCCTTCGGCGGCATTTTCGTTTGCAACCGGACAGTGGATTTGGCAACGGCGCAAGAGATAGACCAATTGTTTTATGAAGTGCTGATTGCCCCCGGATTTGACGCCGATGCACTGGCGCATTTATCCTCCAAAAAGAACCGTATCCTGCTGAAAATCAAGAACTTTTACGTGCAGTCCCGCTCCTTCCGCAGCCTACTAAACGGTGTGGTAGAACAGGACACTGACCTGAAATGTGAGACGCCCGCAGACCTAAAGCAAGCCACCAAGCTTGCCCCGACAGCAGCTGAAATCAGCGACCTACTCTTCGCCAGCACTTGCGTGAAGCACCTGAAATCCAATGGCATCGCCCTCGTGAAAGACCGCCAGCTAATCGGCATGGGCTGTGGCCAACCGAACCGGGTGGACGCCCTGCGCCAAGCCATCCACAAGGCCAAGGCGTTCGGCTTTGACCTACGGGGTGCCGTCATGTCCTCGGATGCATTTTTCCCATTCCCCGATTGCGTGGAAATCGCACACTTGGAGGGCATTGACGCCGTCATCCACCCCGGTGGCTCCATCAAGGACCAGGACAGCGTGGACTACTGCGATGCGAACGGGATGCGGATGGTGATGACGGGGACGAGGCATTTTAGGCATTGATTACTTCAATATCCCCGCCCCCACCGCACACTCCAAGCATCTTTTCTTGTCGCAATAAACATTCTTCAACTGAAGTAATCCTTGCGTTTGGTACGCCGATGGCGGCTCCAGGCCCAGCCGCTGCCAACCGTCAAGGATGGTGTTTCGCTCTGGCGGCAGCGCTTCCAACAGTTGCAAAGCCTTGTCCTTTAAGGCTTCTTCACCCCGCATTTTACCGTAGAGGAACAAAAACGGTACGATGGTGTTGATGGTCAAAAGCCGGATGGCCTCCTTGCCCAGCGACTTGTTTTTCTTCGGCGACTCCTGCCCGAACGTATAGTGCGTGAGCCAATACCCATCGAGTTTTACGTTGAAAAGCGATTCGATATGCGCCTGTTTTTCCACCTCCAAAATGCGGCTGAACAGGTGCGCCGACTGTGCCGTGAGCCTTGCGAACTCCGCCAAACGGATGGTCGGGAAATTGCCGGGGTGCAGCCGCAGGAACCGCCACTGTGCTGCTTCGAGGGGCGTGAGGTTGTATTTTTTCCGAAGGAAATTGTACTCTTTTTTTAGTTCGTTGGGGTAAACATCGGCGCAGTCGTCGGGCAGCAGGCCAGACTGGCCGAAGAGCAGTGCTTCGAGTTGCAGCAGGTTGTCCTTGTGGCGGGCGAGGATGCGCTGCGGCAGTGAACGGGCCAGCATTTCGAAGGGTTCGGCGTTCACCTTCAGCCCAAAGTTGCGGGCGAGGAACTGGTAGAACGTCTCTTCCCAGTCGCCGCCGTTGCGCTCCAGCGCCTCCCGAATCGCCGTGGTTTTTTGCTCCAAGCGCTCCACCAGCATCCGGTCGAGCCAGAGCGTACGGGTCATTTGCGGTACGGTGTGGAAGAAGTTGTGGCAGGGAATCCAGTGCTCGTTGTGCAGCAATTTCAGGTAGTTTGCCTCAATGCCGGGCGGCACGAGCTTGCGCATTTCGAGGCAAGGGATGCGGCTTCCGTCAGGGCGCAGCACGGGCTGGTCTTCGTCGAGCACTACATGCAGGATGACGTTGTTGTAGGCAGCATCAGCCTGGTGGCCGTGCCGCAGCCATTCGGAGGCCGTGAGGTGCATCTCCACGTTGCCGGCCCAAGTGGTAGTGCCGATGCGCAGCCGCGCATCGAGGAAGTCGGGGCCAGCATGGGTGTTGTGGTTGCCGGGGCTGACGATTTCGAGCGGCTCGCCCTCGGTGGTGCGCAGCCCCGTTTGCTCGAAGCGGCGGGTGCGCCAGAGAAAGTGCAGGAGGTCTTCTTTCATAGTATGCCCATCTGTTTTGGTGGCATGAAAATAAGACGCTGCCCGTTATTTTCACTTCTTTTTTTGAAAAAGGCCTGTTATTCTTCTTCGCCCAGCTGGTAGGAGGCCGTCAGCCAGATTTTAGTGAGGTTGTTCCATTCGTATTTTGTTTGTAAAAATTCAGGGTTGGCTGTATTGAAAAGGCTTGAATAAAATATCGCAGGGTCTTTGTGCTGGAGATTCACGGCTCGATAGGCGAGACCAATGTCCACTTGCTTAAATTTACAACCCAACCCAAGATAAAGCTCCACGTTGTTCGGCTCGAAGAGCCATTTGTTGAATTTTTTGTTTGTACCAAAGTTCCAGTTGTCATTGATATGCTTTTTGATGGCAATCTTCGCCAGAAGCGGGGCCTGGAGGTAGAACGAACTGCCGTTTCTTTCAGCAATAGTGAACCGTGGATTGATGCCAAGGTTGAGGTTGTGCGTCAGGTAATGCTCAATTACTCGAAGTTCTTTAGTTGGACTCCCTGTAAAATAAGGGTGGTTAAATGGCCTACCGAACGTCGCATGTTTGATGGAGTATCCTCCAATAAAGTAATTTCTCCACCTGTTTTTTTCGATGATTGCTTTGCTGAACAAGATTGAATATTCGAAATCATGCTTGGTTGTCTCCTTTTCCAGCACCCAGCCGGGGAAGTCGAAAATCCTCCGGTCTTGCGGCTGTATGGCAAATCCCAAACTGATATTTGTGTTGGAAAAAAAAGACGGAGCCTGTGCGCTAACCATGAAGCTAGCTGAAACAAACAAGAGTAAAGCGGTCAATTTTGCCATTTGCCTTGAGTTTTTTTAAACTGGTAAATACGACAAAATAATAACACGTCTTTCTTCGCCAAGCTTCTTGGCTGCAAGCTGGTCTAATTCCAGTTTTTCTTGAAAAACAATTTCTTCACCAGGATCGCAAACCCCATCACCGTCCAAAACGAGAACATGGCGTAGATGAGGCCGGGCTTGACGAGGTCTTCGTTTTGCAGCAGCACACTGCCCACCACGATGGCGAGGCTCACGTTTTCCAAGCCGACTTCGATGCCGATGGTCATGCTGTCCTGGGTTTTGATCTGTAACAGCTTTGATGCCAAAAAGCCAAAAACCAGGGCTGATAAGTTGATGACCAGCAGCACGGGCAGCAGCGTAAGGAACTCCTCCCGGCTGATTTCCGTGCCCCCATTTTCTTTGCTGGCAAAGAACTTAATCAAATACACAACGGCAAGCAGCACTACGGACACATACTTGAGTATTTTCTCTGCAACAATGGACTGCTGCTCATATCGCCAACGCATGAACAATCCGAGCAGCACAGGCATTATCATCACGATGAAAATATTGGCCACCGTGTGGAAAACTGGCAGCTCTACCAGTACGCTGTCGCCGAAATAGAACCTGTGCGCCCAGTTGGTGAGGATGGGGATGGTGACCACGGAAATGAAGCTTGCAATGGTGGTAAGAGCGATAGTGAGCGGGATATTGCCTGAAAACCAATAGGTTATGAGGTTGGAGGTGGTGCCGCCTGGACATATCAGCAGTATGAAAAGGCCCAACTGAAAAGTGATGGAAAGACCCATCAGGTTGGCGATGGCCACCCCGATGAAGGGGAAGCAGAACATTTTCAAGAACAGCCCGATTATAGTTATGCGGGGATTTTGAACGATGTACTTGAAATCCTTTGTCGTCAACGACAGGCCGACGCTCAACATAATCATCGCCAAAACAGCTTGTAAAAATGTCTCAACACTAATAAAATCTTGCAAGGTTTGTAGAGATTGTTGGAAGCAGCGTGGATTGGCGCAAAGAATTTCAAACATCTCTGTATTTTCGCCCCATTCCACCCTCACATTAAATGAAAGCTCCCATGAATTGCCAAAGTTAGGAAGTAAATCAAAAGTTGATGGACAAACCATGAGAACACTCGTCAATAAAATTTTTTCCAAGTACCTGGAATACCGCATGGAGGCCAACCGCCACTTCATGGCCAACCCCCACGATACACAACAGCGGGTACTGATGGACTTGGTAGAAGCACATTCCGACACGGAATGGGGGCGCACGCACCGTTTTGAGCAGGTAAAAACCCCTGCCGACTATGCCCGTCAAGTGCCTGTTCAGACCTACCTGAGCCTAAAGCCTTACATTGAGCGCATGATGCGGGGCGAGACGGATGTACTGTACTCCGGCTTTGTGGAATGGTTCGCAAAGTCGAGCGGCACGACCGGGGCGGTGAGCAAATACCTACCCGTGACGCAGGAAAGCCTGATGCAAAACCACGTGAAGGGCGCTTGGGACACCCTCGCCTTCCTCTACGACAATAACCCGGAGAGCAACGTATTTGCCCACAAATCGCTGGTGATGGGTGGCACTTTTTACCCCGACGAAGGCTATCCGGCTGTCACCATCTGCGATATTTCGGCACTGTTGGTACGGCAGATGCCGTTGGTGGGGCGATTGTTCTACGTACCGGACCCCGAAGTCGCCACGCTGCGCAACTGGGAGGAGAAAATCCTGATGATGTCCGAGATGCTGCTTGAAGAAGACATCTCGATGATAGGCGGGGTGCCGACTTGGACGCATATTTTCCTGCAAAACGTGCTTCGGGCTTCGGGCAAAAGCAGCATCTTCGACATCTGGCCGAACCTCGAAACCTATATTCACGGCGGCGTCAACTTTGAGCCGCACCGCAAGCAGTTCGACCATTATTTTTCTTCGCAAAAATTCTATTACCAAGAAATCTACAATGCTTCGGAGGGGTACTTCTCCATCCAGAACGACCTCCAGGACAGCAGCATGTTGCTCATGCTCGACAGCGGCACTTATTTCGAGTTCTTGCCAAAGTCGGAGTGGAACGCCGAGCACCCACGGGCCATCCCCTTGCAGGCCGTGGAACTGGGCGAGGACTACGCACTCGTCATCACCACCAATTCCGGGCTATGGCGCTACACGATTGGCGACACGGTACAGTTCACCTCGCTTAACCCCTACAAAATCAAAGTTTCTGGACGTACCAGCCTCTACGTCAACGCCTTCGGTGAGGACGTCATCATTTCCAACACTGACAAGGCCATTACGGAAACTTGCCAGGAATTGGACGCCATTCTGAGCGATTACACCATGGCTCCCGTCTATTTTGAGCATGGCAATAAAGGTGGGCACGAGTGGATAGTGGAGTTTGAAAAAGAACCCATTTGCCTCGAAACTTTTGCGGACCGCCTTGACAAAAACCTCCAAAAAGTGAACTCAAACTATGAACAGAAACGCTACAAAGCTCTGGCACTTGACCGCCTTCGGCTCCATACCGTCCCTCGGGGCACCTTTAGTGACTGGCTAAGGGCCAAAGGCAAATACGGCGGCCAGCACAAAGTCCCACGCCTATCCAACAACCGTAAATATGTGGAAGAAATCCTGGAGTTCACAGGTATTTACGCCTAAAAAGACAACCCATGAGTACACCAATTAGCGATTCCAACGAACTGATTATTAAAGAGTTCGAGCTTGTTTCCCCTGAATCGGACGAACCATCGGAGGCGGCGTTGTTCGAGATGCTCTGCGACCGCATCTCCTACCTCATCGAGCACAATATGGAGTACCTGATGAGCCTACTCTACCGCAATGACGTGCTGGAGCACAAAATTTACGATGCGTTAGCGCCGCAGAACCCAGAGCCTGCCAATATCGCCCTCGCCAAGCTCGTCATGGAGCGCCAGCGCCAGCGCCTCGCCACGAAGAAACAATATGGAAGCCAACGCTCTGATGAAGTGGATGAAGATTTGCGGTGGTAATAGGCGGGAAGAGGTGGGAATTACATTTTATATAAGATACAACAGCTTTTTTCTCTTTGATTATCTTGCCTTTTGGTAATTATATCATTCGTATCCACTTTTAATTACTGTCTGCATCATTTTAAACCTGCCATTTGATTTTACAAGACTTACGGCATGTGCAGGTATAACCATGGAATCACCAGTTGCCAAAAATTTTGAAATGCCATTTACAACGATTTCGGCTTTTCCGTCAATTATTTGGACGAAAGTGTCAAAGGGTATGGCCTTTTCGACAAGTCCCTCTCCACTATCGAATGACATTAAACTGATATTGCCAGTTGTCTTTTTCAGGATTGTCTTAATGACCACTGAATTGGCAACGTACTCAACAACGTCCGCCGTGATATATATTTTTGAATTTTCAAAATCAGTATTGCTTTCCATTTCTATTATTCTTGATTGTAGTGTTAATTAAGTGAATTAATAAAACCCTTGTTAAACACTTCTTTTTCATTGCGCTTTTTTTGGTTTTCAAGAAATGGAGGTTTATCATTTTGCTCAAACTTGGGCATCAATACCTTTTGGATATCGTCAAAATCGTTTAATAGTTGAGGGATTCTATGGCTACCCCAAGTTTCCTTAAACACAGTGAGGTTCATTGTTTGATTTTTTGAACGTGATTTTCTTCCAGCAAATATGGGTACTTAAACATTCATGACAGTTACAACATTTAAGTTAATTTTTGCAACATTTCCGGCTTTGAATAACCCAACATTCAAAAGGATCCAGTTTGAGCCAATTCCTCCGCTGCTTCCAGCTTGAATCCCTTCTTTTCTACTTGAAATAATGACTTTTAGGTATTCGCATTGGAAATTAATGCCGAGAGCAATTGACAGGCAAGGCAATCAAAATGAGGTTATGGAACCCAAGCAGCCTCACAGAAAGGGCAGCGGATTATACAAATGCTAACTGAAATTTATAATTGCACCTACCCGGTTTCTCGACTTTTGGTACGGGTTATGCAATTTTGCCTCGCAATTTTGAATGCCACGAAGCTATTTTTAGACTCGTTCCATGTACCAATTCAACTCCTTCTCCATTTTTCTGTAACTAAAAATGGAGGAGATTATTTTTTTTAGCCGCACGAATGCCGTTTCACTTTTTACCACATAATCATAGGCCCTATGGTGCATACAGCTAACCGCTACCTCTATTTTATCTTGGGAGGACAACATGACAACAGGGATGTCTGAGTTGTATGATTTGATTTTATCCAAGGTCTTAATCCCGTTCATGGCATTTTTGTCAATACCATCTAAATAATAATCCAGAATAATCACGTCGGGGTTGTGCGATAAATTCTTCAAGCAAATTTCGCCAGTTGAATATGTTTCTACTTCGAAATCAGCATGATTAAGAAACTCTATCTCTAAGGATTTCAAGAACAACGGATCGTCATCTACCAAGAACAATTTTATTTTTTTATCAGCTTTCATAATTTTGTATTTTTAATTCTTTTCAATTCTTCCTCTAATTCAGAACAAGCAGAGATACATACCATTTCGATTTGTAATACCAAATCATGCATGATTTCTGTTTGTTCTCGTGAAATTGCATATTCATGCACTTTCCTCGCCATCATTTCAAAATCTTCATTTATTCCCATAATTAAAAAAGAGGGGATTATTTTATGCACAGCTGCCTCTAAAAGCTCCCAATCTTCATCATGTAGGCTTTGCTTCATTGCAAGAACCAAGGGTGGCGTTTGCTCCAAATAAATTGCAATCATTTGCATCATCAATACAGGATTGGCTTTAGTCCGTTTGACTAAATAGTCCAGGTTGATGTATTTTAATTTTTCGAGTTGAATGCTTTCATTTTTGCCGTCCTCCCGCTGCTTATTATACTTTGTTTTTTTAACCAAACCTATTATTTTGCTGTAAAGTATCCTTTCATCAACAGGCTTTGCAATATAATCATCCATCCCGACCGCTTTACACTTGGCCACATCGGCAGTCGTCACATCAGCTGATAGGGCAATAATGGGGATTTGGGATTTTAAAGTATTTCGAATGTGTTCAGTGGTCTCAAAACCATTCATTTCGGGCATTTGGAGATCCATTAAGATAATGTCGTACGATTGGGATTTCAATTTTTCGATGGCAATTTTTCCATTGTCTGCTATATCTTGTTCAAAGCCAAAGTCATCCAATAAGGTTTTCATCAACAATTGATTAAGCGGCATGTCTTCCACTACTAATACCTTTATATCCTTTATTTCATAGTCCATTGACAATATTTCCGGCAAAGATGCTGGTTTTATTTTAGATTTCAGGAACGTTAGCGCAAAACTAAAAGTTGAGCCTTTATTTACTTCACTCTTTACTTGGATGGTACCATTTTGCTTTCCGACCAATTGCTTGACAATGGCAAGTCCAAGTCCAGTACCCCCGTACAACCGAGCGGTACTACTGGACGCTTGCTGAAAATTGTCAAATATAGTCTCTATTTTTTCGGCGTCTATCCCTATGCCAGTATCCATCACAGCAAACTCAATAGTGGCAGTTTCTTCATTTTCCGACACCAAGCCAACTGACACCTTGATATTTCCCTTTGCTGTAAATTTTATGGCATTGCTCACCAAGTTCAATATAATCTGGTGCAACCGGACTGGGTCACCCACCAACACTTCCGGAATTTTACTATCATACACCACCTCCAAAGTCAAATTCTTTTCCTGAATTTTTGATTCAAACAAATGAAGCATAGAAGACAAGGACGAAGCCAATCTAAATGGTGTTTCCTCAAAAGTCATTTTCCCAGCATCTACCTTTGCTAAGTCAAGTATGTCATTGATGAGCACTATCAATGAATCGCCACTTATCTTGATTGCGGTCAGGTATTCTTTCTGTTTTGCTGACAACTTGGTTTTAAGCAATACTTTAGTAAATCCAATTATGGCATTCATGGGGGTCCGTATTTCATGGCTCATATTGGACAAAAACTGCTGTTTCGACCTCACCGAATCTTCTGACAAATGAGCCGCACTTTCAGCTTGGTTTTTTGCATCTTCTGCAATCACGGTGGCCAACTCCGCAAAAACTTTTGCCGCTGTCAACTCTTTTTCAATACGTTTTTGCTCTGTCATATCCCTCGCCACTATGACCGCACCCAACACATTTCCATCTTCATCTTTGTAAACCGAACCGTTGAACAATACATCGGTCAGCTTCCCATCAATAATAGTAAGTGGGTAATCCGCTACAAAACCTTGAGAAAAAACCTCTTTGTATATTCTACTTGCCATTTCAGGGTCGGTAAAATAACCCTTGAAGTCAGTGCCTTTGAGTCTTTCTCTATTCACTCCGGTCACTTTCACCATTGCCTCATTCACATCCATAATCTTTCCCTCAGTACTAATGGTAATTAATGGGTCCAAGCTTGCTTCTATTAACTTCCTTGCATAGTTCATATTGCTTAAATCCTGCACCTGGTTTTCTTTTTGCGCTCCCTGAAATGCAAGCTCAATTTTTGCTACCCCCAATTTTGCTAACAGTTTCCCTTTTTCTTCATTTTGATATTCAATTTCAACATCAGCGATAATAAGTTTTGTTTCCCTGTTTTCATTGTTTATTTTCAGATAAGCAAGCTCATTCAGCAAATTGAGCAGTGTAGCTTGCAGGTTTTCATTCTCGCCTTTTTGTTTGGCCAGCTCCTGCTGAGCAATATGCAAATTTTGTTTATTTCTATCTCTTATTGTTGTCATGTTTTCTAGAAATTTACATTCCTCCACTGGGTAAATAACGCTGTATTTTTGTTTTATATTTTCTTCAAAGCTTATTGTCCCTGCTCAGGAGCCCCGATTTCTTCAAAAGTCTTTCTTCGCTTGTCCTTCAACTGCCTGAAATACGTCGGTGTAACTCCCGTCATTTTCTTGAATTGGTTCGACAAATGCGCCACACTGCTGTAATTCATTTTGTGAGCAATTTCGGTTATATTGAGCTCATCATAAATAATTAACTCCTTTATTCGCTCAATTTTGTGGGCTATCATGAAATGTTCGATGGTTGTTCCCTGCACTTCTGAAAACAAGTTTGCCAAATAAGTATAGTTATGGTTAAGTTTCTCACTCAAGTAATCGGAGAAATTGGTTTTTGGCACTTCGTCAGAATAATGAACCAACTCAACGATGGTAACTATTATTTTTTCAATCAAGATAGATCTTTTGTCGTCCATCAGTTCAAGTCCTTGCTCATGCAAAGCTGATTTTAGTTGCTCTCGTTGCTCCGAGCTGAGGTCTTCCATGATTTCAACCTCACCCAAATCAACTACGATAAAATGAAGGCCAAGTTCTTTTAGTGCAGCTTTAACTACCATTTTGCAGCGAACGCTCACCATGTACTTTATGAATATTTTCAAAAACTTTATTTTTAGATATAAATACCCAAGGTAAGCGTATTTGAACAGTAGGCAGTTATAATTTACCATGAATTAGTTACATAATTCCCATGTCGGCATTTTGACGCCTGTTGCTCTTCTGGTTCAGGTAATCCAATACGCAAGGAGTTTGAGGCTCAAAGTTTTCCAATGCGATGTCTCAATTGGGGGAAGTTGGACAAATAAAAAAGACCGCCCCAGAAATAGAACGGTCATTTTACTGTACGTGAACACAATCTTCTCTTTGCCAGTTAAAACAAGTAGGATAGGCCATTCACGTATAAGAGCGGTTATTTTTGTCGCATACTGGAGTTTTTCGCTTAAAAATTGAAAAACCCTCAAGAACTAAACACCATATAAAGCCTATTATCCATAAGGCAATTAGGTTTCCAATAATTGCATAAATTAGGCTTGTCATGATTTTAGTTTTACCGAATTATTGCTACCTCTGTTCACCCCATTTTTCAATACTTGTTCAAAATGGGGGGTCAGAACTGCATAGCCCCTGACGCTATAAACTACCCGTTGTAAGGACAACTTGCCCCATAGTATATTGCACACCGGGATCATCCTCTGCTGTAATATATATTTTGGTAGGCTTGTCTACCGAAATTGACTGAAAAGAAGCTGTAAGGTTTTTTGAAAAGGATTTGGATGAAGTATCAATTTGTCCAACGTTCTTCGTCATGTTCTTTTCGGAAGTTACCCATACCACATAAGTTTTCTTTGGGGGGGTGAGGCGGCTTGATTCTGCCAAGTTCTGCAATTCAATATTGATGACATAATTTTTGTTTTTGTCCTGATCAATCTTAACAGTACCCCTTGCGGCTGGCACAACCGATGAGGTCAAAAATGACACCTTCTTTGTACAGGAAACAAATAAAACTACCAACAGCATTGCCAAAATACTAACCAAAGTACCTTTTGAATTGGTAATGGATTTCTTTACTTTCATTATTTTTGATTTTACGATTTGAGTGTAAGAAATCGTCAAGCAATTACTTGACGATTTCCATTTTGTTCTGGAGATTAAAGGGAAGAAAAAACGGTCTCCAACTCTTCCTTGGTCTTGCCAAGTTTGATTTGGAGTTTACCCATCATTTCGTCTTTTTTGCCTTCCTCATACATAAGGTCGTTATCCGTTAAGACTGCAAACTTTTGTTTGAGTTTCCCTTTTTGTTCGTTCCAGTTTCCTTTTACTTCAGTTTTGTTCATTGTATTCAGATTTTGTTGTGAATTAATTTTTTCAGTACAAAGTTGAGCTATTTTGAATCCAGATATATTACACAATTTTGTTAAAGACTTACATATTTTTTGTAAGGAAAAAAGCGGCGAACAGCGAGCCTCAAGAAAATAATGCCCAAAAGCAGGGGGAAAAATGACCACAAAAAAAGGCCTCCCCTAATTAAAGGAGAGGCCCTCTCTTTGTATTTCTGATACCCTTAATTGCTGTGCATGACAACCAAGACTTTTGAGTAAACATGCTTTTCAGTCTTGACCTGCACCAGGTAGCTTCCTTCCTGGATTTGCGACACATCAACTTTGTGTGTATTGAATCCTTTTATGGCAGCCATTTCCCCGCTCAATACCACCTGACCTAATAGATTGGTAAAGCTGAAGGCAACTTCCCCTTCCAATGCTGATTCAAAGCCAAGGTTGACGCTTCCGTTGGCAGGGTTTGGCCAAATGTTGATTGGTGCAACGGTCGGTTTTGAAAGACCTTCATTAACTGGCGAACTCTCATTGCCCTCTGTTATTGGAGGCAATCCCGAAAATGCGTTGTCCACTGAAAACACGCAACCGTGCGTTATCATACACATGGATACGCAACCAAAAGCGTCCGTCACAGTGAGGATTATCTTCACGTTCGACCATCCCACATAAATAGTGATTTTCGGCGTTCCCTGTCCTCCTTGGATAAAGCAATCTTCGCCTACTATTTCCCAATGATAGGTAAGTGGGCCATTGCCGCCAGTGACAATGCTGGTAATCACGTTCCCGTGGCTGTTGCAGTTCACCACACCTGGCAGTAGGATATTGCAATCCAAAAAGGTGTCTGGAATCCATTTTATATGCTGCACATATACCGTGACATTGCCACAAACATCGGTCGCAGTCCATGTCCTTGTTACGGCATATACACCAATGCCGATGCCTGGCTGTATTACTTCCGTAAAGACGATAGTGACAGTTTGTGTGCCATCGTCTGCGAATAAAACCGGAACGGCTGGCAATTCCTCGCAAATTACCGTTATATCTTTTGGATATGCGCTAAAAATGGGCGGCACATTGTCCATAATGTCAACACTGATAGTGACTGTGGTGCTATTGCCGCATACATCAGTTGCCACCCAAGTATAGGTTCTCCGTTCGGAATATCCATCTTCCAAGCAATTGGCAGCATAGGTGGTGTCCACCGTAAATACGGGGATGATAACTTGATTGCAATCGTCTTGAACAATTACGCTGCCTGCGTTGAGGGCATTTAACAGGTACATTATGTCTCTTTCGGACAAGAAAACATGGTTGTTTACATTGCCTAAGAAATCGTGAATGACTGAATTTAAAGGAATAACCACAACTGGTGGCGTAGTGTCATTGACGATGATAGTTTGATGGCTAATGGTTGTATTTCCACAAACATCAACCGCTGTCCACGTCCTGTGAATGACCAATCCGTCGCATGGTACATCCAAAGTATCCTGCTGCATGGAGACCACTACAAAAGCTTGCGCACATGAGTCATAAGCCGTCACCACAGGTATGGTTAAGTCATCGCAAATCACTTCCTCGACTCCCGTTATCACTGGGCCACTTCCATCTCCGACATGAATGATTTGAGTTTGAGTTGTGGTATTTCCACAGACATCCGTTGCCGTGATGATGCGTTGCATGTCATACTCATAGATACAGTTGCTGTAAATAATGGTATCCCATGTTGAAGTAAATACTGCTCCACAATTATCCGTTATGGTCAATTCAGGCAGCGAAGCGTTGCACCCAATTGTCACTTCTGGGGAGAAGTTGACGAACACAGGGCCTGACTCATCCACTATATTGGCAGTGACATATATTTCGGTTGAATTTCCGCAGACATCGGTCGCCGTCCATTTTAGCTCAACGATTGCTACGATTCCATTGGTTGTGCAATCTCCAAGCCCAATCAGGGTTTCCGTATAATCTATGGTCAATCCGGCTAGACAAACGTCTGTAAAATCAACGTCTGCTGGACCAAATGAGGTATATTGTCCATTGTGCGCTGCACATTCTATGGTAATAACCTCTCCATTGCCCATGCCATTCAACATTGGGTTTACAAACCAGATGGTCGGTTGGGTAGCATCATTGGGAATGATGATAGCAGTGTCCCTGGCTACATTCCCGCAGTTGTCTTGAGCCGTATAAATCCGCTGTATTGCGGTGCCACTTCCGCATGGATTCGGCGTTGC
This sequence comes from Saprospiraceae bacterium UBA6168, assembly GCA_002435785.1. Lineage (GTDB taxonomy): Bacteria > Bacteroidota > Bacteroidia > Chitinophagales > Saprospiraceae > UBA6168. Next base: position 34,823 of record DIUC01000030.1, on the reverse strand, counting down.
GAAATCCTGGAACAACATGGTTGCAGTCCCACAAGCGTCGGTTGCGTGAACCAAAGCCAATTGGGGGTCGCCAAGGCAAGTGGTGTCAGGAACACCTATAAGCAATGGTGCTTGGGTATCCGTTAACCTTGCCCGAATAGTCAGTTCGGATAGATTCCCGCAGGCATCCACGCCTACCCAATGGAATTTCCACTGTTCCGTATAACCAAGCAGTTCACAATTATTAGCGAAGGTCGTTTCCGTGTCAAAGGAAAAGACGAAAGATTCACCGCACGAGTTTGTACCTAATACTAACTCCGTATTCAATAGGTTCAAATATGCAGGGAATCCCTCCTCGCAGGAGAAGGTGAGGATGGTATCATTCGTAATGCCTGCTAATTCTGGCAGTTGGATATACCAGTCCGGCCCAATCGTGTCAATTAGTGTGATGCGTTGGGTTTCGACCGTGGTATTGCCGCAGTCGTCCATTGCCGTCCAAGTCCTTATGATGACCTGTCCATTTTGGCAGCCCGATAGCGGTTCGGTTTCTTCGGAGAAAACAACGCAAGCACACAGGCATCCATCCGTTGCATATACAGTTGGGAGTGCTGGTATATCATCACAATTGACGGATATATCTGCAGGAACCCCAAAAATCACAGGTGGAATTGTATCAATCAATGCCAAGAAAATAAATGTGCTGCTGCTATTCCCGCACACGTCTGTACCAGTCCAAGTCAGGCGGTATAGGTTGATGTATCCGTCTTCTTCGCAATTGCCTTCATCCTCCAACGCCTCACTGAACGTGACATTCACAACGCCTGCGCATATATCGGTTGCGATTACGCTGCCAGCGTTGAATTGTGGTAAATTCCAAGTGGGATCTTGACCGTAGCATTGCACATTGATGGTGCTACCAGGTACGATTGACGGATTGGCGAAAACAAGGGTTGGTGGCACATTGTCGAACACCGTAATCACCTGGGTGCAGTTGGCAAAGTTGCCGCAAACATCGGTCGCACGATAAGTCCTTGTCAGCACAAATTGGTTTGCGCAGACTTGGTTCGAAATTGCATCGCCAAAATGGGTTACTATTGCTGCACCGCCACAATTGTCGGAGCCTGTCACGAGGCCGATGTTGATGGCCGGCACCTGGGCTGCGCATTGCACGGTTGCATTCGCAGGACAAGTAACCGTAGGTGGAGTGCTGTCAAATACCGTGATCACCTGAGCACAAGTTGCAAGGTTGCCGCAAGCGTCGGCGGCCTGGTAGGTCCTCGTCAGGGTATAACGGTTCGCACAGGTTTGATTGGTGATTACATTTCCCACGAGGCTAACTGTTGCTGTGCCGCCACAATTGTCGGAGGCAACTACAAGTGTAGTGTTGACAACAGGTATTAGGCTTGCGCATTGCACGGTTGCATTCGCAGGACAAGTAACCGTAGGTGGTGTGCTGTCAAATACTGTGATCACCTGTGTACAAGTTGCAAGGTTGCCGCAAGCGTCGGCGGCCTGGTAAGTCCTCGTCAGGGTATAACGGTTTGCACAGGTTTGATTGGTGATTACATCCCCCGCATGGGTTACCGTTGCGGTTCCGCCACAATTGTCCGTTGACACCACAAGCGCAGTGTTGATTGGTGCCAGACTTGCACATTGCACAGTAGCGTTCGCAGGACAAGTAACCGTAGGCGGTGTGCTGTCAAATACCGTAATCACTTGGGCGCAATCAGCAAAATTTCCACAATTGTCGGTGGCCCGGTAAGTCCTTGTCAAGGTAAAGCGGTTCGCACAGGTTTGATTGGTGATTACATCCCCCACGTGGGTTACGGTTGCTGTGCCACCACAATTGTCTGAGGTCACCACAAGCGCAGTGTTGACCGCTGGCACTTGGGTTGCGCATTGTACAGGTGTTGTAAGCCCAGGACAGGTAATCAAAGGTGGTGTGTTGTCAAATACCGTAATCACTTGGGCACAATTTGTGATGTTGCCACAAGCGTCGGTAGCCCGGTAAGCCCTTGTGAGGTCATAGCGGTTCGCACAGGTTTGATTGGTGATAACATCCCCCACATGGGTTGTTATTGTTGCACCCCCGCAATTGTCTGAGGTCAGTACGAGCGTAGTGTTGACAGGCGGAATATCGGATGTGCATTGCACAGTTACATTAATAGGACAAGTAATCAAAGGTGGTGTGTTGTCCTCGACGGTGATGGTCTGAACACAACTAACGCTGTTGCCAACGCTATTCGTGGCTGTCCAAACACGTGAAATCGTATATTCTTGCGGACAAGTTCCTCCCGTAATAGTGTCGTCGTAATCAATGGTTGGGAGGGGTGGGGAGCAGTTATCATTGGCGGTAGCGGTACCTGTATTTGGCGGCAACGTACTCTCATCACATTCGATGGACACATCTGCCGGGCAGGTAATGGTGGGTGTTGAGTTGCTGGCGGTAACTGTCTTGCTACAGTTGCTGATGCATCCGCTCACACTTGTAATGGTGACCGAATAGGTTCCCGGCGCGTTTACGGTAATACAATTGGTAGTTGCTCCTGTACTCCACAAATAGCTGGCATTGCCCGGAAGTGTGCAAAGCTCAGTCGTTTGCCCAGGGCAAATGAAATCACTCCCGGTAATCATGCACATTGGCATTGGGTTGACAGTAACGGTCTTGCTGCAATTGCTGCTACAGCCGTTAGCATCAGTTACTGTAACGAAATAGGTCCCTCCAGTATTTATTGTGATACAACTTGTGGTTGCGCCCGTACTCCACAAGTAATTGGCAAACCCTACCGGGGCGCATAGCTGGATTGTTTCCCCCTCCGCACAGATGAAATCATCTCCAATTATCAGGCAAATTGGCAGCGGATTGACGGTTACTGTAATTATATTTGAAATTGCACTGCCGCACTCATTTGTAGTGGTTACAAAATAATCGCCACTTGCAGTGACGGTAATGGACGTTGTTATTTCTCCAGTATTCCAAGTTCCGCCAATATTGCCGATAAGGACAACACTACCACCTGCGCAAAACGTTGTAGGGCCGAGTGCTATAATAGTGGAGGCTGTTGGCGGCAATCCCTGCGTAACTGAAACGTTATTGGTATTCAAGTTTATGGCTCCTGCTGTTGAAAGGCCCCTGCCCGTGAGGTTAGCACCTAGCAAAAAATTGAGCGCTCCAGAGGCAATTACTGTACCCCTGAAATTGGAATTTTCCCCAAAAGCAACTGCTCCATTAACTTGCCAGAACACATTGCACAAAGAAGCTCCGTTAATTAGGATAACGTTTGATGATACCCCTGTTGCCAAAGCGCCATTTATCTGGAAAATAAAAATCGAACTGGGATTCCCTTGGCCATCCAAGATTAAATCCCCATTCAATGTTGAAGCAGCTCCCAAGCAGTACGTGTTTGGGCCAAGCACCTGATTGTTTCCCAATCCAGTTCCTAAAACCATTCCGCACGGACGTCCTGCCAAATCACCGTACGCAAGAATTACATCTGCTCCAGCCTGTGCTGATGTGGCGTCTTCCACATGGATTGCGCCAACTATTATTCCCGGAGGAAATCCATTGAATGCACCTGCATCGGTACCAATATCGCCTGTTATTATTGATACTCCGGTATTGTTGATAGCTCCGGCTGCTGTAAACAAAGCAAAGCTGGAAGCAGTGCCTAAGTTGGGTGCCTGTCCAAAATTTACGGTCGGCATTAAAAAAAATAGCATTACTGCTAACGACACACTTTGTACCAGTGTTCTCATTTTTATTTTGTCTAGTTCATGAAAGAATTTTCATACCTCAAAACTATGGGTAACGGCACTCCCATCTTTTACACAATTGTGTATAACAGTTACATAATTCACACATAAACAAGTAGATTACTTTTTTATGACAAATTAGTTTGGTAATGTAAATTTGTTTTTTAACGCTGTTTGGCTATATATTAAAATTATATTCTATCAATTATTTAGCCTCTACGATGTATAAGACAGGAGGCAATGCCACCCCACATTAATGTGATGTGCACAAAAAAGCCCCTACTTGTTTGGCCACTAACGACCAATACAAGTAGGGGCTTTCCCTGTTTCACAAACTATGGGTGGAGGAGGGGCGTGGCCAGCCAACACCCTATCGCCGCTCGAACTTTGGTATAGCCTCCGGCATCATCAAGGGCATCTTCACAGCGGGGCTTGGTGCCACGGTGGGCTTGGCAGCTGCGGCTGCCGGGCCAAGCCGATAGCCAGGCACCGTCAACAGGTACTCGGCGGGGGCGCTTGCTGCCCCATCCATTTTTTCTTGGATAGGCTTACCTTGTGGCTCCAACGAAGGCGCATCCATTGGCTCGGCATCCTCCTCGGCCTCCTCAAATGGAATGTCAAGCAATCTTATCTGCTCCACGGGCACGGCGTAGTCATACGAGTAAAGCCCATATTTTTCAATGGTAGCAATCAGGTACTCGGCATAGTCGGGCTTCGTGGCGTAGCCGCTTGCCTTCAGGCCGTGTGCCCAACCTTTATAGTCATAGGCATTGAGGTCGAACAGCGCTTTGTAGCGCCTGTTTTCCCGCAGGAACTTGGCGTGGTCGGCAAACGACTCCTCAATGCTAAGGTATTGGCGGAAGCTGGAGGAGTCGGCGTCGTCGTCCTTTGCCTTGACGACGGGGCCGGTCCAGCCGTTGTTGCCTTTTATGCAGAAGTAGTTGTTGCCCAGCCGGGCCACATAGCCATCGCCCCATCCCGACTCTACAATGGCCTGCGCCAAGGTGATGCTGGCCGGAATGCCGTGCTGCCGCATTTGGTCCACTGCCAAATTGGCCCAAGTCTCGATGAAAATTTGCTGCTTGAAGTCGGGAATATGGTTGGCGGTGGCCAGCCTCGGCAATAAATACAGTAAGCCTACAAAAAGCATGTGTAATCTCATGTTCCAGGAATTTTTTGGCTGGTCGTCAATCGAAGAAACAATGCTGCCTATGCCATTGAATGATAGCTGTAAGCTCACTATCTGCATCAATCAGCCGCCAAGCCTTATGAAAAAAATCTTTGTTGTGTAGCGTAATTTCTTTTCCCTATCCCGAGGAACGCAGTGGGTGTTTCGGTCTTCTCAAGTTGGTCTAATCTCCTGTTTTTAAATATTCTTTCAATTTCTAATGTGTCATGCAAGAAGAATACCAGCTTTTGAAAAACAGGAGTTTGAATTAATTTTTTATCAAATATCTATTCAGCACTAAATCAATTCCTTGCAAGTTGTGATTTTATATCATAAAATACAACATTTAAAATGAAAAAATTCATAAAAAACTGAAATTTAGCAGTTTATGGAACTTTTTGGCAAATTAGTTGCTCTATTTAAAAATGTGTTGCCAAATTCGGCACACAACCGGAACATCCTTATTTACCGAAAGCGCCGTGCGTTGTTTCAAGAAGGTGCGAATATTTCAAGACCATCCGTACCTCCCTGGCCAACCCGATGGCGCTACAAAGCCCAGAGCGATTATGAGAAGGTCACCAATCACCGCACTGATGCTCGTTGCAGCCACTGCCCTGCTTCACGGCCAAGACCAACACTTTCAGGAAAAAGCTGGTTTTGACCTTGAAGCACAGCATTATTTTAATCAAGGGGATGCCTTTTATGACGCTGGCGCAATGGAGTCGGCAGCCGAGTACTATGCCGCCGCCATTGAAGCCGACCCGCAGCACACCAAGGCGCTCTACAACCTTGCCCTCACCCATTTTCAACTAAAGAACTACGGAAAGACCGAGGTTGCGCTGGAAAAGCTTTTCCAACTGAACCCTGCGGACACGGCAGCTTACGAGTTGTACGGCCATACCCAGTTGCAACAGGGACATGCCAGCCGTGCCGTGGAATGCTTCAACCTGCTGCTGCAATACAAGCCGACCGATGCCCGATTCGTGCATCGTGCAATGGCCAATATCCGCACCCGCCACACCAACGACGCCCTGCACGACTTCGACGAAGCGCTCCGGCTCAACCCGCAGAACTTCGAGGCCAGCCTTGGCAAAGGCATCGTGCTGATGGAACTGGAGCAGCCAAAGCTCGCCGCCGCATGGCTCGAAAAGGCACTGTCCATCCGCCACGGCGATGCTGCCGCACTGACCAACCTCGGTATCATCAAATACCAATTGGGCGAGAAAACGGAGGCCATGGAAGCCTTCCGGGAAGCGCTCTGGTCTTCCCGGCAGGGCGAAACCTTTTTGGCCAGGGCCAGGTGCTACCTCCTCGACCACAATTACAGCGATGCGATTGCAGACGCCCGGGAGGCCATGCTGATAGACGGGGACAATGCAGAGGTCTATGCCTTCATCGGTGACGTGGAGGCGGACAAGGGCATCCTCAACGACGCCATCGAGAGCTTTGGCATAGCCATTGACATAAACCCAAGCCATACCAACTATTACCTGCGCCGGGCAGGGGCTTGCATCAAGGCCAATAGGTGCCACGACGCCGTAGCCGACCTTTACCGGGCCTTGGACTTGGAGCCGTACAACCCGGAAGCCCGGGCTTTGCTCCAGACGGCCTACCGTCATATTGACGCCGATGTGATGGGCGAGTCGCTGTCAAAGAGCCGTCATTGAACGGCAATTCTGAAATCCTGCGAGTTTAATTTCAGCATCAATATTCCTCATTCCCGAATCATGCCGGGCCGCAACTTTGTGGTCCGGCTTTTTTTTGGCAAATGGTGGTGGGGGTGAAAAGCGGCGTGGACGGCCAACAAAACGGGGTCACTGAGTAGGGGAACCAAGGCGTGAGCAAGTTAAAAATGGCACCAAACGGTTGGATTGCCAGAAGGAGTCGCATCGCCTTCACCTGTGCCAAAAACCACATCTGCAAGCGAAACTTGCAAACAAACTTGCAAACAATTGGAAAAACTGATATTTTGATTTTGTTAATTGTTGTCAAAATGCTACTTTTGCGCCGCTATGCTATGAATTCACTGTCAAACACGAAATTTTCTTGCGCTGACTTACAACGACAGTACAATTTCTTTCAAAACTCACTGATACTATGCTATCTACTACACAAATCAGAACCCGCTACTCCGATGGTGAACTGGCGGAATTCCGGGCCATCATTGTCGAAAAATTGGACAAAGCCAACCAACAACTCAAGTTTTACCTGCGCCAAATGAGCGAAATGGCCGACAACGAGGATGGCAAAATCAAGAACCTGGATGACGCCGTAGGCTCTGTCGAACGGGAATACCTCAACTCCCTTGCCGTGCGGCAGCGCAACCATATCCAACACCTCGAGAACGCATTGCTCCGCATCGAAAACAAAGTGTACGGCGTTTGTAGGGCCACCGGGAAGCTCATATCAAAGGAGCGGCTACTGGCAGCGCCTCATGCCACCTTGAGCGTGGATGCCAAGCGAAAGGGTTTGTCCTAACCCCTTTTTTCACTCGAAACAATACCGAATAGTGATTGTGCCTGCCGCGCAATCACTATTTTTATTTCCTCAATGCCAAACAATTTTGAACTTTGCCTTTTCGTATCTATTCCCCTTGCGTTACATCATTCGTCAGAAGTCAATAAAAAAACAAAGTTTTGAATAAATCACTCAAAGTAGCCTTCATCGTCTTTGGCGTTTTGGTCATAGACCAGTGGCTCAAAATTTGGATAAAGACCAACCTTGCCTATGGCGAAGAAATACCCATTCTTGGGCAATCTTGGGCACTTATTCATTTTGTCGAAAACGAAGGGATGGCCTTCGGCCTAACGCTCGGCGGCGAATACGGCAAGCTCGCCCTCAGCCTTTTTCGCATCGCTGCTGTCTGCTTCCTGCTTTATTACCTCCGCATGTTGCTGCGCTCAAAAGTGTCCTTTGGCCTCATAGCCAGCTTCTCGCTCATTCTCGCAGGTGCCATCGGCAATATCATTGACAGTGCATTTTACGGCATTATTTTCTCCGAAACGCCCTATCACGGCGGCGTGGCTACGATGTTTCCCGAAGGGGGAGGCTACGCAGGGTTCCTGCATGGCAAGGTGGTGGACATGTTCTACTTTCCCATGTTTGAGGGCTTTTTTCCGGAATGGGTGCCACTGTGGGGCGGCGAGCATTTCCAATTTTTCAGGCCCGTGTTCAATGTGGCCGATGCCGCCATCACCACCGGTGTCCTCAGTCTGCTGATTTTCTTTCGCAGCTTTTTCAGCACACAAGCCGACCAAGTGCTGACCGATGGCGGCGAGGCAACAGATGACGATGAGGCCAACCTCAACAAAGAGGCGCTACGCTCCACCGAGTAAGCAAAAACCTGTCTTGTTCAATTGAAAATCAATGGGTTGGCAAAGCCTGATCGCCCCAAAGCTCCCGACCTGTGGCAGTCACCCTTTTTTGTTGGGCCAAATCAATCCATCTTTAGTGCCGCACTGCGCAGGCGTTGGAGGAAGGGAGATGCAAAAATGAAGCCCTGCAATAGTTCGTTGTCGCTGGTCAGCACCTCGTCCTTGCTACCTTGCCACGCCAAGATGCCCTCGTGCAAGTAGGCAATATTGTCGCCGATTTCCATCACCGAGTTCATGTCGTGCGTGTTGATGATGGTCGTCATGTTGTGCTCGTAGGTGATATCCTGGATGAGTTCGTCAATGACCAATGCGGTACGAGGGTCAAGGCCGGAGTTGGGTTCGTCGCAAAACAGGTACTTGGGTTCCATGGCGATTGCACGGGCTATCCCGACCCGTTTTTGCATCCCACCCGATAGCTCGGAAGGGAATTTTTCGTGGGCACCCGTAAGGCCGACCCGCTCCAGGCAACGGTCAACCTGTTTGTTTTTCTCGGCCAGCGTGTGGGTAGTGAACATGTCCAACGGGAACCGGACGTTCTCCTGCACCCGCATCGAATCAAACAGCGCAGAGCCTTGGAAGAGCATGCCCACCTCCAGCCTGATGGCACGGGCTTGTTTTTTGGTCAGGGAGAAAAAATCAACCTTGTCGTACCAGACCTTGCCAGCGCTTGGCTCCAACAGCCCTACCAATATCTTCAAGAAAACCGTCTTTCCCGCCCCGCTCCGACCAATAATCAAGTTGGTCTTCCCTGGGTTGAACTCCATGGAAACCCCCTTCAATACTTCAAGGTCGTCAAACCGCTTGATTATGTTCTCCGCTCTTATCATCGTTCAATAAGTCAAATTGATTAGCCCGTGAGCAGCTCCGCAATCACCGACCTGCCATCGTTTTACCCCGTCAGCACTACGGCTATCATGTAGTCGGACAGGAGAATCAAGACGTTGCTGTACACCACGGCATTGGTACTGGCCTTTCCAAGCTCGATATTGCCTCCTTTCACAAAATAGCCTTGAAAACAAGGTACCGTTGTCAGGATGAAAGAAAAAACCACCGCCTTCACGTACATCATGGTCACGTTGTGCGGAAGGAAGAAAGCCCGCAAGCCCCGTTCGTACTCGTCGGAAGAAAGCGCCCCGGTCGGCACGGTGGCCAAATAGCCGCCGCCAATGGCCAAGTATGCGGACAGCGTTACTAATAACGGTATCATGAAAATTGCTGCAATTATCTTCGGTAAAATAAGGTACGCCGCCGTGTTCACGCCCATGAGGTCCATGGCGTCAATATGCTCCTTCTGGCGCATGGTGCCAAGTTCAGCGGCCATGTTGGAGCCGACCTTGCCCGCCAGCACCAAACAGGTAATGGTAGGCGCCGACTCGATAATGGCGAGGTCACGCACGATGTAGCCAATGTACCATTTGGGCACCAGCGTGCCATCCAACTGGTAGGAGAACTGCACCGCCGCCACTGCACCCATGAACACCGAAATCAGTGCCACGATGATGAGCGACCCAATGCCGATGTCCTGCATCTGCCGCATCGTTTCCTTCCAGTACATGCTGAAGTTTTCAGGCTTGGCAAAGGTCTGGCGAAGCAGCATGATGTAGCGGCCAATATGGTATAACAGGTTGAAATTCATTTAATTGTGTTAAAAAAGGCCGACACAAGGGGGCATGTTCCCGCCCTTTTTTCCAAAAAAGAAACAAACGTACACAAGAAAAGGCCGCCGAAAAAATAATGCGGTGCCCAAATTTGTGTGGCATGTCAACTAATCTGTGGCAGGTGTTCTCCCACAGCAATTTTTCACTGTGGAAAGGGCAGCACGTCCGGCTCAAAACCAGTATTTGCGCAGCGCAAAAACTGCGCCCCCGTCTCCCGTATCGTCTGCGAAACGGGGGTGTATTGGAAGGGAAAGGCCGCCAATGATTTTTGGTTGTCGTAATAAAAAGTGCGGGCACTGGAGCGGGCCGTTTGTTTGGTAATAAAGGGTGGCCGCCCAGTGACTTGGGCGGCCAGCCAAGCCACCCGCCACGCAACCTCCCGGATGAGCGGGGTGACGGGGACCGACGGTGGCTTCACCCCCAAAGTGGTTGCTATCTCTTCAAACACCTGCTTGAACGGTCGGCTCTCGGCACTGAGGATGTACCGCTCACCGCTGATGTCGCTATCCATCAACCGTACCATGAAGCGCACCACGTCCCGAACGTCCACGAACCCGCTGGTGCCCAACGGGCAGAACCGCAGCCCTTCCCAAACCTTGTAGAAAAGCTGCCCGGTGCTGGTGCGGCCTTGCCAGAAACCACTGCCAAGCACGTTGGCCGGGTTGACGATGGCAGCGTTCAGCCCTTCGGCTATGCCCCGCCAAACCTCCATCTCTGCCCGGTGCTTGCTGACGCCATAAGGGCTGTTCCAGTCGGCATCTTGCCAAGCGGTCTGCTCGTCAATACGGGGGTCTTTAGGCTTGCGGCCAATGGCAGCGATGGAGCTGACATGCACCAATTTCTCAATGCCGAAATCCAGGGCGAGGTTGACGATGTTTGCCGTGCCTTCGCCATTGATTTTCAGCATGTTGCGGCTGTCCCTTGCCTGAAAGGAGACGACCGCTGCGCAATGATAGATCTGCTGCACGTCCTGCATTGCCTCCTCAAGCGCTGGCAGGTCCAGCAGGTCGGCCATGACCCATTCCACCTTATCAGCAGCGTCCTTTAGCAAGGCCATTGAACTGCCCGTCTGACGGGTGCAGCGCAAGTTGGTATGCCCCTGCTGGAGCAAATACCGCACGAGGTAAGCGCCAATGAATCCAGTGGCGCCCGTTATCAGGATTTTTTTTGAAGGCATTTTGAAATAAAGGTTGCTCAGGCCGGAAAGGTAAGTACAAGATGCCAGTTTTTGGAAAGACCAATAATTGAACGCCGTTGACAAGCAACTCTTTGTTTACCAATAATTCCAAACGCCGTGCAAGGATGTCGGCGGAGTGTCCTGTTTTCCAACAGGAAGTTGGTTGGGAAAGCGGTTGAAAAACGGCTACCTGAGCTTGCGACTCCTCCATTGGCTACTCAATACCATTTCCTTGTGCTGCGTTGCGGGTTGAAACCCAAGGCAAGAAAAATAACCCCTCCAAGTATGAATGCGCCAAGCGCGATATAGACAATCAACATAGTGCCGTTTGTTTTTTGTTCTTGTTCAATTTCTTCGCTACAAGATTCGTAGCCTAACACAGTTCCACAATTTTTGCCCGTAAAGTCTAAGTATTTTTGGCAAATGTTTGGCTGCACATCGGTAGATTGTCCCTTTGATTATAATTTGCAGGTGCGAAGTTCACTAAATTGTTTTAAGCCAAAAGATATTTCGCCTGTTTTTTTATAAAAAAACCTTCATCCTGCCCATTTTCGCCGCTTAACTTGTGCCGATATTGACGGTTCACCGCCGTCCAAAAAACTGTAGAAACCTATGCAATCCACCATCACCCAACACCTTTCAAAAGACCCTATACTGAAAAAATTGGTGGACAAAATCCCCTTTCGGGAGCTGTCCGTCAACTCGCAGGGCGTCTATCTCGACCTCCTCGGCTCCATCATCAGCCAACAGCTTTCCACCAAGGTGGCTGCCGTCATAGAGGGACGGTTCCTTGCCCTGTTCCCCGATGCTCAGCCCAACCCCCACCTACTTGTTGACATGGACATAGCGGTGCTCCGAACCGCAGGGCTTTCCAGGCAAAAAGCGGCCTACCTCCAAAATGTCGCCGAATTTTTCCAACAGGAAAACCTCCTTGAAAAGGATTGGAGCGGCATGGACAACGACGAAATTATCCGCTATTTGACCCAAATAAAAGGGGTGGGGAAATGGACGGTGGAGATGATTCTCATGTTCTCCCTTGGCCGCCCCGACGTGCTGCCCTTGGACGACCTCGGCATTCGGATGGCCATCGTTGGGCTGTATGGCCTCACGGAAACAGGTAAGCCCATGCTCCAAAAAATGACCGAAATCGCCACTGCATGGCAACCCTACCGCTCCTACGCCTGCCTGTACCTGTGGCGGCACAAGGATGGGGGGTGAAAGAAGTTGGCATAGCATCCCTAAAAAAAAGAGGGCTGGTATTCATTGCAGATACCACACCTCTTTCATTATAGCAGGGCACCGACTAAACAACTGTCAAACTGACTGCCAACTGCCAACTGTCAAACTGCGAACTCAAAAACTGACTGCCAACTCAAAGACAAACTGTCAACTGTCGAACTCTACTTCGCCGGGCTGGTCCACGGTGAACCAGCGATGCGGAAGCGCCACGGCCAAAGCGCACACTCCCCCGCAAAGCCAACGCCCACCCTTGGGCTGGCCACGATGTTTTCTTCCATGACCACCTCGCCTCGGTCTTCGAGCCAAATGGGGCTGCCGGGGTCGAGTAGGCTGATGCCGCTGTGCCTTGTGCGGATGCCCAGCGCCTGCGACAATGCGCCCGGCCCTGCCGTCAGCTTGGGTGCTGGGCTGGACATGCTACGCCGTTCGAGCATAAGTTCCACGTTATCAATGGGTTCAACGGCCCGAACCAGCACCGCATGGGCCATGCCCTCCTCGCCAGTCACGACATTGAAAAGGTGGTGGATGCCATAACATAGGTAGATATATGCCTGGCCGCCTTCGGCAAACATGACCTCGGTACGGGCCGTTCGGCGGTTGCCAAAGGCATGGCAGGCCCGGTCGTCGGGGGCACGGTAGGCTTCCGTTTCCACGATTTTGCCAGCCGTCAACTGCCCGTCAAAGTAGGTGACGAGGTATTTGCCCAGCAGGTCTTTGGCCACTTGGACGACATCGGGACGGGTATAGAAATGGGCTGGGAGCATGGTGTTTTTGAAGTTTGCTGACTATAACGGATTATAGTGATGCCCGTCACGCCCTCTTTTCTGTGTTTAAGAACAACTGCAACACCGACGCCGCTGCCATCACCGTCAAGCATCCAATCGGGTTCAGCCAGATGAAGCCGATGTCGTCTTTCCCATCCATTTTATCCCCAAAATAAACGGCCAGCACCACCGCCTCGCCGATGAGCGCAGCGATGAACACCGCCGTGCCACGTATCCATTTCATGCCAAAGGCCACCACGAAAATGCCGAGGATGGTGCCGTACAGCAGCGAGCCAATGATGTTGACGGCCTGTATTAGGTTTTCGAACAACAAGATGATTGACGCAAAAGCAATGACCAGCGCACCCCAAACGATGGTCAGCCATTTTGAAACGCCGAGGTAGTGCCCATCCGAGCCGTTTTTGACCATAGAACGGCGGTAAACGTCCACCACCGTCGTGGTGGCCAGGGCACTAAGCTCGGAGGCGATGGACGACATCGCTGCGCAAAAAATCACCGCCAGCAGCAGGCCAATCATGCCCTTGGGCAGGTAGTTAACGATGAACGTGATGAAGACGTAATCCTTGTCGTTAGGCTCTATTTTCTTTTTGTTTTCTTCGGCATAGTCCAGCAGCAGTTCGTCCACCTCGGAGCGCACTTTCAGTTCCTGCTGGTTCAGGGCGATGACCTTGGTTTTGGCGGTTTCAATCTCCGACAGGTTGTCTGTTTGCAGCGCTGTCACGAGGCCACGCACTTCGGTTTGTTTTTCCTGAAAAACAGCGTCATAGCGCTTCTCCAGCGAATCGAGCTGCGGCTTGAAAGTCTCAGACTTTTGGAGCTGGCTGAGATTCGCCCGGTTGAAGTGGATGGGCGGTTTCACGAATTGGAAGAAAATAAACACCGTCACTCCCGTGAAGAGGATGAGGTACTGCATCGGGATTTTGATGAAACCGTTGAACAGCAATCCGATGCGGCCCTCCCGCAGCGATCGCCCAGACAAGTAACGCTGTACCTGCGACTGGTCGGTGCCAAAATAGGACAGGAAGAGGAAAACCGACGCTATCATGCCCGACCATATATTGTACCGATTGGAGAGGTCCCACTTGAAATCCAGCGTATCCATCTTGCCCATTTCCCGTGCTACGCCCACGCCGTCAACCAGCGAAACATCCGCCGGAAACTTGCTGACAATGATGAACCCGGTGATGAACATTCCAATCAGGATAACGGACATCTGCTGTTTTTGCGTCACGCTCACCGCTTTCGTTCCCCCAAAAACCGTGTAAATAGTGACGACCAAGCCAATCAGCACAATGGTGAGTGGTAGGTTCCAGTCCATGATGCTGGACAGCACGATGCTCGGCGCTGCGATGGTAAAGCCCGCCGCCATTCCCCTCGAAAACAGAAACAGAATGGCCGCCAACGTGCGGGTTTTCAGGTCAAACCGTTGCTCCAAAAACTCGTATGCCGTGTAAACTTTGAGCCGGTAGTACATCGGCAACACGAAAACGGCGAGGATAATGACGGCAATCGGCATCCCAAAATAGAACTGTACGAAGCGCATCCCATCGTCGTAAGCTTGTCCTGGTGTACTGAGGAAAGTGATGGCGCTCGCCTGCGTGGACATCACAGATAGGCCGATGGTCCACCAGCCCAGTTCGCTGTCGCCTTGCAAGTAGCTTTTCACGCTGCTCACGGTGCGGGTCTTCCACATGCCGTAAATGATGATGATGCCGAGGACGGCGAGCATTACTGTCCAGTCTATCCAGTGCATTTCGGGAGATGTTAGACATTAGACGATAGACATTAGAAGGGTGCTGCCTATTTCCTACATGTCAAAAATGAAAAAAGCCAATGGACATTTGAGATTAGTTCGGGCTGTCTAAAATCTAATGTCTATCGTCTCAAAGTCTCAAAAATGCCTCCAACCTTGCGCCACGAGGTCATGAATCTTTCCACCAGTCGAGTGCAGCTTCACGCCCTCGCTCGCTTCCGTGATTTCGCCCATGATATAAATGTCCGGCATGAGGCGCACCTTGTCGAGGTCCTTTATGTCAACCGTGAAGAGCAGTTCGTAATCTTCGCCGCCGTTGAGGGCGCAGGTGAGCGGGTCGAGCTGGAATTTCAGGGCCATCATTTTCGCATCGTTGTGGATGGGTACGCCCGCCTCTTCGATGATGGCGCCGACTTTCGACTGCTTGCAGAGGTGCATCAGGTCGGAAGAGATGCCGTCCGATACGTCAATCATGGCCGTTGGCACGAGGTTGCTTTGTTTGAAAATATCAACCATGTCCTTGCGGGCCTCTGGTTTCAGGAAGCGACCGACGAGGTAATCCTGCTCTTCGAGGTCAGGTTGAATACCGGGGTTGGAGAGGTAAATTTGCTTCTCCCGCTCCAGTATTTGGAGGCCGAGGTAAGAGGAGCCAAGGTCGCCGGTGACGCAGATGAGGTCGCCAGGTTTGGCACCGTTGCGGTACACCAATTCATCTTCCTTCGCCTGTCCAATGGCCGTTACGCTGATAATGAAGCCCTTCTGCGAGCTGGTTGTGTCGCCGCCCACGAGGTCCACGCCGTAGAATTTGCAAGCCAAATTCACGCCTTCGTAAAACTCGTCCAGCGCCTCCACGCTGAAGCGGTTGGAAATGGCGATGGACACCGTCACCTGCTTGGGCTGGGCGTTCATGGCGTAGATGTCCGAGACGTTGACCACCACCGACTTATAGCCGAGGTGTTTCAGTGGCACGTACATCAGGTCGAAGTGGACGCCCTCCACCAGCAGGTCGGTGCTGACGACGGTGAGGAAGCCCGTGTTGTCAATCACGGCCGCGTCGTCGCCCACGCCGTAGTGGCTGGACTCGTTCTGGATTTCAAAATTTTTGGTCAAATGTTCAATGAGGCCAAACTCGCCGAGCGAGGCAATTTCCGTGCGTCCGAGGTCTTGTTTTTCCATGTGAAAATATTGAAATGAGGGGGCGAAGGTAGGGGATTGAGGGGAAAACCAAGGCTACGGTAAGTCACAGTTGCAGTTTGGACAGGTTTTTCCACGAAACAAGTTCCCCGTGTGCCGTCTCCCAGTCATCATCGCCACCATAAATGGCTATGCCTTTTTCCACTGGGACATCCGCCACGTTTTCCCACCATTCTATGTTTTTGAAAAAATCAGCGTTAAAGGTTCTACCAGATTTTACCTCAATCGGCATGAGTCGCCCACCAAGGTCGAGTACGAGGTCTATTTCCCGCCCCGTACTGTCTCGCCAGAAGTAAATGGGCGGTCGGGAGCCTTTGTTGTAGTAGGTTTTAGAGATTTCATTGACCACAAAATTTTCAAACAGGCTGCCCTTTTGATAATAGCCTTCCAGTGCATCCAAACTGTTGATTCTCAACAAGGAGCAGGCCAACCCTGTGTCATAAAAATACAATTTGGGTGACTTTACAATCCGCTTGTTGAAGTTTCGGAAATAGGGATTGAGTTGATAAACGATGAAAGAAGTTTCGAGAATGGAGAGCCAGTTTTGGGCCGTGTTCACGCTGATACCGACTTGGTTCGCCAGTGTGGAATAGTTGACAATCTGGCCAGCATGTCCAGCGCACATCGAAAGGAAACGGCTGAAAAGGTTGAGGTTTCCCACGTTTTTCACTTGCCGGACATCCCTTTGAACGTATGTTTCGATATAACTCTGATAGAATCCAACCGGGTCAAGGTGCTTGTCGTGTAGGCGGGGATAAGCTCCCTTGAACAGCAATTCTTCATATTTTTCTGGCATAATTCCCGCAGAATCCAATTCGGCCATTGAAAATGGCAACAGGTAGAAGATGGCCGTTCGGCCAGCAAGTGTCTGACTCACGTTTTCCATCATCAACATATTGTGCGAGCCAGAGAGGACGAAAAAAGCATTAGGGTCTTCATCCACAATGGTTTGAATATAGGATAAAATCTCTGGTGTTCGCTGCACCTCGTCCAAAACCATGCGGTGGCCATACCGAGCAAAAATCTCCTTTGGGTTCTCGCTGACTTGCAGCCGCACGTCGGGGGTTTCCATTGAAAAATAGGGAAGGTCTGGGAAGAGGGACTTGATAAGCGTGGTTTTTCCGCCTTGCCTTGGGCCGGTGATAGTGACCACGGGGTACTTGCCCTCAACGGTTTTGATGCAGTCGGCTATGGTGCGATTTATCATTTCTAAAGTAAATTTGCAAAGGATGTTTGCAAATTTACTTTAGAAAATCATAATTACAAAAGAAATCACATTTTAAAGCTGGGTGCCGAACGGCGCTTTTTCCCTACCTTTGCGATGCTTTTCGAGCCTTTTCCCTCCAAATTAGTTTCGGGGAAATGCACCTCCACTGAACCATTTCAGCACAAAAAGTGCCTGCAACACAGGCAAAACCAAATTATTCGTCATGGAAAACGTACAGCCTTACCACCCCCACCATAAAATCCGCCTTGTCACTGCCGCCAGCCTTTTCGATGGGCACGACGCTGCCATCAACATCATGCGCCGCATCATGCAGGCCAGCGGGGCGGAGGTCATCCACCTCGGCCACAACCGCTCGGTGCATGAAATCGTGAACACTGCCATACAGGAGGACGTGCAGGGCATCGCCATCACCAGCTACCAAGGCGGCCACAACGAGTTCTTCAAGTACATGCACGACCTTTTGAAAGAAAGGGGCGCAGGCCATATCAAAATCTTCGGCGGCGGCGGTGGCACTATCCTGCCTTCGGAAATTGCGGAGCTGCACCAGTATGGTATCAGCCGGATTTATTCCCCTGACGATGGGCGACACATGGGCCTCCAAGGCATGATAAACGACGTACTCAAACAGTGCGACTTCCCCATCGGCATCAACCTGAACGGCGAAGTGCAGAAGTTTTTGAAAAAAGATACCGTCTCCATCGCCCGCATGATTTCGGCGGCGGAGAACGACACGGCACATTTTGAAACGGCCATCCGCCCGCAGTTGCAGGCGGTTTTTGATAAAAATCCGGCGTTGAAAAAAACGCCCGTACTTGGCATCACCGGCACAGGCGGGGCAGGAAAATCGAGCCTCGTGGACGAGATTTTGCGGCGCTTTTTACTCGATTTTCAGGATAAAACCATCGCCATCATCTCCGTGGACCCCAGCAAGCGCAAGAGCGGCGGAGCGCTCCTCGGCGACCGCATCCGCATGAACGCCGTGAACAACGAGCGGGTGTTCATGCGCTCCTTGGCCACCCGCCAGAGCAATTTGGCGCTGTCCAAGCATGTGCAGTCTGCCGTCGAGATTTTGAAGGCGGCGGGTTTCGACCTCGTGGTGCTGGAGACCAGCGGCATCGGGCAGTCGGATACAGAAATCATTGACCACTCGAACGTGTCGCTCTACGTGATGACGCCCGAATTCGGGGCCGCTTCGCAATTGGAAAAGATTGACATGATTGACTTCGCCGACCTCATTGCCATCAACAAATTCGACAAACGGGGTGCACAGGATGCCCTGCGGGACGTGCGCAAACAATACCAGCGTGCGCACCAGCTTTGGACAAAGGATGTGGACGAAATGCCCGTCGTCGGCACCATCGCCAGCCAGTTCAACGACCCCGGTACGAACGTCCTATACGCCAAAATGATGAAGCTTTTGGTGGAAAAAACAGGCACGGATTTGAAGTCCGATTTCCACGCCGCCGAGGAAATGAGCGAGAAAATCTTCATCATCCCGCCGCACCGCACGAGGTACTTGTCGGAGATTTCGGAAAACAACCGGAAGTACGATGCTTGGGCGAGGAAGCAGTCGGAACTGGCCGGCAGGGCTTATGCCCTCAAGGTTTCCTGCGAAGCGGTGAGCGGGGATTTGAAGGCGAGTTTGACCAAGATATACGAAGAAACCTACGGTGAGATAGACGCCTCCGTGCGCAAAATCATCGAAAGTTGGGAGGCGAAGAAGACCAATTATGCCTCTGACGAGTTCATTTACGAAGTACGTGGCAAGCAAATCAAAGTGCCGACGAAGTGGAAATCGCTTTCCGGCACGATGATTTCAAAAGTGCTGCTGCCGAGGTTCAAGGACTGGGGCGAAATCACACGCTGGTGCTTGCAGGAGAACGTGCCGGGCGAGTTCCCCTATACGGCGGGCGTGTTCGAGTTCAAGCGCAAGGGCGAAGACCCCACCCGCATGTTCGCTGGGGAGGGCGCACCGGAGCGCACCAACCGCCGCTTCCACTACCTCAGCAAGGGGATGCCTGCCAACCGCCTCAGCACCGCATTCGACTCTGTGACGCTCTACGGCGAAGACCCGCACCCACGCCCCGATATTTATGGCAAAATCGGCAATTCAGGAGTGAGCATCTGCTGCCTTGATGACGCCAAAAAGCTCTACTCCGGCTTCGACCTCTGCGCCCCGAACACCTCGGTGAGCATGACCATCAACGGCCCCGCCGCCACGATATGCGCCTTTTTTATGAACGCCGCCATTGACCAGCAATGCGAGCTGTATATCCGGGAGCATAAATTGGAGCATTTGGTGGAAAATAAATTGGTGGAATTATATGACAACAAAGGCATTAAACGCCCGTCATATATCGGCGATATTCCCGAAGGAAATAATAAATTGGGATTGTTGTTGTTGGGGTTAACCGGCGATATGATATTACCCGCTGACGTTTATAAACCATTAAAAGAAAAGGCATTAAACGCTGTGCGTGGCACGGTTCAAGCCGATATTTTAAAAGAAGACCAAGCGCAAAATACCTGCATATTCTCCACGGAGTTTTCATTGAAAATAATGGGCGATGTGCAGCAATATTTTTCGAATAATAAAGTGCGTAACTTTTATTCGGTGAGCATATCCGGTTATCATATAGCCGAGGCTGGCGCTAACCCGATAACGCAATTGGCGTTTACGCTGTCCAACGGTTTTACCTTCGTGGAATACTACCTGAGCCGGGGCATGAACATTGACGATTTTGCGCCCAACCTCAGCTTCTTTTTCTCCAACGGCGTTGACCCAGAATATGCCGTTATCGGTAGGGTGGCCCGCCGCATCTGGGCGAAGGCCATGAAGGAAAAATATGGGGCCAACGAGCGTAGCCAGATGCTCAAATACCATATCCAGACCAGCGGTCGCTCGCTCCACGCCCAAGAGATTGACTTCAACGACATCCGCACGACCTTGCAGGCGCTCTACGCCATCTACGACAACTGCAACTCGCTNNACGCCTACGACGAGGCCATCACCACACCGACCGAGGAAAGCGTGCGCCGGGCGGTGGCCATCCAGCTCATCATCAACCACGAACTGGGCTTGGCGAAGAACGAAAACCCGCTCCAAGGCGCTTTCATCATCGAAGAACTGACTGACCTCGTGGAAGCCGCCGTACTTGCCGAGTTCGACCGCATCACCGAGCGGGGCGGCGTGCTGGGGGCGATGGAGACGATGTACCAGCGTGGCAAAATCCAAGAGGAAAGCCTCTACTACGAGCACCAAAAGCACAGCGGCGAGTACCCCATCATCGGGGTGAACACCTTCCTGAGCAGCACCGGCTCGCCGACCATCCTGCCCCGTGAGGTCATCCGCTCGACGGAGGAGGAGAAGCTGGCGCAAATCGAAACCGTCGAGAACCTGAAAAAAGCCAATGCCGACAAGGGCGCTGCCGCTTTGAAAACGCTTCAACTGGCGGCACTGCACAACGAAAACATCTTTGCGGCGCTGATGGAGGCGGTGAAGCATTGCTCACTGGGCGAGATTACAAATGCGCTGTACGAGGTGGGGGGGCAGTATCGGAGGAATATGTAAATAACTATTCAATATGGCTGGGAACGTAACTTATTTTATTGGGGCGGGGGCGAGCTACAATGCATTGCCTGTTGTTTCAAATTGGAATGATAGGCTTGACAAGTTTATCAAATACCTTGAAGAACTTAAAGGCGGCAGTATGGATGGCATTCATGAAAGAATACCTCTTGATGAAATCCTTAAAGACATACAAACTTTTTTTCCAGACGCTATAAAGCATGCAACGATAGATACTTATGCCAAAAAGCTACACCTAAAAGGGGACGGGGACAGCAAGAAAAAACTTCTGAGTTTAAAACACTTTTTGGGCTGCTTTTTCTCATTTGAGCAAACCAAAGTCTCACCTGGTAAAGGGTTTTCCGATTTTCACGAAAGTACCATCTCTGAGAGATACAAGGGGCAAGAACTTCAAGTTGACCCAAGGTATGATTCTTTTTTTGCCACCCTTTTAAACACTGAAACAAAGAGTTTAGATGACAGAATCAACATAATTTCTTGGAACTATGATTTACAACTTGAACTTGCCTATCAAGAGTTTTACGAGAAAGAAAATCCTCAAGTAAACTTGGGAGTTTACCCTAATGGTCTTGAGATTAATGAAAGTAAACTCAGAGAACAAGGTGGGAGATTTCGAGTTATTAAACTGAACGGTTCGGCAGGAATGGTTTTTTATCCAGAGAGATACCCATCAAGTATTAAAGGTGATTTTTTTCCGAAAATAGGAAAAGACAATGACATTACTTTTCAGGAAGCACTTGAAATCAATGTTCCATCTATAGAATGCCTTCTTAAGGTTTACTCAAATTCTTTAAATAGAGACCCAACTGAATCTTCAATTCAATTTGCATGGGAGAAAAACCACACTTCCTCTGATAAATTGAAATTTGCGGAAGAACTGATGGCTGCCACTGACGTCCTTGTTGTCATAGGCTACAGCTTTCCAAATTTTAATCGAAAAGTTGATAAGGAGTTACTTGCAGCACTTCCTTCAACAAAGAAGGTCAAAATATATTATCAAGATGATGAGAAAAGGGTGGATGGACTAATTCAAAGGTTGAGAGGGATTTTACCAACTAGACCTGAAGCTTTTGCGTTTGATGTTCAACCTTACACCGACCTCGACCAATTCTTCATTCCCTACGAACTATAATTATGTGAAGAAAAAAGCGGGTCACCCACACATGGGCGACCCGCTTTTTTTTACGCCGATGACCAGATTTACTTCGTCCCAATCGCAAACGATAACCCAATCAAATAATAAGCCTGCATCGGCTTGCCTATCTCCCCAGCGACAAGCGCCTCCTGCATCCTACTGCGCAGGCCGAAGTCGAATCGTACCGCTACCACACGCCAAAGCCCGCAACATCCGTTTAACTTTGCGTGATAACCCGAAAAAACTTTAGACCCATATTTTCAATGCAAAAACTCACCCTCCTGCTGTTTCTCACTGCACTGCTGCTACCGTTCAGCGCTTTTTCCCAAAAAAACAAAAAGCAAAAGGCTGAAGTGGAGGCCGCAGAAAGCAAGGGCTACGACCTCCACCTCGAAGACTCCGAGATTTTCCGCAAGGCATTCACCGGCTTCTCCCTTTTCGACCCCACCGAGGGAAAAACCCTTTACGAGTACAACGCCGACAAGTATTTCACGCCTGCTTCCAACATCAAAATACTGACGCTGTACACGAGCCTGCGCACCCTCGGCGATTCGATACCCGCCCTGAAGTACAGTCGCCAAGGCGACCTGCTCGTGTTCTGGGGCACAGGCGACCCCTCGTTCCTCAACCCGCACTTGACGCAGAACCCGCAGGTTTTTGATTTTTTGAAAAACAGCAAGGAGCAACTGCTTTTTTGCGCAGCAAACTACCGTGACAAGCGCTATGGCTCCGGCTGGATGTGGGACGATAACTTTTACGACTACCAGGCCGAAAAGACACCGCTGCCCGTCTATGCCAACGTCGCCCATTTTCGCCAAAAAGACACCACGTCGGGCATTCAGGTGTATCCCGCCTTTCTGGGGAAATATCTTGACCACGACTCCACCCTCAGCGAAACCGACTTTGTGGGCCGGGCCGAGTTCGACAACCAGTTTGCCTACAACAGCTTGGTCAGGGTCGGCAAATTGTTCGAGTGGCATGTGCCGTTTTTGGCAACGCCACAGTTCGTGACGGAGGTGCTTGCCGATACGCTCAAGCGCCCGGTGAGCCTACTGGATGCCAACATAATGCCCCCCCCAGATGCCAAAACGCTGTACAGCACTAAGTCCGACAGCCTCTACAAGCTGATGATGCAGGAAAGCGACAACTTTATTGCGGAGCAACTCCTGCTGCTCTGCGCTTGGCAGCGCACGGGCTTGATGAACACGGAGCAGGCCATAGATTTTGCGAAGAAAAACCACCTGAGAGCCCTGCCGGATGAGCCTAAATGGGTGGACGGCTCCGGCCTCAGCCGATACAACCTCGTCACGCCCCGCTCTTTGGTGGAAGTGCTCAACCGCATCCAGAAGATGATGCCCAAGGAACGCCTACTTGGCATATTCCCGGCGGGCGGTGTCAACGGCACCATCAAAACCAATTATCGAAACGGCGGTACACCATACGTTTTTGCCAAGACCGGTACGCTCCGCAACAACCATTGCCTCAGCGGCTACCTCGTCACCAAGAAAGGCAAAATGCTGATTTTCAGCTTCATGCACAACAACTACACCGGCAGCATGAGCGCCCTGCGCAAAGAAATGGAGCGGGTGCTGAAAGTCGTGTACGATGAAAATTAGAGGTCAATCTTCATCCAGACCGGGCAGTGGTCGGAGTGTCTGGCATCGCCGAGGTGGCGCACGTCCACGACCTTGTCCTTCAGGTTGTCCGTCACCGACTGGTAGTCAATGCGCCAGCCCTTGTTGCTGGCCCTGGAATTGAAGCGCAGGCTCCACCAAGTATAGTCGTCCTTTTTGTCGGGGTGCACCTGCCGGAAGGCATCGGTGAAGCCGCTCTCAAACCATTTCGTCATCCAAGCCCGCTCCGCTGGCAGGAAGCCGGAGGACTTTTGGTTGGTCTTCGGGCTGTGGATGTCAATGTCCCGGTGGGCGATGTTGTAGTCGCCGACGATGATGAGCTTGGGGCGCTCTTTTTTTAGCTCCGCAACCCAGTTGAAAAAATCGTCGAGGAACTCGTACTTGAAGCCCTGCCGCTCCTCGCCGCTCGTTCCCGAAGGGAAATAACAGTTGAGCAGCGTCCAGTCGCCAAAGTCGGTACGCAGGATGCGGCCCTCCCGGTCGTATTTTTCCATGCCACAGCCCAGCACCACTTGGTCGGGCGCTTTTTTGGAAAAAGTGGCCACGCTGCTATAGCCTTTTTTCTCCGCCGAGTGCCAGTAGTGGGAGTTATAGCCCAACGCCTCAAAATGGGTCGCATCCACTTGGTCGGGCTGCATTTTCGTTTCTTGGAAGCAGATGATGTCGGGGTCTTCCTGTCTCAGCCAGTCGAAAAGACCCTTGGTGGCGGCTGCCCGAAAGCCGTTGACATTGTAGGAGATGATGGTAGTAGCCATTGTATTTTGTTTTGGCGGCAAACATAGGAATTAAGTAAAAAGTGGAAAGGCCAAAGTAAAAGTGCGGTCCGAGCACGTATCTTTCGCCGGCTATTTGACCAATGAATTTCACAAAAAAATACAGCCATGTCCACCACCGCCGTTGACCTTTCCATCCTTGACGAGCCGTTTTCGCTCAATGCCGAGCAGGTAGATTTCTACCGGGAACACAATTACATCAAGCTAAAAAACGTCCTCCCGCCCGACGTGCTGGCGCACTACGCACAGGTCATTTCCCAAAAAGTACAGGAACTGAACACGCAGCACCTACCGATGGAGGAGCGGGACACGTATGGCAAGGCGTTCCTGCAAATCATGAATATTTGGACAAAGAGCGAAGAGGTAAAGCGCTTCGTGTTTGGCAAGCGGCTGGCCCGCATCGCCACCGAGCTGATGGGTGTGCGTGGCGTGCGCATGTACCACGACCAGGCCCTGTTCAAGGAGCCGGGCGGCGGCTTCACCCCGTGGCACGCCGACCAATACTATTGGCCATTGGCCAACGACAACACCGTGACCGCTTGGGTGCCCATGCAGCCCGTGCCATTGGAAATGGGGCCGCTGGAGTTCAGCGCAGGCAGCCAGCGAATACCGATGGGCCGCAACCTGAAAATCAGCGACGACAGCGAGGCGTATATCCAAAAAGCGTTGAGAATCAACGACTTCCAGCATGTCGTTGAGCCGTTCGAGCTGGGCGAAGTGAGCTTCCACAGCGGTTGGGTCTTCCATCGGGCTGGGGCCAACCTCACCGACCAGATGCGGCAAGTGATGACGGTCATCTACATGGACAAGGACATGAAACTGAAGGCACCGGAAAACCCGAACCAACAGAACGATTGGGAGACTTGGTGTCCGGGGGCTAAAGTTGGAGAGGTGGTCGAGACGGCGGTTAATCCGGTGGTGTTTGAGTGGTGAGCGTTGTCATCCCGCCAAATTTAAAATCGAATTTTAAATTTGGCGGGATGTTGATTTCAACCCATATCGAATTTCATTTCTGCGCAATTGGACATAGCCCATCCCGTCCTTCCATCTCCAAGCCCGTCACAAATGCCCAGCCCAGCCGTTTAAGCCACCATCGTTGTTTGGTTTGTGTGGCCCAAAAAAGTTTAACAAGCCATAAAGCAAGTTAAATTACGTTTGTTACCCAAACCCGACCATCGGCTGGATGAGCAGAACCTTTTACATTTTCCTTTTGGCCCTCATGCCCACCTTAGCTGCTGCGCAAATCTCGAACCTGCGCAGCAAGGTGCTGTCCGTCCCCACAACCCCACAGTTGCTGGATACGCTCACCGTCGTACCCGGCTCCGTCGAAGTCAAGGATGCCGCCACTGGCGAGCGCATCTCCCCCGAGTTTTTTACCATAAAAAACAACCGAATCAGCTTCGATACCTCAATCGTCAATCGTCAATCGTCAATCGTCAATCTCAAATACCGTGTCCTCCCCTTCAACCTCGCCGCCCCCCTCGCCCGCCTCGATACCGCCGTGCTGAAAAAATCTGGCGACCAGCTTATCGGCTATCGGTATGACCCCTACGCCGACGAGCAGCGCCCCTTGCTGCCCCAGCGTGGGCTCGACTACAACGGCAATTACACCCGTGGGCTTTCCTTCGGAAACAACCAAAACCTCGTGCTCAACTCCCAGTTCAACCTCCAAATGGCGGGCACGCTCGGCGACCTCGAAATCCTGGCCGCCATCACCGACAACAACATCCCGCTCCAGCCGGAGGGCAACACGCAACAGTTACGGGAGTTCGACAAGATTTTCATCCAAGTGGCCAAGGACGGCAACAAGCTCATCGCTGGCGACTACGAGCTGACCCGCCCGAACAGCTATTTCATGAACTATTTCAAGAAGCTGCAAGGAGCTACGGTTTCAAAACGGTGGACAGCCTCCCCCCAGCCCCCTCCAAAGGAGGGGGGGCAGCGCCTCGGAATTTCGCAAATTAACACTGGGTCTAACTCCCCCTCCTTGGGAGGGGGCTGGGGGGAGGCCCGGATCAGCGTCGCCATCGCCCGGGGCAAATTTGCCCGAAACACCATCGCCGCACAGGAGGGCAACCAAGGCCCCTACCGCCTCGAAGGTGCCGAGGGCGAGCGGTTTATCATCGTGCTCAGCGGCACAGAGAAGGTCTTCGTGGACGGCAAGCTCCAGCAGCGGGGCCTCGATGCCGACTATGTGATTGACTACAACGCCGGGCACGTCACCTTCACCAATCGCCGCCTCATTACGAAGGACAGCCGCATCGTTGTCGAGTTCGACTACAACACGCAGGACTACCAGCGCTCGCTCTATGCCCTCAACAACGAGTGGCAGGGCAAAAAATACCGCCTCTACCTCAACACCTACTCCGAGCAGGACGGCAAGCAGCCCATTGACGACGACTTTTCGCAGGCGGAGTTGGAGGTGCTTCGCAATGCCGGCGACAGCTCCCTCAACGCCGTCGTAAGCGCCATTGACACAGTGTTGGAGTTTAGTGCCTTCAGGGTTCTGTATGAACTCCGGGACACGGTGGTGAACGGCACGACCTACGCCAACGTGTTGGTTTTCAGCACCAACCAGCAGTTGGCAAAGTACTCGGCGGGCTTCTCGCTCGTCGGCCCCGGCAGCGGCAACTACGTCCTCGATACCGAAACGCCCGCCAACGGTCGGGTCTATCGCTGGGTGGTGCCTGACCCCGTGACTGGACAGCCGCAAGGCCAATACGAGCCCGTACGGCGGCTGGTGCCGCCCAACCGGCAGCAGCTCTACACGGCGGGCGGCGAGTTTTCGCCTTCGGCAAAAACGAAGCTGCGGGCAGAAGTGGCCCTGAGCAGTTTTGACCAAAATAGGTTATCCGATTACAACGATGGCGACAACGTGGGGCTGGCTGGGACGGTGGGAATAAAGCAGGTTATACCCCTGACCCCTAAAGGGGAACGTACTTCCGAACCTCCAGTTTTAGGTTCCCCTTTAGGGGTCAGGGTTGGGGGCAACTGGCAACTCGAAACAGAACTGAACTACGAGTTTGCGCAGCAACGGTTCAAGGAACTGAACCCATACCGCCCCGCCGAATTTACCCGTGACTGGAACGTGAACCGGAACATCAACGACGTGGGCATCGTGACCCGCCCGAGCAACGAGCATTTGTTCAACGGCGGCATGACCCTGCGCTCCCCGAAAGTGGGCAACTTGCAGTACAACTTGGGCGGCTTCCTGCGGGACTCGCTGTACACAGGCATCAAACATTTTGGCAGGTATGCCTACCAGAAAAACGGCTACGACATCTGGGCGCAGGGCGATTTTTTGACAACCAAGAGCACGGCAGAACGGAGCGAGTTTTTCAGGCCGAAGGCCAATTTCTCCATGCCGTTCCTACGGGACAGCACAGGTACAAGGTTCTGGAAAGCAGGTGTTTACGGCGAGCGGGAGCGGAACAGCCGCTTCGCAAAAAGCCAACAGGGCATTGGGCCTGACACGCTGAACGCCGCCAGTTTCTACTACGACCTTTTCAAAGTCTATATGGAAAGCCCTGAAAATGAGCGATTTAGCTTCAACACCAACTACACCCGCCGTTTCGACTATGCACCCAATGGGGAGGATTTCAGTGCCTCCACCCTCGCCGACGAACTGAACCTCAACGGCAACTGGCAGCAAAGCCGCAACTCCCGCCTCGGCTGGAACTTCACTTGGCGGCAGCTCGACATCCGGGACACCTCGCTCTCGAAACTCGATCCCTCCGACACCTATCTTGGCCGCCTCGACTACACACTGAACCTGCTGAAGGGAGTAGTGCAGAGTGCCACGAGCTACGAAATCGGCTCGGGGCAGGAGCGCAAAGTGGAGTTCACCTACCTCCAAGTAGCTGCCGGGGAGGGCACACACCAATGGAACGACCGCAACGGCGACGGCAAGGTACAGCTCGACGAAGTGGACATCGCCCCGTTTCAGGATGTGGCCAATGCGGTGCGGGTGACGGTATTCACCGATGATTTTATCCGAACGAACAATGTGACCTTCAACCAGAGCCTGCGGCTGGAGCCAAAGGCCATCTGGTTCAATGCGAAGGGTGTTAGAAAGGTGTTGAGCAAATTTTCCACGCAAAGCAGCTTACAGATAACCCGCAAGGTGCGGCAGTTGGATGGGGTGAGTGCCTGGAACCCATTCCAACTCGACATCGTGGACACGGCGCTGGTCAGCACCCGCTCGTCGGTTTACAACACCCTGTTTTTCAACCGGGCAGACCCCAAATTCGACGTGCAGCTCGGCATGTCCGACAACCAGAACAAGCTGGTGCAGACCACGGGCTTCGAGAGCCGTCGGCAGCGGCAGCAGTTCGTCAAGACCCGCTGGAACCTGTCCAAGTCGCTGAGTTTTCAGTCGGCGTTCAGCCTCGGCACGGACGAGCAGGGGTCGGAGCAGTTCGAGAGCAAGCGCTACCGCATCGAGTCGTGGGAAGCGAAGCCGCAGCTCACCTGGCAGCCGTCGAACAACTTTCGGACGGGCGTCACCTGGCGCTATAAGCTGGCCGAAAACCGCCTCGACACCCTCGGTGAAAACGCCCGTACCAACGACCTAAAATGGGAGGCGACCTTCAACCAGAGCGCCACGACGAGCCTGCGCTCCGAGTTTTCCTTCGTAAAAATTGACTTCGAGGGGCAGGCGAACTCGCCAGTCGGCTTCGCTTTTTTGCAAGGCCTGCAAAACGGAAAGAACTTCATCTGGAGCATCACCCTCGACCGGCAAGTGGCCAAAAACATCCGGGTCGGCATTACTTACGAGGGGCGCAAAACGGGTCAAGCTAATTTGGTGCACGTGGGACGGGCGCAGGTGGGGGCAGTGTTTTGACTTTCCCGGCACCATTCCGGCACGGAACCTCAAAATCCTTGATATGCTCATCAACCGAGCTGCAACCGTTAGCCTCTCCGTCTATTTTCCTCCCCAAACCGGCACCCGCCCCGGCGTCCAAGGCGCCTTCGCCGCCTCCAGTTTCCGGTCTAATGCGGGCAAATCCACCTCCACCAGTTGCTTCAGCTTAGCCAGTTCGGCTTGGAAGAGCTTGCTGGCGATGGCCATTTGCTCCTTCTGCGTGGTGGTCGGAGCGGAGGACGAACTCCAGATGTCGTAGCTCATGCCATACATGCGGTCAACGAGCGATGGCGCATGGGGCTTGTCTATTTTCGAGGCAACGCCGTCGCCGTAGAACGCCTGGTTCATGTCCTTGATTTTTTGCTCCAACGCCTTCACGTCGGCGAGCAAATCAGTGGCGGGCTGGGCGATGGAGAAGGTGGCTTGGCGGGCATGTTTCACCACATTGCTCACCTCGCCAAGGAGGCCTGTTGCACCGTTCCAACTGCGCTCCAACTCTGCGGCTTGCGACACGTAGGCTTCCCAAGCGGCTTTGTCCGTGGCGGGGAGGGTGCTGCCGCCGAGGGTGTTCAGCTTGAAGCGTTGCGGAGCGACCAATTCCGTGGCCGTGCCGTTGATGACCTTCGTGAGGCTGACGGTGTAATCGCCGGGCAGTGCCATGCGGCCACCGTCGGGGCTTTCCCAAGGGGCACGCTCGCCTGGGTTCAGGCTCACGGGAGCGGGCGAGGGCATGCGGCCATCCCAGACGAGACGGTTCACGCCTTTTTTCCAGCCGGACTTGATTTGCCGCACGATTTGACCTGAGCTGTTTTTTATGGTAAACAGCAGGTACGGCGCTTCCTCGTTTTGCTCGGCTTGCAGTTCCTCGTAGGTCGGATAGCGGATTTCCTTTTTGTCCTTGATTTGCTTTTTCTCCCAATCCTGCCGCTTTTGTTTGAGGGTTTTTGCCTCGTCTTTTACGAAGTAAGTAAACACAGCGCCCATCGGCGGATTGTCGGAGGTGAAGAAGGATGCGCCCTGAAAGCCCTTGCCCGTGGCATAGCCAATCGGCGTGGAGACGTTGAACACGAGCGCATCTTTTATCGGCAAAATGGCAGCCTCTTTCGTGGGCAAGTCGGCCAAATTGCGAAGCGGCGAATAATCATCAAGCACGTAAAAGCCCCGCCCGAAAGTGCCCAGCACGAGGTCGTTTTCCCGGCGTTGGATGGCGATGTCCCGCACAGCAATAGTGGGCAGGCCGCTGGCCAATTTCGTCCAACGTTTGCCGCCGTCGTTGCTGAAATAGAAGCTGAATTCCGTGCCGATGAATAGCAGGTTTTTGTCCACATGGTCTTCGGCTAAGGAGTAGGCGCTTCCTCGCTCTGTTAGGTTATTGGCTATGCTCGTCCAAGTGCGGCCCTTGTCGCTGCTCTTGAAAACGTAGGGCTTGAAATCGCCCCGCTTGTGGTTGTTGAAGGCGGCGTAAACGACATTTTCATCGTGTTGCGAAGCAAGCAAAGCGTTCACGTAAGTAAGCTCAGGAACGCCCGGAAAGCTGGCGATTTTCGTCCAAGTCTGCCCGCCGTCCTCGGTGATTTGCACGAGGCCGTCGTCCGTGCCGACGTAGAGGAGCTTGGCGTTCTTCGGGCTTTCCGAGAAGGCGACGATGTTGCCGTACTCGCTTGTGCTGGCGTTCTTGGCGATGGCGTCCATGCTCTGCACCCTGCCCATCACTTGCAGGGTGTTGCGGTCAATTTGCCTCGTCAAATCGGGGCTGATGGCCGTCCAGGTGTCGCCCCGGTCTTCGGTTTTATAGACCCGGTTTGCACAGAAATAAAGCCGTGTTCCTTTGTGGCGGCTCACCGCCAATGGGCTGTCCCAGTTCCAGCGGAGTCCGTTTTCGCCTTCGAGGGGCTTGGGCTGTATGGAGGTCATTTCGCCCGATTTGCGGTCGTAGCGGGTGAGTGCGCCGTGCTGCGCCTGGGCATAGATGATGTCGGGATTGTCGGGGTCAATCTGCGTCTCGAAGCCATCGCCGAGGCTGGTCACGTACCAGTCGGCGTTGGTGATGCCGTGGCCGTTGCGGGTGCGGCTGGGGCCACCGAGCGAGAAATTGTCCTGCGTGCCGCCGTGGATATGGTAGAACGGCAGCGTGTTGTCAACCTCCACCTTATAGAATTGCGTGACGGGTAGGTTGCCGTGATATTTCCAGGTTTTTGCCCCATCGAAGGTCTCGTAAACGCCGCCGTCACAGCCCGAGAGCATATAGTTCGGGTCGGTGGGGTCAATCCAAATCACGTGGTTGTCCACGTGCTTGAACTCCTCGCCGAGGTTGCTCCACGACTTGCCGCCGTCCCTTGTTATTTGGTTGAAAACGTCCATCGAAATGACCGTGTTCGGCTCGGTCGGATGGGCGAAGATTTCCACATAATAGTTGCCGCTGGTGACGTGGCTGCCCTGCTTTTCCCAGGATGCGCCCCGGTCGGTGCTGCGGAAAAAGCCGCCCTTGCCGTCCTGCGCCTCCACCATTGCATAGATGATTTCCGGGTCAGCGGAAAACGTGAGGCCGATGCGCCCGTTGTCGCCACCGGGCAGGCCACCCGCCGATTTTGCCCAGGTCTTGCCACCATCGGTGCTCTTGTAAATGGTGCTTCCGGGGCCGCCGCCCACGTAGGTGAACACGTGCCTGCGGCGCTGGTGCGCTGCCGCAAACAGCACGTCAGGGTTGCGGGGATCCATGATGAGGTCGGTGACGCCTGTGTGCTCGTCAATGAGCGCCTTGCCATCGGCACCGTTCAGCACCATTGCCCAGGTCTTGCCGCCGTCGGTGGTTTTATAGACGCCACGGTCGCCGCCCTCCTTCCAGAGCGGGCCTTGCGCAGCCACGAAGACCACGTCCGAGTTGCGGGGGTCAACGATGATTTTGGCGATATGCTCCGAGTTTTTCAGGCCCATGTTCGACCACGATTTGCCGCCGTCGTTGGAGCGGTAAATGCCGTCGCCGTAGGCCACCGAGCGTTGGTTATTGTTCTCGCCCGTGCCCACCCAAAGGGTGCTGGGGTTGTTGGGGCCCATCGTGATGCAGCCGATGGAGTAGCTGCCCTCACCGTCGAAAATGGGTACGTAAGTGGTGCCTGCGTTGGTGGTTTTCCAGACGCCGCCGCTGGCCGTGGCCACGTAATAGACTGCCCGGTTCTTCGGATGCACCGCAAAATCGCTGATACGCCCAGAGGTAACCGCTGGACCAACGCTGCGCCACGAGAGGCCGATGCCGATGGTGTCGAGGTAGTGTTTCGGCTCGTCTTTTTTCGGCTCGTCTTTCTTGTTTTTCTGGGAAAAAAGCTGGGTGGAAAACAGCAGCGTGGCTGCCAGAAGGATGGTGGAAAGTTTGTTCATTCGTCGCTTGATTTGATTAGGGCGGGAAGGTAGGGAGAAGATTTGGGATGGGAAAATGGGGCGATGAGCAACGATATGAATGCGTTTGCGGCCTGACAATTCAGTTTTTTTTGGATAGCCTATTAATTGCTTTTTTGTATGTTTGTTACAACATCGTGCTTTCTATTTTACCATAAAATCCAGCATCCATGAAATCCAAGTTTTACACCTTCCTAATCTTGAACCTGTCGGTGGTTGCCACGCTCTTTTCGCAGCAAGGTCAATTAGACCTTACATTTGGTGTAAAAGGGATAGTAAAGCAATCATATTCCCCGCCCTTTCCAAGTAGTAATGAACCCCAATCATTGGCTTTGTTAAATGATGGCAAATTTATGGTTGCAGGCCGGCACAATTTCTCAATGGTGTTTGCCCGATTTGAGGAAGATGGCAAATTAGACCTCAGCTTTGGCGATTCTGGAGCTGTATATATTGATTACGCCTGGTTAGCTACCGATTATGTTTCTGGCCTAATTGTCCAGCCCGATGGCAATGCCATAGCGCTGGTACAGTCCTATCGAATTAGTCCTGAAACACAAGAAGATTGGAGTAAAATCTATATTATGCGTTTTACGCCTGATTGGGACTTTGACCATACATTTGGGAATGCTACGACTTATTCACCGAAGGGAGTGGCCAAAGTGGAAACAGGGTTCGAAGTCACTACTGTTAGTTCATTCCAACTTTTGCAAGATGGTAAAATACTGGTTGTCGGGTGGGCTCGTAGTTCATTCTCCAACAATTCACGTACTTATATCGCTAAACTGAATGCTGACGGAACGCCCGATTCAAGTTTTGGAACATTTGGAGTTATCTTTCCTATTTGGGACGAGCCAAAGAATAATATCCGCCAACTGGATATACTGCCTGATGAAAAAATATTATTGTCGGGTTCGGCTTGGACTTCGAATGGCACACTTGGCTACTTCATTACACGCTTAAATAAGGATGGCTCGTTGGATTCAAATTTTGGTACGAATGGAAGGGTTGTGGGCACGTTGCCCTCCGGCAATTATTATGTGCAAAGACTTTTTGTGCTGGAAGATGGTAATTTATTAGCGTGGGTGAATGGCGACCTGTTCCCTCCATTGTCACTCGATGTTATTCGCCTCAAACCTGATGGAAGCTTTGACACCGCATTCGGAACAAACGGAATCACACATATTCCGAATGAAAAAATACACCGAATCTCCAGGATATTGATGGACGATGAAGGCAGTTTTTTTCTTGCCGGTACTTGGACAGATTCAATCCATTACAATAGATATGATTTCGCTTTGGCTAAATTATCTCCCGATTATAATTGGGTGGGAGAATTTGGAAACTCAGGCGTCGTTGTTGTTCAGGATACGGCTAATCATGATATTTTAAGAACCGCTGCAATTTTACCTGATGGAAAAGTCCTTCTCGCAGGTTCCGCTTCCCCCATCTATTACATCACCAATATGAAATTAGCTAAATACTTTGGCAGGGACACCACGGTTACAAGTGACACCCCACCGATAGACTCCCTTATCATCAACGAGAACGGCCTTACCATCTTCCCCAACCCCGTGGACGAGAACTTCTCCCTTTGTTATCCTTTGAGCGAAAAATCCATCCTGAAAATTGACCTATACGACAGTTCTGGGAGGCTGCTCCATGTTTTTCTTGATAAAACTGTGCGTGATACTGGTGTGCATTGCGAGCAGTTCAATTGGCCAAGTGATGTGGGAAAAGGCGTTTATTTTATCAATCTTTCCGGGCGGAACTTTGCTTACGGTGGTAAGATTATGAAATACTGAGTAAGAGCGTGTTTGGGATTTGGTGCTTGAGGCAAAAACGAGCTATTTTTTGTCAGTTTTTTGAATTTTTGATGGCCCATAGTGGGGCTACGCAACTGAAAAAAGGTAAAAAAATGGCGGAAACGAGCCGTTTTGGGCCAAGTGGCCAAATTCCAAACACGCTCTAAAGATAGCCTTGCGTATCTCACTTATCCAACCCCTCTGCCTCGTTCCAATTCGCCCTTAAAAGCAGCGCCGCCGCCATATTTTGCAGCAGGTGGCGCTTGTCCTCGTCCAAGTCGTTGCGCAGCCAGACCCTGCCCTTAGCTCGACTTTAGCCAATTAA
>DIUC01000004.1 GCA_002435785.1 Saprospiraceae bacterium UBA6168 | reverse complement strand
TTGGCCGATTCATGCAACAACGCCAAGTTGGATTGATTTTGCCAAACGATGAGTGTATTGAGTGGGACGGAAATGATGGAAGAAGGTTAGTTGGTTTCAATTGCCTTTTGTAGCGGACAATAACAATGACTGAATTTAATAGCATTGAAGGTAAACTCACACTTATTTTTGGCAACCATGGGAGTTTGGTTTTTTGGAAAGCCAATGATGATAAAGGTGAATTCTACATCGTGTATTGGAATAAATACTTTGATGTGGTTTAATTCTCACCTTCCCTCCCATCGCCTCCCCCAGCCCATCCCCAATCAATTTAAAAAATCGTCACCCTCCCGGAAATGGAAGCATAGAAGAAGACCGCCAGCCAGATGGCTGGCAAGGGCACCAACATGCAAACCAAAAATCTCTAAAATAAAAAAGCCTGACACCAATCTTCAAATGATTGATTGTCAGGCTTCAAAAAGGGTGGGCGCACACGGATTCGAACCGCGGACCCTCTGCTTGTAAGGCAGATGCTCTGAACCAGCTGAGCTATGCGCCCCTTTAAATTGAGACCAAATGAAGTGATTCGTTTAGTCCGGTTGCTTTTCTTCCAAAGCGGGTGCAAATATAGAAGCATATTTTGTTTTGAGGCAACCCATTGAGAAAAAAATCAAAAAAATATTTTGAGGCACAGAGAGAACACATGCCCCGCTTGATTCCTTTACCTTTATGTTCGATTTTTTGAATACAAAACAAAAGGCAACACAATCAGACCATGAAGAAATATTTCAAGCGGGGGTTTTTAGGATTAGGTGTTTTGGTAGCGGTGGTAATATTCGCAGCGGTAATCATTGCCGCTTTTTTTCAGGAGGCCGTTGGCAAAAAGCTCATCGCCGTCCTCAACGAGCAACTGAAAACAGCGGTCGAGGTGAGGAGCTTCGAGCTTTCGTTGCTTCGGAACTTCCCCGATGCCACGGCCAGTTTGAAGGATGTGGTGGTGATGGGCCTCAACAAAAAGCCACTGCTCGAAGCCAAGGAGATGGCTTTCAACTTCCGGCTGTTGAGCCTTTTTGGGGAGCAGGTACAAATCCACTCCGTGGCCATCAACAACGGTGCGTTGGATGTGTGGGTGGACAAGTCGGGCAAGGCCAACTACGATATTTTCAAACCATCGGAGTCGGAGTCGAGCGACAGTAAGTTCAACATTGCGCTCGAAAAAGCGACGCTAAAGCAAATCGGGCTGTCTTACCATGACCTCAAACTAAAGCAGGAAGTGCAGGCACAAGTGGAGACGGCGACGTTTTCTGGGCTTTTTTCCAGCGAAAAATTTGACCTGAAAAGCGCCGTCAGGCTTGCCTCCAACTATGTGGAGATGGACGGCGTGCGCTACGTCGTTGGCAAAAAAGGCGGCCTCGATGCCACCATTTCCGTTGACCTCGACAAAGGCAGGTACCAGTTCAGCGATGCCCGGGTTTTTGTCGAGGAGAACGCCTTCAACGTCAAGGGCTTTGTGCAATCAAAGAAAAACGCCTCCGAGTTTGACCTCAGCGCCACTGCCGAGGATGCGAGCTTGGAGTCGGTCATCGCCCTGCTGCCGGAGCAGTACCTGAGTGCCCTCGGCGATTTTACGAGCAGTGGGCGGTTCAAGTTCACTTCGTTCATTAAGGGAAAACTCAGCGCCACGGAGCGGCCCGCCATCGAGTTTGAATTTGGCCTCGACAACGGCAAGCTCTCCAGCCCCCGCCTCACCGAGCCATTCAAGGACGTGTCGTTCGATGCCCGCTTTACCAACGGCGAGGGGCGCAACAACCAACAGTCCGTCTTTGAAATCAGCAATTTCAAGGGCTACCTCAACCGCCAGCTCATCAGCCTGAGCCTGAAAATTGAAGACCTCGACAACCCGAAGGTAGCCCTGAAAGCAGACGGCATATTGCCCATCGGCTATATGTACGGGCTGCTCGGAAACCCCGCCATCAAGGGTGGCGACGGCAAAATCGAGATACAAAACCTCTCCCTCAACGGCTTGTACCGTGATATGGTGGACATCAACCGAATCACGTCCGTGTCCATGACCGGCGACGTAATCCTTGACGATGCGGGACTTGAAATCAATGGCGAGAAACTCATTTTTGATCGAGGCAAATTGCTGCTGCGAGACAACCTGCTCACGCTCGAAGACCTGAAAATGGACGGTGCTGGCACGGACATCACCCTACGTGGCACGGTGCATAACCTGCTGCCTGTACTCTTGGCCGACTCTCTCAACAGCGAAAATGCTGTGCTGGATTTCAGGGCGGAATTGGTTTCCAGCAAAATGGACCTGGCCCGGCTGGTGAAGATAGGTGACGTGCCCGTGAAGGAAGGCGAGGTGCAGCAGACAGTCTACGACTCTCTAAACGTGGCCAGGAACGAAAACCGTGGGCGCATCACCGACCTGCTAAATGGGAGCTTCAACGCCAAAGTGGACGAGTTCGTGTACAACAAAATCGAGGGGCGGGACTTCACTGGAAAGCTGGTTTTCGAGCGGGCGAAAATGCAAATAGAGGGCAGCGCCAAGGGGATGGACGGCGCATTCGAACTTGGCGGAACGGTTTTCTTCGAAAAAGAACCCCGGCTCGAAGCCAAGCTCGACTGCCAAATGATTGACGTAAAAGAGTTCTTCCGGCAAACGGACAACGTTGGGCAGACCGTTCTCAAGGCCGAAAACATCTCCGGCGACATGAATTCCAAACTGCTCATTCACGCTTTCTGGGATTCCACAGGCGTTTTCCTGATGGACAAACTGCACGTGTGGGCGGGCGTAGGCATACGCAAGGGCGAACTGAAAAACTTCAAGATGCTCGACGAATTTGCTACTTATGCCAAAATCCAAGACCTGCGGAACGTGCGCTTCGAGGACCTTCAAAATTGGCTGGAGGTGAAAAACAGCACCTTTTACATGCCCGCCATGTTCCTCCAGAACAACGCCATGAACCTCACCATTGCCGGTGAGCAAAGCTTCGACGACAAGATTGACTACGGCATCAAGGTGAACGCTGGGCAGGTATTGGCCAACAAGTTTAAGAAAAACAACAAAAACGTGGAATCCATCCCCGCCAAGGAAAACGGTTTTTTCAACCTCTATTTCCGCATCAGCGGCACGCTGGACAAGTATAAATACGGGACGGACAAGTCTTATGTGAAGACCAAACTTGAGCGCAGCGAGGCGCAAAAAAGGAAAATACGAGCGGAGCTAATACGGGTCTTCGGTGCGCCGCTGAACATGGTAAAGGAGCCGAAGGGCTGGGAAGATGAGGGAGAGCGGGCGTCTGCGGGTGAGGAAGGTGATGAATATATTCCTGGGTTTTGATTTAAGGGATTATCGAGCAACCACCAAACCCCCGCGTACCATGACTATCAGTCCAACCGCCACTTCCACTTTCGCAAAAAAAGTAAAGACCGAATCCTTGGCATCCTTGCCTCGGTGCTGGCCATCCCAACCATCCACCGCTGAATTGGTAAAGAAGTTCCTTTTTTCAAAAACTTGATTTCCCCAACGGTCGAAAATCAGCAACTGGTGCACCAGCGAAGGCTTTTCCGTGTACAATATGAAACGGTCGTTGCCCACCGTTGAATTGAGGTTGATGATGTTCGGAGCATACACGGGCGGCTCGACGGTGACCAGCAGACTGCCTGTGCCGGCGCAGCCGCCTTCGTCGAAGACGGTCAGTTTCACCCACACCGTCGAGTCGGGGTTGAAGTAGTAGAGCATGCAATCCGGGCAGTCGGAGGCATCAGCGGGCACCCACACGGTGGCGGTGATGAGGTTGGTGGTGAAGCCATGCAAAATCACCTCGTCGCCGGGGCGGAGGGGCTTGGGCAGCTTCATCGCCACGAGGTGGACGTACACGCTGTCCGGTTGGTTCAGGGTGAAATGAACGGGTTCGTTGTAACAGCCCGACACATCCAGCACGATGAGGCGGTAGTCGCCGCCCGTGATGTTGTCAATCGTGGGGTCGGTGGACTGGTGCTGGCCGTGATCAATGGAATACAGGTAGGGGGGGGTGCCGCCGTTGGGCAGTCCGAATACGATTTGGCCGTCGGGGTAGTTGTAGCATGATGGCTCGGTGAAGCTGAAATCGAATTGTGGAGCGGCCAGCGGTACGTCGAGTGAGTCGGCTGTGAGGGCGGTGTTGCGGCAGCCTCCGAGGTAGGCGAAGGCCGTATAATTGCCCGGCGCTTTTACGATGAAGACAGTGTCGGTGCCTTCCTGCAAGATAGTGTCGTCGTACACCCATTTTATTTTGTCAAAAAAACCATGTGCCGTGAGGGTGTCCGGGCAGATGCCATCTCCGTGCAGCGTGAGGTGGACATCGGGTCGCAGGTACTCGTAGCCCGTGAGTAGGCTTGCGTAACTGGCGTACTCATGCCGCCCGATGATGCTGGCGTACACCGCCCCGCTGGAGCTGATTTCCATCTTCGTAATGGCATCCACATGACTGAAAATCCGCTTGGCCTTGTACGTGACGAAGTCGTCGTTTCCCTGCACGTGTATCGGTGGGCCGATGTCCACCGGAATGCCATCGAAGAGGACGTTGACCGACGCATTGCGGAGCGCCACAATCATCAGTGAGCCGTCAAAACGTTGCGGGCCAATGCGGTTGGGCAGGTAGATATTATCAATCCGGTGTGGGATGCCACAACTCAGCGGTGGGATGAACATCAGCGAGGGGGTGTTCAGGCTGGTCTTGCCGGTATCCCATCCGCCCGTCATTTGATAGGCGAAAACTGGCTCGGTCGTTCGCACGAAAATGTTGCCCGCAGGGAGATAATGGTAGGACGGCAGGGAAAGAAACTGTCCCGCATTGAGCGTAGCGAACGCCGTGTCAGCCCCGTTTATCCAAACTTCAGTGTTGTCTAAATGGGCGATGATGATGGGGTGTTCGAGCGTGGTAGGCCCGTCGCCTTTGCAAAAAATATACTCCTTGCCCACCCGTTCGAGCGGCAAAATCTGGTCAACACCGATGTCGTTGGCTTCGTAAACGACCGGGGCGCCGAGCCAGCCGCCGCAGGTCACAGCGATGGGTTTTGTTGCTTCCAGCAATGCCCCGAAGAAGCCGTTTTTGGGTTGGGGGTCTTCAATGCCCGGAATCTTATAAACCATAACCAACGATTCGCCACGCTGTAGCTGCATGGTGATTGGAGTTGGTGGAATGCCATTCATGATGGGCAGGTAATCGGAAAAGTTGATGGTCGTGCCGTCCTCCGTAGCCATGATTCCGACCGTGTTGAAGCGCTGCCCTGTCTTGTCGTAGGCTTGCGCCAGCGTCCCGATTCGGAAGGTTTTTCCGAGTGCCGCCCGACCTTTGTAGGTCAAAAAACAAGCGTCGCCGCCACCTGCCGTTAGCAGGCGGAAGGAAGCATGGAATTTTTTCGGGCCGAGGATGACGAGGCCGGACTTGGGCAGTACTTGGTTCAGATAGATGTCCGCCACGAGCAGTTGGCTGAAAGTATTGCTCAGCTCGTAGATAAACGGCTCGGTGCTGCTGATGGTCGCCGTTTTCACCACCTGCCCTGACCCGTCCTCGATTACGATGGGGAAAGGCGTTGCTTCAGGCGTATAAACGTAAATGTACTGCGTGCCCATCGTGCTGCTGGGGAACATCGGCGGCATCCAGTGGATGGTGTCCAACTGAGCGAAGAGCGCCGTGCTGCCTGTCCAGAGGAACAGGCAGGGGAGCAGGATTGGCAGGAGTTTGATCATTTTTTGAAGCGAATTTAGCGGTAGCGGTCATTGCCTTCCAAAAGTAGGATTTAAAACGGGAAAATGCTGGGACTGCGGTGTGGTGAAGGGAAAAATGAGCAGGAGTGGCGGTTGGGAGTCATTTTGGGAAAATTAGTCCCCCAACTCTCGCCACCTCTTTCGCACCACCGCCAAATCCCGCCAAATCTCATAATCCTTCGCATAAAAAAAGTCGAGCCGACGAGCAGTGGCCTCGTCGAGTTGCTTTTCTCGAAAAGCATTACAAGGAGAAAGAATGCCTGGTTTTAGCCTTGGCAATTGCGCCTCCGCAGCCCCCGACTGCCCACTGCTTTTTGTCACGCTGGGAGAGTCCCACTGCCCACTCGAATACCCGACCCACGATTTTTTCCCAAGAAAAACCTGCGCCAAATTCCGCAGGAATCCCCCGCCGTTTTTCACCAAAAACAAAAGCGGAACTGCCAAAATCAAGAACAAAAAAGCCAGCCCCAAGTCCAGCAGCCGCTTGCTTCGTCGGGCCGTCGGATTGGCGATTTGGTAGCGGATGGCGGTGGTGTATAGCTCTCCCGCAGCGTCCTTCGAACTGCTGCCGATGATGGTCTGGCCGCCTTCCGGCACGGTCCGGTACTCGATGCGGGGGCCGAGTCGCTCCATCCAACCGATTGTCTGTGAGGCAGTTATGTCTTTGAGGCAAAAAATGATTTCGTCCAGATGGTACAGCTCCGCTATCTCATCCAAGTTGTCCGCTGCCCCCAAACAGTCGTCAGTCGTCAGTCGTAAATCGTAAATCCCAACCGGTTCTATCCTTCCGATATAATTCTTCTCCACCCCCACCCGTCGCAGCAGCTCCTGCACCCGCACCGTTTCCTCCGCTGACCCCACGATGGCGAGGTTAGCTGGGCGGGAGCGGCCCACGCTCAGGTTGCCTGTTTTGAAAAAATGAAAAACGAAGCGCAGCGCCGTCAGTGCCAGCATGGACCACACCGTAGCCAGCAAAATCACCGCCCTCGATGGCCGCAATTCTTGGGGCAAAAACCCGTACACCGCCGAAATGACCACCGTGCCGAGCAGTAGCCCACGAGTCAGGCGGCGGAGGTTGGAGGGGTCGTCATACCCCCCACTGAACCATAGCGCCGCCAGCCAGACGAGCGTGTAGAACGGCGCGTTGAACTGCATGAAACTATGCTTGAACCAATAGGGGTCGTGGTAGAAGTAGTTCGCCCAGAAGACCTTGCAGCCCCATATCCCCCCGAACATCAGCAAGGCATCGAGGATGGGCAGTTGGCTTTTTTTGAAAAAATTGCCGAGCAGCGTCATGCCCGCCCGCAGCCATATTGCACCATAAATCATGGCGACGAATAGCGTGGCCTGCCGCCCCTGAAAGTGCTTCCGGGCGAAGATTATCATAGCTTGGTAAAACGTGCGGACGTAGTTCAAGCTGCCCTTTTTCGTGCTTTCGCCCTTGTAGTGGATGATGGTGGTGTCGGCGAAATAGTAGTTTTTGTAGCCCGCCTGCACGATGCGGTAGCTCAGGTCAATGTCCTCGCCGTACATGAAAAACGCCTCGTCGAGCAGGCCGATTTTGTCCAAAACGGAGCGGCGCAGCAGCATGAACGCCCCAGCGAGTACGTCCACCTCGTGGGTTTCGTCCTTGTCCAAGAAGCCGAGGTGGTAGCGCCCGAACAACCTTGATTTCGGGAAAATGGCCGACAGTCCGAACGTTTTGCAAAAGGCCACCCACGGCGTAGTGAAGCCCCGCTTGCTCTCTGGTAGGAACTGGCCACTGCCGTCTATCATCTTCACGCCCAACCCGCCCGCTTCGGGGTGCGCCTCCATGAAGGCGACGCACTTGGTCAGCGTGTCTTCTTGCACCACCGTGTCGGGGTTCAGTAAAAGCACGTAATCGGATTGCGGATTGCGGATTGCGGATTCCCGAATTGCTTGGTTGTTGGCTACCGCAAAGCCTGTATTCTGCTGATTGGCGATGAGTTTTACTTCGGGGAAATGGGTGCGCACCATCTGCACGGAATCGTCGGAGGAGGCATTGTCAACGACCCATACCTCACCCCCGCCCCCCTCCTGCAAGGAGGGGGGGGAAGCTTTTCGGACACTCAGGAGGCATTGCTCCAAGAAGTGGCGGACGTTGTAGTTGACGATGATGGTGGTGAGCATTAGTGGTCTTGGCTGGCGAGAAAGGCTTGAATCGCTCGAACAAACCCTTCCGCTACATCAATCGCTTTTTCTGCTATTTCAACTTGTTCGACCTCATCGTATTCATAATCTG
This sequence comes from Saprospiraceae bacterium UBA6168, assembly GCA_002435785.1. Classification (GTDB taxonomy): domain Bacteria; phylum Bacteroidota; class Bacteroidia; order Chitinophagales; family Saprospiraceae; genus UBA6168. Next base: position 49,593 of record DIUC01000004.1, on the reverse strand, counting down.
CTCTTTGCCGCAGGTCAAAAACTGTGGACAGTGAAAGGCTAAGGTCTGAAGGTAATTGTTGGGTTTTTATAAACAATTCCCTGAATTTACTGTGTGCCCCTGTATGTGATTTTGTAAAAATATCTTGGGTGAAAAGTGCTGCCAAAACGGCGTTGAACATTGCATAATATGCCCTATTAATAGCCGCACTTAGCCGTTGGTCATCAAGCAAGTACCGGGCATCGCTCAAGCTTCGCTCAGCTTTTAGGAGGCATTTTGTGATTTCTTCTTTCATGCAATTTCTTTTCCCTCCTTCCTAACCCAATGCAAGAAGGCGGATTTTTCATTCATAAACTTGTTTAGCGAAAAAGGCTGAAATGAAATATCAATATTATGCTGTAATATAATTGGATGTACTACTTCGCTCATCCTGAAAATCTCGGACAAGGGCTTCACCTCCTTGTCCTTCAGCACCACCAAAAAATCCACGTCCGACTCCTCGTGCGCATCCCCCCGTGCATAGCTTCCGTAGAGGATGACCTTGGCCAGCCTGTCACCATACAGCTTGGTGACAGCCGCCTTGAAATCGGCGATAAGCGCTTGTTGTTCAGCAGGTTGCAGCATCAGTCATTATTAAGTCTATACGGCACCCTCGCCACGATGCTCCGCCCCAGCGTCACCTCGTCCGCATATTCCAGCTCGCCGCCGAAGCTCACGCCACGGGCGATGCTGCTCACGCTCACGGGGCTGTCCTTCAGCTTTTTGGTGATATAGAACATCGTCGTGTCGCCCTCGATGGTGGGACTGATGGCGAGGATGATTTCCCGGATTTCGCCATCGGTTGCCTTCTGTGATGCTACCCGGTGCAGCAGCGAGTCAATGGTCAGCTCGCCGGGACCGATACCCTCCAATGGGTTGATGAGGCCACCGAGCACATGGTACAGGCCCCGGTACTGCGAGGTGTCCTCGATGGCCATCACGTCCCGGATGCTTTCCACCACGCAGACCAATGAGCGGTCACGGCGCTTGTCGGCGCAGACCTGGCAGATGGGCTCGTCGCTCAGGTTGTGGCAGATGGTGCAGTGCTGGATGCGCCGCCGCATGTTTGTGATGGCCTCGGCGAACTGCTCGGAGGTTTCCGGTGACTTGCCGACGAGGTGCAGCGTTAGGCGCAAGGCCGTTTTCCGACCGATGCCGGGCAGGCTGGCAAATGCCTCTACGGATTGTTCTATCAGTTTTGAAGAAAAATTCATGTTCTGTCAATGCGAAATGGCCGTCCAAAACCCACGAATCTTCAGCCACTCCATGATATTTTTGCCGCTTTTAAAAACCAAAAGCAGCGATTTACATTTTGAGAAGCGAAATTATCCCATTTTTGCGAAGTTTTACTTCAACAACTTGTCATTCCCGCAAGGGAACCTAACTCACAACTCGAAATTTATCAAAGAAGAATGGCAGAAATTATCAAAATGCCCCGCATGAGCGACACGATGATAGAAGGAAACATCGTGGCATGGCACAAAAAAGAAGGCGACAAGGTATCGCCCGGCGACCTGTTGGCCGAGATAGAGACCGACAAGGCCACCATGGACTTTGAAAGCTTGTGGGAAGGCACCTTGCTCCATGTTGCCATAAAAGAAGGTGTGGTGCCGGTCGAAGGGCTTATCGCCGTCATCGGCAAGCCCGGTGAAGACTGGAAATCGCAAATTGGCGGCGGTAGTACACCAAAAGCAACTGCCAACGGTCAAGCCAAACCCGCCGAACCATCGGCCCCAGCCGGTGAGCCAGAACCTGTGGCCGAAGTTGCGCCAGCCTCCGCTCCAACACCTGCCCCTACCGGCGGCGGTGGACGTGTCAAGGCATCGCCGCTGGCAAAAAGCATTGCGAAAGAGGCAGGCATTGACATAGCAGCGGTGCAGGGCTCCGGCGACGGTGGCCGCATCGTGCGCCGCGACGTGGAGGCCGTGATGGACAACAAAGGCGCTGCGCCAACCACTGAACCTGCTGAAGATTCTGCCCCCGCAACAACAGCTCCTTCGACCAACTTTGCCGTAGGCGAAACCTTTGAAGAAAAGCCGGTGAGCATGATGCGCAAGGCCATCGCCCGTAGGCTGACAGAGAGCAAAAACGGTGCGCCCCACTTTTACTTGACCATGGAAATCAACATGGACAAGGCCGTGGAACTGCGCCCCAAGCTCAATGAACTGGCCGCCCCTGTCAAGCTTTCTTTCAACGACATCGTGATAAAAGCGGCTGCCGTGGCATTGCGCAAGCACCCAGCGGTGAACTCCTCTTGGCTCGGCGACAAAATCCGCTACAATAATTATATACACATCGGGGTAGCAGTGGCCGTGGAAGATGGCCTATTGGTACCGGTGGTGAAGAATGCGGACCTGAAATCGCTGTCGGCCATCAACCAAGAGGTGAAGGTGATGGCGGAAAAGGCCCGCAATAAAAAGCTGCAACCGGACGAAATGAGCGGCAACACTTTCACCATTTCCAACCTCGGCATGTTCGGTATCGAGGAGTTCACGGGCATCATCAACCCGCCGGACGCTTGCATCCTCGCCGTAGGAGCCATCATCCAAAAGCCCATCGTGAAGGGCGGCGAAATCGTGGTTGGCAACATGATGAAGGTGACGCTCTCCTGCGACCACCGGGTGGTGGACGGAGCCACTGGCTCTGAGTTCCTGCAAACCCTGAAAGGGATTTTGGAGGAGCCGATGCGGTTGTTGGTGTGACCGAGAACAAGCAAGTGACGCGGAAGTCTCCGAGCCTTGACAACTTTGGCTCGGAGACTTTTTTCATTTTGGGAGGTGCAAACCCCAATTTACCGAAAACCTGTTTATATTTGCGCCGCTTTTGCCAGAAGGCATAATGTATTGAATTGATTATCAACAGATTGCGGGTGTGGCGAAATTGGTAGACGCGCCAGACTTAGGATCTGGTGCCGNNGATTTAGGTTCCAGCGCCGCAAGGCATGGGGGTTCGAGTCCCTCCACCCGCACATTTTTTGGAAAGTTATGAGTTCGAGTTTTGAGATTGAATGGCACGCCATTTTAACTCAAAACTCGAAATTCACGACTCAAAACTTTTCAAATATCCCTCCTCACCGGATTTTTTTCAAAAACAAAAGCAAATTCCACCATGCCTAAAGTCGTAAGAGAGGACATTGACGCACTAAACGCCGTGCTTACCGTCACCGTCGAAAAGGAAGACTATGAGCCCGATTTCAAAAAGGAACTGAACAAAATAAAAGACCGTGGAGCAATAAGGGGGTTTCGGAAAGGCAAGACGCCAACCTCTTTTTTGAAAAAAATGTACGGCAAGGGCCTCCTCGGCGAAATTGTTACCAATATACTCCACAAGGAACTGAACGAGGTGATGAACTCCACGGAACTCACCATCTTGGGCCAACCGATTCCGGCGGAAGACCAAAAGGTCCTCAATTTCGACTACAACAGTACGGAGCCCTACTCCTTTAAGTTTGACTTGGGCAAAGCACCCGAATTCGAGCTGAAGGGCATGGACAAAGACACCTTGTACGATTACTATAAGGTGAAAGTGGCCGACGAAAAAGTGAACGAGCGCCTCGAAACCGCCCGCAAGCAATTTGGCGAGCAGGTGGAAAGCACCGAGCCGATTGAGGAGGGGGACATGGTGAACTTCAGCGCCGTGGAACTGGAGGGCGATGCCCCCAAGGCCGATGGCTGGAAAACGACCTTCCCGATTCTGGTGGAACGCATTGCCGAAGGCGCAACAAAAGACGAAATCAAGGGCAAACAGAAAGGCGACAAAATCCGCTTCAACATTTATGAACTGGAAGAAGGCGCCAGCAGGGAGTTCGTGAAAAAATACCTGCTCAACTTCACCCAAGCCGATATTGACGAAGGAACTGAAACAGACGAAATGTACGAGGGAACTATCGAAAGCGTGACCCGCCAAGCGCCCGCCGACCTGACGCAAGCGTTCTACGACAAAGTGTTCGGTGCCGGTGAGATTAACAACCTGGAAGACGCCAAGGCTCGCATCGCAGAGAGCATGAGCCTAAGCCACCAAGGCAAATCCGACTCACTGCTTTACCGGGAGCTTCGCACCCGCCTCATTGACATGAACCGCGACGCCATGCCCCTCCCCGACGAATTCATCAAGCGTTGGCTCAAGGTCAGCCAAGAGAAAAAAGTGGATGCCATAATCAATGAATATGACAAGTTTTCTGACGACATGCGCTGGTCGTTGATAAAAAACAAGCTTTCGGACCAATACGAAATCGAGGTGACGGAAGAAGACATCAGGCAGATGGCATATAATAGGGTGGCGGGCTATTTCGGCGGCTATGCCGACCAAAAATACCTGGAGCCTATCGTGAAACGCATGATGGAAGACCCAGAAAGCGCCAATGGCCTTGCAGCCGATGTGCAGGCGGACAAACTGTTTTTCAAAATGAAAGAAAACATTGGTCTGCATGAAATCAATATTTCGGAAGAAGACATCAAGGCGAAATACGATGCCATTATGAAACAAGAAGAGGAGCTGGCGAAATTGCACCAAGGAGCTTCGGCTTCCGACGAAGAGGAATAAACTTCCCAAGTTTTTCAACTACATTCAAAGACAGGCGTTTAAATGCTTGTCAGTTGGGGTAAACGGGCATGAAACCTTTCAAAGCTGCCCAAGAGCTGCCAAGCGACACGACACAGCACCAAAAAGAAAAGTAAATTATGTTTCACAAAGACGAATTTATCAATTATGCGACCAAGCACCTTGGCATGAGTACCATGCACTTGGAGCAGTACGCAGAAAAAACCGCTCGCACCATCCCCAACGTGGTGGGCTTCACCCCAAACGTCATCGAGGAGCGCCCGATGAACATCGTCGGCTTGGATGTTTTCTCCCGTTTGATGATGGACCGGATTATCTTTCTCGGCGTGCCCATCAACGACTATGTGGCCAACGTGGTACAGGCACAGTTGCTCTTCCTCGACTCCACCGACAACAAGCGCGACGTGCAGATGTACGTGAACAGCCCCGGCGGTTCTGTAACCGCAGGCCTCGGCATTTACGACACGATGCAGTACATTTCGCCAGACATCGGTACTATATGCACGGGTCTCGCCGCTTCGATGAGCGCCGTGTTGCTGGCTGCCGGCACCAAAGGTAAGCGTACCTGCCTCAAGCACGCACGGGTGATGATTCACCAGCCGCTCGGCGGGATGCAGGGCCAAGTGACGGAGATGGAAATCACCTACCGCCTTATCAAGGCCATGCAAAAAGACCTTTACGAAATCCTTTCCGAGCATACCGGACAGGAATACGATACCATCGCCAAAGACTGCGAGCGGGACAACTGGATGACCGCTACCGAAGCGAAGTCGTATGGCCTCATTGATGAAGTGCTCGACCGCCCACACATGAAGAAAGCATAGTCTTTTTTGATAAAAATCACCTCGAAGTTCAGGGCCTGTTGTAAAAGACCCTGAACTTTCGAGTTTTTAACGGAGTAGCTTTGTAAGCACCCCGCAACGGAGCAGCTTTTGGTCGGGAAAAATATTTAGCGACCGCCCAGCATTGGTAACAAAAATCTTGCTGCCTTTAACAATTTTGAATTAGAAAATAATGCGCCGAAGCAAACAAAATTACCGTTGTTCTTTCTGCGGAAAGGACAAATCCGAAGCCCTCATCCTCATCGCTGGTGTGGAAGGGCATATCTGCGAGGTATGCGTAGAACAGGCCGTTGACATCATAGAAGAGGAACTTTACGGCAACAAAAAACACCAACAAGAGCAACAGCAGGCTCCCCCGATGCCACACATAGATTTCAACTTGCCCGATAGCATGACGCCAGTTGACATCAAAAAGCACCTTGACCTCTACGTCATCGGGCAGGACGAGGCGAAAAAGACCCTGTCTGTGGCCGTTTACAACCATTACAAGCGATTGCGCCAGCCAGTGACCGATGAGGTGGAAATCGAAAAATCAAACGTCCTCTTCGTGGGCGAGACCGGAACGGGCAAGACCCTCATGGCCAAGACCATCGCCAAATTCCTCAACGTGCCGTTCGCTATCGTGGATGCGACTGTGTTCACCGAGGCAGGTTATGTGGGCGAGGACGTGGAAAGCATCCTCAGCCGGTTGCTGCAAGTTTGCGATTTCAACGTAGCCGCCGCCGAGCGGGGCATCGTTTACATAGATGAGATTGACAAAATCGCTCGCAAAAGCGACAACCCCTCCATCACCCGTGATGTATCGGGTGAAGGCGTACAGCAGGGCATGTTGAAGATGCTGGAAGGCACCGAAGTGAACGTGCCGCCACAAGGTGGCCGAAAGCACCCAGAGCAAAAATTGGTGAAAGTCAACACCCAGAACATCCTCTTCATTTGCGGCGGTGCCTTCGATGGCATCGAAAAGCACATCGCCCGCCGCATGAACACCCACGTCATCGGCTACAAGTCCGACGAAACCAACGTTGGTATCATTGACCGGGACAACCTCATTAAGTACGTCAACCACATGGACCTCAAGCGCTTCGGGCTAATACCCGAACTGGTGGGCCGCCTCCCCGTGGCCACCTACCTCGAACCGCTTGACTTCGAAACGCTGCGCCGAATCCTCACCGAGCCACGCAATGCACTGCTTAAACAATACACCAAGCTGTTTGCGCTGGAAGGCATCAAGCTCAGTTTCACGCAAGAAGCCATTGACTATATCGCAACAAAGGCGCTGGAATTTAGGCTGGGGGCGAGGGGCTTGCGATCCATTTGCGAAGCGCTGATGAAGGACGCCATGTTCGAGCTGCCCTCCCAGCGGGAAATCCGGGAGTTCAAGGTAACGGAGATTTACGCTGCCGAAAAATTCGAGCGCTCAAAGTTTGGGATGCTCAAGGCAGCATAATGCTTGCATGAAAGAAGCGGGACGAAAAGCGCCCCACGGGACAACCTGTGGGGCGCTTTTGTTTTGGGCAAATGACTATTTGAGGAATGAGGCCGGACAGCACCATTCTGCTTTTAAAATTTATTTTGAAAAAAAACACTAAGAAAGAATTTGTGCGATACCTTCGCCCAATTGGATGTATCAACATCTTTTAAAAACATTTCTTCACCAACTAAACACTTTTTTTATGAATGGAATTCTTGGACTTGGTAAGTACCTTTTCGCAGTGCCGTTCGCCGTTTTCGGCATCATGCACCTGATGAACGCCGACGCTATGGCAGGCATGACGCCATTCGGCGGTTCTATCATCGTTTATATCACTGGCTTGGCGCTGATTGCCGCCGCCGTGAGCATCTTCATCGGCAAATACGACAAGTTGGGCACGGCGTTGCTGGGGTTGATGCTCCTGCTTTTTGCCCTGCTCGTACATGCTAGGGGGCTTTCCGCAGCTACTGATGCAGGTGCATCCGCTGCCTCAATGGGCAGCTTACTGAAAGATTTGTCACTTGCAGGCGCTGCTTGGATGTACGCCGGCTCCTTGTCGAAGGACAAATCGGTGATTGGATAAAAAACATTTGTCTTCATAAGTATTGTTGATGCACTTGCAATTTTGGTTGCAGGTGCATTTTCGTTTTGGGGAAATACGCCTACCTTTCGCCATGCGCTATTTTTCCGAACTCGCCTACAAGGGCACGAAATACAACGGCTGGCAGCGGCAACCCAATGCGCCATCCGTGCAGCAGGCCATTGAGGAGGCGCTGGCGACCATCCTGGGCACGGCCATCGAAGTGACGGGATGTGGCCGCACCGACACTGGGGTTCATGCCAGCCAATACTTCCTGCACTTTGATTTTGAGGGCGATTTTCCGAAAGAGTTCCTGCGCCGCTTCAACAAACTGCTGCCACCCGATGTGGCCATCCGCTCCGTATTTGAGGTGGCACCCGATGCCCATGCCCGTTTTGACGCCGTCCGGCGCAGTTACGAGTACCATATCGTTTTGGACAAAAACCCGTTCTTGACGGACACGGCTTGGCATTTTCCTTTTTTTGAAAAATTGAACATTGAAAAAACACAGGCCGCTGCCGCCCTACTGCTGCACTATCAAGTATTTCAGCCTTTCTGCAAAAGCAACACCAACGTAAAAACGATGGAATGTGACCTTTACCGCTCAGAGTGGGTACTCGATGAAGCCGCCCGGCGCATGGTTTTTCACATCAGCGCCAACCGCTTCTTGCGAGGCATGGTAAGGCTCATCGTGGGCATGAGCCTCAATGTCGGGCTTGGGAAAGTGGAACTCGACGAGGTGCGGGAAGCATTGGATGGACAGGTTTTGCTAAAAAAAAGCTGGAGCGTACCGCCGGACGGGTTGTTTTTGACGGAGGTGCGGTACTGATGCTGAACAGCCCAACGGCAAGGCCGTCGGGCTGTTCGCTATCCGCTTGGAAAGCGCCATTGTTCGCAATGTTTTGAAAATCAGGCCATTGCTTCCTCTTCCTCCTCCACGGGCATATCGCCGCCCAATGCTTCCCGGATTTCAATATCGTCCTCAATCTCGTCCAGCTCCACCCGCAGGTTTTCAATGATAAATTCCTGGCGCTCCGGCGTGTTTTTGCCCATGTAGTAAGCGAGGATTTTTTCCAAATCGGCATCGGCCTGCAGCACCACTGGCTCCAAGCGGATGTTCTCGTTGATGAAGTCCTTGAACTCGCCGGGCGAGATTTCACCGAGGCCCTTGAACCGGGTGATTTCGGCCTTGCCCCGCAGCTTGCGGATGGCCTCCTGTTTTTCAGCGTCGCTGTAACAGTAGTAGGTAGCCTTCTTGTCCCTAACCCGGAAGAGCGGCGTCTGGAGGATGAACAGATGCCCCGTTCGCACTAAATCCGGGAAAAACTGCAAGAAAAACGTGAGCAGCAGCAAACGGATGTGCATCCCGTCCACGTCGGCATCGGTGGCGATGACCACGCGGTTGAAGCGGAGGTCTTCGAGGTCGTTTTCGATGTTGAGGGCGTGCTGGAGCAGGTTCAGTTCCTCGTTTTGGTAAACGATTTTCTTGGTCATGCCGAAGCAGTTGAGCGGCTTGCCCCGCAAGCTGAACACCGCCTGCAATTCCACGTCCCGTGCCTTGGTGATGCTGCCGCTGGCCGAGTCGCCCTCGGTGATGAACACCGTGGAGCCGAGCCTTCGGTCTTCGTCGCCTTTTTTCACGGCGTCGTTGAGGTGAAGGCGGCAGTCCCGCAGCTTTTTGTTGTGAAGGTTGGCCTTCTTGGCCCGCTCGTTCGCCAGTTTTTTGATGCCCGCTATCTCCTTGCGCTCCCGCTCCGACTGTTGGATGCGGCGCAGTAGCTCCTTGGCCACCGCCTCGTTTTTGTGGAGGAAATTGTCGAGTTCCTTTTCCAAAAAATCGCTGATAAACTTGCGTACCGACGGCCCCTGTGGTCCCATGTCCTGAGAGCCGAGCTTGGTCTTGGTCTGCGACTCGAATACCGGCTCTTCCACCCGCACACTGATAGCCGCCACGATGCTGGAGCGGATGTCCTTTGGGTCGAATTGTTTGTTGTAAAATTTGCGCAACGTGTTCACCACTGCCTCCTTGAAGGCATTGAGGTGGGTGCCGCCCTGCGTCGTGTTTTGGCCGTTCACGAAGGAGTAATACTGCTCGCCGTAGTGGTTGCCGTGCGAGAGTGCCACTTCGATGTCCTCCCCGCTGATATGGATGATGGGGTAGCGCAACTGCTCGGCCTGCGTCTTGTTCGAGAGCATGTCGAGTAGGCCGTTTTTGGAGTGGAATATCTTGCCATTGAAGTTGATTTTCAGGCCAGCGTTCAGGTAGGCGTAGTTCCAGAGCTGCTGCTCCAGGAACTCCGTGCGGAAGCGGTAGTTCTTGAAAATCGTCTCGTCGGGGCGGAAAACGACGAGCGTCCCATTGTTCTCCGAGGTCTTGCCCAACTTGTGGTCCTGGGTGATGTTCCCGGTCTCGAACTCGGCGATTTTAGTCTCACCTTCCCGCACTGCCTGCACTTTGAAATAGCTGCTCAGGGCGTTCACCGCCTTGGTGCCCACCCCGTTCAGGCCAACGGATTTTTTAAACGCCTTCGAGTCGTACTTGCCGCCCGTGTTGATTTGCGAGACGCAGTCAATGACCTTGCCGAGCGGAATGCCCCGCCCGTAGTCCCGCACCTCCACGACGCCGTCCTTCACGGTCACGTCAATGTTCTTGCCATAGCCCATCACGTACTCGTCAATGCAGTTGTCAATGACCTCCTTGACCAGCACGTAGATGCCGTCGTCGGGTGTGGAGCCGTCGCCCAGCTTGCCGATGTACATGCCGGGGCGTATGCGGATATGCTCCCTCCAATCGAGGGAGCGGATGTTGTCTTCGTTGTAGGTTACTTGTTGTGGAGACATGGTTTTAATGATGAATGGTGAATGATGAATGATGAATGGGGTTAGGGGTTGATTTCGCTGGCAATTTGGGCGAGAGCGAGGGTCATTGCGTCATGTACGTATAATTTAATTTCTGGTAAAACACTATCAATGTTCTCTTCTTCTGTATCTATTGAAATAGTCAAAGGTTCTACAGAAGGATAACTTTCCACAACTTCAAAATCTCCAAAATTTGTATCTAAAAAGAAAAATAAAGAACCTATCGCAAGTGTAGCCATTTCATAACCGTAATTATGAATTGTAATCAGCAAACGATAATGCCTCTCTTCAGGAAGTTGGATGCCTGAAAAAATATTGGCAATGCTGTGATTATGAATGAAAACATAATTGTGCAAGTGTGCAAATTTGCTAATTGCATTTAAAGTATAATCACGTTGAAGCGGGATGTCAGAGGGATAGAAAAAATTACCAAGGGTTGAAAATTTTGACTGCAGTTCAAAGTTTACTTCTTCTAAAAAACGGGCGGTGCTACTTACGATAATAGCCGTATTCCTTTCAATTCTCTTTTGAAAAGCCATCGATTCTTCCTTCTTGCTTTTTTCTAATTCTAGTTTTTCAACAAGTATCGAAGCTATTTCTGATAATGTAGTTTGACTTAAATCCACCTCCAACCGCATATTCAACGCCCCCTCAATATTCTTCTTTTGCATCTCCCCAAAATAATCCACTAACTTCTGCGGCTCGCCATTATCAGCCAATTCCAAAGCATCAATATACCGCTTCTTATCCCCCCGCTTCACCGTCAATGGAAACAGCCCATGTTTTATCAAAACCAAACTTGCCAGCAACCTCGCCACCCGTCCATTACCATCTTGAAATGGATGAATTATCACAAACGCATGGTGCAGCCAAGTGGCTACCAGCAACGGCTTCACCTTCTTTGCTTCCATATCAGCAAGAATGTCAACCAGCCTATCCATTTCTGCATCAACATGGATCGGAGGACAATAGAGGAAGCGAGAGCCATCCGCACGGGTTGGGTTGTTTTCCCGCTCCTTGAACTTGCCTTTGAGCAGCGGGATTTGCAGCCGAGTGCCAAACTGGTCACGCCCTTCCGCCGTGTCTTGGTGGCGGGTGATGAGTTGGTGCAGTTCTTTGATGAAGCTGACGGTGAACGTTCGGTTGTTTTTCACCACATCGAACACAAAATCAATGGCGCTGAAATTGTCGTTCAAGTAGTGCATCAACTGGTGGGGCGGGATGTTCGTATCGCCGTGTTGAAGGTAGGACTCCACGAAACCCTCTCTGATGAAAGTCTCCGTGACGCCCTCGCTCAGGTCGTAGAGTTTTTCGATGACGCCCGTTTCAATGGCATGTTGGCGTTTCAGGCGGTCCATGAACTGGTTGTACGCCTTGGAGTCTTCCTTCAAGGTCTGCCGCCGCCTGACCCACGAGGGCAAAAGCACATCCAACTTGGAGGTACTGCATTGTTCCCAAGCCGCCGAAAACTCGATGGGTTTCCAAATAGGTACGTCTTTTATCTCCATTTTCAAAAACTCGCTTATTTTCACACAAAGATACAATCTCCCTCGAATTTATTTCAACAAAATGTTTTAAAAACCTTGCACGACCACCACAAACTCCTTTCCCACCCCGCCATGCTCACCATCCGGGAAGGCATCCAGCGGGACCTATGGCTGAAACTCGCCGTGGGGCTTGGGCTATTGGTGGCCGGGCTGGCCTTGGTGGCATTTTTTTACCAAAAATACAGGCTGTTGGCCGTGCTCGGCTTGGGGATTGGCCTGCCCGGTGCTTGGTTCCTACGGGAATACATCCACCGGCCAAAGGTGGAGGACGACCCACTGTGGCAGGTACTGCACCGCCGCCCACGGCACATCGTCTGGGTTTACACCCAAGAGGAGCAGCTAATGCCGTTCGGACTTTTGCTCACAAAGCGGGGCACCCTCTTCGTCATGCTGCTCGACGGCACGGAGCTGACCTTGGCCCTGCCCACCCGAAAGCTGCGCCTGGCCTCGAAGTACCTCCAACGGCTGCTGCCACATGCCGTCGTGGGTTTTTCGCAGGAACGTAGGCAGCAGTTTGAAACCAACCCTGCCTTGTTGTTGAAAAATTGAAATGAATGAAATCAAGCAATTGGATGAAACCGTTTTCGCCCGTTGACATCGCTTCCCTCGCCTTTTTCCGGGTCGTCTTCGGCATACTCGGCTTTGCCGATTTGATGGGGGTTTGGACGTACTACCACCTGTACAAGGGCTATTTTGACCCCGAAAAATTCCAGTTCAAGTACATCGGCTTCGAGTGGGCGAGGCCGCTGCCCGAGCCGTTCATGTCCATCGTGTTCGTGGGGCTGATGGCGGTGGCGCTGCTCATCGCCTTGGGGCGGTGGTACCGGGCCTGCACGGCGGTGTTCTTCGTTGGCTTTAGCTATGTTTTTTTGTTGGAAAAAGGGCTGTACCTCAACCACGGCTACCTTTTCATTTGGTTGAGTCTTATCATGTTCTTCTTGCCCGCCAACCGGCAGTGGTCGTGGGATGTGCTGCGTAACCCCGCATTGCGGAGCGATAAAATCCAAGCCTGGAGCGTGTACATACTGCCCTTGATGATGGGAATCGTGTACGTGTACGGGGCCATTGCCAAAATCAACGCTGACTGGCTGCTCCATGCCAACCCACTTCATGATTGGATTCGGGGGAAGGACGACATGCCGCTGCTCGGCTGGCTGTGGGCACAAAAAGAGACCGCCTACGTGATGGCTTGGAGCGGCATGTTGCTCGACCTCACGGCGCCGTTCTTTTTGCTGCTCCGCAAAACGAGGCCATGGGTCTTGGGCTTCATCCTGTTCTTTCACCTGACCAATACCCTGCTCTTCCAAATCGGCATATTCCCGTGGCTGTCCATCGCACTCAGCTTGCTGTTCTTCCCCCCCGGTTGGCCGAGGCAGGCCTGTGCTTTTGCGAAGCAGAAAATGAAATGGCCGAACCGGGTAGAAGACTGGTGGGATAGGAAGATGCTTGCAAACATAAATGCCGGAGGGGTTCAAACCTTCGGTAGTGTTGTTCCGCCCAACTACCCTCAAGTTTGGGTGAAAATCACCTTGGTGGCCCTCATCGCCTTCCACCTACTGGTACCGCTGCGACACTGGTGCTTTCCTGGCGACGTGGCTTGGACGGAGGAAGGACACCGTTACTCATGGCGCATGATGCTCCGATCGAAGCGGGGCTATGGCCATTTTGACATCAAAAACCTGCAAACAGGGGAGGTGACCAAAGTGGCGGTTGAAGATTACCTCACCGACCGCCAGCGGGAGAAGATTTTCACGCACCCCGATATGGTGCTCCAATTTGCGCACTACCTCCGTGACCTGTGGCATAGACGGGGCGTGCCCGAGGTGGCCGTTCATGCCAGCGTCCGGGCGAGCCTGAATGGGCGCAAGACGCAGCCGTACATTGATGCCGAAGTGGATTTGGCAAAGGTGGAGTGGACGCCATTCAAGGCTTCGCCCTGGATTATGCCCTTGGAAAAGTAAACGCATTGTCGTTTGGCCAATGAGGGTAAATATGTGAATGTAAGGGGAGGTGGATGGCTGTTTAGTACAAAGTATTTATCCATAAAAAACAACAAAAAAAAGGCCGCAACCAGCATTGGTCGCGGCCTTTTAAGCTCATGTATATTCAGGCAGGTTTTATTTCTTGCCCGCCAGCTCAGCAGCTATCCCTGCCCAATCGGATGGGTCACGGAACTTGCTCATGTTGTTTTCCTTCAATATCTCCTTGTAACGCTCCAGGCTTACGCCCGACATGTCCTTATAGGTATAGATGCCCACTTTATTGAGTGCATCGGCAACCCGTTGGCCGACGCCCTTCACTTGGGTCAGGTCGTCAGGGTTTGCGGGTGGTCCCTTTGGCTTGGCTGGCTCCTTGGCGGGAGCCGCCGCTGTTATAGTTGGTGCTGCTGCTGTCGGCGTGGGAGTCGGCGTCGCTTTGGCGGCCTTTGGCGAGAAACCCGGTTGGCGGCCACGCTTTTTTGGCTCGGCGGCTGGCTCGGCTACAGCTTTAGCTGCTTTTTCAGGAGCGGCTGCGGCGGCGGCTTTGGCGGCCTTCGGCGAGAAGCCGGGTTGGCGGCCACGCTTTTTTGGCTCGGCGGCTGGCGCTGCTGCCTTTGGTTCCGCTTTTGGCGGAGCGGGCAGGTTGGCCAGGGCGGCGGCGCGCTCGGCCCACTGTGACGGGTCACGGAACTTGCTCATGCCGTTGGCCTTGAGGAGTTCCTTGTAGCGGTCGAAGCTGGTGGCGGCCATGTCGGCGTAGGTGCGGACGCCGTTTGCCTTGAGCATCACGGCGATGTTGTCGCCCACGCCCTTGACTTGCGTCAGGTCGTCGCCGCCGGTGGATTTTGCTGCCTTCGCAGCGGGTTCGGCTGCTGGCTTCGTGCTTGGCTTTGCCTTTGGTGCGGCCTCAGTGCTTGCTGCGGCGGCGGCTTTGGCGGCCTTTGGCGAGAAGCCCGGCTGGCGGCCACGCTTTTTAGGCTCGCCGGCTGGCGCTGCTGCCTTTGGTTCCGCTTTTGGCGGAGCGGGCAGGTTGGCCAGGGCGGCGGCGCGCTCGGCCCACTGTGACGGGTCACGGAACTTGCTCATGCCGTTGGCCTTGAGGAGTTCCTTGTAGCGGTCGAAGCTGGTGGCGGCCATGTCGGCGTAGGTGCGGACGCCGTTTGCCTTGAGCATCACGGCGATGTTGTCGCCCACGCCCTTGACTTGCGTCAGGTCGTCGCCGCCGGTGGATGTTGCTGCCTTCGCAGCAGGTTCGGCTGCTGGCTTCCTGCCCGGCTTTGCCTTTGGTGCGGCCTCAGTGCTTGCTGCTGCTGCGGCTTTGGCTGCCTTTGGCGAGAAGCCCGGTTGGCGGCCACGCTTTTTAGGAGCGGCTGGCTCGGATATAGCAGCTTGACTAACCGGAATTTGCGCTGCTGTGTCCTTTTCCTTTTGCGAGGCTTTATAGGCAGCTTTCGCTTTTTTTTCGGCCTTTTCTGCCGCTTTAAGCGCTTGCTTGAAAGGCTTTGCTTTCGCTTTAAGCTCTTTCAGTTTGGCCTTGTAAGCAGCTTTTGCTTTTTTTACTGCTTTTTTTGCACCTTGGAGTTCGGCTTTTAGTTTTTCCTCCTGTGCGTCTGATGTTACACTTCTCATGTTACCACAAATTTTAGCATAGGGAAACGGAATGGTTGCCTGCTGCTTTTTTAATTAAAATTGTTTGTTGTTCAGATAATGACATACGCTATGATTCAAGGTTGAAATCATTCCCTATAGCCATGAAAAATAGCTGCCACTTTATTTTAAGCCGCTGAAAATCAACGGGTTAGTTGCTGTTAAAAATGTCTTTAAGAAAAAAAGGACTACTTACAAATTGACCTGCTTATAGTTGAAAGGAGTGTTTCTGATCACATAAAGGCTGATTTCGAGAATATTGTTTTACGTCAGGAGGGTTTTTTTGTTTGGGGAAACAAATGAAATCAAAAGGTATTATTTTAGGAAACGCACAAAAATAGGGATATTTTAGAATTATGAAATAGTTTTAATCCGATTTTTTTTTGTCGTGCTTAAAAAAGTCAATAAAAATATGAGTTTGGGCAATGTTCTTCATTAGGCGGCTTATTCCGTTGTGGTCTTATTTTACTTTTTCTTGCAAAGAAACATGATTGCTTCAAGCGTTTAATATTGTTGACACTTTTCCGTAGGCTTCATATTTTGCTGCAATCAAGAGCATTATTTCAGCGTCATGGTTTTCTGAAAACGTCAAACAAAACGCAACGATTGATAGCGATATTCCCACCCAGCCTTAAAAAGGTGTTTCCTGAAACGCAATGGTTGCTTCAAACAATCATATCGCACTGCATGGGCAGCTCAAACCAGCATGGAAATGATAGTTGGGCAACGGTGGGGTAATGAAAAAGAATTTTTCGAGTAATAGGGTTGTCTGTGCTACGGCGGGTTTAAAATAGGTTTTCAATTGGCCAATGGCACGCTACTTTCCAGCGTTCTGCGGGAACTTGCTATATTTGCAATAAATAATTTAGCATAATGAACTCACTCAAGGCTGCTTTCTACTGCATTTTAATAGGCGGACTGCTGGTATCTGCCAAGCTGAATGCCCAGCAGATTCGATATGACCGGATTGATTTTATGGAAAGCCCTGATTGGGACGATGTGCTGAACCGTGCCCAGCGGGCTGGCAAGGTAATATTCCTTGATGGCTATACGTCCTGGTGTGCGCCTTGCAAGAAGATGGACAAAGAGGTTTTTACCAGGCCGGAAGTCGCCAATTTTTTCAACCAGAAATTTGTCAACGTCAAATATGACATGGAAGGCCGACGAGGCGATGAATTGAAGGACAGATTTGGCGTAAAGGCATTCCCAACCTACCTTTTTATAACACCAGAGGGGCAGGAAGTTCATCGCATAGTGGGTGCACATACGGCTGGAAATGACTTTTTGGAATGGTCAAAAATGGCTGTGACGCCCGGTCAGAGCCATGTGGAACTGGAGCAGCGCTATAAGAATGGCGAACGAAACCCCGTCATGATGTTCGATTACATGCGGGCATTGCGAATGGCAGGAGAGCAACAAAAAGAAGCAGAAATAACTCGAAGCTATTTGGCCTTAATGACCAAAGACCATTTCATGGACCAATCATATTGGGGCGCTGTGAAGCTGTTCCTGAACAACCCGACCTCCCGTGAATTTCGCATCATCATGGACAACCGGGAGGAAATCGGAGCGGTGGTCGGTTTGACGGAAGTGGACGAGAAAATATACCAGACCATTGATGGCCAGATAAAAGCAAACCGGAATTTCCTCTCTTACGAGGGGCATCTTTTTGATAAAAAAGCAGAAGAGGATTTAATCAAAATACTCCAAAACTCCAACATCCCCAAGCGAAACGAGCTGCTCGCCCGCACAAAAGCTGGCCACCATCTGCGCAATGGAGACCTGTACGAACTGGCATATATGGTGAATGCCGTCCTCGATTTCCGCATATTGGACGGCTATAAAAGCCTTAACAGCGACCTCGATTATTATGCCACCGCAGTTTACAAAGTGGCGCTCGACGACCTGCTCGTGCGCATGGCGCTCACCTGGTCAGAATATGCCTGCAAGCACGAACCCATTGCTGCTGAACGCGCCCTATTTTTGAAAACAAAAGCCTTATTATTGGAAAAGCTGGGCCGAAATTCAGAGGCTGCACTGGCAAGGAAGGAAGCTGCTGCGGCTGAAAAAATGTAGTTTTTCTGGGACAATCAGGCCAGGTTAGTTCGCTCGCGCCATAAGCTCACTACAAACAACCCAAACATCATCCTCAAGCGTTTGCCTCATACTGCTCCAATTCATGGAGCTTCAACTGGTAGGCATAAACGGGCGTTTCTTCGTACAATTCCCTGAACAACTCCAATGCCCGTTCCCGATGTTCTTTGCCTGACTCTATTTTGCTGTATTCAAATTGCACCAGCGCCTCGTCACGCCTGCCCCGTTTGAGCGCCAACAGTGCATCAAACACATTCCTGGCCTCCTCAATTTCTTGATTCCGCACGGCAAGTTTGCCTGCCATCAGCCGTACTTCAAAGAGCAAGTCGGGGTGTTTTATGTCGGCGGCGATGGCAGTGGCTTCCCGCAGGTTTTCCAGCACCTCGGCCAGGCTGCCCTTGGCCAGCAGCACGTTCGCCTTCTCGACGAGGCTGAACCCCAGCACGAGCTTGTTGCCAATGCTGCGGGTGGTCTCGATGGAGCGGTCGTAAAAACTAATGGAAGTCTCGAATTCATTCTTAAAATAATAAATATCGCCCAAGGTGTTCAGCGACTTGGCCATGCCCTTTCGGTAGCCCAATTCCTCGGCCAATTTCAGGTTGCGCTGCATGAATGCGATGGCTTCCTCGAACTTGCCCAACACGCTGTGCAAATCGCCCATCAGGCCAAGGGCGATGCAGATGCCCTGCTTGTCGCCCAGTTCCTCCGTTAGTGCCAGGTCGCGCTCGAAGTGCTGCTCCGCAATGTCGAAACGCCCCTTGCGCTGCCACACCGTGCCGATGCAGCCGATGGCGATGGAAATCAGTTGTTTGTTGCCGAGTTCCTCGGCCAAGTCAAGCCCCCGTTGGTAGCAGTCGAGCGCCTCGTCGTACTGCCCCTTTTCAAAATGGACAATGCCCATGTTGGTGAGCAGCGTGGCCATGCCTTGGCGGTCGTTCACCTTTTGGCAGGCTTCGAGTTGGCTCTGCTGCCATCGGATGCCGTCGTCGTACTTGCCGAGGTTCATATAGGTGAGCCCGAGCGTGGCCACGATTTGCGCCAGCGACGAGGTTTGCTTGTAAAGTTGCGCCAATTGTATGCTTCGGATGAAATAGAGCTTGGCGTCCTCATACTTGCCCTGCCGGAAGTACAGCGTGCCGAGATGGCCATACACTTTTGAAGTGCCCCGGTCGTCGTGGCTGGAGCCAAAGAAGGCTGCTGCTTTTTCGAGGTAGCTATCAGCCTCCTCATAGCGGCCCTTGAGCATGAGCAAGTGCCCAATGGCGTCGTTGGCCCTGCCAAGCACCTTGTCGTCCTTTACCACTTTGGCCACTTCCAGTGCTTGCCGGGCGAGCGATTCTGCCTCTTCCCAGCGTCCCACCAGTTCAAGGATGCTCGATTTTTTGAGCAGGGTCTTCGCCGTTTCCAAGCCTTTGCCCTGTTTTTCAAGTATGACAATCAGCTTGTCGTAAAAATGGAGTGCCTGCTGGTTTTGGTAATACTCCTTGGCATAGTCGGCAGCTTTTTGGAGATATGTTCGGAGCTTTGCCTCGTTCTCGGCCTGCTCATAATGGAACACGAGGTCCACGTATCGCTGCTCTATGTTGTGCTCATAGAGTTTTTCTATCGCTTCCGCAATCAGTTGGTGCAACTGCTTCACGCGGGTCTTGAGCTGCATGTCGTACACGGCCTCCCGCAAGAGCGAGTGCTTGAAAATATAACGCAGCTCGTTCATCGCCTGCCAAATCTGTGCCCGCTCTGCCGTCTGCACCTGCTCCTTCAGCACGGCAGAACTGTTGCCGTTTTGCAGCACGAGTTCTTCGTTAGCCATCATCACCTCGGCAAGCACCGGCAGCTCGAACTCCCGTCCGATGACCGCCGCCGCCTTGATGGTCTCCTTCACGAGGCTGCTAAGGCGGTCAATCCTGGCCGTGAGTACGGCCTGCACGCTGTCGCTGACCCGCACGTTTTGGTCTTTTACCATCCAGCCGTTTGGGCGCGGTTCCAACTGACCGCTTTCCGAGAAATATTCCAGCATCTGTTCGGCATAAAACGGGTTGCCGTTGGAGGTGCGCAGCAAAAGTTCCAATAGTTCGGGGCTGATTTTGCCCTTCAAGCGTTGGCTTGCAAAGCCATTCATGGCCTCACTGCCCAGTATATTGAGGTCTATTTCGAAGTCGGGTACACCATTTTTCTCCAGAACAGCTTCGCTGAACAGCTTGGGCTTGTTGCCCTCGTCATCGTACCGGGAGGTGACCAATAAGAAAACGGGCATGTTGCGGATGCGAGCAACCAGTTCGGCCAAGAACTCCAGCGAGCTATGGTCGAACCAGTGGCCGTCCTCCAGTTCCAACACCACTGGGCCCAGCAGTGCCTCTGCCTGTACCAACGCCGAGAGTGCTGCCAAAATGTTCTGGTAGCGCCCCCTGGCGTCGAGGTCGTTCCAAAGAGAATCGGTGGTCTTCAGGCCAGTGAGGGCAGCCAGCACGGGCTTCGTACGCACGATTTCACGCTTAATGCCCTCCGTGGCCGGGTCGGATATTTGGACAAGCTCGTCCAAGAGCAGCTTGAACTCGTTCTCGAAAGCTTGTAGGTTTGCCTCTGGTGTATTGGTGGGCTTTTGCCCAAAATAATTTTTTAGTAAATAAATAAATGGGTTGAACGGCTTGCGCAATATCTGGTCGCTCTGGCAGACCATCCAGTACGGGCTGCGGCGCTTGCGGAGCCTGTTGCGAAGCTCATAGGAAAGTCTCGTCTTCCCGATGCCCGGCTCACCATAGACATAAGCCACGGCTGCCTGCGACGACTCAAAGGTGTGCATGGCAAAGGTTTCGAGCTTGTCGAGTTCCTGCTCCCTGCCCACCATCTCACCGTCGAAGGGGCGTTGCTGCTGCTGGTTGCGGCCGGTCAGTTTATAAGTAGGTATAGGGGTTTTCAGGCCCTTGTAGCTGATGTCGCCCGTATGCTGGAAGCGGAAGTTGCGGTTTTTGTGCACAGCCTCGTCCACGAGGACTTCGCCCCAGTTGGCGCTCATCATCAGGCGGGCGGCAATGTTCACCCGGTTGCCGACGGCAGCGTACTGGCTGCGCTCCAGGCCACCGATGACGCCAGCGTAGGCGATGCCCTCTGCGATGCCCACTTTGAAGCGCAGGTCATGGGCTATTTGGAGCGGCAGCAGCTCGTCCCGTAGCGCGAGCACGAACTCCAAGGCCCGCTCCACGTTGTTCTCGTAGGAGACCGGGGCGCCGAAAAAAGCCACGATGACGCCACCCTTGTCGCTAAAGTCAATTTCTTTGAAATAGCCCGAAAAGTTGTTGATTTGGTTGAGCACCTCTGTTGCAAAGCTACTCAAGGAATCGAAGTCGGGCAGCCCCTCGAAGCAAATGAACACGGATACTACCGTGCGAAACTCACCCCGTGGGCTGAATTCGAGGAGGGCTTTTGGTAAAAACTGGGCAAGCACTTCCGGCTTGAGGGGAGGCAGGCTCAGGGAGGCAGGCAGTGGCAGGTCGCTGACGTCCGGCTTTTCGTTTACCACAAAAAAGCCTTCGGCGGCGCACGGTGTAAGGGAAATCGCAGGAGGTTGGCCACCTCCCAACGGCACCGTTTCCAGCAGGGCTGTTTTGAAGGGTTCGTCAATAATGATTTGTTGTTCTTGGGCATGCGTCTGCCCTTTGGCGCAGCCCTCTATGGCTGGGCCTCTGAAGAAGAACGACTTGTGCGAATCGCCCACGATGCCCCATTCTACCTCGCCGAACGAAAGGCCTGTCTTCACGCCAATCTTGAACTCGCTAAAGCTGGTAGAGGCCGTTTCGAGCAGTTCGAATTGCCGTTGCGCCAGCGCTAACAACTTGGTCGCATCGCACTCGCATTGGTCAACGGGAAATATGCCGGTGAACGCATCCCCAGCGAAATAGGGGATGAACCCGCCCTGTGCATACACCTGCCGCACCATTGGGTGAAAGATGGAATTGAGGATGTTGGAGAGGCGTTCGGCCCCGGCATTGGCTTGTTTGAGCAATATCTCGGTGAGCTTGGTGAAGCCGGACATGTCCACAAAAAGGGTGTATGCCTGAAAGCTGCCGTGGCGCTTGTCGGACAACAACTGCTCCTGAATGAAATGTGGAAGTAAATTATTCACCTTGCGGCTCCTGTATTTTGCTTTGTACCGGTACTTGCGAGCGGCGCAAAATAACGCTTTAAATGCGAATTTGTGTTTCCTAAGCTGATTTTTGTCCAAAGTAACTTTTCAAAGGGACGTAAGTTGCTTGTGTATTGAACTTTCTCTTTGAACTTGGGTATAAGCGATTTTGATTGACAACTTTTGGGCTCCCTACCTTGTCTTTCAACCGGAAATGGGCATTTGTCTTTTTGGATTACAGCGACAACCAACCCCACACGATTTCATTTCACCAACTTTTACTTACATGAGATTCCTGCTCGCACCGATTTTTTTGGCCTTGGCCATCACCTTTTGCCAAGCGCAGTCGTCACAATTTTCCAAGAAACAGCTATCCGCCAACCGCATTTTGCAAGGTATAAAAATTGACGGTAAGCTGGATGAACCAGCTTGGACCCTGGCCTCCCCGACGGGCGACTTTGTACAGAATACACCGAACCCAGGAAAATTGGCCAGCCAGCAGTGCGAAGTGCGGGTACTGTATGACAACATGGCCATTTACATCGGCGCCCGGCTGCTGGATGCCAGGCCCGACAGCATCCTCCGGGAAATGACGGAGCGGGACAACATCGGAAATACGGATTGGTTTGCCGTGGTCATTGATGCGTACCGGGACGGCAACAACGGCGTGGGCTTTGGGGTGACTGCCTCTGGCATACAGTATGACACCAAGTTCTCGGCTGTGGCGGGCGGTGGATTTGGTGGGGTGCTGTACTCCGGCGATGCTTCATGGGACGCCGTTTGGGACAGCGAACTAGCCTTCACCGACGAGGGCTGGGTGGTGGAAATGAAAATCCCTTACTCGGCCATCCGCTTCCCAAATGCCGACCAACAGGTTTGGAACGTGAACTTCGTGCGGGAGGTGCGGCGAAAACGGGAGATTTCCTATTGGAACGAGGTGGACCCCAACGTGGCGGGCTACCTGAACCAATCGGGCACGATGGACGGCATCACCAATATTGAGTCGCCCGTGCGGCTCTCTGCAACGCCCTATTTTTCGGTGTATGCCCAAAACCTGTACGATAAAAGCAACAATCCAAAGAGCAGTTGGGGCCGCAGCATCAATGGCGGCATGGACATCAAGTACGGCATCAACGACGCTTTTACGCTGGATGCGACGCTCATCCCTGATTTTGGGCAGGTGCGCTCGGACAACCGGGTACTCAACCTCTCGCCATTCGAGGTCCGCTTCGATGAGAACCGGCAGTTTTTTACCGAAGGTACTGAGTTGTTCAACAAGGGTGGGTTGTTTTACAGCCGCCGGGTGGGCGGCAGGCCGCTGCATTTTTTTGATGTTTATGGGCAATTGAGCGAGCATGAGGAGGTAGTGGAAAACCCAGCAGAGTCGCAACTCCTCAACGCCACCAAGGTTTCTGGCCGGACGAACAGCGGGATGGGCATCGGGGTGTTCAACGCCATTTCGTCGAAGACTAACGCAACCATCCGCAATGTCGAAACTGGCGACAAACGGGAAGTAACGACAAGCCCGCTCACCAACTATAATATAATGGTGTTGGATCAAAACCTGAAGAACAACTCTTACGTCACGCTCATCAACACGAACGTGATGCGGCAGGGCAACGACTATGAGGCCAACGTGACGGGCACCAGTTTTTCTTTTCGGAACAAAGCACAGTCCTATGCCTTCAACGGTCGAGCCGTGATGAATCAAAAATATTACCCCAACTCGACGGACTTGGGCCATGCGTATTTTGGGGAAATCAGCAAAACGAGCGGCAAGTTCCGTTGGGAGTTAGGCTACAATGTGGAGAGCTACGACTACGACCCAAACGATTTGGGCTTTATATTCAACGCAAATGAAAAAACCGTTGTAGGCGAATGGAGCTACAACAAAATCGAGCCTTTCGGCAATTTTATCGAGGCGCACCTGACCGCCGATGCCGTCTATGGCAGGCTGCAAAAACCGGATGTGTACGCCGACTTCGGTATGGGGCTGGATGGCTGGATGATGACAAAAAACCGGGTGGCCTTTGGGATGTTCACCTGGTTGGAACCCTTAGCGACTTTCGACTATTTTGAGCCACGGACGAAAGACTTCAGCCGCTATTACCGTTTTCCCACCAACCGAAACGTCGGTGGCTTCCTCTCCACAGATTACCGCAAAAAACTGGCGTTCGATTTTAATGCAAACTACCGCATGTTCGACGAGGCAGGTCGCCACCGCCTGAACCTCACGGTTGCGCCTCGGTTCAGGGCAAGCGACAGGCTCTCATTTTACTTGGAGGTGGGCAGCTACAACTGGAAAAACGACGTAGGCTTCGTGACGAAACGGGGCAACGGTGAAATCATCTTTGGCCGACGGGACAATATCACGGTCGAAAACGTCTTCAACACCACTTATGTCTTCACCAACAAAATGTCGCTCTCATTCCGCTTGCGGCACTATTGGGCAAAGGCAGAGTACAGTAGCTTGCACCGACTGCTTGCCGATGGCAATTTGGGCACCACGGATTACGACGAATTTCATGACGACAGCTTCAATGCATTTACCATTGACGCCGTTTACCGATGGCGGTTTGCGCCGGGCAGCGATATTTACATCGTTTGGAAAAACAACACAGAGAATTTCAGTGAAGCCAAGAAGGATATTCAATACTCCTATCTGAACGGGGTGGAACGGCTCCAAGATTTTCCACAAAGCAATAGCGTTTCCTTGCGGGTAATTTATTTCTTGGATTACTTGGACTTGAAGCGCAAATGACCAACCTCAAAGCTGCCACGGCACAAACTGGAGGGCCAGCACCAGCACCACCATGAGGAAGTGGATGGCTTCGGCCCACTGCGGCTTGGTGGAGGTGAAGGTCAGCCCGAGGAATATGCCCAGCGTAGGTGCGAGCAGCAGGAAGTGTTCAAAAGTCAAGTTGGCCTGAAATGGGGCGGAAATGGCTGCGGAAATCAGCACCCAAAATAGGATGTTGATTTTTTTCTGCACTTGGATGTTCTTTTTGGCGAGGTAGGAATTGTTATTTGCTATCACAAATAATATGGCAATGATGAAAATCGCAAGCTTCACCCAAGTGTCCCACGTGTACTCAATCGTGCTGAAACTGAAAAAATCAAAGTTCCGGGCTATTTGGTTTTCGTAGAAGAAATCGAATTTATTGAACCAAAAGAAATAAAGCCCTGCAAAGAAATAAGGCAGGAACATGCCCGCCAATATCATCAGGAGTTCCTGCAAGTTGAACGCCCGCAAGATGCTCAGGGCTGCCAACAAAACAATCAAGAAAAACACGAACGGGAAATAAAAAAGGCTGGCCACTCCCAACCAAAGACCTGCGTTGAAAATCCGGTCGGCACAAGCCGGATTTTTGTAGGTGTCAAATATCTGATAGAGGGCAATCAAGAAGAAAGTGTTGCCGATTAGCACTGGCGAAAGGTAAAGGAAGTCTGGAATTGCGCAGCAGCACCACACGTAAAACAGGCCCGGAAAAAGGTTTACCTCGTTGGAAAGCCGATAGTTGATGGAAATCAGGTTCACCAAATACCCCTGCCCCATAAGCAGCAACATCGCAATGATATGTGCCACTAAGTTCTGCGACGACCCAATCATGTCGTACACCATGTCGCACAACACCCCATGCCCGGAGGGCTCCCATTGGAAGGGCGCAATGAAGACGGAAAACCGAAGCAGCAGGATGTAAAAAATCAACATCACGCTGTAAAAAACTTGGTTTGTTCTGAAAAAAGTAAGCACTTAGGGAATGGTAAATGATGAATTTTTGAATTCTGAACACCTGGAAAAATGGGCTATCTTCCTTCGTTTTTTTGCAAAAAGAAACGACAATGCGCCATATCAACCTTCTGATTCCAGCTTCAAGCGCAATATTAAACCACTAAGGACTATATTTCTTTAAAAAAATCGGGGACGAATATGGAATCGGGCTACGATGCTGCTCTCTGCTGCGAACAAAAGTTCATCCAGCTTTTTTGACCCACCAATTTAGGATTGCCTAAAAATTTAGCCCAGAAAAACTTCGGCTCCAAAATTCCAACACCCCAACTAATCATTTTCTTGCCTTCGGCAAATGGCCGGTTCCTCATCCATTCATATATCGCTTTTGAGCAAGTTGGGTTGCTGCAAAACCTAAGGTCACCAACCACCTACTAAGGCACCTCTACCTTGTTAAGTACCCGGTTGATGATTTCTTCTTGGGTTACATTTTCCGCTTCCGCCTCGTAAGTGAGGCCGATGCGGTGCCGCATTACGTCGTGGCAGATGTTGCGCACGTCCTCTGGTATTACGTAGCCCCTCCTGCGCAAAAAGGCCATCGCTTTTGCCGCCAAGGCCAGGTTGATACTGGCACGAGGAGAGCCGCCATAGTTGATGAGCGGCTCCAAGTTGGCCAAGCCATAATCTTTCGGGTTGCGGGTCGCAAAAACGATGTCTATGATATAGCGCTCGATTTTTTCGTCCATATAGATTTTCTGCACCGACTTCCTCGCCCGCAGGATGTCGGCGGGCTGCACCACTGGCTGTACCACAGCGTCCACTGCATCGTTCAAATTGCGCCGCATGATTTGAAGTTCATCCTCCTTCTCAGGGTAGCCCACTTTCACCTTTAGCATAAAACGGTCGGTTTGTGCTTCCGGCAATGGGTAGGTGCCCTCCTGCTCGATGGGGTTCTGCGTGGCCAGCACCAAAAACGGGTCTTCCAATTTGAACGTCTCGCCCCCGATGGTCACCTGCCGCTCTTGCATGGCTTCCAATAGGGCCGATTGAACTTTGGCGGGTGCGCGGTTTATCTCGTCCGCCAGGATGAAGTTGGCGAAGACCGGGCCTTTGTGCACCGCAAACTTGGTGGTGCCGGGGTTATAGACCATCGTGCCGATGATGTCGGCTGGCAGCAGGTCAGGGGTGAACTGGATACGATGGAACTTGGCATTGATGGCAGTGGACAAGGTCTTGATGGCCAATGTCTTTGCCAAGCCTGGCAAGCCTTCCAATAGGATGTGCCCCTTTGTCAAAAGCCCAATCATAAGCCGCTCAATCATGTTTTTTTGGCCCACGATGATTTTGGAGGTCTCATCGTTCAGTTGCTCAATAAAGGCACTGTCATGATAGATTTGCTGGTTAATAGCCTCTATATCAAGTGATTGCATTTTATTCTAGGTTTTTGGCGTGTTGGCGAATTGGCGAATTGGGTATGCCCTACCCAACACGTCAACACGCCAATTCGCTAACTTGCTAATCAATTATCTCCCAACCCGTGTAGCTGTGCAGCACCTTCGGCAAACGGATTCCTTCTGGAGTTTGGTTGTTCTCCAAAAGCGCCGCCACGATACGGGCCAATGCGAGGGCACTGCCGTTGAGGGTATGGGCAAGGCGGGTCTTGTTGCCGTCCTTGAAGCGTACTTTGAGGCGGTTGCTTTGGTAGGTCTCAAAATTCGAGACAGAGCTTACTTCCAGCCACCGCTCCTGCGCCGCCGACCACACCTCGAAGTCGAAAGTGAGCGCCGAAGTGAAGCCCATGTCGCCGCCGCAGAGCCGCAGGATGCGGTAAGGAAATTCGAGCTTGTCCAATATCCCGGACACATGCGCCAGCATCCCCTCCAACTGCTCGTAGGATTTGTCAGGGTGGGCAATCTGTACAATTTCCACCTTGTCAAATTGGTGCACCCGGTTCAGGCCACGCACGTGCGCCCCATAGCTGCCCGCCTCTCGGCGGAAACACTGTGTGTAGGCGGTCATTTTGATGGGGAAATCCTTTTCATCCACAATACTGTCCCTATATATATTGGTGACGGGTACTTCGGCAGTAGGGATGAGGTAGAGGTCGTCGCGTTCCACATAGTACATCTGGCCTTCCTTGTCGGGGAGTTGGCCTGTCGCCTTGGCGGAGTCCTTGTTGACCATGAGCGGCGGGGCTATTTCCTCGTAGCCCGCACGGGACGCCTCGTCAAGAAAGAAATTGATGAGCGCCCGTTCCAACCGAGCACCTTTGCCCCGGAAAACCGGGAAGCCCGCACCTGTGAGCTTAACGCCGAGGTCGAGGTCGAAGATATTGTATTTTTTTGCCAACTCCCAGTGTGGCAGTGCCCCAGCGTGAAGACTTGGCATTGGGTTTTCCCATGCCTTGAACACCTCGTTGTCTTCTGGTGTCTTTCCGGAAGGCACGGAGTGGTGCGGGATGTTGGGCACGGTCAGCAACAGCTCCTCTAATTGCTCGGTTGCAACCTTCATGGTGAATTCGAGGTCTTTGGCTTGTTCTTTCAGGCTTGCGACCCTTGCCTTGATGGCCTCGGCTTCTGCGGTTTTTCCTTGTTTGAGAAAGCCCCCAATTTCATTGGCCAACCGCTTGGATTCGGCAAGATTGTTGTCCAAATCCCCTTGAGCGTTCCTGCGTGTTTCGTCCGCTTCCAAAATTCGGTCAATTACCTGAAGGCCCTCCTCCGAATAGTTGCGGATTTTCAGGCCCTGAATTGCACGTTCTTTGTTTGTTTTTAAAAAACTCAGTTCAAGCATTGCAAAGGTTTGATTTTACCAATAAAATGAAAGGATTGTTCGTTGAAACGCTGTGCACAAAACTTTTGGAAGGAGATGTTGTTAAACACCTGATAGCATTTCGGCACCCTGCGACTTTCCGACGAAAACGGCTGAAAAAACAGCCTTTTTTTCAATCTCCCGAATCAAAATTCAAATTTATTTTCAACTGTATTTTTCTAAAAGTCAATTGCTAACAAATAAAAAATTACTTTTGGAAAATTTTTTTGGCAAAGGTAGTATTTGAAATCTGAAACTTGTACGTATTTTTGCCGCACAACCTTAATCACGCCACCTGTTTTAGTAGTCGGTCAATTTTCTAACTACAGTACCGCAACTCCTTTGTTTTTTCCAATTTAATTCAAACGAAGTAAAACAGTGCTGAGACTGAGAATATGTTGAGCAAAACGTGTAACCCGTCGCAGTTTCTTTTCGTTGCTACAGTTTACATCTCCTTTAGGCAATAACACCCCAAAAAGACAAATCCTTTCATCAGGAATCCGCCTACAACAACGGTTCCGATAAGTTTCAACAACCTGAACTGATTTTACAGCATTTTTCACTCAAACCTTTCATTTCAAAATACATTGACGAAAGGGAACACTGTCAAGTAATATTTTCTTCAATGTGAAGCATTTTCAAGTGAGCATCAAAACCACGAACCCTCCCCAACAGAGGCCAGTTTGCTATGGGTTTTGTCCTTCCTGTTAAACTCTATATTAAAATTATGTACGACATTTTGCAATTAAACGACATGCTCGTTCCTGAACTGCGGGAAGTTGCCGAGCGCCTCGAAATTAGTGGCTTCCGTCGTTTGGCCAAGCAAGAGCTCATCCACAAGATACTTGACCAACAAGCTATTGCCGGAAAAGCAAACACCACACCACCCGTGCCAGAAGAAAAAGTGGCCGAAGAACAGCGTCCTATTGCTCGCAGAACTTCGCCCGGCTTTGCGGGGCAGCAGCGGGAAGATGACATGGGCGACCGTGGCGGCGTCCGTCGGGAGCGCATCGTAAGAGATAGTGGCGTCAGGGGTGGCGATCGCGACCCTCGCGAACGTGACCTGCGTACCGATCGCCCCACTCGGGACAGCCGCGAACGCGACCTCCGCGACCGGGAGCCAAGGGACCGCATCGTGGCCAACGACTACCGCAGCCGCGACAGCCGCTTCAATACGCAGCCGCCGCCGAAGCCGCCTACCCGCCTCGACCCCATTGATGAGGACGATGATTATGAAGATGATGTAGAACTGGATGACGAAATGGAAATGGTGGTCAACAGGCCCGGAACTGGTGGCAGCGTTGACACGGATATCATCGTGGACGCTCCGTTCGTGCCAGACGAAGAGCCTGTTTACGACAGCCGCCCCAACGGAAGGGGAGAGCAGTTCGACATCGAACTTGATGGTATCATCGAAGGCGAGGGCATACTTGAAATGATGCCCGATGGTTACGGTTTCCTGCGCTCAGCGGACTACAACTACCTGACCTCCCCCGATGACATCTACGTTTCTCCTTCGCAAATAAAGCTATTCGGCCTCCGCACTGGCGACACGGTGAAGGGCGCCATCCGCCCGCCGAAGGAAGGCGAAAAGTACTTTGCACTTTTGCGGGTATCAAAAATCAATGGCCTCGACCCAAAGGACATCCGCGACCGGGTACCTTTTGACTACCTCACGCCCTTGTTTCCGCAGGAAAAATACAATTTGTGTATATCGCCAACCGGCAGGGATTTCAGTACCCGGACGGTTGACATGTTCACGCCCATTGGCAAGGGACAGCGTGGCCTTATCGTGGCGCAGCCCAAAACGGGTAAAACCTTCTTGCTGAAGGATGTGGCCAACGCCATTGCAAAAAACCACCCTGAAAGCTATATCATCGTGTTGCTCGTGGACGAGCGCCCAGAGGAGGTGACAGACTTCAAGCGTAGCGTAAATGCTGAAGTTGTGGCCTCCACCTTCGATGAACCAGCCGAAAACCACGTGCGGGTAGCGGGCATTGTCTTGGAAAAAGCCAAGCGCCTCGTCGAATGCGGCCATGATGTGGTCATCCTACTCGACTCTATCACCCGTTTGGCCCGTGCCTACAACACGGTGGCACCTGCCAGCGGCAAGGTACTCTCTGGCGGTGTGGAAGCCAACGCCCTGCACAAGCCTAAAAAATTCTTCGGCGCAGCCCGTAACATTGAGGGCGGCGGCTCGCTGACCATCCTCGCCACAGCATTGATTGACACCGGCTCAAAAATGGATGGTGTTATCTTCGAAGAATTTAAAGGCACCGGCAACATGGAGTTGCAACTTGACCGCACTTTGGCCAACCGCCGACTATGGCCTGCGGTTGACCTCACAAAATCGAGCACCCGTCGCGACGACCTGCTTTTCGACCGGGACACGCTTCAGCGTTTGTTCATCTTGCGCAAGCACCTCTCCGACATGAAGCCGGAAGAGGCAATGGAGTTCCTGCTAAAGCACATGATGAACACCAGGAGCAACGAGGAATTCCTGGCCTCCATGAATGGATAATTTTTTGGCAAATATTGCCCCTTGAAATAGAGCGGTTCTTGGTTACTTCACCAAAAACCGCTCTTTTTTTTGGCCAGCTCGCAGTGCTGAACGAGCTTTGCGAAGCATAAAAAAATGATAAATGACAACCAGAGAAAAACTGCAAAACCTTCGTTTGGCCATGCAAGCGCAAGGCATCGCCGCTTACATATTACCTTCCGCTGACCCACACCAAGGCGAGTACGTAGCCGACCATTGGAAATCAAGGCCTTGGCTTTCAGGCTTTACGGGGTCGGCAGGTACGATGGTAATCACTGCCGACCACGCTGGGCTTTGGACGGACAGCCGTTACTTCCTCCAAGCGGAAACGCAGTTGGCAAACAGTGACATCACGTTGCACAAGCTTGGCATCCCCCATACCCCTGAGCATACAGATTGGATGAAGGAAAACCTCGCCGCAGGCAGCAAGGTCGAGCTTGACGGGAGGTTGTTTTCCGTGGGGCAAATACGCCGCATGGCAAAGCAGTTTCACCCAAAAAAAATCGAGATAGACGCCAGCGTTGATTTGATTGAAAAGATATGGACGGAACGACCACCATTGCCGCAAGGCCCTGTGTTCGAGCACGACGTGAAATTTGCGGGCGCAACCCGACAAGAAAAACTGGCGAAAGTGCGGGAGAGAATGGGGCAAGCGGACTACTACCTTGTTTCGACGTTGGACGACATCGCCTGGCTATTCAACTTGCGTGGCCGCGATGTGGACTGCAACCCAGTTTTCTACGCTTTCGCAGTAGTGGGTAAAGAAGTCGCATGGATTTTCATCGAACCCACCAAAGTGTTGGGGCCGCTCAAGGACGTATTGAACCAAGACGGCGTACTGTTAAAGCCGTATGGTGCATTAGAAGATTTTTTGAAAAAAATTAGCGTAGCCCAAACTGTATTGCTTGACTTGGGTACGACCAACAACCAGAATTTCAACGCTATTACCCCAAGCAGCGTAATAGAAGGCGACAATATCGTGGCCGAGTTGAAGGCCATCAAGAATGCAACAGAAATCGGGCATTTGAAAAAAACGATGGCACGTGATGGGGCAGCCCTTGTGCGGATTTTCCGTTGGCTGGAGCAAACCCTGAGTGAGCGCCCTGTGCCGGAAGCGGAGGTGGCGGAACGGTTGACGGCGTTCCGTGGCGCGTTGGAAAACTATTTCGGTGATAGTTTTGATGCAATTGTTGGCTACAATAGCAATGGTGCCATCATCCATTACCATCCGGTGTATGGCACTTGTGCCAACATTGAGCAGCAGGGGATTTTGTTGCTTGACTCTGGTGGGCAGTACACCGATGGCACTACCGACATTACGCGGACGGTGGCACTTTCCACGCCGACAGCGGCTCAAAAGACGGATTTCACGCTCGTGCTAAAAGGGGTGCTGGGGCTTTCCATGGCAAGGTTTCCGAGTGGTACCAATGGTGTGCAGCTCGACACGCTTGCTCGCTCACCCATTTGGCAGCACCATTTGAACTTTGGGCACGGGGTAGGGCATGGCGTTGGTTTTTTCCTAAATGTTCACGAGGGGCCGCATGGTTTTTCGCCAGTAGCCACCTCGCCCAGGGCAGCCAAGGCAGTGGAACCTGGCACGGTCACGTCCAATGAACCGGGAATCTACAAAGCCGGGCAGTATGGTATCCGAACGGAAAACCTGCTACTGTGCGTGGAGGATTTGGAAAATGAATTTGGAAAATTCTACCGCTTCGAAACACTGACGCTTTTTCCGATTGACCTAAGCTTAGTTGAAAAAACCATGCTCACGGAGCAGGAGCGGCTTTGGCTGAACGCTTACCATGAGGAGTGCTTTGAAAAGATTTCGCCTTACTTGAACGAGGAGGAAGGGGCTTGGCTGCGAGAGAAATGCGGTAAGCTGTAAACAAAAAAGGGATTGAGCGGCGCTGCTCAATCCCTTTTTTGTTATCCCGTGACGCTCAAGATTTTTATTTCTACCCGCTGGTTTTTCTTTCGCCCGACGGGTGTTTTGTTGGTGTCAATGGGGTTTCTTTTCCCATAGCCCTTGTATTGCAGGCGTTTTCGGGCAATCCCCTTGTCAACAAGGTAGTCCACGATGGCCTTTGCACGTTCGGTGGAAAGCTTGTCGCAGTATTCGTGCGAAGGGGTGCCGTTGGTATGGCCACCTATTTCTACCGCCACGTTTGGGTTGGATGAAAGGAAGTTGTACACCTCATTCAACACGGGCAGCGAACTCTTTGTGATGGTAGAGCTATCTGCGGGGAAATAAAGCTGGTCCATGCGGATGGTCTGCCCCTTGGTCAGTTTGGCGGGGTCTTCCAGTTCTTTCAGGATGACCGGTGCTTTCTTTATTTCCGGGGAATCAGTGCCTGGCTTTGGAGGAGTGGGCGGTTTTGGGCCAGCAGGCTGTTGCCTTTCCTCTATTGCTGCAACCTCTGGTCTTGTAATCGAGCACGGCACGGGGATGATGTCGGAGGCATTGTCAATCAGGAGGTTTCCATTGTAGGGGAATGGGGTCGGAGTTTTGTAAAAAGCCTCAAAGATGATGTAGGTATGGGTCTGTTTTGGCTCAAAGCGGAAGTTGTAGGCCAGCCAGCGGGTGTTCACGACTAAGGAACTTTCTGCCAACAACTCGGTGCGGTTGCAATAGCTGGACCCACCCCATATTCGCAACTTTACCGGTGCGGCGTAGTTGACCTCGGTGTTGCTTACCCGGCTAAGGCTCATGTAAACCTCCGACCGCGTCAATGACATGCTGAATTCGTAGCATTTTCCTGCCACCAATGAACCGCTCAAGCGCTGGGAAACCATTTCCC
Source organism: Saprospiraceae bacterium UBA6168 (assembly GCA_002435785.1). GTDB lineage: Bacteria > Bacteroidota > Bacteroidia > Chitinophagales > Saprospiraceae > UBA6168. The sequence goes on along the minus strand of DIUC01000004.1, from coordinate 15,998 downwards.
AAGTATCATTCTCCCTGACCACCAGACCTATATAGGTCTTGCCGTGGAAAGGTGCTTTTGTCACTTGAAAGGCGCCAAGTCCATCCTTCGGGTGTACGTCGGGCGGGGTTTCCCCAGGAAATCCGCAGTCGTACCAGCCATCGGGGAGCCTATTGCCGTTCCCGCCCTCACCGGGTATGCCTTCAAAAGACGGATTGACGAGCTTTATGGGTTCTTCTTGACCGAAAAGGCCAATAGAAAACAGTAGAAAAGGGGAAAACACGAGAAAAATCGAACGTCTCATTGTCCGGTTATTTTTTACAAAATAAAATTCAAAGGTTTCTAACGTGCTAATAGGTGGATTAGTTTGTCGCAGCGGTTAGGATTGTTTTAAAAACAGGTTTCCACCTAAAAAGCTGCTTGTAGAATGTAAAAAGTGCGGAAAATGTTCGGATGATTATATGTTGGGTTGGCCGATAACCAGCTTATCGGCCAGCCCATTTGTGTTTTATGAAAAGGCGTTGAACCCAGTGATGTCCATGCCTGTGATAAGCAGGTGGATGTCGTGGGTGCCTTCGTAGGTCAACACCGTTTCTAGGTTCATCATGTGTCGCATGATGGGATACTCATTGGTGATACCCATGCCGCCGAGTATTTGACGTGACTCTCTGGCCACCGTCAGCGCCATGAAAACGTTGTTGCGCTTGGCCATGGAAACCTGGGCAGGAGTGGCCTTGCCCGCATTTGCCAAAGTGCCCAATCGCCATGCCATTAGTTGAGCTTTTGTGATTTCGGTTATCATCTCCGCCAATTTCTTTTGCGTGAGCTGGAACCCACCAATTGGGCGGTCGAACTGTATGCGTTCTTGCGAGTAGCGAAGCGCCGTGTCGTAGCAGTCGAGCGCTGCGCCGATAACGCCCCAAGCAATGCCATAGCGGGCCTTCGATAGGCAGGACAAAGGACCTTTCATCCCTTTGACATTGGGCAGCACGTTTTTCTTTGGCACTCGCACGTCCTCGAAGACCAGTTCCCCCGTGATGGACGCCCGGAGCGACCATTTGCCGTGGATTTCGGGGGCGGAGAAGCCGGGCATGTCTTTTTCTACTATCAGGCCACGTATGATGCCTTCCTCGTCCCTTGCCCAAACGACGGCAACATCGGCCACTGGTGAGTTGGTAATCCACATCTTGGCGCCATTCAGGATATAGGCGTCGCCGTCGTCCTTGATGTTGGTGGTCATGCCGGATGGGTTGGAGCCGTGGTCTGGTTCGGTGAGGCCGAAGCAGCCGATGTACTCTCCACTGGCCAGTTTGGGTAGGTAGTGGCGGCGCTGTTCTTCCGAGCCAAACTTGTATATTGGGTACATCACCAGCGAGCCTTGCACACTGGCCATGGAGCGAACGCCTGAGTCGCCCCGTTCCAATTCCTGCATGATGATGCCGTAGGCGATTTCGTCCATGCCGCCACAGCCGTACTCGGCGGGCAGGCTTGGGCCGAAGGCACCGATTTCTGCAAGCCCTTTGAAGAGGTGATGGGGGCATTGTGCCTTGTCGGCATATTCTTCAATGATGGGCGACACTTCCGACTTCACCCAAGCCCGCACCGCATCGCGGGCCAGCAGGTGTTCCTCGCTCAGGAGTTCGTCCACTCCATAATAATCGTGGTACTGGTAGCGGTCTTCTTTTGCTTTTTTGGCAAATGTGGCAGTGCCGTTGCTTGAATCGTGCATAATGTATTAATGTATAAAGGACCAGAAGATGAGAAACGGATAGTTGTTGTTCGGTTGTCAACTTCAGGTGCAGGTTAGGGTATTTGATTTGCGGCGCAAAAATACGCAAATGGGGCAACAGTTTCCAGTTTTCTGAATGTGCTGGTGCAAGGTAGGATGCACAAACTTTTCCTAATTTTACCCCTATTCTTTCAACAAAACAAACCAAGCGGAATGGCAATGATAGCATTGGAGGGAATGCGGTTTTATTCGCATCACGGATTTTACGAGGAGGAGCAGGTAATAGGCAACGATTATGTGGTGGATGTTTACGTGGAAACGGTCTTCACCAAGGCAGCGGTGGACGACGACCTGTACCAAACCATCAACTACGAGACCATTTACCTGATTTGCGAAGCGGCCATGCGCAAGAACTCCAAGTTGCTGGAGGCAGTGGCGAATCGAATTGCGCTCGGCATCAAGCACCAGTTCAAGTTCGTCAAGGAGCTGAAGGTGCGGGTGAAAAAGCTGAACCCACCGCTTGGCGGGAGGGTGGATGCAGCGTTTGTGGAAGTGGACGGCGACTTCTCTAAGCGGTGTGCCCGCTGCGATAAGCCTTTGCTTTGTTATGGTGACCATACCTGCTGGTGCATGGACACCCAGCTTTTCAAGAAAACCCTCGACCAGCTAAAGGGACAGTACGGTGACCGTTGCTTGTGCAAGGACTGTTTGGAGTTTTATGCCAGTTGATGGGCGTTGCGATTAAAAATAACGTTTCAGTAAGCTAACTTCCTTTGAGTCGTGCGTTCAAATGTGGTAGCTTGAAGCATTTCATTTCATTTCATTTAAAATAAAACAATGATTAAAAAAGTATTGCTCGTGCTCTTTTGTTTTCAGCTTGCTGCTTGCGACCCCGCTGCACTTCAAAGAACAATGGATGCCCTCGGAAGCACTGGTCTTACCTCTGCGGAAGTGTCGTCTGGTCTAAAGGAAGCACTTGAGATAGGAATTGGCAAAGGCTCGGAAGCGCTTTCTGTAAGGGATGGCTTTTACAAGAGCGCTTACAAGATTTTACTGCCGCCAGAGGCGCAAAAAGTGGCCAATAAGCTGCGAAACGTGCCAGGGTTCAGCAATGTGGAGGATAAGATTTTGGAAAAAATCAACCGAGGGGCAGAGGATGCCGCCAAAAAGGCAAAGCCGATTTTCGTGAGCGCCATTCGGCAGATGACGTTTTCGGATGCGATGAATATCCTGATGGGCGAGCAGAATGCTGCTACTTCCTTTTTGAACCGAACGACCTCGGATGCGCTCTACAAGGAGTTCAACCCGGTCATCGTGCAGTCGCTGGACAAGTTCGATGCCCGCAAATATTGGAGCGATGCGGTGAATGCCTACAACAAAATACCATTGGTGGAAAAAGCCAACCCCGACTTGGACGACTATGTAACGCAACAGGCGCTGAACGGCTTGTTCAGCATGGTGGAGAAAGAAGAGCTGAACATCCGGACCAATATAGCGGCCAGAACTTCCGACTTGCTCAAGAAAGTCTTTGCGAAGCAGGACAAAAAATAACAAACCTGACGGTAGCAGTAGGCAGTTCGACGGTTTTTTTGAAAATTTTCCATCGAACTGCCGGCTGCAGTGCCGTTGCGCTGATTACTCAGCAGCCCTTTTTTCCTCAATTTTCTTCTTGTCGTACTCACGCATCCCTTCTTTCAACTCCTCTTCTACGGAATTGCGGGCATTGTTGAACTCCCGGATTCCCTTACCGACGCCCCGCATCAGTTCAGGGATTTTCTTGCCACCGAACAGCAGTAGCACAACTCCTAAGATTATAAGCAATTCTGTCATGTTCAGGTTTTGAATGAACAAAAAAGTAAAGGTCATGATAAATATTTTTTGAATTGTGGTTTCGAGCTTGTCTCGAAAATTGGAAATGGCCCCAAACACGCAATTCGGTTATCAAGCATTCCAAATCAAGACAAAAGTAAGATAATTCGGCTTCACAGAATGCAATTCAATTTATTAAGGTTGGGCTGGATAGACAAAGCTTTCCACGGTCGGTTTTGGCGGCACCTTTTTGGCGAAGCAAGGCGGGCAACCCCAACTGGTTGGCCCAAGTTTGTTGACATCGAGGCATCAAAGGCCAGCTTGAAGGCTGGTTTATCTCAAATTTTCAAAAATTATTGAAAATTAAAAATAAAAACAATTTTGCATAATAGCCTTATTTTCAAATAATTGAACCAATTAAATTTTCAAATCTGTTCTTTTTTTTAAAAAAATTCCCTTTTGTTGAATCATTTTGTTGAAGATATTGAACAAGCTGCTTACCTTTGTTGCGAGAATTAAATCAACTAACAATAAAAAGTAAATATCATGTCAACATTCGAGTTCAACAGCAGGTTTTTCGAGCTTTCCCCGATACTCAATGCGTTCGCCTACAATTTGACTCAGAATACAGACGACGCAAAAGACTTGTACCAAGAGACCGCCTTCCGGGCCATGTCGAACAGGGACAAGTTCATGCCCGACACCAATCTCAAGGCTTGGGCTTTCACCATTATGAAGAACATCTTCATTAATAACTACCGCAAGAAAGTCAAGTCCAATACCATCATGGATTCTACCGACAATCTCTACTATTTGAATTCAGGTGGCAGACAGGAGGAGAATGGTGGCGACGCCAATATCTTAATCAAGGAGCTGAAAGACCTGATTGAGAAATTGGACGACAGCATCAAGGCGCCATTCATGATGCACTACCAAGGATATAAGTACCAAGAAATCGCTGACCACTTCAAACTACCGCTTGGCACCATCAAGAGCCGCATCTTCTTTGCCCGCCGGGAGCTGAAGGAGCAAATCAAGAAGCGCTACCGCTATGTGGAAGAGATGTTGATTCGGGCTTAGGCAAGGGTCTGATGGGTCAACTTAGGCCAAAGTGGGTCTTCGAGAACGTTCAGTGCGTTTTCGAAGACCTTTTTTTTAGGGAAAATCTGCCGACAAAACGGTGTTTTTCAGCAAGCCACTTCTTTTTTGTCAAGGGATGAAGAAAAAAAATCAAAAAAAAATCTCACAAAATTGATTTTTTGGAATCATAATTTTCACATTGAATCAAAACTTAGGCTAAATATAAAAACATTAACTAATTGATAAACAGATTATTGTGGTAGCAAATTTTACCTAAAGTGAAAAAATATTTCCCTCACAAAGGCCAAAATATGTCCTTGCTGGTAGGGTTTTCATCCCGCACATTTGTATCGTGATTAATGAATAACAAAGAGGCGGACGGAAAAGCGGAGATTGAAAAAGTGGATGAGTGCAAAAAAGCTGGTTAACGAATCGGCCAACAGTTTTGAAAATGTTCATGGGATTATAATTTGTTAATAGCCAGTCGTCCCGACGGTAAGCCGTCGGGACGGGCTGTTTTTCAAACCCAGTTTTCAAAACCTTGACATCAAATTGATTATGTTCATGGGATTATAATTTGTTGGTAGTATGCCCCCTCGAACAACGAGGGGGTAATACTAACTTTTCCGACAAGATTGTACCCAACTAAAGATACGCATCAGCCTAAAGCAAAAAAAGGCCGACTAAAAGTAGCCGGCCCGATTAAAATTCGTTCATGGGATACTAACTCTAATGCAGAATTCGCAAAAAAATAGGATAAAAAAAATCTTTCTTCTCTTTCAAAAATTTTAGGCTGATGCAAAAATACCTCAGGATTTTACAAAGCGCAAATTTTAGCGCAAAATCCTGAAAAAGATTTCGTTTTTGGATATGTTCATGGGATTATTCTTGAAAAGCCGTGTCAAAGGACACGGCTTTTTTTTTGCCCAAAATTGAACCTTCCCTTGCCCAAAACCCCATCCTTTCAGTGCTAAATAAAATCCACGTCCACATAATAAGGATACCGCATGAGGTACTCGATGGCTTGGCTGATGTCGTAGTCCTCGTGCACCGCCTTGTACAGCATCTGCGTGATGGGCACGTGCAACTTGAGGTGGTCCGCCAAGTGCTTCGCAATCCGCAGGGTACGCACTCCCTCGGCGATTTCGGGCATAGAGGCAAGGATTTCCTTGGTACTTTCTCCTTGTCCCAGTCGGTAGCCGAAGGTGTAGTTGCGGCTGCTCATGCTTGTGGCCGTACAAATAAGGTCGCCAATGCCCGCCGTACCTACGAATGGCTTCGGTGATGCGCCAAATGCCTTTCCGAAATAAATCATCTCAATCAGGCCCCGGTTGATGAGCAATGCCTGAATGTTTTTGCCCATGCCCAAGCCTCCCAAAATCCCGCTCCCAATGGCAATGATGTTCTTGAGCGCTCCGGCCAGCTCGGCTCCCAATATCTCATAGGTGCCAAAAACCTGGAAATACCTACTGCTCAAGAGCTTTTTGCCGGCGCTCACCACTTCGTCAAACTTGCTGCCGATGACCGTGGCCGTTGGTTGGCCAGCCATAATTTCAGAGGCAAGGTTAGGGCCGGATAGGCAGCCAACACGTACCACCACGGACTCCTCCCGGATGACCTCGCTCATGGTCCGAACACTGTTGCGGGTGATTTTGCCCTGGCGAAGCTCCTCTTGGGTCATGTTTTTTATGTCAAAACCCTTGGTGCCATGAATGAGGATGTGGTAGGGGCGCAGGAAGGGGGATAGGCTTTGCATCATGGGCCGAAACCCCTCTGAAGTCACGATGGGGAAGATAAACGTGCAACTTTGTGCCACTTCTTCAAGGTCGGAAGTGGCACGTATCCTTTCGGGGAGCGAAATATTGAACACCGGATGCCGATGCTCCTTGTTGATGGCCTCGACCAACGACTCCCGTCGGCTAAAAATCAGGACATCAGTGTTGACGGCCAACAAGTTCGATACCGCAGTGCCGAAACTGCCGGAACCAATGACGCCTGCACAAGAATATTGATTGTTTTTTGACATGCTGCTTTGCAGTTTCTTGGGAGATTTTGGCCAAACGGTAAAAGTACATTTTTTTCAAAAACGCACCTGCAAGAAGAACATCATTCAAGAACTTGCTCAATGGGCGCCAACGGTGAACGTTCCGCAGGAATGGGCGCTTCCACAGGCTTGGCGGGGTCGGGATTCCGTTTTTTCATTGCCAAAAAACCGAAAAAAGTCAGCACACATATCACCCCGGAGATGTTCCAAAGCGTGTCGAAGCCTTGTTTCTCTGCTATCCTCATCGAAAAATAAGGCCCTATGATATGTGCAAGCGAGTATGTCATTGAGTACAGCCCCATATACTTTCCCCGGTTGGCATCCGTGGTGCGGCTCAGGGCGAACGAGTTGGAGAAGGGCATGTTGAATATCTCGCCCACCGAAAGCGCAAACATGGACAACACCGCAATGGCAAGGCTTTGCGGAGCGGAATTTAGCACCATATAGCCGAAGGCATACATCAGCACACCAGCAGCGATGCAGTTCATCCGCTTCATTTTACGTTCGAGGGTGAACACCAACGGCATCTCCATGAGGAACACGATAAGGCCATTGAAGGCGAGCAATGCCCCAATTTGCCATTCGTTGAGGTGTACTACCTTCTCGTAATATACTGGCAAAGTGGAAATTAGCTGCAAGAACACCGTGGCTCCCAACGTGGTGAGCAACAAGAAGACCAGGTATTGGGTATCCCGGTAAGGCGACTTGACGGGCTGTTTGTCAACGACTTTAATCGCATCCACCTCACTGCTCGCCTTTTTGGGCTTCAGGAGCGACCGAAAAAAGATGGCAGAAGCAATGCAAGTGGCACCATCCACCCAAAACAGCACCTGATAACCCTTCCATGCTGCCAGCACCCCGCCGACTGCCGGACCAATGGTGAAGCCCAAGTTGATGGACATCCGCATAAGCGAGTAGGAGCGGGTACGGTTTTCGGGGGTACTATGTGCAGCAAGCGCTGACATGGTGGCCGGACGGAATGCGTCGCCAATGCTACTGAGCAGGAAAATCATGAGGTAGATGCCATGCAGGCTTTTCACAAAGCCCAACACAATGAACAGTGCGCCGCCCAAGAATAGCGACCAAAAAAGCACCCGGTGATAACCGAATTTGTCGGAGAAATGCCCGCCAAGATAGGAGCCTGTAAGCGACCCGAAGCCAAACAGCGTCATGGCTATGCCAGCTTGTGCCAACGTGAAGCCCAGCTCAGTCGTGAGGTAAATGGACATGAAGGGAAGCACCATCGTGCCGCTCCTGTTGACAAAGGATGCGAGCGAAATCAGCCAGGCTGAACGGGATAACCCAGAAAACGAGGCTATGTAGTTGGAAAAGGTGCGGGCCAGCATAAGCAGTCAGGTTATCTTGTGACAGTTATTTTACGATGGAACTGTAAGGATACCGCTGAAATCAAAACAAAGTTCTGTTTGACGAATTTTTTTTGAAAAAAAGCTAAAAAAATAAAGGGCAAGCCGATACCGACTTGCCCTTTATTTTTGCCAATGAATTATTCCTCAATGGTTCGTCAGGTGTTGAGGTTCTATGGTTTTAAGGTTTCGATGCAAGGCGATGGGCAAATTATTTTTTGAAAGGTGTTGTGCGACATGAAGTTGTAACCTTTTTGCCAAATTAAGTTTTGATTCTGAGTTAAATCCCTAAACAGAGGAGCATGCATTTTTAGAATTTTTCGGGTGTACTTGATTTTAATTTTGACAGTTCTGAATCTATTTTACGCAATATGCAGAAAGTCAATCAGTTACAACCAAGGGTCCTAACTTCATGTCGCACATCAAAGGTTGTGAAAAAGGTAACCCGTTCTAAGAATTGCCTGTGTCCCCTAACCTAAGACCCCAAAACCCCAAAACCCCATTAACCATTGATTCTTAGAGCTTTTCCCTCAAATCCTTTGCTTCCAGCACCATGATTTCACCGGCCTGCACAAATTTATCCAAACGGGCCTTGGCACTTGCCTTGTTGTCCGACTTCAAATCGCACATAATAAGGTACCAGGCAGCCTTTTTGGAATAAACACCCGTGCCATTGGCCACTGCACTGAGATAGGCGCTCGCCTTGTTGGTCTGGTTCACCTCCAAATAGGACAGGCCAGCAAAAAACTTGGCGGCCTCATTGTCCGGCTGCTGTTGAATCGCCCGCTCGAAAAGCATGTTCGCTTGGCTGAACTTCCGCTCCGAGTAAGCAGTCAGTCCTTGCGCAAAATTGGGGTCAACGTCCGAAAGCCCTGGCCTGCGGAGGCTAACAGGAATGTCGTTTTCGTAGGCATTGTAATATTTGGCGTAAAGCTCGGGGCCCGTCGGGGACTTGGAAAAGGAGAAGTAGGCAATAGCCCCTACGACCAGCATGGCAGCCACGGCCACGGCTTGGCGCAAGTAGCCGCCCGGCTGCAATTGCCGAACCCTACCTGTGGACTGCAATGGAAGCTTTTTTCGAAAAGCATCGAAATCTTCCAATTCGTCCGAATGGTGCTCGCCCGATTCCTCGAAGCCGTCAACGGCGTCCGAGCAAAGCGGGCAATCGAGCAGGTGGTCTTCCACCCGCCGCAGGCCTTCCCTTGATATGCTGCCGGAGAGGTATTGCCTTAATTCCCCTTGGCTGACACATGCGGTGGGCCTAAAGATTTGTTGGTGTAAATTTCCGTCCATTGGAGCAATTATATTTTCTGGAAATTTATGTCGTGTGTTTTCTCATTTCTTTTTCCAGCAGAATCCGCAGGTTCCGCTTCCCATTTTGCAGGTAACTTTTCACCTGTTTCTCTGTAAATCCTGTTTCAGTAGCTATTTCCCGGTAACTCTTGTCGTCGTAAAAAAACAGCCGGATGCAAAGTTTCTGCTCTTCGCCCAACTGCCCAACCGCCTTCTCAACCGCTTGTTCCATGCTTGGATTGGCGTTGAACAGAGCAGCGAAACCGTCGTTTTCCATAAAATCGCCCGGCGAATTTTCCAAGTGGTTGTACTTCGCCAGCTTTTCCGACTCCGATTTTCGGTGCCGCAGCTTGGCGATGCACTCGTTCCGGGAAACCGTGTACAGGTAGGCTTTGAAGGACTTGATGTCTGCGTTAGGGAGCTTGAGGAACAGGATTTTGAACACATCCGAAACCACGTCCCGGCTTTCATCCTCGTTTTTCATCAGCTTGAGGCATACGCCATAAGCCAAGTGCATGTACCGGCGGTACAGTTCCTCAAAGTACGTTTGCTGTTGCGTAGCTGAAAACTTGCTGACCAGTTCTTCATCTGAGAGCTGCTGGACGGCAGGTTGCTTATTTAAAAAGCGGATGGCCATTCAGTTTTTTTATAAAACGGGCGTAAAAATAACAAAATCAGCGGCTGTGCAGCTTCCGGCAGTGCTTTTGTTTCAAGACCCGCCATAACTACGCGCTGTTTCGTAACTTTCCGCCACGTACTTACAGCAAATAGGTGACGGGCAAAGCATGGATTCATGGTCGTCCGTCCACCGTTCACCGCAGTAAGTCAATCGTCGTAATCCAATTTTCAAACCAAAAGCCACCGACACATGAGCAATTACAAAATCAAAAGCGGCAAGGGCACCCTTGTTTTAAAAAAAAGCGCCAGCCTCGTTGGCCTCAAGGGCAAAAAGAAGGCCGACATTACCAACGCTGACTTCGTGCGGCAGGAGGTGCTTCCAAGCCTCGGCGGCTTCAAGGTCGTCTCCCTGCAAAAGGACGGCGCTACCCTCGACGACAAGCTCGACGAGGTGCGCCAGCGCGAGGAAGTAACCGTTGGCACACACGTCTATTTTGCCGAAGGCAGCAAAAAACCGCTCGTACCCACCGGCGAAATATTCATCATCTTCCAGCAGGGTGTGGACGAGGGCGAGCAGATGATGGTGCTTGATGAGTACAAGCTGGCCCTTGTAGAACGCCGGAGTGCCGACCAAGTGACCGCCACAGTGACGAAGGATTCGCCCAACCCGCTAAGGGTGGCGGAGGCGCTCCAAAAAACCTCTTTGGTAAAAATGGCCGAACCAGACCTCGACATGCTGCTCGATGAGTATGCGTTCGCCATGCCCAAAGACCCTTTCATGGCCGAGGAATGGCACCTGAAGAACGACGGATTCATCCCCAGCGGGCAATATGCCACGAAGAAGGGCGCTGACGCAAAAATCGTGGATGCATGGAAGCGCCTCGACAGCCTCGGCGCTTCCGACATCGTGCTGGCGATTATTGACAACGGCATTGACATCTCGCACCCCGACCTCAAGCCAAAAGTCTATCGCCCTTGGGACCTTTGGACACAGAGTGATCGCCTATCCGACGGCGACCCGGGCTTCACGCACGGCACACCCTGCGCAAGTTTGGCAGTGGCCGCTGCCAATGGGCAGGGCATGGTCGGCGTGGCGCCCAATGCCAAGTTCATGCCCGTGAGCGGCACATCGTTCAGTGTGCGGGCCACCGAGGAGATGTTCGATTACTGCGTAAAAAGTGGTGCAGATATCATCAGTTGCAGTTGGGGTACTACTGACCCCCGGTACACCCTCAACTCGCTCAAGGAAGAGGCCATTGCCCGGGCAGCCCGGACGGGCAGGGGCGGCAAAGGATGTGTCATTTGTTTTGCCGCTGGCAACGAAGGCGTGGACTTTGTCAATTTTTACGCCGCCCATCCCGATGTCATCTGCGTGGCCGCTTGCGACAGCAAGGACCGCTATGCCAGCTACTCCAACTTGGGCACAGAGGTCAGCGTCTGCGCGCCCTCGAACGGCGACTGGCCGCTCCTCGCAGCCCGTGCCTGGTGGGACCCCGGCACTACCGTGCGTGGCGACGGCGCCTTCAAGTTCTGGGCGGATGGCGTGGATAGGGCAGGCCCGTACAAGCACTTCGGCGGCACCAGCGGCGCTACGCCCATCGTGGCGGGCATCTGCGCACTCATGCTCTCCGCCAACCCGAATCTGACGGCCAAGGAAGTGAAAGAAATTTTGCAACAGACCGCCGACAAGATTGGCGAGCCCAGCGAATACAAAAACGGCCACAGCCGCAAGTTCGGCTACGGCCGGGTGAACGCCGACAAGGCCGTGGCCGAGGCCATCCGCCGCCGGGACGCAGCTTCCAAGCCCAACGTGACGGAGGTGGCCACGCCCGTGATTTCGGGGCAGGGCCTGTTCCGGTTTAGCGTGAAAAAGCAAGAACCACAAGGCTTTTCGGTGCAAACGGGGGTCTATGCCGATTACGGCAACGTGCTCATCGCAGCGGAGAAACTGGAGCGGCAGTTCAGCCAGCCCATCGTCGTCAACATCAATCAGTTGGCGGGCAAAACGGTCTATAAGGTGCTGGTCGGGGCGTTTGACAAAAACACCGATGCCAGCACTTTGCAGAAGGCGATGAAGGCGGCTGGGGTGGACGGGTTTGTGAAAGATTTGAAGACCTTGGCCTGACCTACCTATTTCAGGCCTGCAATGTGAGGAGTTTGCAAAAACTCAGAAACCTGATTTTTGGAAATAAGTGGTTTTCAGGTTCGGTCACAACAGGCATATCTTTGGCCAAAACCACGATTATGAAATCATTGCTATGCTTTTTTATCCTCCTTATTTGCTTCGCAAACATGGCCTTTGCGCAAGCTTGTGCAGTCAGCACCGATACGGCACACTTGGATGTGAACAATGCCCGGGTGATACTGCAAGCCAGTGGCGATTTTTTTTGGGACAGAGGTAACGCAGGTTTTTTTGTTCCAAAAAACGCCCCTAACCAACCGCAGACTGCAACCATTTTTGTGGGCGGGTTGTGGCTGGGCGGGTTCGACCCTGGTGGATACCTGAAAATGGCGGCCCAAACTTACGGGGCCAATGGTGGAGATACGGATTATTGGCCGGGCCCACTGAACAACCAAGGAACCACCAATGCCAATACTTGCAGCAATTTCAATAAACTTTGGAAGGTGGCCCGCAGCGAAATAGATGCGCATATTGCCGACTTCACCAGCGATGGAGAAATTGAGGGCCCCGTCCCTCAAAGTATCCTCGAATGGCCGGGCAGGGACAATCCGCAGTCGCTCAGCGCAAATGGGTTTTCCCTCCCTTTTGGTCAAGCGCTTGCCCCTTTTGTTGACAGAAATGGCAATGGGGTTTATGAACCAATGGAAGGTGATTATCCCAATATCAAGGGCGACCAGGCTATTTGGTGGGTATTCAACGACGAAGGCGGAGGAGCTATACACGGTGTTACGCACGGTTTGCCCATACGCGCTGAAATCCATGCCTTGGCTTATGGGTTTGAAGGTCAGAGTAACGAGGTTTTGGCCAACACCACTTTCTATGAGTTTGTCATTTTCAACAAGTCGCAGGAAAGCCTCGACAGCACTTATATTGGTCTTTGGCTTGACACTGATGTTGGTTGCCATTTGGACGACTATGTTGGTTGTATTTCTTCCGAAAGAATGGCCTTTGCATACAATGCCGACATGCTGGACGGCGACCAGAATTGCAACTGTGCCATCTTTAACGTCGCTACTTTTTGCCAGGATATTCCGGTAACGGCCATTAAAGTGTTGAAAGGGCCTGATGATATTAATGGCGTAGATGTCGGGTTCAGTAGCTTTACTCTTGCATCCAATCAAATGGGCAACAATTCACAATGGCCCATATTCGGCCCATATTTTTCCATGTCAGGCTCATGGCCCGATGGAACACCCATCACTTATGGAGGCAGTGGCTACGACACAAGTAGCACCAATGTTCACCCCTTTATAATGGATGGCAATCCTGACAACCCGAATGACTGGTCTTTTTGCTCGGAAAACGCCCCTCCTGGTGATTTTCGGATGCTGATAGGCTCGGGGCCGTTCAGCCTTGGCCCTGGTGAAAGCACCAGCGTGAGCTATGCCATCATGAATAAATTTGACTTGACATACCCCTGCCCCACTATGACCCCTCTTGTTGAGATGGGCCAGACTGTACAATCGTTTTACAATCAAATATCCCCCTCACATGCGCCGATTTACGATTCCCGAACCACCCAATTTTTTCCCAACCCCCTCGTCTCCAATGGGAAACTGACCACCAGCGGCACTGCGCTGGAAACTGTCCGCCTGATAAGCCTAGAGGGCCGCATCATGCGGGAATACAAGCACTTGGGCACCCATGAATTGAACATCGAAAGGGGGGAACTTCCAAGCGGTTTTTACCTATACGCTGCGTTACTCCAAAATGGCCAGGTGGCCACTGGCAAAATTGTGGTGCAATAAGAGCAGGTTCCGATTTGGCGAAAGCTCATTTTTGGCTTATTTCTCCACCTATTTTCAAAGCTTTTTGGTATAAAATATTACGATTTACCGGAAACAATCCGAATATCAAGCACATTCCAAGCTAACTCTCTACAATAAATTACTACCTTAGCTTTTTTCATTTCTAAATCATCTTTCACATGAAAAAAGCGTTACTAACATCAACTTTCGCACTTCTTACAATCCTGTTCGCTGTTTCTGCCCTTCATGCCCAAGGCCCCGACGCCTTCGGTTACACATGGAAAACCTCCAACGACCCTGGCGGGCCGGTGTTCAACTGGGTTGACATTTCCACGGTCGGCACCCAAGTGGCCGGGCTTGGCGACGACAACGCCGCCGCCCCCATCCAAATGGGCATGGACTTCCGGTTTTATTGGTCCAATTTCAACAAAATAACGGTGGGGTCGAATGGCTGGCTCAGCTTCGACAATTTGTCGAACATCGCCTCCTGTTTCCCGGTAATCCCCACTGCCGACACCCGGAACAACCTCATCTGCCCGATGATGTCGGACCTGAACTTTGCGGACAACTCGCCGGGCAAGATTTATACCTACCACGACCAAACGCCTGGCAATGAACGATTTATCATCAGCTACCTGGGAGTAACGTTTTGGACGCAAACCAATCCCATTTTCGGCTCCAGCACTTTTCAGGTAATACTGGCCAAGGCGGACAGTTCCATCACCTTCCAATATGGCAACATGACCCCCGACTTTGCCTATACTTGTACAGGTTCGGGCAAGGTGGCCGTCGGGATTGAAAACCTCACCGGCAACATTGGCCTACAAGTTTACAGCGGCACGGTGCCCCCTTCCAACCACGCCGTGAAGTTCTATTACCCGCAAGTCATCACCCTAAGCATCGTTGATGCAGGGCCAACGGCGAACATCAACGCCCAAAACGAAGGCATATTCGTCGTGCCGGGAAGCATGTCCGCATTGAACGCCACGATAACGAACACAGGAAACACCGCCATAACATCCACCATCGCCGTGGATGCCCTCGTGCGGTCGTTCCCAGGTGGGGGTATCGTGTATTCGGACGACCAAAACATCGCCTCATTGGCAGTGGGTGCCGAGCAAACCGTCAACTTTGTCAGTGAAACGATTGACTGGGCCCCCGGCACCTATTCCTTTGAGGTATATACCGACAATGGAGCCGACGTGAACCCAACCAATGATTTCAACCTGTCGGAAATCAACGTAGTGGACCTGAGCGGGGACATCGTTGCCCTCGGATATGTCACTGGGACTACCGCTTCGGGCACCATCCAATGGCCAGGCGCCGGTGACGGCTCTGGCGGTGGTGGCATTGAAATAGTGCCTCCAGTATATCCCATGACCATCCTCGGGGTAGAGGCTGGCATAGCTGGCGGCTCGGTGGATGGGTTCGTTTTCAGGATATTTGACGACGATGGCCCGAACGGTGGCCCCGGCACGGAACTTACCTCGCTCACAGTCCCACCTGGTGCCTACGTCGCAGGCGCTTGGAACCAGTACCCGTTTGACGATGCAGTAACCATCACATCTGGGGGTTTCTATTTGGGCTGGTTCAT
Organism: Saprospiraceae bacterium UBA6168; assembly: GCA_002435785.1. Classification (GTDB taxonomy): domain Bacteria; phylum Bacteroidota; class Bacteroidia; order Chitinophagales; family Saprospiraceae; genus UBA6168. The sequence continues at coordinate 558 of DIUC01000004.1, read as the reverse complement.
GGGGGGCAATACGGTAGCCATTATGGTGGAAAACCAAGGCCCCATTTCCAATCGGGCTTATGAAATCCTTTCCAATTCCTGGGCGAAGTATCGGGTCAACGCTGATATTATGTTGAGGGCTTTGGCCGAGGTGCCAGAAATCATCAATGATTCGAGGGAGGTGGTAGAAAACTCCAACGTTCAAATCTTCCCAAACCCAAGCGATGGCAGCTTCTTCATTGACAATGCACTGGGCGACGTTCAAGTAGAAAATCCCCGAATTCTCAACAATTTGGGCACCGTAGTTTTTGAAGGAAAACAGGTCATACCCGTTGGCCAACAACTAAAAATCCAGACGCAACTACCATCTGGCATTTATTACCTGGACTTGAATACCAAGGATGGCAAAAAGGTCATTCGGAAGTTGGCGGTAAATTAGGTGCCGACGTGTTGGCGGTTTATCCAAGTGTTTTGCCGCCGCCGTGATATTTCCACGTCCATTTATACTTCACGCCATTATGTTTTGTGCGGGCCGGATTTCCGAAGTCTTTAAGACTTGATGTGCGCCCTAAAGTTATG
>DIUC01000028.1 GCA_002435785.1 Saprospiraceae bacterium UBA6168 | reverse complement strand
AGAATTGATTTGACTAACTACTAAGGCAGAATTGCGACCTATATTATCTATACACTCGTTGAGTAACATAGAACTTCTAAACCCATCTTCGGCTAAGGCAGAATTGCGACTCTGTGGCATATACCACTTCGATATCTCCCCATTCCTCTTCTAAACCCATCTTCGGCTAAGGCAGAATTGCGACCGAAGCTCCTACTCATTACCACGTCACTGCCTCAATCTCTTCTAAACCCATCTTCGGCTAAGGCAGAATTGCGACTACAAATGCAGATGGGAATCCATTCATTTCAAAACTTCTAAACCCATCTTCGGCTAAGGCAGAATTGCGACATGAATGTCGCCTTTTCGTTATCAAAATACTCCAACCCTTCTAAACCCATCTTCGGCTAAGGCAGAATTGCCCGCACCACATAGACCCCTGACCCCTAAAGGGGAACCGTTGCGGTCACGCCGGGCATTTATTTGTGTACAGGAGTCAGCGAAGGGCTGTCGAATTAGGTCCCCCTTTAGGGGTCAGGGGTCCAAGTGGAGCGGACACACCTTCAAGCGCAGGGTCAGCGAGGGACAGCCAAGGCAGGTTCCCCTTTAGGGGTCAGGGGTCCAAGTGGTGCTGGCACACCTTCAAGCGCAGGGTCAGCAAGGGACAGCCAAGGCAGGTTCCCCTTCAGGGGTCAGGGGCCCAAGTGGTGCGGGCATACCTTCAAGCACAGGGTCAGCGAGGGGCAGTCGAGGTAGGTTCCCCTTCAGGGGTCAGGGGCACCAAATGGTGCGGGCATACCTCCAAGCGCAGGGTCAGCGAGGGACAGCCAAGGCAAGTTCCCCTTCAGGGGGTCAGGGGGCAGCCGCTTCCTCAATTTTGAACAAAAAAAATATTTCCACCACTTTCATCTTATTGGAAAACCTCCTACCTTGCACACATAAACGATACGTTGTTTAAAGAAACAACCGCACAAGTACACCAATTCGTTTTGACTCAACATTTTAACATTAGGGAGTGATTTGGACTTGCAAGTAGGGCGGGCCTCGACCGTTGACTTGTCCGGTTCTTCATCCGCCAATGGCAGGTGCAGACAGGAGGATTACCGAAAACAGTTCGACTACCTTATCCATGATTTTAGGGGGTCTAAAACAACCTCTGTGCTTGTGTGGTTTTTCTTTTTTTTGTTCCTTCCTTTTATTTTCCCTTTTTTTCGCATTATCCGTTAAGTTGTCGTCTTTTTTTGGCCATTCGTGGAGTATTCGGCTGAAAATTCCATACCTTTCCCCAGATTGGAGCCACAACCTTCAACCAGATTTTTTCACAAAAAATTATTGACATGGATTTCCCTTTCCTTCTTCCTATTCTCATCTTCCTGGGATTTATTTTTATCTCCTCGGGATTGTTCACCGTCAAACAGCAGACAGCGGCCATCGTCCAGCGCTTCGGCAAGTTCCACAGCGTACGGCAGGCAGGCTTGCAGTTCAAGGTGCCGTTTGTTGACAGCATCGCTGGCCGCATCACCATGAAAATCCAACAGTTGGATGTACCGGTGGAGACCAAGACCAAAGACGATGTGTTCGTCAGCATCAAGGTGTCGGTGCAGTACCTCATCAAGCCGGAGTCCATCTACGACGCCTTTTACAAACTGCAAAACCCTTATGAGCAGATGTCTTCCTACATCTTTGATGTGGTGCGGGCAGAGGTGCCCAAGATGAAGCTCGACGATGTGTTTGAGCGCAAGGACGACATCGCCGTGGCCATCAAGCGGGAATTGGACGAGGCCATGAACGAATACGGTTACTATATCGTGAAGGCCCTTGTCACGGACATTGACCCTGCCGCCGCCGTGAAGGAGGCCATGAACCATATCAATGCCGCCGAGCGGAAAAAAACGGCTGCCGAGTACGAAGGCGAGGCCGAAAAGATACGCATCGTGGCCAAGGCCCGTGCCGAAGCGGAAAGCAAGCGCCTACAAGGCCAAGGTATCGCCGACCAGCGCCGGGAAATCGCTCGGGGCTTGGAGGACAGTGTCGGCATCCTGAACAATGTGGGCATCAATTCGCAGGAAGCATCGGCCCTCATCGTCATCACCCAGCACTACGATACCCTGCATTCGGTGGGTGAAAATGCCAACAGCACTTTAATTCTCATGCCCAATGCTCCCACCGCCGCTACCGACATGCTCACCTCGATGGTGACGTCGTTGGTGGCCACCAAAGAGCTGACCGAGCGGACCAAGAAGAATTGATGTAGCATCGGCTGCAATGAATAAAAGCGTAGTTGGGGATGGTATCTCCGGCTACGCTTTTTTTTTATGACATGACAAAGGCGGCGCACGGCGGGGCTTAATACCCAATACCAAATACCAAATACCAATACCAAATAACGTTGCTGCGCAATGACAAAAGCGACACATAGCGGGGCGCACAGCGGGACTTAATACCCAATACCCAATACCCAATAACGTTGCTGCGCAATGACAAAAGCGGCACACAGCGGGACGCACAGCGGGACTTAATACCCAATACCCAATACCCAATACCCAATAACGTTGCTGCGCAATGACAAAGGCGGCGCACAGTGGGACTTAATACCCAATACCCAATACCAAATACCAAATACCAAATCACGTTGCTGCGCAATGACAAAAGCGACACATAGCGGGACGCACAGCGGGACTTAATACCAAATACCAAATACCTAATACCAAGTACCCCAATACCGTTGCTGCGCAACAACAGCGGGACGGCGACCGTGGCGTGAGCAATTTATTCGTTAAAAAGGAAGCCCATTCACCACCTGATTCAAGAAACTCGTGAACAGCGCAGGCTTCAAGGCGACGGTAAAGGCAAAGCCAAACACCGCTCCCCAGAAGTGGGCCTCGTGGTCAATGCGGCTGCCTGCCTCTTGCCTGGCGGAATAGGAGGAGTAAACAAGGTACAGCACCGCTGCAACTATGGCGGGGATGGGAATAACGCCAAAAAGGTAGATTTTCTCCCACGGGAGCAGCAGGGCGAAGGCGAACATGATGCCCGACGTGGCGCCCGATGCACCCACACTACTGAACGACTGGTTGTTTTTGTGCTTGAAATAGGTGGGTATGTCCGCAAACACCCCGGAAAGCAGGTAAAGCGACAGGAAGTTTATCCGCCCCATCGTCACCCCGAAAAGCTCTACGAATACGCTCTCGATGAACGTGCCGAAGCTCCACAGCACAAACATGTTGATGGCCAAGTGCAACCAACTTCCATGCAGGAACACCGACGTGACCCATCGGTAGTATTCCTTGTCCCGGTGCTCCTCATACGGGTAGTGCATGAACTTGAGAAACAAGTCCCGGTTGTTGAAGGCAAGCCAAGAAAAAATGACAGTGATGACGATGATGACAAGGGTGACGGTGATGGTCATAGATTGAGAGTTTGAGATGGTGAGCGATTGAGCGTCTGAGATGTTGAGCGAGTGTGGGATTAAGTCAGCGCTCTCCCAAAACCCCAAAACCCCAAAACACTAAAACCCCTACTCATTGTGATAAGATTCTCCCCGCAATATGGTCATGGCACGGTACAGTTGTTCCAAGAAAAACAGCCGGACCATTTGGTGCGAGAAGGTCATTTTTGACAGGGCAATCTTGAAGTCGGCCCGCTGATAGACTTCCTCGGAGAAGCCCCAAGCACCACCCACCAAAAAGACCATGCGCTTTGAGCTAAGTTGCCGTTTTTGCTCGATGAAACCAGCGAACTCAACCGAAGTCATTTGCCTGCCCCGTTCGTCCAGCAAAACTAACAAATCCTCTTTCTTGAGTCGGGAAATAACCAGCTCGCCCTCCTTTTGCTTGAGCTGGTCGGGGGGCATGGTTCCGGCATTTTTCACATCCGGCAGTACCACCGAAGCAAAGGGCAGGTAATGCCCCAGCCGCTTTTCATAAATCGCCATCCCCTCGTCGAGGTACGAGAAGGCCGTTTTGCCAATCCACCAAAATTCTACCTTCATGCGATGGGCTTTAGCAGTTTGTAAGCCCTACCGAGGTGGGCGGTGATGTCACCTGCCAGCAGTGCCTCCTGTTCGAGGTCCTTCATGGCCAGGTCGCCAGCGAGGCCGTGGAGGTACACCCCCAACTGGCAGGCTTCGAGCGGAGGGTAGCCTTGCGCCAATAGTCCCGTCAGGATTCCCGTGAGCACATCCCCGCTGCCACCCGTGGCCATGCCGGGGTTGCCGTTGTTGTTGAAAAAGCAGTGGCCATTGGGGCAAGCGATGGCCGTGTTTGCCCCTTTCAAAATCAGAAAAACACCCAGTTCCTCCGCTTTGCGAAGCTGCAAGTCGTTTCGCTCAAAATCATTGGCCGAAGGCCCGAACATCCGCTCGAACTCCCGGACGTGCGGGGTCAGGATGCTGTGCTTTGGCAAAAGCCGGAAGCAATCGGGATGGCTTGCCAACAGGTTCAGCGCATCGGCATCCAACACCACCGGGGCGGTGTTTCGCTGCAACAAATCGGTCAGCGCCTGGGCCGTCAGGTCGTTGGTGCCAATCCCGCAGCCAATACCGATGGCCTTGTACTTGCCCAAATCCTCGTGCAGGTTGGTCACGGCGAACTGGTGCTCATCCACGCTGACCATTGCCTCCGGAATGGCGATTTGCAGGATTTCATAGCCGCATTTTGGGGCGTGAACCGTCAACAACCCTGCGCCGCTGCGCAAACAAGCCCGTGCCGCAAGGATGGCCGCACCGATTTTCCCATAGCTGCCCGCCACGAGCAGCGCATGGCCGAAGCTGCCCTTGTGGTCGTGCCGGTGGCGATGGCGGAGCAGGCATTTCACCATTTTTTCCTCCACCATATAATAAGGTGTAGGCTCGGTTTCGATGAGGCTGGGGTGCAGGCCGATGCTGCCAACCGTCCACTGGCCGAGGCGGTGCTGGTTCTCTGGGAAAAAGAACGCCCGCTTGGGAAACTCAAAGCTGAAGGTCCAATCGGCCAGGATGCTCGGCCCAGTGGTCGGTTGGTCAGCGAACATGCCGGAGGGAATGTCAATGGCGACCCGGATTGCTTGCTGCTCGTTCAAGTTTTTGATTGCTTGCGCAAAATGGCCCGCCACGGGTCGGTTCAGGCCACTGCCGAAAATGGCATCTATGACGATGGCACCAGCGGGGATTTGGGGAAGTTCGTCGTTTTGGGTCAGTTCGTGGATGGCACAATTGCCGCCCTTCCGCAAGCGGGCGAGGTTGGTGGCGCAGTCCTCGCTCAATGCCCCTGCAAAGTGCAGCAGGTAGGCCTCGACTTCATAGAAGTTTTGGCTGAGGAGCCGGGCAACCGCCAGCCCGTCGCCACCGTTGTTGCCAGTTCCGCAAAACACATAGATTTTCTGGTGGCGATTCGGGAACTGGCAGACGAACCACTCGTAAAACGCCGAGGCAGCCCGTTCCATGAGGTCAATGGACGAAATCGGTTCGTGCTGGATGGTGTAGGCATCCAATGCTCGGATTTGTGCGGCGGAGAAAATCTTCATGGAAGTGATTGTTCAGAACTGGTGTGAATCAGGATTTCAAGCGGAAAGGTAGCAAGTGGAAAAAATATCCAGCCCAAGTTTGTCCGTTTTTTTGCCAAAATCAAACATTTAGTGGACTTTAGCCCTCGAAAACCGAGGGTTGTCCGTAACTTGTTCGGCGACTTCAATTTTACGAAAAAAACGCTGTCAAATATGCCCAATCGTTTACGAATTCAATGCGTCATTTTGCTGCTCATGCTGCCCCTGCTGTCCCGTGCCACCCATATCGTTGGCGGGGAAATGACCTACACCTGCCTCGGGAACAGCCTTTACGAAATCAAGCTGACCATTTTTAGGGACTGCTTCAATGGTGTACCGTGGTTTGATGCCCCCGCATCCATCGGGGTTTTCCGAAATTCCAACAACTCGTTGTACACGCAATTATTGGTGAACCTCAACCCCATGCTGAATGACACTTTGAATCCCGATTTGAGCAGCGAGTGCTTTGTGGCACCCCCGAATGTTTGTGTAAACACCACCACCTATACCACCACCGCATTTTTACCCTTTGAAGCTGCTGGATACCACCTTGTTTATCAGCGTTGCTGCCGCAACAATACCATTTCCAACCTCATAGCACCAGAAGATGTAGGCGCTACTTACAGCATCATCATTGGGCCACAAGCTTTGCAGGAATGCAACAGCAGTCCCGTTTTCAACAATTGGCCGCCACTGTTCCTGTGCGTAAACCAGCCGTTTGCCATTGACCAATCGGCGGTTGACCCGGATGGGGACTCCTTGGCCTACAAGCTGTGCGACCCACTAAATGGCGCAACGCCACAAGCGCCGCAGCCACAGCCACCAAACGCCCCACCCTACATGATAGTGCCATGGTTGCCGCCCTACAACGTGAGCGACCAAATCGGCGGGATTCCAGCCATGAGCATTAACCCCGTGACGGGTTTGCTGACGGGAATGCCCAATACCATTGGCCAGTTTGTGATTGGCATTTGCGTGGAGGAGTACCGGAACGGCGTGCTTATTGGCACCAAGCGACGGGACTATCAGGTGAACATTGGGGTCTGCGACATCGCCACGGCGGCATTTTTTGCCCCAGAAATAATCTGCGAAAGCTTTACGGTAAGTACTCAAAACCAGAGTTTGAGCGCTGATGAATTTGTCTGGTATTTCAACGACCCGAACAATCCCGGTGCCTCCTCTACCCTACCCAATCCCACTTACACGTACAGTGATTCGGGCCTGTACACCATCATGCTGGTGGCAGAGCCGGGAACCGTCTGCGCCGATACCTTTTCGTCGCAAGTGCAGATTTTGTACAATTCGCTGTTCGCAAATTTCAATGTCGTCAACGCCGACTGCGCCGACAGCCTCACCATTGACGTGGTGGATTCGTCCATTGACACGATTTCTACCATCGCCAGTTGGCAATGGAACCTGACCCAAGGGGCAAACACGTGGAGCAGCACGGAACTCAGCCCCTCGTTTGTGCTGAATGAACCGGGGAACGCCTTGCTCACGCTCATCGTCACCGCCGAAAACGGGTGCATGGATACCTTGGAGCAAAATTTCCCCGTATTCTTCATCGAAGACCCACTGCTTGAAGACTCCACCGGCATTTGCATTGGTGACGGCAACGTCCAACTCAACCCAGATGGTGCCTTCCCCGGCGCCACTTATTTTTGGTCGCCATCCGACAACCTCGACAACCCGACCAGCCCCAACCCCATTGCCAACCCAACGGAGACGACCACCTACACGGTGGTCATTAATGATGCAACAGGATTTTGTCAGGTGGAAAAAACTGTGACCATCATCGTGTCGCCATCGGCAACGGTCACGCCTGTTTTGGACACGATTCTGCAAGGGCAGTCCGTGCCGATATTGGCAACTTATGACCCCAGCTATACCTACACTTGGTCGCCCCCCGATTGGTTAGACAATGCTGGCATTCACAATCCCGTCTCCACCCCCAATGAAGACGTGTCCTACGTGCTTACCGTGACGGACTCGAATGGCTGTGTGGTGGAACGCACCGTGGTCATCGTGGTGCTGACGCTTTGCGAGGAGCCTTTTGTGTTTATCCCAACGGGTTTTACCCCCAATGGCGATGGCAAAAACGACCAATTTCGGGTGATTGGAAACAACTTGTCGGAAGTGCTGCTCGTGGTTTACAACCGCTGGGGCGAGAAGATTTTTGAGTCCAACGACCCCGCCGTGGGATGGGATGGCACCTACAAAGGAAAGCTCCAGCCGCCAGATGCCTATGGTTTCTATGTCGAGGTAACGTGCTTCGGAGGCCTCCGTTTTGCCAAGAAAGGCAATGTCACGCTGGTGAGGTGAGGGTTTGGGAGGTTGAGGGTTTGAAGGTTTGCGAAGCAGAGGGCATCTCAAACCCTCAAACCCTCAACCTCTCAATCTCTCAACCCTGCCCCCTAAACATTGAACCGGAAGTGCATGCAATCGCCATCGTGAACGACGTACTCCTTACCTTCCACGCCCATTTTCCCGGCCTCTTTGATGGCAGCTTCTGAGCCGTATTTTACGTAGTCGTCGTATTTGATGACCTCCGCCCGGATGAAGCCTTTTTCAAAATCAGTATGGATGACGCTGGCAGCCTTCGGTGCTTTCCAGCCACGGTGGATGGTCCAGGCACGCACTTCTTTTTCACCGACGGTGAAATAGGTGATGAGGTCGAGCAACTTGTAGGTGGCACGAATCAAGCGGTTGACGCCGGGTTCTTCCAGGCCCATCATTTCGAGGTACTCGATGCGCTCCTCCTTGGTGTCCATCTGCGCTATCTCCGCTTCGATGGCGGCACTGATGAAAATGACTTCGGCTGGTTCGCCCTTCACGGCTTCCACGAACTTTTTGGTTAGCTCATTTCCGGTTTTCACGCTGGCCTCATCCACGTTGCAAACATAGAGGATTGGCTTTGCCGTCATCAACATCATGTCTTCGAGCAGTTCGAGGTCGCCGCCTTCGAGCTGCATGGAGCGGGCGGGCTTGCCTTCGTTCAAATGCGCCATGATGGCTTCGCCGACCGTCACGAAATGAACGTCTTGTTTGACGCCTGTTTTGGCCGACTTGCGCAGGCGGTCGAGGCGCTTTTCCACGGTGTCAATATCCTTTAGAATCAGCTCCGTGTCAATCACGTCCTTGTCCCGAACCGGGTCCACGCCACCGTCCACGTGTACGATATTGTCGTCGTAGAAGCAGCGCACCACCTGGATGATGGCGTCGCATTCCCGGATATTGGCAAGGAACTGGTTGCCCAAGCCCTCGCCCTTGCTGGCCCCCTTGATGAGGCCGGCAATGTCCACGATTTCGATGCTGGTAGGCAACAACGATTTCGGGTTTACGAGTTCATACAGCTTGTCGAGCCGTGCATCCGGCACCGTGATGATGCCCACATTGGGGTCTTTGGTGGCAAATGGGTAGTTCGCCGCCAATGCCTTTGCAGAGGTGAGCGCATTGAAAAGGGTGGATTTGCCAACGTTTGGAAGTCCGATGATGCCTGCTTTTAGAGCCATTTTAAGAATAAGGTTTAGATGGTTTAGGGGGTTTAGGGGGTTTAGTTGGTATTGAATAAACCATCTAAACTATCTAAACCATCTAAACCTCCATTGAAAACGGGCGCAAAGATAGGATTTGATACCAATTGAGGAAACCGGATACTTGGATTGCATTTTTTTTCGCTACTTCGCACACTAATTTCAAACCAATGCACAAACCGAAATCCAACCTAATCATCTACACCACCGTGGCGGTGGCGGCCCTCGGCTATTTTGTGGACATTTATGACCTCCTACTGTTCAGCATCATCCGGGTGGAGAGCCTGAAGTCCATTGGCGTCCATCCTGACGACCTCCAAAACATTGGACTTTCCCTCTTGAATTGGCAGATGCTCGGAATGCTCATCGGTGGCCTCGGCTGGGGCATCTTGGGCGACAAAAAAGGCCGGCTTTCCGTGCTTTTTGGGTCCATCATCCTGTATTCAGTGGCCAATTTGGCCAATGGCTTTGTGCAAACGGTGGAACAGTACAAAATCCTGCGGTTCATCGCCGGGCTCGGTTTGGCGGGGGAATTGGGCGCTGGCATCACCCTCGTTGCTGAAATCATGTCCAAGGAAAAGCGGGGCTATGGCACAACCGTGGTGGCGAGTATTGGGATATTGGGCGCTGTGGCCGCCTATTTCGTGAGCCAAGTCTGGGATTGGCGAACGGCCTATTTCGTTGGGGGCGGGCTTGGGTTGGCGCTTTTGCTGCTGCGCATCTCTGTTTTTGAGTCAGGGATGTTCAACAGCATCAAGGAAACAATGGTGCAGCGGGGCAATTTCCTGCAGCTATTCCAGCAAAAAGAAAGGCTTTATCGCTACCTGAAATGTATCCTTGTGGGTTTGCCGACTTGGTTCGTGGTGGGCATTCTGGTCACGCTCGCCCCAGAATTCAGCAAGGCATTCGGCATGACGGAAACCGTGGCAACGGGGGGCGCTGCCATTATGTACTGTTATACTGGCCTCACTTTGGGCGATTTTGCGAGCGGCATCATGAGCCAATTGCTCAAAAGCCGAAAGAAGGCGCTGCTGTTTTTCCACCTGTTCTCTGCTGGCACCATTGTTTGGTACCTCACCTCTGGCGACATCAGCCAAAGCTATTTTTATTTCAAAATCTTCTTGATTGGGTTTGGCGTGGGCTACTGGGCCGTTTTCGTGACCATCGCCGCCGAGAACTTTGGTACCAACCTGCGGGCAACGGTCACGACCACCGTTCCCAATTTTGCACGGGGCGCACTGGTGCTAATCACCCCGTTTTTCAAGGCCATGAAGGAGAGTTTCGGGCAAATCGGTGGCGCATACATCGTCGGTGCGACCTGTGTTTTCATTGCCTTGGCGGTGCTGTACTACCTGCCAGAGACTTACGGGAAGGATTTGAATTATGTGGAGGAGTAGCTGCCGAACCTAAAACCGCGGTGTTTTGGCAAAGCCAGGGAAAGTCTATTTCCGATGGGCTTAGACTTCGACCATTAGGTTTTGTCTGAATAAACCCTTCTAAACCCCTCTAAACCCTTCTAAACCCATTAAGAATACATCGTTCCAGATAACCTTGCCTGCCTTTGGAAATAAATGTTGCCCACGAGCATCGTCACGCAACTTGCCAACCAAAGCCAATATCCGGCATGGTAACTTGTAATTTGCTGGTATTGGCCCGACTCATTTGCCAGCACTTGGCCGAACATTAGGAAGCAAAGGGAAATAAACGAAGCGGCAAAACTTGCCACCAACGACCATTTTGGGCGCTTCGCAAAAAAGACCCAAGATATGAATAGTGCCGGGTTGGCAAGCCAGGTGATGGCTGCGCCTCCCATCAGCATTCCAACCCAACCCAATAAAAAGGCCATGATGGAATCGCCACAATGCGAGGCGGTGCAGTAGCATTTCTGGGTCAATGCTGTCAGAAAAAGGCCAATGCTGAGGAATGTTATTATACGCTTTGGACTCATTTTAGGTGGATGAGTTAAGTCAAGACATTTGAGGTGGCCTGGGTAATTAATTGAGGTGTTGGTGCTTGGGTTCGTTGCTGATATGTAGCGTTCTGGATGCAAAAACAAGCGCTTGGAGGATAAGCAGAATAGCGATAACAATGGCTATTGCAAAATCAGATGACAATTTGCCTATACGATATAGCCGTTCCGATTCGCCAATTATCAACTTCGATTCTTCAATCTGGATGGCAGAAAGTTCCCGAAGTAAGTCCAGTGCTGATTTTGTGATGCTATTAAGGTCTGCAACGCTGATGTTCTTTCGCCTTAATTGGTCGCACAATCTTTTGAATTCGGCAAATTTTATCCCCTCAGTCGCCGTCAACTTGGTTTTTTGATAGGCATTGTTTACGCTGTCAATATCAAAAAGTATGTCACTTATTCTTTCTTCTTTCGCCGTCTCAGACAAAGCAGAACAGCTCAACTCATCTTTGATTTGATAAATACTACCCGTTAATTTTACGATAAAATCCTCCGCTACCAACCTATCCTCGTACAATGTAATGATTGACTTTTTCACTTTCTTCGTATGTACCCTGTCATTGAAGTTGCTCAATAAGACCAATAGACACAAAAGAAACAGCACTGATGCGGCAGTCAATTTGTTTTTTATACTGTAAGTCCATTTCATAAATCATCAATTTACATGGTTATAACAGCTTTTTAAATTCGCATTCCTTGTCTGAAAATTTATGAATATGGGTAATAATCGGGGAAAATCGTTGGTTGCGGAATAATGAAAAATAACCCTGCCACAACCTCGGGGAGGTTTCTATCCTCCCCGAGCATACAGTGCTGTTGTCATTTAATCACACCCAACTCCCTTCCCACCTTCGTAAAAGCAGCCACCGCCTTTTCCAAATGCGCCTGCTCATGTGCCGCCGAGATTTGCACCCGAATACGGGCCTTGCCTTTGGGCACCACTGGAAAGAAGAACCCAATCACATATATGCCTTCATCGAGCAGCTTGGCAGCAAAGTTTTGCGCCAGCACCGCATCATATAGCATGATGGGCACGATGGGGTGAACGCCCGGTATGATGTCAAAGCCTGCCGCCGTCATTTCCTTGCGGAAATATTCGGTGTTGTGCTCCAATTTGTCCCGCAGTTCGGTGGTCTCGGTGAGCATGTCCACCACAGCGATGGAAGCCCCGGCGATGCTGGGGGCCAGCGTGTTGGAGAATAGATAAGGGCGGCTGCGCTGGCGCAACATCTCCACGATTTCCCGGCGGGCTGCCGTGAAGCCGCCACTCGCACCGCCAAGTGCCTTCCCGAACGTGCCGGTAATGATGTCCACCCGGTCCATTACGCCCCGGTACTCATGGGTGCCACGGCCTGTTTTACCTAAGAATCCCGTGGCATGGCATTCGTCAATGGCCACCATGGCATCGTATTTATCCGCCAAGTCGCAAATCTTATCAAGCTGCGCAATGGTGCCATCCATGCTGAATGCGCCATCCGTGAAAATCATTCGGCGACGGGCATCTTGGCAGCTTTTCAATTGCTCCTCCAAATCGGCCATGTCGTTGTGCTTGTAGCGGAGGCGGTTTGCCTTGCAAAGCCGAATGCCGTCAATGATGCTGGCGTGGTTTAGCTCGTCGGAGATGACAGCGTCTTCCGCACCGAGCAGCGGCTCGAAAAGCCCGCCGTTGGCATCGAATGCGGCGGCGTAGAGGATGGCGTCCTCCTGCCCCAAGAAGTCTGCGATTTTCCGCTCCAGGGTTTTATGCAAATCCTGTGTGCCGCAGATGAAACGCACGGACGAAAGGCCAAAACCATGCGTCCGAATAGCCTCGTGCGCCGCTTCAATCACCTTTGGGTGCGAGCTGAGGCCGAGGTAGTTGTTGGCACAAAAGTTTAGCACCTCCAGCCCTTGGTCGGTCTTGATGGTGGGGCCTTGCGGCGTTACGATGACCCGTTCTGTTTTGTAGAGACCGGCGTCTTTTATTTCTTGGATTTCCTGCTGCAAGGCAGGTCTGATGTTTGTGAACATTGGATTGAAATGTTGAATTGCTGTAGTGCTGTAGTGCTGTATTGTTGAATTGTTGATTTACTGAATTGTTGTAATGCTGTCGTTAAAGTGGTAACAATGTAACAATACAGCAATTCAACAATTCAAAATTATTTTTTCAAATGGTCGAGCATGTCCTTAGTCATGGTTTCGAGGTCAAACCTTGGTTGCCAGTTCCAGTCATTTCTGGCAGCACTGTCGTCAATGCTTTCGGGCCAGCTATCCGCTATTTTTTGGCGAAAATCGGGTGCATAATTGACCTTGAACCCTGGCACTTGCGCTTGTATCGCCGCAGCTATTTCCGAAGGGGAAAAGCTCATGCCAGCCAAGTTGTAGCTGGTTCGAACCTTGATTTTGTTGGCTTCAGTATCCATCAGTTCGAGGGTGGCCCGAATGGCGTCGTCCATGTAAATCATCGGCAGGGCGGTGCCCTCGCTCAAAAAGCAGGTGTAGTCCTCCCCCTTGACGGCGAAATGGTAAATCTCTACGGCATAGTCCGTGGTGCCACCGCCGGGGTCGCTTTGCCAGCCAATGACGCCGGGATAGCGCAGCGAGCGGATGTCCATGCCGAACTTCAAATGATAGTATTGGCTCCAAAGCTCGCCAGCGGATTTGCTCATGCCGTACACCGTGGTCGGTTTCAGCACGGCGTCCTGTGGGGTCATCTGCCGGGGAATGTCGGCACCAAAAACAGCGATGGAACTTGGAAAGAAGACTTTGGAAACGCCTTTTTCACGGGCCACTTCAAACACATTGAACAGGCCGCCCATGTTGATGTCCCAAGTCTGTAAGGGATTTTGTTCGCCCCGTGCGGAAAGGATGGCGGCAAGGTGGTAAACTTGCGTAATGCCGTGCCGTTCGACCGTTTCGGCGATGGCTTTAGCGTCGAGGACGTTGAGCAACTCGAACGGCCCTTCCTGCCCTTCTGCCTCCCGGATGTCCGTGGCCACTACATTGCTTGTGCCAAATGCGCCCCTAAGTGCCTCGGTCAGCACCGACCCAATTTGGCCGTTTGCACCGATGACGAGAATTTTTTCTTTGCTCATAGTGATTAATTTGGGTAAACGGCTGCCATTTTAGCCCCCGCATTTTCCCAAAAATGGTTAGGTTTTGAGGGCGAAAGGTAGGCATTCTACTTAGAAGATGGGGCAGGAAAAATAGGAATGGTGTCCAGAAATTGCCAATCGGCATTGGCGTAGTCCATTTCGCAGCACCAGTGGCTCAGGCCGTTGGTGAGCACGAGGTATTTTACCCGAAGTGGCATGTTATAAGCGGCTATCTGCCGGAGCGTCGCATCGGTGACGGCGACGTTTGGGGCCTTGCATTCGACGAGCAGGTGGGGCTGCATCTCCCAGTCGTAAACTAAAATGTCGCAGCGCTTGGTCAACTCGTTGACTTTCAGCACCTTCTCCGTGCGGATTCGGTTTTTGGGATAATTTTTTTCCACTTTAAGGTATTCCAGAAACAATTGTCGGACTACCTCCTCTGGGGTCTGCACAAGGAATTTCTTTCGGATGGGGTCATAGACAAACGCTTGGCCTTCCTGCTTACGGAGGTTCAGCGTGGGTTGGTATTTCAGTAAATCAATGTTGACCTGCATTGCCGGGCGTTTCTTTTGATAAAATTGTCAAAAAAAATGGAGGAACACTCGCACAGCGTCCCTCCATTTTCCTCAAAACAATAGGCTTTTAGCGGAGCAAAGTCACGTCACCCTTCTTGGTGTATTCCTTGCCGCTTCCGCCGATAATCTCGTACACCAATCGGTAAACATAGACATCGGAGGCTGCCTCCTCGTTCTTTTGCTTGCCGTCCCAGCCATCGGGGCCGCTCTCGTTGTCATAAACCAGTTGCCCCCAGCGGTTCCAAACCTTGAACTCGTTGATGGCGATCGGTATCAATGACACGACCTTGAAACGGTCGTTCTTGCTGTCACCGTTGGGTGAGAACGCGTTAGGAATGCCGATTGGGATGTTGTGGACATTCATGGTCAAGGCCGTGGAGATGGTACAGCCTTGCGGGGTTACGATGTCCACCCGTATGGCTTGGGTGACGATGTTCAGCACATCGTCGCCAAATATCTCCTCGGCATTTAGCACTTCCGAAACGGTATCTTGCGTAGTGGAAACCAGCACGTCGTCAATGTACCAGTTGAACGTCGAACCTGCCGGGATTGGCGTCAATGGCTGCACAAACAGCACAAACTCTTCCCCTTCGTAAATAGTATCGTTGTTGATTAGCACCTCTTGCGCCATGATGGAATCAAGCAGAATCCCCGTAGATACATCCACCAAAACTGAGTCAACATGAGCGAAACACCCCATCGCATCAGTGACCAAAACCGTATAGGTATTAGGCCCTGTTGGGGTTCTGGTGATTTGGGGGGTATTGCCAATCTCGGCACCATCACTTTTCGTCCATTTGTAAATCAGGCCGGGAATATTCGGAGTGACGACAGCGGTCAAGGTCACATCGTCACCAATACAAACGAATGTTGCCCCCTCGATTTCAACGGTAAAATCCGTAGCAATGGTAACCGTCACCTGTCCTGTGCTCACGCAATCGCCAACCGTGGCGGTAACGGTATAAGTCGTGGTCAGCGTCGGGCTGACCAATGGGGTTGGGTCGGTGGTGGTCAAGCTCCCATTGGAGGAGGTCCAGGAATAGGTCGCCTGTGGGTTGTTCACATTGTTCAGCAGCACTTGGCCACCCGGACAAATCAGTGCATCCTGTAACGCAAAAACTTGACCCGTGGGGACGATTATGGTGGCCGAAGCACCAACCGGACATCCCATGAACTCTGCTTGTACCATGTAGATGGTAGTGGAACCGGGGGAGGCAGTTGGATTCGGACAGTCCGTACAGCTAAGGGCGCCTGGTGGCGTCCAACTGAAATCGGTAAGCCCTGCTGGCCCCTGCACCGTCAAGTTAACCGACTCTCCGGGACAGATAGAAGACGTCTGGGGCAACACTTGAATAACCGTAGATGGCACCACGACAATCTGTATAGAATCAACACTGGTGCAAGCATTCACAGTGGTTGTGCGCACATAGGTATGGGTTTCGGTGGCGATGAAAACCAAGTTCAGGAACGAATCCGGGGTAAGCGCACCGGGTATCTCACTATCCCACATCAGCGTAATGCCGGGGAAATTGCCCGGCTCGTAGGTTGGTGAAACGAGCAGGACTTGCTCACCCAAGCAATAGGATTCTTTTGCCGGGTTGGCCATGATGCTAAGGTCTGGGAGCGAGTCCACATAGACCAGCACGGAGTCGGTGACCAAACAGGCACCAGTATTAAGCGTGGCGTAGTACCAAGTGCTCACGGGAGGGTTGACCACCACTTGCTGCGGGCTGTTTTGCGTCAGGAAGAAGTTTGGTGACCAAGTTACCCCTACCCCTGCCGTGGAATTGATATTGTTCAGGGTCGCACTTTCCCCCACACATATAAATACGGTGTCGGGATTTTGGATGGCCACATCCGCTGGGATGACCGTGATGGTAACTTGGGCGGTGTCCTTGCAAATACCAGTGGCACTTGAGGCGATCAAGGTATAGGTGGTAGTGGCATCAGGCGTGGCTATCGGGCCGGACACGTTGCCGCTGGGGTTCAAGCCAACGGTCGGTGTCCAATTAAAATTAGTTGTCGATCCGATGATGTCCGTACCGAGGTCAACGCTGTAATTTTGGCAAATGGTCGTATCGTTGGCCACGACCGGAAAGGCAAATGGGTCAATGTTGATGGTAACTTGGTCCGTGGCAATGCAGCCTCCCAATTCTACCTGAACGTTCAAGAAAACGGAGTTGAAAAAAGCGGGCGGGTCAATCACCTGCACAGGGTTCGTCGGGTCAGGCAGGTTGAAGAAAAAAGTAGTCCAAAGCAGGTTGCTGTTGTTGACGTTGTTGGTGGCCGTGAGGGTGACAATGTCGCCAGCGCAAATATTGATGGTGCCCTCTGGAAGGATGTTTACCTCCGGCGAGATGAGTTCCAAGTAAACCGAATCCACATCCGTGCATAGGCCCAGCGTTCCCATCACCGTCACCCATTGGCTCACGGTTGGGTTGACGGTTGGGTTGGAGATGCTCGGGTCGGAAAAGATACCCGGTGGCTGCCAGAAATAGGTGTTCGCTCCAATCACGTTCAACTGCGCGCCATTGCCTTCACAAACCAAAACGGTATCGAGTTGGTCTTCAAAGATTTGCACATTGAGATTGTCCTGGAGGTCAATTTGGAGGGTAGCCAGAATGGTAGCACCGCAACCAAAGTCTCGCACCAATTGGATGATTATCGTTTCGGTGCCTTCTGGCAAGCCATCGCTCAGTGCTTGGATGGGGAAGGTGAAAACTTCATTTCCCGTATCAAACGTAACAGAACCAGGAAGCGTAAGGAGGTAATCTACCCCCAAAGTGGCAGTTCCTGAAACAACGATGTCGTAGGTGGCTGATTGATCAATCGGGTTGTTCAAACTGATGACCACCTCGTCCGGGATGTTCACGCATTCCTCCACCAAATACTGGATGCCAGAATTATAGTTGACACCAAGTTGTGGCGAGCCACCTTTGATGTCGGAAATGAAAACGCCGGAATCAAAGGCTGAGTCACCCCGGTCAGCAATTGCGAATTTCAGGTGGTAGGTGTTGCAGGGAATGGTAGCGATTCGAGCGGTGAGGCTCTTTTTCACGCCCAATGAGTCGGAGGTCAAACCATCGTAGGCCACGCTTGGGCCGTTTTGGTTGTTGCGGTAGTACTGCCAATTGGCGGAGTTGTTTACGCTGTTGATTTGGATAAACGTACCATTTGGCAGTGTTGCGATGTTTTGTTGGTTGGCAATATTGGGGTCGCCAACGATGCCTGGGCCTGACACGAGGAAAGCAAAAATATCGTTGAACGAAGTTCCTACCCATTCTGGATATTCCTCCGAGCCGAACACGTATTCAAAGGTGATCTCGTCCGTGGAAGCGAAAACGTCCATCTCCACGATGCACGCATCATTGGACAAGGAGTTGTTGCCGTTGATGGAGGAAAGGTAATCCAAGTCCGCATCCCCTGGGGAGAAAGTACCGGCTGAGGTAAAGAAGGTGCCAGGATTGGCCGCACCGGGCGCTGAACCACTGGTCAGCAAAATCCCTTTCTCAAGCCCCAGGTCTGTGTTTGGCCCTGCCTGAAAAGTGCCCAAGGCCAAGCTGGGGCAATCAATATTGGTGATGGTAATCGCCGTTTGGCCCGTCACTACGCTCTGGACGATGTCTGCTGGTGACGAACTCGTTTGTACGGTGATTTGGGTAGGAGCCTGGCAGGCTTCGGTGGTGCACTCCCAAAATCCTTGGAATCCCTCAAAAGTTGTAGAACCGTTTGAAATAAACTGTACCGTCAAACAGCCGCTTTGGGCGGCTACCATGTAGCAAACCCCACCATTATTGTTGCCGTTGCCGCCACCAGAAATGGAGCCGATTTGGGGCGAACCGATAGTTGGGCCATCATAAAAAACAATTTGGTCACCGAAACCCTCGACGTTGTAATAGTCCAAGGTAAAATTGATGCAGTTGTGCGGATTGGTGGGGCAAATGGTGTAGGCAAAGTTTTCATTGTTGCCATAGTCCCCATCGGGGCCGCCCGTATCGGTCAACGTGCCGCTACATGCAGTGGAGCCGCCCTGGTCAACGGTGCTGATTGGCGGTTTTTTGACAATGCACAGCTTGAATGCCCCATCGTTCGGCGAAGCCGAAGCCGACCAGTCGTTTATCCTGATGAAATAGGTGATGCCGGGTGTTAGGCCAAAAAGGTCAAGTTCCACCAAGCCCTCACCGTTTGCAGAAGTTTCGCATTTCAGCAATTGTAGGCCATCGTACTCACAATCGCCACGGTAAATGGCAATCTGCGGGTTGAGGATGGGGTCAATACTAAGGTTTGGATCTGGGCAACCAGTGACCGTGATGCGGTAGTCCAAAATCGTGTCCACCGCCACAAACGAAAACCAAACGTCCCGGTTGACGATGCCGCCCACCCAACATGGCGGGATATTGTCAAAACCAATATCGCTGGCCGTGGCGTTGAGGTTGTTGTAAATCACGTCATCGGGGCAAACCGGGGCAGGCCCAAGGTTGACGATTCCGGGACAGTCGTCGTTCGCAGGTTGCGCAAACAAGCTGAAAGCAAAAAGCAGGAATGAAAACGTGAAGAATTGCTTCATAATTTTTTCTTTAAATCCTTTTTGAAATTCGGCCTCCGTATTTCCAAGCTATTGATTGTCAGAGGCTTGCAATTTAAAAACCGATTTCATTTTGAGCGTTGTCTAATCGAATTTTGGCCAACTGTTGCCAAAGACAAGACATGACGAGCGAAGGTAAAGTCTTTTGCTGGCCAAAAATAGGAATGCCCCCTAAAACCTTGTCGGTCAGGCAGCATTTGTGGAAAAATAATGGGAGGGGCTCAACTTCCAAGTTTCCAACAACAGCCATTTGGTTTCTGAAATCCTGTTTACCTTCGGCAAAAGTTTTCATCGCTAAACAATCTTCAACATGAAAAAAACAATCCATTCCCTCACTGTGCTGGCAATGCTGCTGCTCGCTTCCAACCTTGCTGCGCAACAATTCTCCATCACGCCTGAGAAGCCGATTGCTGGCGACAACGCCAGCATCAGCTATGACCCAACTGGCGGCCCTTTGGCTGGTGTAACCTTTGACGGCGTTGCCTACCTGTACGAGGCTGGCAACATGGAAGCCACCGCCATTGACCTTGAATTTAAGCTCGAAGCTGGTGCCTACACCACCATGATGAAGGTACCCGCCAATGCCCAAGCCGTGCTTTTTTCCTTCGGTAATGACGAACTGGAAAAATCGGACAACAATGGCGGCAAGGGTTACAAGACCTTGGTTTACAAAGCCGACCGTACCACCGCCGTGCCGGGTGCAGTCGGCATAAAATCCTTGTTGTACAACGGATATGGCCGAAATGGAGGCATAAAAACCGATGCAGAAAAAGCCTACAACTTGGCAAAACAGGAGTTGGCCACCAACCCTGATGCCGTCAACGACTGGCGGTTTGCGGGCAGCCTCGCTGGACTTGCCAAAAAGAATGGCGACGAGCAATTGGTTGGTCAGTTCCAGGCGCAGGTGGACAAAATTCTGAAGAACAAAAAATCAACGGAGGACGACTATGGGCTTGCCCTTTCTATCGCAAAAGCTATCGAGGATAAGGCGCTGGCAGATGCAGTGGATAATAAGGTAAAGGAGCGGTTTCCGAATGGCAGATTTGGTGCAAACGAGGCCAATACTGCCTTCCGTGCCGCAAAAACCTTGGATGAAAAACTGAAAATCTGGAATGAAGGCAAAACCAAATTTGCGAAAGCTAAGGATTTTGATAAAACCTTGATGACCTGGGCTGCATCCATCGCCACCGAATATGCCAAAATGGAGGACTGGACGAACTTTGAGAAATACTTCGCCCAAATCACAGACCGCCAGCGGCAGGCCGGTGTGTTGAACAACCTCGCCTGGCCCATGTCTGGTGAGAGCTTGGACGGGGAAGCCTCCAACCCCAAAAAAGGGCTTGAACTCTCGGCCCGGTCCGTGGCGCTGCTGGAAAAGGAACTTGAAAGTCCCGTTTCAAAGCCAAGGGGAACCTCCATGAAGAATTACAAAAACAATTTGAACTTTGGGAGGGCCATGTACTCGGATACCTACGCACTGCTGCTCTTCAAAAATGGCGACTACGCCAAAGCCTTCCAATACCAGGCCATTGCTTGCGAGAAATACAAGTTTGAAGATGGGGAAATGAACGAACGCTACGCCGTTTTCTATGAGAAGAACAAAACGGCCAAGGAGACCGAAGAACTCCTGACCAAGTTCATTGCCGAAGGCAAAGCCACCTCCAAAATGACGGAGCAGCACAAGCGGATTTTCCTCGCCAACAATACCGTGGAGTCAGCTTATGAGAAATACATGGTGAGCCTCGAAAAGGAAGCCAAGGCCAAAAAGCGGGCAGAAATTGAGCTGAAGATGATTGACGAGAACGCCCCGGCGTTCAAGCTCCGAAACCTGAAAGGAGAAGAAGTTTCGTTGGAGGGCCTGCGTGGAAAGGTGTTGATTCTTGACTTTTGGGCGACTTGGTGCGGCCCGTGCAAGGCTTCCTTCCCCGGTATGCAAACGGCTGTAAATAAATATGCCGACCGCAAGGACGTGGAGTTCCTCTTCATTGACACTTGGGAAAACTCGGAGGACAAAGCGAAGTCCGCTGGGGATTTCATCGCTTCCAAGTCCTATACCTTTAATGTGCTACTTGACTTGGAAAATGAGGTGGTCGCCAAATTTGGAGTATCGGGCATTCCGACCAAGTTCGTGGTGGACCGCAATGGCAAAATTCGCTTCAAGAGCGTCGGGTTCAACGGCAACGACCAAGAATTGGTGGATGAATTGTCAATCATGATTGAACTGGCTGGCAACGACGTTACACCTTAACAACAACTGTTTGCGCAGCGAAAGCTTCCTTTTTTGTTTTCGCTGCGCAAATCCTCACCTCAATCAGTTGTCCGCAACCCCAACACAATGTGCTGGTCGGGCGCATTTCTCTCTTTTTGGTAAAAAATGACCATCGTTTCAGGCGGCAGCATGTAGTCCTTGAAATTGAAAACGGCACAGGCCGCCTTGTCCATGTCCGTCAGTTCCCACATCTCATATACCTGCACTACCAACCTTTGCCTCGTGTTGTCAAAAAACTGTACGTCGTAGTTCTTAACCCTCCCCGTTGTGTCGAAGATGGCAAGCGACAGCTTTCCCAATAATTTCAGCTCATCAACCTTATAGCCAGGTTTGTTCGGGGCCTTGAACTCGTTTAATTCCGCCTCGGCAAGTGGAGTGCCACAGGCAAATTGTTGCCCCTGCTTTGCATCGGAGCCGCAGCTCGTTGTTAAGGACAGGGCGGTGGCAAAAAGTAAAATGAAGATTCCTTTGTTCATTGCTTTCAGTCATTTATTGTGGGTGTGACGGCTTCTTGATCCCATTGAACAGAAATCGCAAAATTTCCGCTTCCAGAGATTTTACCGAAATGCCCCGTTTTTCGGGATACCACCGGTGTAGCCACCGCAGCGACGTCAGGATGGTAAAAAGGCAAACCGTGACGTTCATTCCTGCCAGTTCCCCAGCGTCAATCCCCTGCTGAAGGATTCGGCTGAACCGGGTCTCGTAATCCTTGCGAATCCCCAGGAACTCCTGCAAAAAAGGCTCGCTCAAGTGCCGCCACTCGTCGCTGAAAATGGTCACGGAGGTCACGTCTGTCGTAGCGATTCGAATGTGCAGGGATATGAGCTGGCGCACCTTGTCGGAGGGTGAGGCATTTGATTCTTCCACTGTTTTCATGCCGTCCTGGTACGCCCTTGCGCTGTCAAAGCAGATTTTTTGCAGCAGCTCTTCCTTGCTCCCAAAATGCGAGTACAAACTCGAAACCTGCAAGCCGCACCGCATGGCAAGCTCTCGCATGGAGGCCGCTAAGTAGCCCTTTTCCTGAAAAAGCTGAGCGGCCTCCTCAAAGATTTTTTGTTTGGTTGGCGAAATAGCCATAAGGCAACAAGGTTAGGTCGGCGCAGTTATTCCTACAAAATACTGAAAATCAGCTTCTTACAGTTGTTACTCATCAAAGCTCAAAACCACTGTTTCGGTTTTTGGATGGGCTTGGCAGGTCAGTATATAGCCAGCCTCCACTTCTTCCCGTTCGAGGCCATAGCACACTTCCATCTCTACTTCACCTTGCAACAGTTTGGCTTTGCAGGTGCAACACACGCCACCTTTGCAGGCGAACGGAAGGTCGGCAATCGTTTTAGAAGCGGCATCGAGGATGGTCTCGGTTGCTTGACCGTGGTCGTAGGTAAAGGTATTGCCGTCCAAGGTCAGTGTGATTTTGGCAGCAGAGAGGCGCTGGGTTGGAACCCAAGCCTTGTTGGTTACTCCTGTACTTTCGCCCGGGGTGGTGAACAATTCAAAATGGACCTGCCTTTCCTCAACCCCAAGTTCAAGGAGGGTTGATTTTACTGCAAATATCATCTGCTCCGGGCCGCAGAGGTAGAATGCGTCCACATCGGCCACATCCAGCAGTCGTGTGCAGTAACGACGGCTTTTTTCCTGGTCTATTCGACCAAAAAACAAGTCCGCCCCAATGTCCTCCTGGCTCAATACATGGTGAACGCTCAAGCGGGTGAGGTATTCGTTCTTTAGGTCTTCAATCTCGTCCCTGAAGATGATGGATTCCGTCGTGCGATTACCATAAAATAAGGTAAAGTGGCTGAGAGGCTCCACCGCCAGCACCGTTTTCATCATAGCGATGATGGGGGTGATGCCGCTTCCGGCTGCGAAGGCGACATAATGCTTAACTTGTTCGGGGGCGGCCTCAATGGTGAAATTGCCCATCGGGGTCATCACGTCAAGGTCGGTGCCGATGGCAAGTTGCTCATTGGCAAAAACCGAAAACTGGCCACCTGCTACCCGCTTGATGGCTACCCTAAGTTCGCCTTGAGTTGGGCTGGAACAAATGGAATAGGAGCGACGGACTTCCGTGCCGTTGATAGTTTTTTTGAGGGTAAGGTGCTGGCCCGGGACGAACTCGTATTCGGGCTTTAGATTTGGTGGGACTTCAAAGCTGACGGAAACGCAATCTGGCGTCTCCCGGCGCACATCCCGAACTTTTAGGCTGTGAAATTTTGGCATATTTAGTTAAAGGCTGAGGGCTTTGGCGAACACTGGTTCGGGTGCGAAGATAGTGGGAATAGTTGTTTGTGCAAATTCGGGTTTGAAATGCGGATAAACATGCCCTTAGGCACGAAACGTCGGAAGAAATCTGCATAAACATTGGTTTGCGTGCCGAAGGTATGCTACATCCAGTGGGGAATATAGCGGTACCTACGGCACGCAGACCCGTTTCAAAACCATTTATTTTAGCGGCAATTTGTGACAACCGGATTGCTCTCGCAATCAATCCTTAGTAACGAAGTTATTTTTCTTGAAATAATAGTAAAAGGGCGTCCCGAGTGCGGTCAAAAACAAGCCAATACCTGCTTCCCTTGGTTGCTCAATTACCGTGTTTATCAACAACCCTACGCAGAAAAGCACAAATAATGCTGGCACTACTGGATAGCCAATGACTTTGTAAGAGCGTTCGGCATCGGGCATTCTTTTCCGAAGGATGAAAACACCAGCAATCACGAGTGCATAAAAAATGAACTGCACGAAAACCAGCATATCGGTGAGTTGGTCGAATGTGCCGGAGAATACCAAAATGCAAGACCATGTCGCAAAAATGACCAAGGATTTTGTGGGAACTTTGTACTTTGGGTGAACGTAGGCCGCTCTTTTGAAAAACATGCCCTGCCTTGCCATCGCATAATATATACGTGCGGAAGTGAGTATCGTCGAGTTGGTGCAGCCCGCTGTGGTAAGCACGATGAGCAGCGAGATGGCAAAAGCCCCACCATTGCCAAGGAATTTCCGCATGACCTCCACGGCAGCTACGCCGTTCTCGGTGGTCGCCACGGCCATCATTTCATCAATCGGCATCACATACAAGTAGGTCATGTTCACGAGCAAGTAAATGCCCATGATAATCAGAATGCCGAATATCAAAATACGGGGGATGTTGCGCTGTGGGTTCTTGATTTCGTCGCCCACGAACCCGATGTTTATCCAACCCTCGTAAGCCCAAAAGGAGGCCAACATTGTGCCGAACAGTACTTTCATGAACCCGAAGTTTTCTCCCATTTTTTGCGGAGGGTAAGTGCTGGAGTCGGTGGTGAGGTTGCCCCAACTGCCATCGCTCAATGTGAGGCCCATGATGATGATGGAAAAAAGGCTGATGACTACAATGACAGTAATGATGTTGCTGAGTCCCCCACCCTTTCGGACCCCCATGTAGTTGACCGCACTGAGGAGCACGATTAGGCCAACGGCTGCGAGCTTGACCCCCATGTTGGCGAAGGGGGTGAAAATCCACAGCACCGTCAAGGACTCCCACGCCCCGCCGAGAATTGGGAGAGGTACCACTGCGTTTAGGGACTGGGCAAAGACGTAGGCAATAGCCGCCGTGGAGGCCGACTGAATGCAAGCGAAACTGGCCCAACCGTAGAAGTAGCCATACTTTTCCCCATAGATTTTGTTCAGATAGACAAATGAGCCGCCCGACTCTGGCATCAGCATTGCGATTTCCGCAAGGGAGAGAACTCCGAGCAGTGTGACAACTCCTGCCAACACCCAAGCCAGCAGTATCATCTCCGGTGACTCGGCGATGACCGACATGGAGGCTACTTTTTTATAGACCCCAGACCCAATGATAGAGCTAATGATAAGGATGATGCCTGTGCCAAGTCCAAAATATTTGACAAGGTCTCCAGCACCGGCTTGCTTGTTTTCCATGTTGTTCGTTTTGAATGAATTATTGGCCGAAAGATGCAAAAACTCTTTGAGTAATTGCATGGGATTGTTTTTTCGACTTTTTGAGCGCTATACTTTTCACCAAACCGAGTGACCGATAGGCTTGTTGTTTCTTGTCGTTAGCCTACTCCATTTGGGTTTCCTACATGACAGCCCTGGTTGTCAACAGCAATGCCAAAGCTGAATTTTTGTCTTCAAAAAATGGAGTTTTTAGTTAGTTTTGTGCTGGTCAACTTACCAATCCACAAAGCCCCAAAACCCACCAATCAAATATCTATGACCGCTGTCCGATATCCAGATTTCAAAAAATTCAAGTTTCGAGAACTGAAGTTTTACGCTTCCACGGAGTGGCTTGCGGACAACAAAAAAAAGTATAGGCAGGTGTTTGACCGCTGGGACACAGCTTACGTCTATGCTGAACTCTCCTTTTACAACAAATACTTCGACATAGACGACTGGGACGTAGAGGTCGAGCTGCGCTGCTACCACATCAAAAAGACCAAGAAAGAACTCTGTGTGCTGCCCTTCAAGCGCAAGGTCAGCAAATACGACAACATCGTCTATGTCCGGGAAGGCTGGGGCAACAAGGCGGATGGAACCTTTTGGAAAAAAGGAACTTACGCCTGGGAAGCATATATAGAAGGTGAAAAAGTCGCCTCCAAGTATTTCTATGTGGAAGACGCTGGTGAAACTGCCCTGAAAAATGGCAACAATGCCTACATCCAAGTCCATTCCTTCAAGCTCTACGAAGGCCCCTACGACGATGTGATGGAGGACGACCGGAAATACTACCGGAAAGTGGATGCTATTGACACCCGGTACATTTACGCTGAAATTTTGTTGAAAAACACCCATTTTGATAAGCTATGGCAGTGTGAGCTTTTTGTAAAGTTCTACAATGAAGCAAGGGAATTGAAAGGGCAAGTAGTTCGCCTTCAAAAAATTGAGCGGAAGGACGAATACCTCAAGATAAGCGCCGGTTGGGGCAGCAACGTAAAGGGTTCATGGCGCAAGGACAAATACACTTGCGAGTTGGTGTTTATGGACAAAATGATGGCTGCCATTTCATTCGAGGTCGGCGAAGCTTTTGAGGAGGGCCAGCCATTAATGTTCGTACCCAATCAACACGCACCAGTCCTGTTCAACACCACGGAGGAAACCACGGAGAGCTTTGAAGCCCTGATGTCCAAAATGGATGCGCTGGTCGGGTTGGGAGAAATCAAGCAAAAAGTACGGGAACACGCCCGCTACATCCAGTTTTTGCAGTTGCGAAAAAATGCGGGCTTTGAGGAAAAGGAAAGCATCAACGTCCATTCCGTTTTCATTGGCAACCCCGGCACGGGCAAGACGACCGTTGCAAAAATGATGGGACAGCTTTACCGCAAAATGGGTTTGCTTTCCGTTGGCCACGTGCATATCGTTGACCGAGTGGACCTCGTTGGGGAGTACATCGGCCAGACTGCCCCAAAAGTGAAGGATGCCATCGAAAAAGCAAGGGGCGGGGTTCTGTTCATTGATGAAGCCTACGCCCTTGCCCGAAGCGCAGAGGACACCAAGGATTTTGGCCGGGAAGTCATCGAGATTTTGATGAAGGAAATGAGCGACGGCAAGGGCGACCTCGCCGTCATTGCGGCTGGGTATCCCAAAGAGATTGGCAAGTTCTTGGACAGCAACCCGGGCCTGAAATCTCGGTTCCAGCATTTTTTTGAGTTCACCGATTACTTGCCGCAGGAGCTTTCGCAAATAGCATGGTACGCTTGCGAGGAGAAGGAGGTGAAGCTCACCCCAACGGCCAAGTTGCGGCTTGACGAAATCATCACCAATGGCTACAGAGACCGTGACCGAAGTTTCGGCAACGCCCGTTTTGTGTATGATTTGCTGGAAAAAGCCAAAATCAACCTCGGCTTGCGGGTGATGTCCATGATTGACCCCACAAGCCTCGACATGGAGGCGCTCCAGACCATCCAATTTGAGGATGTGTCGAACCTTGAAGTTAAGCCAAACCGAGAACTGCCGCTCATACCGATTGATGAGGACTTGCTCAAAGAATCCATTTTGGAACTCAATCGTCTGATTGGCCTCGAAAAGGTGCGCTCGCAAATCATCGAGCACGTTCGCCTGGTCCGTTACTACCGGGAGACCAGCCGGGATGTATTGAACAGCTTTTTCCTGCACACCGTCCTGATTGGAAATCCCGGCACTGGCAAGACCACGGTCGCTCGTATTTTGACCAAAATATACAAGGCGCTTGGCATCTTGGAACGTGGCCACATGGTGGAAACGGACAGGCAGGGACTGGTGGCAGGTTTTGTAGGGCAGACCGCCACAAAAACTGCAGAGAAAATTGACGAGGCAATGGGCGGCGTCTTGTTTATTGATGAGGCATATTCGCTATCGCACAAAAGCAATTCCGGCAACGATTTCGGGGACGAAGCCATACAGACCATCCTCAAGCGGATGGAAGACCGCCGGGGGCAGTTTTTTGTCTTCGTTGCGGGATACCCTGACAACATGGAGGCGTTCTTAAAAGCGAATCCGGGGCTGAGTAGCCGCTTTGACAAAATGCTGAAATTCGAGGATTATTCTTCGCAAGAGTTGCTTCAAATCGCATTGCAAATGTTGGAGGAAAAGGGAATTCTGCCTGCCCCGGAAGCTGAGGAGCATTTGGCTTCTTACATGGAGTTCCTTTACAATTACCGGGACAAGTATTTTGGCAACGCCCGGACGGTGCGGCAGGTCGTGACGGAAGCCATCAAAAACCAAAACCTTCGGCTTGCCAACCTTTCACCCGATGAACGGGAAAATATCTCCTCCAATGTCCTGATTTTGGAGGATGTAATTGAATTCAAATCGGACAGCAGCGCCTTTGTTTTCAACAAAAAGGGAATAGGATTCCGAAGGAGCGGCGAATGAAAAAGCCAACCTCTTTCACAAAAGGTTGGCTTTTCATTATGCGTTTGATGGACGATTTATCAAGCAGTAGCGTACATGACTTCTTTGACGGCCTTGATGATTTTCGTGGGATTCGGCAAGTATTCATCAACCAAGGTTGGCGCATAGCCTAATGAAGTGTCCGCCGAATTTACCCTTGTCACGGGAGCGTCAAGATGGTCGAAAGCGTATTTTTGCACCTCGTAGGCGATTTCCGCTGATACCCCAAACATGGGCCACGATTCATCCACCACAACAAGCCTGTTTGTCTTTTTCACAGATTCTACCACCGTGTGGATGTCCAGCGGACGAATGGTGCGCAGGTCAATGACTTCTGCTGAAATGCCCATACCTTCCAGTTCTTCGGCTGCCTTCATGGCCTCCAGCACCATTTTGTTAAAAGAAACAATGGTTACGTCAGTGCCTGGCCTCCGAACAATGGCAACCCCAATGGGGACAAGGTATTCACCATCTGGCACCAAACCTTTGTAGCCATAGAGCACCTCCGATTCCATCACACAAACAGGGTCGTTGTCACGAATGGCGGACTTCATCAGGCCCTTTGCATCGGCTGGGTCAATGCAGGAGATGACCTTTAGCCCGGGGCAGTTGCCAAGCCAACTCTCAAAAGTCTGGGAGTGTTGTTGAGCGAGCTGGCCAGCAGCACCTGATGGTCCCCTGAAAACGATGGGGCACATGAAGTCGCCAGCAGATTGTGAAAGGGTTTTTGCGGCATTGTTGACGATTTGGTCAAAAGCCAGCACGGCAAAATTCCAAGTCATAAACTCGATGATGGGCCGGAGACCGTTCATAGCTGCACCGACACCTATTCCGGCAAAGCCCAGCTCGGCGATAGGGGTATCAATGACCCTCCTTGCACCAAATTCTTCCAGCATGCCCTTGCTAACTTTGTAGGCACCGTTGTATTCCGCCACCTCTTCGCCCATGAGGAACACGGAATCATCCCGTCGCATTTCCTCTGACATTGCTTCCCGCAGGGCTTCCCTTAATTGAAGTTCTCTTGCCATTTTGAATTGATTTAAACAACACTGCTTTTTTTTGAAAACAGGTGCAAAAGTATCTTAACCGCTCCAACTTTTCAATTAAAAAATCAAAGAATAATCCGAAGAAAATTTTGAAATAAGTTTCAAGATTTTATTTAATTCCGATTGAGTGTCCTATCTTGATTTTTACAAAAATATGTCCACTAAAACAATAAAAACAAGAATAATATCTCGAACTTTGACGTGCAAACTGCAATTTCAACACCACTATGCGTCAATTCAATTTTTTTTATCTCTATGCACTTGTTGCTTCCTGCGTCCTTACCGCCTGTGAGGATGTTGTGAATTTGCCCTCAGATACTATGGCTGATTTGGTGGTTTTTAGCAATTTTTCTGACCAGAACAGTTTGGAGGTGTACGTCTATAAAACAAGGTCAGTCCTTTCCAACACGCCCACGGAATACGTTAAAAATGCTGAAGTAAAGGTTTTTGCAGGAGGACAACTTTTGGAGGTTTTGCAGTTGGTAGAGCCGGATGATGCGCAAAACTTCCTGCCCTTTTACAAAACCACCCATTTGCTACCAGAATTTGACAAGGAATACACCATTGAAGTGTCAGTTGAAGGCTACCAAACAATAACAGCCAAAAATAGTATCCCCTCGCCAGTCAACTTGGAGGATGTTTCTTTTGAGCCACAAGTGACAACAGGAAAAGGCAGCAATATTGTAGTTGATTTCCTGGTTTCTGTTTCATTGAGGGATCCCGTAGGCATTGAAAATTTTTACCACCTCAAGTTTTACCAAGAATTGACCCCCTACTCTGTGCTTTCGAATGGGGATACCCTATTTGGAAGGACTTATTTAGCGCCTCCCACTTTTGTTGACAAATTGGGCGAAGTTCCCCCGCTCATCAAATACAACAATGACCAAAGCTTCTTGATTCGGGACACTTATTTTGATGGGCAGTACATTACCTTAAAATTCACAGGGCATTATTCATTTGACCCCTCAATGACGCGATCTGGCAATTTTTTGATTGAACTTCGAACCGTTTCCAAAGCTTATTTCTTGTACCACGAATCGCTGAATTGGCAAAACCAACCAGGCGATTCAAACAGCGATGGTGATGTCTTTTTCAATAATATTGACAATGGAGTAGGCAACTTCTCTGGGTTTACGTCCAAAGTCAATTCGTTCAAGGTTACAGATTAAGGGTTCTACAAATCGCACAAAAAAAAAGAGCGGAAACGAGTTGTATCGTTTTTCCGCTCTTTTTTTTGTCTGTTGCTAACAGGTGGACTTTGCCAACTGAATGTGAAATGTTCTCATCAATAACTTCTAAGTAGGCTTGTTCCGCCAAAACTATTACCTCGACTGTTGAACCCTGCATCGGAATTCAACCCGGTGATTGAGTAGTGTTTCCGTGGGTCAAACTTAGGCTCATGTTTCTCAACGGCCTTGTTCGCTGCAACTGTTAGCTTGGAAATCAGGGCTGTCAACTTTGCTGTTTTAACATTATCCATAGCGCACGGATTTAAAATTGTGAGTAAGTAGGTTCAAAAAAAATAGATTATTCGCTAATTGGATATGAAAATGGGAACTTTAACACGGCAAAGGTAATCTTTATTTGCACAATCAAAAAAAACAGGCAAAAAAAATTGCAGGAATA
Organism: Saprospiraceae bacterium UBA6168; assembly: GCA_002435785.1. Lineage (GTDB taxonomy): Bacteria > Bacteroidota > Bacteroidia > Chitinophagales > Saprospiraceae > UBA6168. The sequence goes on along the minus strand of DIUC01000028.1, from coordinate 78,751 downwards.
TTCAATTCAATACAAGCGACCGGATATTGCGAAATCAACCAAACAAAAACTATAAATCAACCACGCATTGTTAATCATTTTTCTCCAAACTGTCATCGGGCGAAACAATGGGCGACGTACTTGCACTGTTGTTCACATCACCTACTTTTATTCCAACAAAATTGATGTTAAGTTGAGCTGTCAACACGTCATTAACATTTCTTGATTCAGGAAATGGTGCGCCAAACGGGTTTTGCGGATTTGGGAAAGTGTAGGCAGCATCCACAAACCTCCAAGACTTGTTGTTCGGAAATGCAGGGTGGATGAGCAAAATCAGTTTGCTTATTTCTACGAGGTCAAAGGTTGTAATCGAGCCAGACTTGTTGACGTCAGCGGCAATCATTTTATGGGGAGAGCCCAATAGGTCAATTAGAAGGATGTGCCTTCTTATGGTTACCAAGTCAAAAGTTGTAACGCCGTTGAGCGGGAAGGTGTCCTTGGCGGGCGTTATCTGGTAGTCGTCCCCGATTACTATTCCACCAAAATAGTAGTTGCCATTGGCATCTGTATAATCAATCCTGTCAGGTTTGCCAGGACTGGTTAGCAATACTTTAACATTTCGGATGGGTATGCCCAACGCAGTAACTACTTGTCCGCCTAAGGCTGGGTCACAGTCACAATTGGTGCTGCCCTGAATCATCAATTCAGATTGACAGTTACTTTTATTTCCCTCATCGTCCGTCACCCACAAATCAATCAACTGAAGGCCAAGGTCACAGGCATTGAAAACCAGTGCTTGGACATTGGCATTGGGGTTGAAGGAGAGGGCAACATTGTTGTCGCAATTATCCGTGCTCCCATCATCAAAGTCACCTACTTGAACGTTCGCCGAACAGTTCGCTGATAAGGTAATTGTCAATTGTTGCTTGCATCGTGCAACTGGAGAAATTGTATCAAATACCTCAAACATGGTTAAGCAGGCCTGCATTTTCCCGCATTCGTCCGAGGCATTGTAGCTAACGGAATAGGTTCCCGGGGTAATTCCAACGGAAGCCCCAAGGTTATTGCCCAAACTCCCAGATACTGTCAGGTTGATGTTGCTTCCACAGCCTAATACTTCAGGCTGGGGCACCAACATGTCAAATATGCAGTCATCGGCGTCAAGGTACAAATCGGGTATCTCACAGCCATTGGGGTAAGTAATAGGAGCGTTGTTGTTCACATGGATGTTTTGGGTGTACTCCATATAGCCATCACCATTATCCTGAAACCTTCGCTCCCCAACTGCTGTATCCGACCCATCTGGGGTGCCAGCATACACACAACTGTTTATCAAAAACCAAGTCCGCTGCAGGGTGTAACAGCCGGTGATGCCAGATGGGACATTCATGTCAATAAAGGAAACAGCCAATGCTTCGCAATTGGCCAAAGTGATAACGGGTTCGGGCAGGTTGGCAGGCGTCGGTGCCACACAAAGGGAAATATCGGCTGGGAACTGTACGATGAAGTTGGAGACGTGCTCTACAATGATGGACTGCACACAACTCAATGTGTCTTCTGGGTTGCTAGCATGAATGTTCCGTGTAACAACGCCATTTCCACAACCATCCACATTCGAAGTTGCGTCTTGGGTAATGGAGTAGCTGCAATTGTTGTAAAAATTAGGCAATCCATGTACATTTAGTACATCGTAGTTTTGGATTTGAAGTGCCGGAGAAATCACCGAAAAAAAGTAGTCGCAGGTTACCGTGTCGGATGGTGGGCAAGCCACCAACGTTTCGTCGGCGATTTTGAGCACCAACGTTTGAGTTGTGTCGTTACCGCAGGCATCCGTTAATTTATAGTTTATCAAATAGTTCCCAGCTACGGTGTCAGGATGTATCCAAGCGCCATTGGTCGTGAAATTGCCCCAGTCAGATTGCAGCAACAAGCTATAGTTTGAGCACTCTGAAAGCACCGTGGCTGCTGGTAGGTGAACCGAATCTACACAGCCACCGGCATTGCTGAAATAGACGGTATCTGGAATCTCAAAAACAGGAGCCTTGTTGTCCAGCACTAAAATGGTTTGGGTGTCACGCCGGATGTTAGATCCACAAATCTGAACAACGGTCCAAATCCTTTTGATGTGGTAAGAATCGCCGCACAGATTGTTGGTGTTGTCCAAATAACTCACGGCGTACCTACAATGAACATTATCCGTGGGCTGGAAATCACCCACCAATGGCCAACCAGTAATATCTGGATGTGCTGTTGCCGCAAGGTTAAGGGAGTCGTTGCAAGAAAGTGCTGGGCTTGTGATGTCGTCCAAATCAGCTGGGAAAACCACAAGGCCGATAGGAAACCGCTTTCCAGTAATATTTTGGTGGCAAGAAGTTTGGCTTCCATTTGGGGAGGTAGCTGACCATGTTCGGACAATTTGAAAAGCAAAGGTATCTGGGCACATTGTGGAAGTCAAAACATCCGTATGAGTAAGGGTCACATTATCAAAGCACCCAGTCAATGCTGGCTCACCTGTGTAGGATGGGACTGTCGGTTCATTGCAAAATTGAACCCTATTGGGCGGACAGGTAATGGAAGGAGGCTCCCCTCCTATGACGGTAACAAGTGTGGTACAGGTATGCCCTGTCTCGAAATTTGTCAACCTTACGTTGAAGGTTGTACCAACATCCTCGGCGTCAATTATGCCTGGAACCCAATTGTTCCCAATTTGTATTTCAGTGGTGTAATCCTCATCACAGGGGTTGAATGTTTCACCCAAAATATCCGTTGCGGTTAACATTCGCTCGCATTCCCCATCCAAGGAAACCAACGCAACACCTGGGCAGTTGAAATTGGTGGATTGGTAGGCAAGGATGTTTACCTCAAAGGTGCAGGTGTAAAAATTGTTGTTGTTGCCCGAAACCGCCAGCGTAATGGTGGTGATTCCCGTTGGCAAAAAAGTGCCGGGAAATGGGAAGAATACCGGGTCGCTTACGGGAATACTGGCGCTCCAAACCAAGGAGTCGTAGTAAATGGCGACCTCGCATTCGTTCTGCGGTAGGTTTATCACGTAGTTGGCCGGGCAGGTCAGCACCTGCGCTTTCAATTCGGTGCTACCGAGGACAAATGCCAGCAAAAAGATAGGTAATGCCTTGGTAATCAGGCAGTTCAAACCAGCATACGGCTTGTAAATCGGTGAAATCATGGGAGAACAATTTTAGCTAAAAAATTCAGAATCCAACCTAACTAAAAGAGTTGGTGGATTTGTTGATAGTCCTTGAATTTTATGAAATGTCCTGAAACAACGATTGGTTTGTGTACTATTTATAGTGGTGAGAATGGGTAGGGCTGTGTCCTTGTCAAAATCGAACGCAATTTAGAATTAAATCCAAAAACAACTTCCTTTTTTAGAATCAATTTTTGTACCTAATACAAGAACTCGAAACATTCACCACAACCAATTCCTTAAAAAAACGTTTATTCGCATTTTTTTAGAAATTAGGATTGAGTACCTTAAAGGATAAAACAACTATTTGTCATGGAATACAACCCTCGTGAAATCGAGCAAAAATGGAAAAAGTGGTGGCAGGACAACCAAGTTTACAAGGTTTCCAACGACTCCAACAAGCCTAAATTTTATGTCTTGGATATGTTCCCCTACCCTTCCGGTTCGGGCCTACACGTCGGGCACCCATTGGGCTACATTGGCTCCGACATCTACGCCCGCTTCAAGCGCATGAAGGGCTTCAATGTGCTTCACCCGATGGGCTATGACGCCTTCGGGTTGCCTGCCGAGCAGTACGCCATACAGACGGGTGTGCACCCGGCCAAGGCTACCGCTGACAACATTGCCCGGTACCGGGACCAATTGGACAAAATCGGATTCAGCTTCGACTGGAGCAGGGAAGTCCAAACCAGCGACCCAAAGTACTACAAGTGGACCCAGTGGATTTTCCTTCAGCTCTTCGGGCATTGGTATGACCAAACAGCAGCAAAGGCTCGCCCAATCCAAGAGCTTGTCGCCATTTTTGAAAAAGAAGGCGCAGCCAATGCCCACGCAGCGTGCTCCGAGCCATTTGGTTTTTCCGCTTCTCAATGGGCCGCCATGACGCACAAGGAAAAGGACGATACTTTGATGAACTACCGCCTTGCCTTCCGCAAAACCACCTTCGTCTGGTGGTGCGAAGCTTTAGGTACCGTATTGGCCAACGACGAAGTGAAGGACGGGGTGAGCGAGCGGGGTGGCTACCCAGTTGAGCGCAAACCAATGTTGCAATGGAGCCTCCGCATCACTGCCTACGCCGACCGATTGCTCTCCGACCTCGACACCGTGGATTTCAGCGATTCGATGAAAAAAATGCAGTCGAACTGGATTGGCAAATCGCAGGGCGCACAAATGTTCTTCCAAATTGCCGACTCATCCGCTGCCTCCAATGCCTCATCCCTCGAAATATTTACCACCCGACCCGACACTATTTTCGGGGCAACCTTTATGGTGCTTGCCCCAGAGCACGATTTGGTAAAGCAAATCACTACCCCTGAACAAGCCCAAACTATCGCCGATTACCTCGCCTACGTGAACACCCGCAGCGAGCGTGACCGCATGGCCGAGACCAAGGAAGTGTCTGGTGCATTCACGGGTGCATACGCCCTGAATCCCTTCAACGGCGAAAAAATCCCCATCTGGATTGCCGAGTACGTGCTGAAGGATTACGGCACAGGCGCCATCATGGCTGTGCCAGCCGACGACGAGCGGGACATGCGTTTTGCCAAAAAGTTCAACCTGCCCATCGTCGAAATCATTGACAAATCAATGTACCCCGGTGCTACCATCGAGGACAAGCAGGGCAAAATGATAAACTCCAACTTCCTCAACGACATGGAGGTCATGGACGCCATCGAGGAGGTTTTGGTGCGCACAGAGACAATGGGCATTGGCCACCGAAAAATCAATTTCCGCTTGCGGGATGCCATCTACAGCAGACAACGCTATTGGGGCGAGCCGTTCCCCATCGCTTACGACCCCGACGGCGTGGCGCATCCGCTTCCCATCTCCGAACTGCCGCTCGAATTGCCTGTGTTGGACGACTTCAAGCCCGCTTCCGGCGGAAAAGCGCCCCTTGCACGTGCCGAAAATTGGGTCAACCTACCCAATGGGTGGCGGCGGGAAACGGACACCATGCCCGGGTTCGCTGGCTCCTCGTGGTACTTCCTGCGGTACATGGACGCCGACAATGAAAAAGAGTTTGCTTCTCAAAAAGCCTTGAACTACTGGCAGGACGTTGACCTGTACGTAGGTGGCACGGAGCATGCCGTGGGCCACCTGATGTACAGCCGTTTTTGGCATAAGTTCCTGTATGACAAGGGGTTAGTGCCAACGAAAGAGCCGTACAAGAAGTTGATGAACCAGGGGATGATTCAGGGGAAATCCGCTGTGATGGAGGTAACGCTGGAGGGAGGTAGGACACTCGAACTCCACGTCCCCGTTAGCTTGGTGGACGACGAATGGCGTATTTCCTTGGAAAAATTTGCGGGCCTTCAACTAACCGACAACCGCTTTGAGCAGGTTTCGCCAAATTCTCACGTAAATGTTGTGACTGATGCAGATGGGACTCAGCATATCCCACTCTCCCTGCGGGTGGAGAAAATGTCAAAGTCGCTGCACAACGTCATCAACCCAGACGAAATGGTGGACCGTTACGGCGCCGACTGCTTCCGCATGTACGAGATGTTCCTCGGCCCCATTGAGCAGGCCAAGCCCTGGGACACAAAGGGCATTAGCGGCGTTTCCGGTTTCTTTCGGAAATTGTGGATGTTGTTTTATGACGAAAACAACGGCAAGTACCTCGTGACCGATGCCGAACCAACCAAGGCCGAACTGAAAGTGCTGCACACCTGCATCAAAAAAGTGCAGGAGGACATAGAGCGCTTTTCGTTCAACACCTGCGTTAGCGCCTTCATGATTTGCGTCAACGAACTTCGCTCGTTAAACTGCTCCAAGCAGGCTGTTTTGGATGAATTGGTGTGTTTGGTTGCGCCGTTTGCGCCATTTACCGCAGAGGAACTTTGGCACCAATTGGGCCATTCGACGACTGTTTGCGAAGCGCCATACCCAACTGTGAACGAGGCATACCTTGTCCAAGACACTATTTCCTACCCCGTCAGCATCAATGGCAAGAAGCGTGACTTGATTGACTTGCCAGCAGGTATGTCTGTGCCAGATTTGGAAAAGGCCGCCCTCGAATTGGACACTGTGAAGAAATGGCTGGAAGGTCAGACCGTGAAGAAGGTAGTGGTTGTGCCTGGCCGTATGATAAATATTGTGGTGTAGGAAATGCCAATTTTTGACCCAATAAAGCCCTGTTGTAGCCTTGCTTACACCAGGGCTTTTTTCATTTGTTGGCAACAATTGGCTGATTATCAAGCCTTTTCTAATGTAAACCCGAACGTTGACCCCAGCCCAGGGGTGCTGCGCACATTGATGGTTTGCTTGTGTGCCTCCACGATATGTTTTACGATGGAAAGCCCCAAGCCCGAGCCACCCTGTTCCCGGGAGCGACTTTTATCCACCCGATAGAACCGGTCGAAAAGGTGGTTTAGGTGGTCGGGGGCAATGCCAATGCCAGTGTCCGCTACCTCTACCAGCAAGTTTTTGTCCATGTCGTAAAAGCTAACCTTTGTCACCCCACCCTCTTTACCATACTTCAATGAGTTATTGACGAGGTTGGAGAGTACCTGCCGGATGTATTCCCGGTCCGCCCGGACGGTGAATCCTTGGTCTGCACCGGGCTTCAATACTAGCCGAATGTTGCGCTCTTTTGCCCTGAACTCCAAGTCGTCAAAGACCTCCTCCGTCAAGGTTTTTATGTCAAAAAGTTGGAGATCCAAAATGAGTTCACCCGACTCCAACCGTGAAATGGACTCCAAATCCTCAACAATGGTATTCAGTCGCTCCACGTTTTTTGCTGCACGCTGAAGGTAGTTTTTATTAATGGACTCATCTTCCAAACCACCTTCAAGCAGGGTTTCGAGGTATCCCTGAATATTGAAGATTGGCGTTTTCAGCTCGTGCGAAATATCCCCCAAGAACTTCCGCCGATACTCCTGCCAAGTGTTCAATTTCTCAGCGTCCTTTTCCTGCACGGCAGCCCAAGCCTCAACCTCTTTCTCCACATCATCCATGACTCTGTCTTGCATATAGCTGTAGTCCCTTTTTTCGGTGGTCGTCAGTTTGTGCTTGTGAATGCTTTTGTAAATGACCTTAATTTTTCGTTGGATATAGCGAAGGAGGTAAAAGCGAAAGATGAAAAGACAAAGCCCAAAGGTGAAAAAAAAGGTCAGCAGCAGCACTGGCCAACTAAATTTGGCGTGCTGCAACAAATTGAGCAAACTCAAAGAAATCGTGCTTAGCAGGGAAGCCCAAAAGGCAGCAGCAATAGCAATTCGGTTTGGTGTCGGATTTTTTAGGTTCCCAAAGGGAGGGAACTGGTGGGAGTGGGCAGTCCGAAAGGTCGGGCTGGCATCCTTGGTAGATGCTTGTGAAGGTAGGTCGTTGTTAAAATTCGTAGCGATACCCGATGCCCTTGATGGTTTTGATGTAATCATCGCCTAATTTTTCCCGCAGTTTGCGGATGTGCACGTCAATGGTTCGATTGCCCACAATCACATCCGTGCCCCATATTTTATTGAAAATCTCATCACGAGTAAAGACCTTGCCAGGCTTGGAAGCCAGTAGGTTCAGCAACTCAAACTCTTTCTTTGCAAGCTCCACCTCAGTTCCTGATTGCATGACTCTGAAACGCTCCCGGTCAATCACCAAATCCCCGATGATAGTTTGGTTCAAGGCCGCTTCCGTTTCCTCTGTCTTCAAGTTTCGGCGCATCAGTGCCTTTACCCTGCTCATCAATACCCTTGGTTTGATGGGCTTGGTGATGTAGTCATCACCACCCACGTCAAGGGCTGCTATTTGGGAATAGTCCTCTTCCCTCGCAGTGAGGAAAGCTATCAGCGTATGGTTGAAGGCTGGTTGACTCCTGATGTTCCGGCAGACCTCTACACCATCCATTTGAGGCATCATGATGTCCAGAATAATCAAATCAGGCATCACTTCCAGCGCTTTTTTCAAACCGTCCTCACCATTGTTGGCAGTTTCGACTTGATAGCCTTCTTTGCGGAGATTGTAAGAAAGGATTTCCAAAATATCCGGCTCATCATCAACAATCAAAATCTTTTTGCCTTCCATATAATTGGCTATTGTGTATTTGGCGGCAAAAGTAGCCTAACACAACGGTTAAGCACGTATTGACAGATTAATAAATTGTAAACTGAGGGATAACAAAGGGTAAATCATCAACTTGACTTGAGCTACTTATTTTCTTTCAATTCCTCCATTTTTTCTGCCATTTTTTCATAAATCTCCTTTGTCTGTTCAGGGTTGCGCTGTAAAATGGAAAGACACGTGTCCAATACCTCCCGGTCTATTTTGTGTATTGCAGCAATCTGGTCGTAGTAAAGGTTTGCCAAACTGTCCTTTTTTTCGCCGCCCTGCAATTGACCCATTGCAGCTTCCGCAACATGGACATCCAACAGCACCGCTTCCAATTGGTCTTCATCAATCGGCAATGGCTCCCGGTGTTGGGTCAGGCAGCCCACGAAAAGAAAGCAGGAAAGTAAAAGCATTGGCAAAAATCGGCTCATCCCTATTTTTTTCTTAGAAAACAGAAAACTCCTTCGGAAAGAACAGGTCGGTCACCTGAGCGTTGTTGCTTGATACTTTCAACCAAGAATCTGCATCGGATTGGATACAGACTATGCCACAGGTTGGCATGTTGTCAATGTACTTTTTCGTAAACAGGTTGGCGACGTTGGTGAATGTTGGGTTGTGACCAAATATCATGACGGAGTCGCATGTTTCTGGCAACCGGTTTATCAGTTCCACAATCACAAACGACATGGCCTCGTAGATTTCGTCCCGAACCAAAAAGTCCTCGCCCGCTACCCCCAATTCGTTTTTGAAGTAGGCGGCAGTCGTCATCGCCCGGATAGCAGGGCTGGTTACAATCAAGTCCGGCTTGATGTTTTTGTTGCGCAGCAATTTCGCCATAAATGGCGCATCATTCAAGCCCCGCTCATTCAGGGGGCGCTCAATATCAGTCGCAGCAGGGTTGTCCCAGCTTGATTTGGCATGTCGTACCAAGTATATTTTCTTCATGTTTTTGCAATCAAAATTTAGAGAACCAAAGGTAATATTTTTCGTTTGAGTTGAACGTCCTTAGCCATGTACCTTTGTGGGTATGCTGATTCATGTCGGCCAGAAACACATTTTGCCTTGAACTTTCTTTTAAAAAATTTGGAATTGGAGCTAAGCGACCAACACCTATTGGTCGGGGAAAAGCTATTGGAAGAAGGTAAAGTGACACGGCTGTTTGAAAACGAACACCATCTATGGATTGCCATCGTGGATGGAATTGAAGTCGAAATGCAAATAAGCCCATCAAAAGTGAAGGCTTGCTCCTGCGAATGCGATGTTTTTGACCGAGAACGAATGTGCGGACACGTGGCGGCTGGTCTGCTAAACCTGCGCCGCACCCTCTCAGAAACGGTGCGCCACAACAAAAACGACACCACCAAAAAGGCTTTTTCGCACCAAAAGCTCACTGTCAACGCTGTCCTTGATAGCGTGAGACCTGATGAGTTGGCCTCATTCGTCCGAAATTATGCCAGGACGAACAAGCCTTTTTCCCTTGCCCTTCGGGCAAAGTTTGCCGCAAAAGTGCCGCTTGCCGACAACCGGGAGAAGTTTGGCCACCTCTTGGATGCTGCCATCCAAACTTACCGCAAGGCCAACGACCGAATAAGTGTCGCTGGCGCAAAGCAATTGGGGAAAATGCTGGAAGAACTGCTTGGTCAAGCAGACGACGCCATTGCCTTGGAGCATTTCGCCGAAGCATGGGCCATGCTGGCGGCCACCATTAGCAGGTTTTCGCCCATCTTGAAAAAGCTGGATGGAGAAAATCCTGACATCAAAAATCACCTGCAAGCAGCCTTCGACAAGATTTCATCATTTGCTGTTCAGCCCATTCCCCCCGATTTGCAGGAAGAAATCAGGGATTTTTGCGAAGCAGAGTTCAAGCGTCCGGTTTATCGCCTCAATGGTTTTTCTGGAAAACTGCTCACGACCCTGCTTGCGCTGTCAAAAGAGGATGAAGCTGCTCGTAAAATGCTGCAAACCATTGACCTGGAACTGGAAAGGACGGTTCTCGAAGCAAACTACCGCTCCTCATTGTTGCTGACAAAACTCGATATCCTCGCCAAACCCTGCCTCAAGGCAGAAATGGATGCTTTTACGCTTGAATGCCTGCATGAACCTCAAAAAATTTTGCAGTTAGTGGATGCCTTAACGCCTTCGGGCGATTTTCGGCGGATAAAATCCTTGGTGGAAAAGGGCCATCGCATCCTCAAGGAGGAAACGGTAAGGGCCAAGTTGGAAGCAATTCTGCTACAAATAGCACAGGCAGAGGGGCAGGCAGACGTCATTACCGTCATTTCACGACAACGGTTTTTGGAGACCCGTGACTTTGAGTTTTATGACAAGTGCAAACAAAACCACAAAGGCGATTGGGAAGCATTTGTCAAAAAGCTCTTGGCAGACCTTATCCGCCGTTATGATTTCCGCCAAAATTTCCCAACCATTGCCACCATACTTGGCCGGGAAGGCAAGTTGGAGGAGTTGCTTGGTTTGCTCGATGAGCAACAATCGCTGGATTTGGTCAGGCAATTCGACCATTTCCTGCTGAAAAAGAAACCAACAGAGGTCTTGAAGCTCTATGAGAAATTGTTGAAAAATTACCTCAATGACCATCTTGGCCTAAAGGCTTCCAAACGGTTGAGGGCTGTTCTCGACCACCTGCACAAACATGGGGCTGGTACCATCGCCGATAAACTGTTTTTTTCAATCAAATCAACATTCCCAAAACGCAGGTTTTACATGGAAGAGATGGAAGATGTTTGATTGGGGACTTTGTGGCAAGAAGCAAAGGCACAGAAACACTCAGGCCTGTTGTGGACAAATAAAACGAGTGGAATATAAATTGGAAGAAAAAAGAGAAAGCTGTGGCCAGCACTCCGAAAATAAAGGCATCAAGGTCAGACTTCTACGTGTCTGTGGGAATCTCTTGCAAGGACAAGGAATGGGATGATACTACCCATCGCTCCAATAGCCTGAAAGGCACCTACAGTAGCCTGAACAAGATGCTGGAAGAAAAGAAAGAAACAGCAATCAGGATTTGGAGCCAGATGGAAAGAAGATTCTACTTTTGTCTCTACTTATTCTACGCTAAGTGACGGGAAAAAGACTCGAACTTTCACGGCATTGCTGCCACTGGCTTCTGAGACCAGCGTGTCTACCAATTCCACCANNTTGAATCCAGCGCGTCTACCATTCCGCCACTTCGGCATTCATTTTATTTCAAATCGCTGATTATCAATTGGTTATTACAAGAAACCAGAAATAGTGGGTACTCCAATCAGCGAGCTTCCTTCGAAGCGGGGGCAAATTTATTCAAATTTTCCTTTATTCTCCAAAGGTATCTTCTTTTTAAAAAAAAATCTCTCACGGGGGCCAGCGACTCAAGTGGTGTGACACCATGAAGATAGCTGTCCATTAAGGGCTTGACCTCAGCAAACAGTGCGTCTTCAAGTGCTGTGGCGTCCTGCACTGCTTTTTGGTGCACGGCTTCATCGTAGTCAAATTCTAATTCCATGATGGCCTCGTTGATGTCCATCATCTGTAAAAGGAATGCTTGCGGAATCTCGTTCCCCTCCGCCTCCAGCATCCCCATCAATTCCAGGATGTACTTTAGTCGCTTGTCAAAATCGGTAAGCACCTGATACGCCTCATTGTTCTGGGTGGACTTTTCCAGTACCTCCATTTGCCTATCCTCCTCCGCCAACGTGTGAAAATCGGGATGGAAAAGCTTGCTGTTCCTCAAAAACCGCTGCTTCAGTTCCACCAAATCAGGATGGAAGGAAACAGGCATGTCGAAAAATTCGAAGTGGTTCATGTTTGATGCTGGATTTGGGATTTGGCTTTGTTGCCGTCTCCACCAAATTTTTTTGGTTAAAACAACCTCGAAATATCCAGCCCCAATGCAAAGACCATCAATGCGATGAGGATGACAAACCCAATCATGGTGGCAATTTCCATGAACTTATCGCTCGGTTTTTTGCCGGTGAGCGCCTCAAATAGCAAGAACATCACGTGGCCACCATCAAGGGCAGGGATAGGCAGCAAATTGATGAAAGCCAGTACGAGCGAAAGCATTGCCGTCAGGTTCCAGAAGGACTGCCAATCCCATTTTGGCGAGAACATGCCGCCAATGGTAATAAAGCTGCCAAGGCTTTCCGTTACTTTGAGGTCACCAGAAAACATTTTACCGTAAGCCTTGAACTGCGTACCGAGGAAGTTCCCAACCCGTGTCCAACCTGCCGAGAAGGAACTCATCAGGGTGTAATCCTGCCGCTCCAACTCATAAAATGTGTTCAAATCGCCAACAATGCTGGCGCCGATTCTACCATTCCCATCCGTATGAACGGTAAGGGCCAAAGTGTCTTTTTTCTCACGCAGTACCTGAACTTGGATGTCGGTGTCCACGAGTTTGACCTTGGTCAATTTATCATAGAACTCCTCAAAATACGCAGTTGGTTCACCGTTTAGCCCAATGATTTGGTCTCCTTTTTGGATGCCAGCCTTTTCGGCAGGAGATGTTTCGCATTTTTTCCAAAACAAAGACCCTGTACAGTATTCCCCAAATCCTGCTACCAGAAATGGCCGTCTAAGGCTGAACAGCGCTACGTCTTTGTTTTTGTTGAGCGAAAGGAATTCCGCCACTTCATTGGAGATGGTAAGGTTAACGGGCTGCCCTGCACGTTCAACGGTGAGGGTTCTTGCACCGTCTATCACTATCCGACTCTTGACCATGCCTGGACTGAAACGTTCGAGTTTATAGGTGTCCACAGCCACAACAATATCGCCAGGTTGTATGCCGATGACGAGGCCCAAAGAGTCGGGATGAACGCCATTGGTCACGTTTTTCGTGGGGAGGTACTCCTCGCCCCATGTCCAAAAAATCATGGAATAGATGAAAAAGCCCAAGATGAAATTCACCGTAACGCCGCCAAGCATGATAATCAGGCGCTGCCAAGCTGGCTTCGAACGAAATTCCCATGGCTGAGGTGGCTCCTTCATCTGTTCTGTATCAAAACTTTCGTCCACCATTCCCGCAATTTTCACATAGCCACCGAGCGGCAACCAGCCTATGCCGTATTCTGTTTCACCTTTTTTGAACTTGAAAAGCTCGAACCACGGGTCAAAGAAAAGGTAGAACTTTTCAACCCTTGTCTTAAACCATTTTGCCGGCAGGAAGTGGCCCATTTCATGCAACACTATTAGTATGGAGAGGCTCAAAACCAACTGCCCTACCTTGATAAGAATTTCCATATTTCGAGTCTGAATTTTGGAGAAATGAAGGGAAAACTCCTCCCCGCTACTTTGTCCATTTTTTTTGAAGTGCGAAAGTAAGTGGATTTCCCCTTTTACCCACATTTTTCAGTGTCGAGAACAAAACTGCTCAGTGAAAGTTGCTGGCTGCCCTGCTGTCTTACAAACACCCTGTTCCTCTTGTTGCCTTTTTGTTTACCATGAGAATTAAGGAGTACCATTCAATTTGGCAGCCGTATTGCCTATTTTTGCGGCATGAACCTATTTTACTGTACAGATATTCAAGGTCAAATTGCACTCTTCTCTGAAGAAGAATCCAAGCACTGCACACAGGTTTTGCGCAGGAAGCCGGGCGATGACGTTCACTTTATTGATGGCGTTGGGCATTGGTACGAAGGCCAAATCATTGTGGCCTCGAAACGACAAGTCGTCGTGGAAATAGCGGCCAAGCACAAAGGCACCGACCACACCGATTTCAAACTGCATATTGCCGTAGCGCCGCTCAAGAACATGGATCGCTTTGAGTGGTTTTTGGAAAAAGCAACCGAAATCGGTGTGGACGAAATCACCCCTATACTAACCGTACACACCGAGCGCACTAAGCTGCGTTACGACCGCCTTGAAAAAATCATCCTATCCGCTGCGAAGCAATGCCTTCGCACCCGCTTGCCAATTCTGCACGAACTCGTTGATTTTGAGGATTTTACACCAAAATTTGAAACCAACCAGCCCGGTGCTCGTTTTATCGCACATTGCCATGTCCAAAATTTGCCCCATCTCAAAAACAACTGCCAGGCAGGTACCGACGTTACCATTCTTATTGGACCGGAAGGTGATTTTTCGGAAAATGAAGTGCGAGCGGCCAAGGCATTTGGGTTCACGGAAGTCGGCCTTGGCGCCAATCGTTTGAGGACGGAAACAGCGGGCCTAATTGCTTGCCATACCGTCCATCTCGTCAACACTTTGTAAGGTTCGGAGCGCTTGATTTGCCCAACCAAAGAACTTGCTAAACACTTTGCATGAAATCCATTTATCTTCTTTCGCTCTTCTTGCTTGGCTTTTTTCCTTCGGAAAATAGGCCTACCAAGCTCGCCCTCCTCAAGTACAATGGCGGAGGGGACTGGTATGCCAATCCTACCTCTTTGACCAATCTTGCCCGTTTTTGCAACGAGCAACTTGGCACAGACCTCGACCCTGATTATGCTACCGTTGAGGCTGGCAGTGCCGAAATTTTCAATTACCCCTTCCTGCACATGACTGGACACGGCAACGTGGTCTTCTCTGCTGCTGAGGCCGAAAACATGCGCAATTACTTGATTGGCGGCGGATTCCTCCACATTGACGACAACTATGGAATGGACCCCTTCGTGCGGCCTGCCATGAAAAAAGTGTTTCCTGAGCTGCAGTTCATCGAATTGCCATACAGCCACCCTATTTACCACCAAAAATTTGAGTTCAAGAACGGGCTTCCCAAAATCCACAAGCACGATGACAAGCCCTCGCAGGGTTTTGGGCTGTTTTGGGAAGGTCGGTTAGTCTGCTTTTACAGTTATGAATGCGACCTTGGCGATGGCTGGGAAGACCAGTCCGTGCACAACGACCCAGAGGAGAAGCGGCAGCAGGCGCTAAAAATGGGCGCAAACTTGGTGCAGTTTGTGTTTCAGCAATGAGGATGTTGGTGGTCACCCTTTTTGGGTACCGGGTCATAACCGCCCCTCGACCAAGGGTGGCAACTTGCCACACGCTTTATCCCCATCCAAATCCCCCTTAGCACTCCCCACTCTTGTATGGCTTCAATGGTGTATTGAGAGCAAGTGGGGTGGTAGCGGCAAGACGGGGGAAGGAGCGGCGAAATAAAACGCTGATAGAGCCGAACCGGAAAAATGAATAGGTATTTGAAAAACTGGGACATGGTTGAACACTACGTTAACTTCAGCTTAAACGAATTCAAAAGCCATTAACAGCCAAATTGCATGCAAACAATTGAATTTTGCCCTGCAATCGGATAAGGACTTTATTTGGATTTTGAATGAAAGAATGCAAATCACGCCTAATTTTGCCCATAAAATAAACAGTAAAGCAAGTTTTGGTTGCGATTGTTCACCCCAACACGATTCAAAGCAAACAAAAAAGTGGAAAACACCTTGACACAATATGATGCCGTGGTGAATCGGTGCCAGGAAATTTTCCTGAATAAGACCCTTGATTACGGCACTGCTTGGCGCATCTTGCGCCCCTCCTCGTTGACCGACCAGCTTTTCATCAAGGCTAAACGCATCCGCAGCATTGATGAAAAATCCAAACAAATGGTGGAAGACTCGATTGAAGGCGATTTCGTCGGCTTGGTCAACTATGCTTACATGGCGCTCATCCAGCTTGAATTGGGGGATAAGGAGGAGCTTGAACTCCCAATTGCGCAAGCAAAAAGCCTGTACGAAAAGCAGGTGGAAACCGTGCGGAATTTGATGGTCGCAAAAAACCACGATTACGGAGAAGCTTGGCGTGACATGCGCATCAGTTCCATCACCGACTTGATTTTGATGAAAATACTGCGGATACGGCAAATTGAGGACAACAAGGGCAAAACCTTAATTTCTGAAGGACTTGACGCCAATTATGCCGACATTGCCAACTATGCTATTTTTGCCCTGATTTTGTTGTCAGAAGTCTAAACGCTTAGGCAGTTAGGGTAAGCAAATACAAAACAGCATTAATTCGAACCATTAAAGCACAATTTCATTTCTTGGTGGTAAACGAGTCAGCGTTTTTTTTGGGCGACCCAAAAATACCTATTCGCAACCAAGCCAAAACATAGTTTTATGACCATTTACACCTTATTACTTTATATCGGCATCACCGCAGCGGTCCTGACGGCACTTACAGGGCTGGTTTTCAAAGTTCAAAAAAGTTGGTTGATGACCTACCTCCAGCATTTTTGCGGCTCGCTTTTCATCTTTTCTGGCTATGTCAAAGCCGTGGACCCATTGGGTACCGCCTTCAAAATGGAGCAATACTTTGCTGAGTTCTTCTACACTTTCAGCGAAACGGCATTGAAGCCCATTGCCCCATTGTTCCCGTGGCTGGGGGAACATTCCATCCTGTTTTCCATCGTGATGATTGTGTTTGAAGTAGCCCTCGGTATCATGCTGATTTTGGCTTGGCGGCCAAAGCTGACGAGCTGGCTGTTCTTTTTGTTGGTGGCATTTTTCACGGTGCTGACAGGCTATACCTACCTCACGGGGTATGTGCCATCTGGCGTAAATTTCTTTGAGTTTGGCAAATGGGGCGCCTACGTCAAGACCAACATGCGGGTCACGGACTGTGGATGCTTCGGCGACTTTCTCAAGTTGAAGCCCAAGGTCAGTTTTTTGAAGGACGTGTTCCTGCTATTGCCAGCCATCTATTTTCTGTTCAAGCACAAAAACATGCACGAGCACTTCACAGCAGGTGTCCGTGCTTGGACAGTATTGTTGGTGACCATCGGCTTCACGGCTTTTTGCTACTACAACACTTTCATGAATGAGCCAGTGGTTGATTTTCGGCCTTTCCGTGCTGGGGTGGACGTGCGGGCGCAGCGGGCAATAGAAGCCGAAGAAGAGGCCGCAGCCTATAAAGTATTGGCCTACAAAATGAGGAGCAAATCCAATGGGCAGGTGGTAACAGTACCTTACGAGCAGTATATGAAAGAGTACGAAAAATACCCAGAAGCAGAGTGGGAAATGGAGCAAGTAAAGGCCAATCCTGATTACGAGCACACAAAAGTGAGCGAATTTGAGATTACAGCACCAGACGGTTCCAACATGACCGATGCCCTGCTTCAAGATACGGGCTACTTCCTGATGGTGGTGTCTTACAAGCTAAAGGAAGCGGGAAAAGAATTAAAAACTACCACCATCAACGACACCACCTTCGTTACAGACACCATTAAGATTGCTGGCAGTGATTCCGTGAAGTTGGTGCAACGGGTTGTTTCCGTGAATCCAAGAGAGGTGAAGGAAGAAGTGGTCACTTTTGACCAAGAATACATGGACCGGTTCGTCAAGGTCATAAACCCGGTCATCAATGCTGCCAAAGGGACGGGCGTCAAGTTCTTCGCTGCCACTGCGCCAAATGACCCATCGGTCATTGCCCAGTTCAAAGCACAGACTGAAAGCACTTACCCCTTCTTCACGGCGGATGATTTGTTGTTAAAGACCATTCAACGCTCTAACCCAGGCATCGTGCTCTGGAAAGACGGTAAGATTCTTGCTAAATGGCATTACAAGGACATGGCAAGTTTTGAGGAAATGAAGGCAAAATACATCAAATTGCCTCCTCAATAATGACAAACCAAGGCCATCTGGTGTTCCAATGCAAAAGAACCATTTGCACCAGATGGCCATTGTTTTTTCAAGGCAAGGAGAAGTTTTCCCGCATGAACGAAAAAACTCCTTTCTTTGCACTTTTTAATCGCAAAACCGGAAATTACCTCACTTGCTTAGGTTTGAAATTTGGGAGAGGATTTTTGGGCAAAAGAAGCCCCGAAAGCTATGGCAAGTTAGGTTTGAAATGAAATTATGCTGAGCAGAAGGAACATCCGCATCAAAGTAATGCAGGTGCTGTATGCCATGAGCCGTGACAAGGAACTTAACTTCCGGCACGCCATGCTTCTCTACAACAACAGTATTCGTCAGTCTTTTGAAATGTACCTATTCAGTGTGCTGCAACTCGTTCGAGTGGCAGAGTACGCAAAGATTGATTACACCTCAAAGCTTGCCAAGCACAGGCCCACCGACGAGGACAAGGCATTTCGGCCTAAGCTCTGCGACAACGAAATGATCAAGTCCATCCAGGATAATCGTGGCTTCAAGTCCATGATCACTGCCCACAAGGTCTTGGAAAAAATCTCCGAAGACGATACTCGCTACCTCTACAACGAATTCGCCAAAACGGAGGATTACATCGAGTTTCTCGCCAGCAAAGAAGATTCACCCGATTTTTACCGCCAAACCATGTTGAACCTGTTCAAGCATTTCAACGGCAGTGAGCATTTCAACGAAATGGTGGAAGACCGCTATTTCTCGTGGTACGACGATAAATCGCTCATCGTTGGTGCCATGAAAAAGACCCTGAAAGCACTGCCAGCCACGGGTGATTTCTATTCTGAATTTGAGCCAACGGATGAAACCGTCAAGGAATTTGGGGAAATCCTGTTGCAAAAAGTCAGCAACGAAGACAAGGAACTGCTCGAAATCATTGAACCTTCCCTTAAAAACTGGGACGCCGAACGGGTAGCCGTCTTGGACATGGTTTTGTTGAAAATGGCCTTGATAGAACTGACGAACTTTCCCACCATTCCCACGAAAGTCACCCTGAACGAATACGTAGAAATATCAAAGCTTTACAGCACGGACAAGAGCAAGGATTTCATCAATGGAATCCTTGACAGGCTGATGAAAAAGCTCGAAAAAGAAGGCAAAATCGTGAAGGAAGGCCGAGGTTTGATTGAAGAATGAAATCCGTCAGAAGATTGGTTTTTTTGTCTGAATGCGGTTTTTATATTTGTGCCTTTGCTCGCAAAAACTGCTCTCTTTCCGAATTGGTCACAAATCATGGGTTTTCAATATTGGCAAACCTACCTTTCTTAATGCTTCAAACCTTATTAGCGATGAAAAAGGCTTTACTTCTTTCCTGTTTTTCGTTGTTCCTTGCCATTGGTACTTTGTCCGCACAAAGCGCAGACGCTCCAAACGCTCTTGCTTTTCGCTGGACAATGAACAATTTCCAATACCCAATCACGCAAAAGTTTGACCGTTTTGAGTACACCAGCGGTGTCGAACTGACCTATGTCCGGCACCTTGGCAAAATGCTCAACTTGGCCCTTCCACTCAAATTGGGAAAGGCGCTGCTGCCGCTTGACGACCAAGGCACCGTGCGCAACGCTGAAATGATTGGCAGCCTCGATGCCGTCCTCCACCTTAAATTCACCAAGCCAGAAGCTCGATTTTACCCTTACCTGTTGGGAGGTGCTGGCCTGATGACCGAAATCGAAAACGATTGGACCATCAACCCGGAGTTTCCCGTGGGGCTGGGCCTGAACATCAAGGCGTTCCCCAATCTCTACGTCAGTGCTGAAACCCAGTACCGGTTCGACCTCAACGACAACCGCAATCAACTGCAACATGCGCTTGGCATTTGGATGGTACTTGGCGGCAAGCCCAAAGAGAAGAAAGAAACCGACCGGGACAAAGACGGCATCTCGGACAGCGAAGACCAGTGCCCCGATGAACCCGGTACGCCCGAACTATTGGGTTGCCCGGATGGCGACGGCGATGGCGTTGCGGATAAGTACGACGAATGCCCAACGGTGGCTGGCAAAAAAAGCCTTGCAGGCTGCCCCGACCGTGATAACGATGGCATTGCCGACCACAAAGACCAATGCCCCGACGAAGCAGGTGTTGCTGAACTATTTGGCTGCCCTGTTCGTGACCGTGACAATGATGGCGTTCCAGACGAAAAGGACCTTTGCCCGGATGAAGCAGGTTCCATTTTGACCAACGGCTGCCCCGACCGGGACGGCGACGGCGTTGTGGATAAGGACGACAGGTGCCCTGACACGCCTGGTCCCGCCTCCAATAAAGGCTGCCCTGAACTGAAACCAGAGGAAAAAGAAGTGCTTGAGTTTGCCATGAAGGCGGTGCAATTTGAGACGGGCAGCGCTAAATTGTTGGCTTCTTCCAACAAGGTGTTGGATGAAATTGCCAAAATATTGGTGAATTATCCAGAGCAAAAACTACGCATCAGCGGCCATACGGATAGCATTGGTGAAGCAGATGACAACCAAAAGCTCTCTGAAAGAAGGGCAAAAACCTGCTACGACTACTTTATTTCAAAAGGAATATCAGCTTCAAGGGTAAGTCATATCGGCTACGGTGAATCAAAGCCGATAGCTGACAACATGTTCGCTCCGGGCCGGGAGAAGAACCGTCGGGTGGAGTTTGAGATATACGTGGATTGAGTGAGGGGTTGAGAGATTGAGGACTTGAGAGATTGAGAGATTGAGGATTTGAGTGGAGTTCGTGCCAATTTTCACCGCCCTTTCTCAATCTCTCAAATCCTCAACCCCTCAAATCCTCAATCAAACGACGTCAATCGGGAACGGAATGCTCCAATTGCTCAGGCGTCCGAAGCTGCCAAAGTACCGAACCCTTACCTCTACTTTCGTATTGGGCATCAAGTCCACCACCTGAAGGCGCTTCCCATTGGTAGGAGGAACAGGCAGGTAATGTGGGCTACCCACGGTGCGCCACTCCACCAAGAGGCCACGGGCACCACTCGGCATACTCTTCACCGAGCCTTTTAGCGTACCAGTCAGGATGCCACGCTCCAAATTTTTCCAGAGAGGGGCTTCAAATGGGACACGGCTGTTGACCACCCCGTTCGAGCGAAGCTTGAAGTTGGCCTTTGCCACATAAAGCGGATCTCCCCCGGAGTTGAGGATGATGGCGTCGCCGAGCTTGGCAAGTCCCTCCTCCAAAGTCTGCCGCTTTTCATCACGGGCTGTTTTTGCCTCTGGGCCCCCGTCAATGGCCGCCGACATGGCCACCAAGTAATCATTGTAATAACCCTCCACGGTGGCCACGCCCCCCGCAACGGGGAGGTAGGCCGGCACCCCTTTCGTGCGGATAAGAATAATCTGCGTTCTGCTCACCAACTTCGCATCGGGGCCTTCCTTGAAGTCAAGCTGCAGTTCCATCTCGTCAATGCTCATAAATGATGGTTTTAAAATTAAAAGATAAGGGAAACCCCTGCTTTCGGTAGTAGCCCGCCGTGTGGCAGTAGTCCCTATGGGTTAAACTTTCTGCTTGGCTGGAAAAGGATGGTATATCTGGCCAATTGGGGGATGGTAAGAAAGCTGGGACGAATTTACATAACAGCCAAAACCCGTTTTGAGCGAAATCAACAATGTTGTGACATGACAAAATAAAACATATCTAAAAACCAATAAACACTTTCTTGGAGAAGACGCAGCGCAAAAAATCATAATAACGCAGTAGATACAGGCATTTTTTCATCAGAACAGTACAAAATTCTTCTGGAACACCCCAAAAATTGATTTTTTTCTTGGCGTCTTGGTGGGAATGCCGCCGTATTTGGATAACACTCGGCAAAGTTTTGACACAAAATGGTTGGCTTACATCAAAAACTATACAAACTTTCATGAAAAGATGATAGCGTTTTGCGAAAACGCCGCTATGTTTTACAAGAATTGCTTCAAATTCTGGACTTAAATTGATGCGAACGGGATAAAATTGGTAGCATTTCCGGCCAATTTTGTAACAAGCCTGTGACATTTGGGCGGTGGGCTTTTTAATAGTATTTTTTCAAAAATTTGTGAGAAAATAGAAAAATCCCCAATTTGGCCCTTCCCGCATGGGGAACCCGCAACTGCCCATTGTACTACTACATGGCGTTGCGGGTTTCCTTCGGGAATGACAAGGTAAAAACTTTGTCAACGCAATCATTTCACAGAAACCATTACAATTCAATTCCCATGAAGCAACACCTACTATTAATCAGTTTTCTGGCTATCGCCACTTCCAATGTATTTGCTGCGGTTCTCCATGTCAACGCCAATGTGCAGGGCGGCAACCAGAATGGCACATCTTGGGCAAATGCCTTTTCCGATTTGCAAGACGCCCTCGCAGCTTCACAGTATGGCGACGAGGTATGGGTGGCACAGGGGACTTATTACCCTACTCCTACGACTAACCGGAATGTTTACTTTGAATTGAAGAATGGGGTGAAGCTGTATGGTGGTTTTGTGGGCGTGGAAACGCAACTTACCGAGCGGGACTGGGCAGTGAATGAGACAATTTTAAGTGGTGATATTGGGGTGCAGGGGGATTCAACGGATAATTCATACAACATTATGTACATAGGCATCTCTGATACTACTACAATCCTTGATGGGTTTGTTTTAAAAAAAGGAGTAGCCAATGGCAATTCTAATCAACGTCGAAAAGGCGGTGCGATATTCATTAACCCTCATTCCGATTATTCCTACCCTCAAATACGAAATTGTGTGTTTGAGCAAAATTATGCTATAGATTCTGGTGGAGCGGTGAGTGTTCAATCTGCCGCACAAAATTCTTCGGCTGCGCCTCGTTTTCAAAATTGTTTATTCCAATTGAATAGTGCTGGTGATGAAGGGGGTGCAATTTTTCAATATGGTGGAAGCGTAGCGGAAATCAAAGACAACTTTTTAAATTGTACTTTTGAACACAACTCTGCAAGTGTTGGAGGTGCGATATACTTTATATCTTATTTATCTGAAAACGATACATTAGAAATTATTGGGTGCAATTTTGTTTCAAACAATTCAATCCAGAATGGTGGAGGCATAAGCTTTAATGCAATTCATGCACCTGATAAGGATGAAAAAATATTGATTAAAGATTGTAATTTCATAAATAACCAATCTAGAACTGGTGGAGCGATAGCATTGACCGGAAATCCTAAAACACTGATAATAACTAATACTGATTTTATTGGAAACATGGGAACAGAAAATCCAAATTCACGAGGCGCTGCATTAAGTATTGTCTATAGTAGTGGGTATCCAGATGACCCACCGATATTTGGCTTGGAAATATCCCATTGTTATTTTGGAAGTAATTCTTCCAATAACCTATTTATATATGCCAGAAGTGGAAATAGCATTAACCACTTTGGCAAGGTGCTATTTAAGGATAACATTGTAGAACACAATTCGGAGCAATTCGGGTTTTATTGGTTTGACTCCGTAGATGTTGTTAATTGCAAGTTTGAAAATAATGGAATTAAAAAAAGCAATTTCCTGTTATCGTCAGCAGCTAACCGGACGGTTATCAAAAACACCCTATTCTCAAACAATAAAGGAATTTTGAATATCCAAAGAAATCCCAACGCTCTTGACACCATTATCAACTGCACATTCTATAATAATCTTGCTGACACAACGAGTACACAGCTTTTCGGGAATGCCCTCTTCTCAAACTGCATTTTCGACCAAGAAATCGAAGGAAATGCGTTCCCATTCTATGCGGCCAACGTGACTCTTGAAAACTCCCTGATTTTATCCTCCGATTGCAACACCCTGCCCTCCTTCGTTACCTGCGGCCCCGGCAATATATTCGGCCTCGAACCGCTCTTTGCGGACACTACTGCTGGCGACTTTCACCTACTCCCAAGCTCCCCGGGCATCAATGCTGGCAACAATACCATAGTAGATGAACTGAACATCGCCACGGATTTGGGCGGCAATTCACGTATCAAATTCTGCACCGTGGACATGGGCGCCTACGAGGCCCCTGATTATGAAGTGGTAGTGCTGGCTACTACTTCCCAATCTACTTGTTCCGGTCAGCCGGGTGGTGCTGTGCAGTTCCAACTTATGAACGGCTGTGCCCCTTATGCCTATGCTTGGTCAAACGGGGCATCCTCCGGTACCGGAACGACCGATTTGTTCCCCGGCACCTACGTTTTCACCATCACCGATGCACTTGGCAAAACGGTAGCGCCAGTGGTAACAATCCCCGGAGTGCCAGCCGTGGAAGCAACAACGACCGCACTGCCCTACAATTGCTCCACAGGCAGCAACGGCTCGGTGACTGTCACAACCACAAGCGGCACCGCACCTTTTGAATACCTCTGGAACGACAGTACTACGAATGCTTCGCTGGTGAACCTGCTGGCTGGGGATTATTCCGTCACCATCACCGACGCCAACGGCTGCACCCTCGTGGACTCCGTGACCATGGGCACGGTGGGCAACCTGAGCCTCGGCATCAACATCAGCCCAATTACCTGCCACGGCGACTCGAACGGCACGGCCACGGTACAGCCCATCGGCGGAACTGCGCCATTTGCCTGGCTTTGGGCTTCAGGTGATGATACGCCCATGGTGGACAGTCTTGCTGGCGGCAGCTATGTCGTCACCGTCACCGATGCGCTCGGCTGCACGGGCGTACTGGACTTCACCATGACCCCGCCTACCGAAGTAATGGTCAGCCTCCAGGCAATGCAGCCTACCTGCTTCTGGAATTTCGGCTCGGCTACCGCAAGTGCTACGGGTGGGACGGGCAGCTTCGGCTATTCCTGGAACAATGGGGCCATGACTGCCACCAACATGCTGCCTGCCGGGGTTTACAGCGTCACTGCCACGGACGTACACGGCTGCACGGGTACTGCTTCGGTTATTATTACTGCGCCGCCTGCCCTTCAAGCGGACGTTGTGGCGCAGCCACCCGTACTGTGTTTTGGTGCATCTAATGGGACGTTGGCAGTCCTGCCTTCGGGCGGCACACCGCCGTATGGTTGGAGTGGCCCCACCGAGAACCTTGCTGCGGGAAGTTACGTGGTCACCATCACCGATTCAAACGCCTGTACAGCCGTGGCGGAAGCCAATATTGGGGAACATCCCGAAATAGCTGCCACCGAGACAATCACCAATGCCAGTGGCTTCACGGCTTCGGATGGTAGTATTGAATTGGAGGCGGTGACAGGTGGTACGGGCAGTGGCTACCAATTCCTTTGGAGCAACGGGGCGATGTCCCAAAACCTCACCGATGTGCCAACGGGTGACTATTCGCTGACTGTCACGGATTCGCAGGGCTGCACGGCCAATTTTATGTTTTTCGTGGACTTCGGCTCGGCGGCAGGAGAGGCTTCGGCCAACCCGTTTGGGGCGGCCATCGTGCCAAATCCGTCAGGGTCGGGCGGGGCAAGACTGGTGCTGGATTCGACTGTTTCATCCCTGTCCATCCGAATATTTGACGCCCAAGGCAAATTGGTCGCTTCCAGTGAATTAACTACTTCGGAATACACTTTACCGAAAGGGCTTGCCGCAGGCACTTATTGGGTGGTGCTGGGCGAGGGGGAGAAAAGGTTGGCGTTGGAATGGGTGGTGATGGGAAGGTTTTGATAAGATTGATTGGGTCTGTCAAGTCAATTCAGACAAGTAGATTCTTACAACGTCGGGGAGGTTTTGAACCTCCCCGACGTTAACCCAAGCTGAAGACTATTGATTCCCATCAAAAAGCCCCTGCACCTGCCCCTCTGTTTCCCGCAGCTTTTCCCTGCAAAATTTCAATAATTCGGCGGCCCTATTCACCTTTTCGGAAAGGTCGTCCATGCTTACGGCCTCGTCTTGGAGGCTGCTAACGATGCCCTGCAATTCCTGCAAGGCCGATTCATAGGTAAGTTTTGATTTTTGCTTTGTCATTTGTCTTTGCTTTTGACGGTTGCCTGAAAGCTGCCGTGTTTCAACTGCACCTGAACTTCGTCCCCCTTGTTCAATTGGGCAACGCCCGTGACCTGTTTGCCCTCCATAAAAACCAGGGCAAACCCTCGCTGAAAGGCTGCCGCTGGGCCAAGCAGGCGAACGATTTTCTCATAATAATCAAGTTGGGATTGGGCGTTTGAAAACCTGCCCTTTAATAGACCCGGCAACTCTTTTTCAATATAGTCCAACATTTGAGATTGATGTCGAAAGTTGATTTTTAGTTGATAATCTATGAGTTGTGTCAGGTATTGCAATTTGGAGGCTTTTTCTTTCAATGCTTGAAGCGCCAAGTTTTTCACCTCCAATACCAAATTTGCGACCTGCGATTCATAGCTGAAGTTGTGTTGCAAAATAAAATCTGCGACGGCAGTTGGGGTTTTGAGGGAAGTGTGCGCCACAAGGTCGAGCACGGTCTCGTCCACATCATGGCCTATTCCAATGATGAGGGGCAAGGGCATATTGGCCACCGTTTTTGCCAATAAAAAACTGTCGAACGCCGCCAAGTCGAGCCTCGCTCCCCCACCCCGGATGATGACCACGGCATCAAATTCCTGCGCTCGCAATGCCAGCGACTCCAATTCCGCCATCACCTCCTTCTCCACGGAAGCGCCCTGCACCGCCACTTGAAAAAATTGGATGTTGAACTGATAGCCAAAGGCGTTTCCCATGAGGTGCTTGAGGAAATCCTGAAAACCAGCGGCCCGCTCCGAACTCAAGACCGCTATCCGCTGCAAAACCGGACGAAGCGGCACCTGACCATTTTTTTGCAACAAGTTCAAGGATTGCAGTTTTCGGATGGTCTCTCGCCGCAGCATTTCGAGTTTGCCCAACGTGTGGGCGGGGTCAATATCCTCCACCATCAGCTTCAAACCATAGCGCTCGTGGAACTCCGCCTTTGCCAAAAACAGGATTTCCATGCCGGGTTGGAGCAGTGTTTCAAAGTCGGACCCGATTTTCTTTTGTAGGCTGCGGTAGTTTTTTGACCAAATGACCGCCTGTGCTTGGGCGATGATTTCCTCGGAATCCTCCTTTTTTTGCACCAAATCAAGGTAGAAATGCCCCCTCGAAGATTTCACGTCGGCCAGTTCGGAGCGAATCCAAAGCGCTTGGGGCAGATTGAGCGCAATCACCCTGCGGATAAATTCATTGAACTCGAAAAGTGTGTGCGACATAGAGGAGTGAGGAGTGAGAGTTTGAGAGTTTGAGATTTTGAGGGGTTGAGGGTTTGAGGGTTTGAGGATTGGCGAAAATAGAACGGCCTGCTGGTTTATACCAACAGGCCGTCCTATTTATTTTTAGCTAAGCCATTCCAAAATGGAGTGACCAAGTAATGGTTAATTCTTTGGCAATGGCTTGTAGTTCTTTTGGTAGGTTTCCCAAGGGGTTTTCAGATGCTCGTTTCGGCCAAAATAGGTCGAAATGGTCTCGAACTCCTTGGTATTCCGGAAGCCAGGAATAGCTTGAATGACATCCATTTTTTCATCCAGAAACACTACTGTCGGAAAGCTCAATTGCCCCCTGGTGATTTCTGCGGCCAACTCGTGGTATCCCCGCATCCCATTCTTCACAAACTTGTAGGTCTTGTCCTTGAACACGATGTCCTGCTTTTGCTCCGCATCAAACTTCACCGCATAATAGGTTTGGTTGATGTACTTCGCAAGGCAAGGGTCGCTGAACGTTGTGGCGTCCATTTTCTTGCACCAGCCGCACCAGTCCGTGTAAACATCCACTACCACTTTCCTTTTTTGAGTCTTGCTCTTCTCCAGCATCTGCTCCCAAGTCAGCCACTGGATGGCCTCGGGCGCAAACGTTTTCTCAGCCGCCTCGGGGGTTTTGAAAGCTACCCCAACTATAACCACAATCGCTGCTACCAATCCCAACATTATTTTCTTCATTCCTATCCTGTTTTCTTTTTGTGAATGTAAAATTACAAGCGTAGAACATGATGCGTGCATTTTTGCTGGTGTAAAAAGGACACTTTAAACAAAGTTTAACGGCGATTCCCATCATTCCTAAGAATCGTTAAAACATCGGCGCCTAATTGGTACCTCGCTACTTCCATCCCCATTGGAGTTGGTGCCAAAATGCCCGCACCCAATCGTTTCGGCGTTGAAAAAATAACGGCTTCGTCCCACAGGTTTTTTTCCAAAAACCGCTGAATGGTAAATGCCCCGCCCTCCACAATCAGCGAACTGATTCCGTGTTGAAACAAAATGCTCAGCAGGTTTTCAAGCAGGTTTTCGTCAAAATTCAATTGGAAAAACATAGGCAAATCAACAGCCTTCTCTTGTGCTCTGGCCTTTTCAGTAATCACCCAAGTGGTGGCCCTGCCCTGAAAAAGCTGGAGATTGGCCGGGAGGCGGCGGCTCCTATCCAATACTATGCGCAAAGGTGACTTGCCAAGCCAATGCCGATTGGTAAGCGCCGGGTCATCGGTCTGTGCAGTGTTCGTGCCAATGAGGATGGCATCGAACTCCGCCCGACCCTTGTGCGCCAGCACCTGCGAAAACTGGTTGCTCAACCAAACCTGTTTGCCGTGCTGCCCCATAAATCCATCGGCTGATTTGGCAAATTTGAGTTGAATGAATGGCCGCTTTTTCGACACAAACACATTGCGAATATCGCTTGGTAGGTGAGGGTTGCTGGCGCAAATGCCAGTCACGACCTCCACACCTGCATTTCGCAAAATTTGGACTCCCTTCCCTGCCACCTCCGGCGTTTCGTCCAAACTGGCGATGACCACTTTGGGTATCCGCTCCCGCAAAATCAAGTCGGTACAGGCTGGTGTTTTCCCATGAAAACAACAGGGTTCAAGGGAAATGAAAAGGGTGGATTTTTCAATCAAATGGCGGTCTTTTTCCAATACGGAGGCCAAGCAGTTGACCTCAGCGTGGGGCTTGCCGTATTGCCGGTGCCAGCCCTCCCCGATGATACGGTTTTCATGCACCAGCACGGCACCGACCATCGGGTTAGGGCTGACATTGCCTGCGCCAAGTCGGGCCAAGTCGAAGCACCGCTGCATGAAAATTTCATCGCTCATTTTGCGTTTTTAATAGCCAAAGACAAAGAAAGGCAGCACCGAGGACTTTCACAATTTTTTCACCAAACAACCAAACGGTATTTTCGTTTGTCTATCGAATCGTCACAAACCTCCAAACAAAGTAGCAATTGGGGATTTTTTTGGCAACTTCGCACCGATAAAGTCAGTATGGGTTTTCTGACTTTTCTATGTAACTGATATGCAACAATTTAAACGTTCAAACCATGATAAAAAAAGGCGTTACCCTGTTTTGGGTCATTTTGAGTGTGGTGTGCCTCCATGCACAAACCAATAAAATCAAGTTCACGGAGTACGACCTGCCAAATGGCCTCCATGTCATTTTGCACCAGGACAACACCACCCCAATTGTGGCGGTGTCGGTGTTGTACCATGTCGGCTCCAAAAACGAAAAACCAGACCGCACTGGTTTTGCCCACTTTTTTGAGCACCTACTTTTCGAAGGCTCTGAAAACATTACTCGTGGCGAGTTCGACGACTACATACAAGAGGCCGGCGGAACCAACAACGCCAACACAAGCTGGGACCGCACCTTTTATTACGAGGTGCTGCCCTCCAACCAGCTTGGACTTGGGCTTTGGCTGGAATCCGAGCGGATGCTTCATGCCAAGGTAGAGCAAGTTGGCATCGAGACCCAACGGCAGGTCGTGAAGGAAGAACGCCGCCAACGGATTGACAACCAGCCTTATGGTACGGTGCTGGAGGAATCCATGAAAAGGGCCTTCCGCTCCCACCCCTACAAATGGCCCATCATCGGCTATATGGACCACCTCGATGCGGCGCAGGAGGCAGACTACAAGCAGTTTTATGCCGATTTTTATGTGCCAAACAATGCCACGCTCTCCATTGCTGGCGACATCAATATTGAGGAGGCAAAGGCGCTCATCAACAAGTATTTCGCAGGCATTCCAAAGAAAAAAGACCCATACAGGCCCAAAATTGTTGAGCCAGAACTGGGAGGCGAGGTGCGTGACACCATTTTCGACAACATCCAATTGCCAGCAGTCATCCAGACCTACCGCATTCCAGCGCAGGGCACGCCCGATTTTTATGCCGTCACGATGCTTTCACAATTACTTTCGCAAGGAGAGAGTTCAAGGCTGCACAAGGCTTTGATTGATGAGCAACAAAAGGCATTGTTTGTTGGCAATTTCCCGCTTTCTATGGAAGACCCCGGTGTGTCCATCGCATTTGGTATCTGCAATGGCGGCGTTGACCCAAAGGAAGTCGAAGCCAGCATGGATGCAGAAGTCGTAAAGGTGCAGACGGAGTTGATTTCTGAATTGGAACTTCAAAAACTGCGTAACCAAGTCGAAAACGATTTTGTAAGCACCAACGAAACGGTGCAGGGAGTGGCGGAGAGCCTCGCCAATTACCACACTTACTTTGGCGATGCCAACCTCATCAACACCGAAATTGAACGCTACATGAAGGTGACCCGTGAGGACATACAGCGAGTGGCCAAAAAGTATTTCACCAAGGACAACCGGGTGGTGCTTTACTACCTGCCTAAACCATCCAATCCTTAATTCAGCAATAAAAGCGAGAACGATTTTTTGATTCCATCGTGTCCCGTTTTTTGCCTAAACTAATACTAATCAACAATTTATGAAAAAGATATTTTTCCTTAAAGTGCTGGTACTCCTGCTATTTGCCCAGTTGGCGAATGGTCAGAATGACTTCCGAAAAAATGCTCCAAATGCTGGCCCAGCTCCAAAAATTGAATTGGGAAAAGCGGAACAGTTCACCTTGAAAAACGGCCTGAAAGTGATTGTGGTGGAAAACCACAAGCTACCGAGGGTCTCCTTTCAGGTTTTTGTGGATGTGCCCCCGATGATGGAGGGGGAATTTGCGGGCTATGCCAACATGGCTGGACAAATGTTGAGCAAAGGCACAAAGACCCGCTCAAAGTCGCAAATTGATGAGTCCATTGACTTTTTGGGGGCAAGCCTTACCAGTTCCGCTTCTGGAGTTGTAGGTTCAAGCCTCAGCCGACACAAAGACAAAATGCTGGAGGTGATGTCGGATGTGTTGTTGAACCCAACTTTCTCTACGGAAGAGTTTGAAAAGCTGAAAAAGCAGACAGTTTCTGCGCTCGCACAGGACAAGGATGACCCCAACGCCATCGCTGCGAATGTCGGCGCTGTGCTTCGCAACGGAAAAAACCATCCCTATGGTGAGGTCGCCACCGAAAAGTCGCTGGAGAAAATAACCGTGGAAAAATGCAAGGAATTTTATCAACAATACTTTAGACCAAACATCTCCTACCTAATCGTGACAGGAGATATTACCGCAGCAGAGGTAAAAAAGTTGGCACCAAAATATTTTGGCGATTGGAAGGAGGGCGAGGTCAAAAGCACCAAATTTGATACGCCCCAAAGACCCGCCGCCACGCAGGTTGATTTTGTGGACAAGACCGGTGCCGTGCAATCGGTCATCAACGTTACCTATCCAATTGACTTGAAGCCTGGCGCCGAAGATGCCATCAAGGCAAGTGTAATGAATACGGTGCTTGGCAGCTATTTTGGCAGCCGCCTTATGTCCAACCTCCGTGAAAACAAGGCATACACCTATGGTGCACGTTCCTCTTTGAACATTGACCCAGTAATAGGCAGCTTCAACGCCAATGCCAGCGTCAGGAACGAGGTGACGGACAGCTCCATCGTTCAGTTCTTGGCGGAAATGGACCGGCTGCGCAATGAAACCATGCCCGATACGGAATTGAGCATGGTGAAAAACGTGATGACCGGCAATTTTGCACGGTCGCTCGAAAGCCCCGAAACGGTGGCCCGATTTGCACTCAACACTGCCCGCTTCAACCTTCCTGCCGATTACTACGAAAAATACCTGCTTAACCTGAGCCAAGTAAGTACCTACGACATCAAGCAGATGGCTGCAAAATACCTGTCCACCAAAAATGCTCATATTTTGGTAGTTGGAAACAAGGACGAGGTAGCAGACAAACTCGCCATCTTTTCCACAGATAAAAAAGTCCGGTTTTACGACGTCTATGGCAACCCCATCGAGGAGGCTGGGATGCAAGTCCCAACGGGCATCACCGCCCAGACCGTGCTTGCCGACTACCTGAATGCAATTGGAGGTAATAAATTGGATGGCATCAAGTCGGTTTACCTCAACATGTCGGCAAGCCTACAAGGCATGGAAATGGTGACGGAACTTAGCCACATGGCACCCAACAAGTTGGACATGGTCAACTCCATGCTGGGCAATGTCATCATGGAATCCAAATTTGATGGTGAAAAAGGTATGAACATGCAAATGGGCAACAAGTCCATGATGGAAGGTGCCGCTTTGGAGGACATGAAAATTGACGGCCATTTGTTCCCTGAAAGGTTTTACGCTAAGTTGGGGGTGAAATCAGAATTGAAAGGGATAGAAATGGTGGAAGGCAAAAAAGCCTATAAAATCCTTATCGAATACCCATCAGGCTCCAAGAAAACGCATTTTTTCGACTTGGAGACCAACCTAAAAATCCGGGAAATCGAGGACAAGGAAGGCACTATAGTAACCAACGAAATCACGAGTTACAAGGAAGTGGACGGCATCAAGTTTCCAGCGGTAATAAGAATCACAGGCGTGGCTCCCATCCCTTTGATGATGATTACCAAAGAAATAGAAGTCAATGGCGAGATGGATCCCAATCTTTTCATCATAAAATGACAAACAGCCAGCAATGAAAAAGCCTCGACGGTAGCTTACTGTCGAGGCTTTTCTTTTTAAAACAAAACCTATTTTTACACTGCAAAGCTTTCACCACACCCGCAAGTTCGAGCGGCATTGGGGTTTTGGAAATAAAACCCTTTGCCCTCCAATCCTCCAGAAAACTCCAACGTGGAGTTAAATAGGTAAAGGAAACTCTTCAAGTCCGTGACCACTTTGAGGCCATTGTCCTCAAAAACCTGGTCGTTGGGCTGGCTTTCGTTGTCGAAGTCCATGTTGTAGGAGAGGCCCGAGCAGCCACCACTGGTGACGCTGACCCGGACGAAATAATCGTTCCCAAGATTTTGCTTTTTCAAAATCTGCTCGATTTTTTCCTTGGCACTGTCCGCTACAAATAGCATTGCAAATCAATTTTGATAACAAATTAGGCAACCGAAGCTTCGGCTTCCACGCCGATTCCATTTTTGCTCCGATAATCGGCAATGGCCGCCTTGATGGCGTCTTCGGCCAAAACGGAGCAGTGGATTTTCACGGGCGGTAGTGCAAGCTCTTCCACAATGTCCATGTTGTCAATGGCCAACGCCTCATCCACTGATTTGCCTTTCAGCCACTCCGTAGCTAAGGAGGAAGAGGCAATGGCCGAGCCACAGCCGAAGGTTTTGAACTTAGCATCTTGAATAAGGCCGGTTGCCTCATCCACTTCGATTTGAAGGCGCATCACGTCCCCGCACTCAGGTGCGCCAACGAGACCAGTGCCCACGTTTTTCTTTGCTTTGTCCAATGTGCCCACATTCCGTGGATGTTGGAAATGCTCAATAACTTTATTTGAATAAGCCATAATAATGGATTGTTTTATTGTTGAGAAAGTTGATTCTAGTTAATGCGCTGCCCACTCGATTTTCGTTAGGTCAACCCCTTCCTTGTACATTTCCCAAATTGGGCTGAGGTCACGCATGTGGTTCACTCCTTTTTTGATGGCCTCGATAGCGTAGTTCACATCCTCCTCTGTGGTAAACCTGCCGAGGCTGAACCTCAGCGAGGAATGTGCCAAATCGTCACCCAAGCCCAAGGCAACCAATACATAGGAGGGCTCCAATGAGGCCGAAGTACAGGCAGAACCGGAGGAAAGTGCAATTTCTTGGTTGAAGGTCATCATCAGCCCCTCGCCCTCCACGTGTTTGAAGGAAATATTGGTGACGTGCGGCATACGGTGTTCCACGTTGCCATTGATATAGATTTCTTCAAGTTCAAAAAAGCCTTTTTCGAGTTTGTCCCGAAGTTTGCTCAGGCGGGCGGCATCCTGTTCCATCTCCTGCATGGCGATTTCGGCTGCTTTGCCAAAGCCCACGATACCTGGAACATTGAGGGTGCCGGAGCGCATGCCTCGCTCGTGGCCACCGCCGTCCATTTGGGCCGTCACTTTTACACGTGGGTTCTTGCGGCTGACGTAAAGTGCGCCAACGCCTTTGGGACCGTACATCTTGTGGCCAGTAAAAGCCATCAAGTGAACCCCCACTTCCCTCGGGTGGGTTTTGATTTTGCCGACGGCTTGGGTTGCGTCACTAAAGAAAAGTATGCCGTGCTTCTCGCAAATCTGACCGATTTCCTTCATCGGCTGGATAACGCCAGTTTCGTTGTTGGCCCACATCACCGATACCATTATGGTGTTTGGTTTAATGGCTGCCTCCAATTCGGCAAGGTCAATCAAACCGTCGCTTTTTACGTCAAGGTAGGTGACTTCCGCACCGTGCTTTTCCAACTTGTTGCAAGTATCAAGCACAGCTTTGTGCTCCGTTTTCACCGTAATGATATGGTTGCCCTTGCGGGAATACATTTCATACACGCCCTTGATGGCGAGGTTGTCGCTCTCAGTTGCGCCAGAAGTAAAGATGATTTCTTTCTCGTCGGCATCGAGCAGCTTGGCGATTTGCTCACGGGCATAGTCCACAGCCTCTTCTGCTTCCCACCCAAATGGGTGGTTGCGGCTGGCAGCGTTGCCGTGATGTTCAAAAAAATAAGGCACCATTGCCTCCACAACCCTTGGGTCGCAGGGGGTAGTAGCGTTGTTGTCGAGATAAATTTTTCTGGCTCCCATACCTGATTCTATGTTTATTTAGATTTAATCTAAGCGCAAAGGTAACAGAAAGGAGCACATCTTGGTTTTGCTTTAGGCAGTATTTTTTTATTTTTGAAAAAAGATTGCCGCTATTCTTACACAAGCCGAACAGCAGAATTATT
Organism: Saprospiraceae bacterium UBA6168; assembly: GCA_002435785.1. Classification (GTDB taxonomy): domain Bacteria; phylum Bacteroidota; class Bacteroidia; order Chitinophagales; family Saprospiraceae; genus UBA6168. The sequence goes on along the minus strand of DIUC01000028.1, from coordinate 44,014 downwards.
GCTTTTGCCCACCGCCAGCGTAAATACATTTGGTGCCCAAATCGTTTGCAGTGATGGGGCATTTATAGGAATTACCGACAAGTGGGGAATTTTAAAATTAGGCTTTTGATGGACTAAACTGGCGCTTCTGAAAACGGTATGCAGCCGTAATCCCTCCAAACACAAATGCATCATTTTTGAAGGAATTACCAGAAAACATGGTCCCGTCAAGGTAATCGGAAAGGGTCAGGCGAATGCCAAGCTCTATGCCGAAAACCAATCTTTCGTTGGCGTCAAACTTGAAGCCTGCACCAAAAGGCATCCCAAAATGCCAATCCGGGTAGTCAATTCCCTTGTCCTTGCTGTCGGGCTGGCCATATACCACGTCTGGCTTGCAATGGATACCAGAAAGGCCAAACATGACGTATGGAGAACTCGTTTTATGGTAGCCCCCCCGTTTTGTGAAACGCTGACGCCCCCTAAGGTCAATTTCACCCATCAGTGAGAACTCCGTCAACCTGCCAACAAATCGGTTGCCCCTTACGCTAATCCTTTCATAGTTTTTATCGTCGCCAGAAATAGTGCCATGCAATACATTGAACCGCAGCGCATTTTCGCCACCGAAATAGCGCTTGATGCTCAGTTGGCCCGCTAAATTGGTTTCCTTGAAGGTGACGGCTGGCACGGTCAGGTCACCGTAATAAACCAATGCCCCGGGTGAGATGCTTACTTCCCAGTAGTTTTGGGAAAAGCCAAAGAAAGGGATGGCCAAGAACACAAGGCCAGCAATGAACTTGTACATAGACTTCATCAGAAAAATTGTATTTCACCACCAATGCAGTTCAGCTTAACGCCCTGTTAAGTGGTGTGAGTGAGTAGAATGCCATGGTAGGAGGAGGAATATGATAAAGAAAGGGGGAAAGAAAAAGGAAGGTTTAAAGCACTTAACAAAATCTGTGCTATTTTGTCAAAGTTTGGAAATTAAAAACAACAACATTGCAAGGTCAAAAAAAAATCACCCCACTTTGTGTCCAACGCCCAACCACTTGCATCCTGTCTTTCGTTTTTAAAAAGTAATTTAACCGGAATGACAAAACGCACCATATAGTTGGCAGCGCCATAGTAACTTTCCGGTTGATTTTCGGGAAGCTCCGACCACTAAAAGCTGACCTACTTGGGATAAATGCGAAGTCCCAACAAGTCAGGACATTGGTTTCTTTTCAAAACGGACCACCATTAAATTCATCAAATCCAACGGTATGAACTTTCAAACCATCTTTGCAAAAAACAAACTCCTGCTGACAGTTCCCATGTTACTGGCTATAGTTGCTGTGGCATTCACTAACCTGCCAAGTAACTTGGTGCGAACGGCACGAATGCAGTCAACTCCAAACGCACCCTCATTCCTCAATCCTCATTCAACTTTAAACATGAACTTCGACTATGACGCCGCTTGGCGAGAAATTGACTCCCTCGAACAGAATGGCTTGCCCAAAACTGCCCTCGAAAAAACGGAGGCTTTGCTTGACATTGCCCGCAAGGAAGCTAACGCCGCACAGATCGTTAAAGCCCTTATTTATCGGGGAAAATACCAAAGCCAACTCGAAGAAGAAGGTTTGGCAAAGGCTATCAACCGCTTGCAGGAAGAAGCTGCCAAAGCCGACTACCCAGTGAAGCCTATCCTCCAGTCCATGTTGGCCGAGCTATACTCGAATTACCTCGACCAAAACCTCTTCCGATTCCAGAACCGGACTACGACCGTCGAGTTCAAGCCCGAGGACTTCAAGACTTGGAGCATTGAACAATTGACTGAACAATCGGCAGAACTTTACCGAGCCAGCCTCACCGATGCCCGCCTGAAAACCACCGACATCGGCGACTTCAAAATCCTGCTCACCGAGGGCCGAAACGACGAGGGCCTCCGCCCTACCCTTTTCGACTTCTTGGCGCACCGGGCTATTGATTTTTTCACGAACGAGCGCAGCTACGTCACGCAGCCCGCCTACAAGTTTTACATTGACGGCGCCCGTGCATTTGCGGCAGCGGCAGAATTTGTCAATTGGAAAATCGAGACACGGGATTCCGCTTCGCAAAAATTGCAGACCCTGCTTTTGCTGCAAGACCTGCTCAGGTTTCGGCTTTCGGAGAAGCGGCTACAAAGCCCATCCCTGCTCGATGCGGACTTGAAACGGTTACAGTTTGTCCACCAAAATTCCGTTCTGGACACCAAGGACGCCGCTTACCTCTCAGCACTTGAAGCTTTGAAAAAACAGTACGATGGTACCCCGGCAGCGGCAGAGGTCATTTTCCAAATGGCCAGTTACTACAACGAAAAAGCAGCGGCTTACCAACCCCCACCTTTGGGCATGGAAGACAAGGACGAGCGCAAAGACTATTACAAAAAAGCGATTGCGCTTTGCTATGAAGCCATTCGCAGTTATTCCGGCAGCTTCGGGGCGAAGCAGTGCGAGAGCCTTCAGGCCACCATCGAAGCCAAATCACTAACCCTGACATTAGAGCAAGTGAACCTGCCCAACCAACCATTTTTGGCCAAAGTCGAATACCGGAACACGAAGGCCGCCTACTTGAAACTCATTCGTTTGGATGAAAAAAGGCAGGAGCAACTCGACAAGACCCGCTATGAAGAAAACGCCAACGACAATATTTTGGCGCTTTTGAAATCATGGCCTGCAGCAAAAAACTGGTCGGTCAGCCTACCCGACGACGGCGATTTCCGCCAACACGCCACCGAAATCAAGGTGGATGAACTGCCGCTCGGCCAATATGCCATGCTCATTGCCGACAACAAGGATTTTGTGGCCAACCAAAATGCAGTGTCCTACGCCACCACCTTCGTCTCCAACCTGGGCTACTGGCAACGGCAGGACGAAGGTGGGGTAAGGAATGTGGTCGTGTTCGACCGCAATTCCGGCGCACCCATCAAAGGCGTGAAAGTGGAGGTATTCGTCAACAAGTACAACCCCCTGACCCGCCGTTATGACTGGAAGCGCAAAGGCTTGGAAGAAACCAACGGTGAAGGCTTCGTCGGCATATCCCTGTCCGGCAATGAGGAGCGCAACTTCAAGTTGGTGCTATGCCACGGCAAAGACACCCTCGACACGGGCGACAATTTTTACCAAAACAACTACCGAAATCAGGCACGTTCCTACCAGCAGACCCAGTTTTTCCTCGACCGTGCTATTTACCGCCCAGGGCAGGTGGTTTTCTTCAAGGGGCTGGCGCTGAATTTTGATGAAAAACGGATGCCGACCATCCTCAAGAATCAAGCGGTAACGGTCACTTTCCTGGATGCCAACTACCAGCCCGCTGGGGATTTGAAACTCCGCACCAACGAATACGGCACATTTAATGGGCAATTCACGGCACCCCGTGGCGGCTTGTTGGGCAGTATGCAAATCCGCAGCAGCATTGGTGGCCAATCGAAAAGTTTCAGGGTAGAGGAGTACAAACGGCCCAAGTTCGAGGTCAATTTTGAACCCGTGGTGGGCAGCTACCGCCTGAACGAATCCGTGACGGTGACTGGCAAGGCCATTGCCTATGCTGGCAACAATATTGACGGCGCAAAAGTCAGCTACAGGGTAGTGCGGGAAGTGCGTTTCCCGTGGTTGCCTTGGTGGTACATGCGGTGGTTCCCTGTGCGGGGCGAGACCATGGAAATCGCAAACGGCGTGGCCACAACTGATGCCGAGGGCAAGTTTGAAATCAAGTTCAACGCCGTGCCGGACCGCAGCATTCCGAAGGAACAAAAACCGGAGTTCAGCTACACAGTTTACGCCGACGTGACGGACATCACGGGCGAGACGCAAAGTGGGGAGACCAACGTGAGCGTAGGGTATATTTCCATGAAAGTGGACGTGACCGCCAACGGTAGGTCGTTGGACAACGCCAGTTTAAACTTGGATTCCTTGAAAAAATTCGACCTGCTCACGCAAAACCTCAGTGGCCAATTCGAGCCAGCAAAGGGCAGCATCAAGTTGGAGCTTTTGCGCTCGCCAAAGCAAGCCTACCTGACCCGCTATTGGGAACAGCCAGACCGCCAGACCATGACGGAAGCGGAGTTCAAAAAAGCGTTCCCGCAGTTTGCCTACGGCAACGAAGACCAGCCACAGAACTGGCCAGTGGAGCGCAGCATTTTGAATGAAAATTGGGACACCGAAAAGTCCAAGGAAGTCATGTTGCCGAAGGTAAAACTGACTGCTGGCTGGTACGCCCTGACGCTTACCACGCAGGACAAGTTTGGGGAGAAAATCGAAGTGAAGAAATACTTCAGCGGCTACGATTTAGACGATAAGGCATTGCCCTCCCCGACTGTTGCGCAGCATTTTATCACCAAACAAAACGGTGGGACGACTGGCGCTTTTGAGCCGGGCGAGTCCGCTGCACTCTGGTTTGGTACGACTGAAAAAGCACTGAACGTCCTACTCGAAATAGACCGTGATGGCAAGGTTTTGCTCCGGAAATGGCTCAATGTCAAAGACTTGCAGAACGAACTGTTTGCCATCAAAGAAGAGCACCGTGGTAATGTGAGCTACCATTATTCATGGGCAAAACAAAACCGCAACAGCAATGCCGCTGGCACCATCAACGTGCCGTGGAGCAACAAGGACCTTACCATTGAGTACGGAACTTTCCGGGATAAACTCTTGCCCGGCCAAAAAGAAGAATGGGTGGTGAAAATCAAAGGCCCAAAAGGCGACAAAGTGGCCGCCGAGATGGTCGCTGGCATGTACGATGCCTCGCTGGATGCCTTCGCCGCCAATAGTTGGGGGCTGAACGTTTGGCCGAGCACTTGGTCAAACATTCGCTATGCGGCAGCTGGCTTCCAACAAGTGCAGGCGCAGGGTTTGACCTATTACAACCCGCCTTTTTCCGAAGGCGACTACCGCCAGTACAGGGGTTTGAACTGGTTCAATTGGGAAATGTACGATTATGGATTTGGGGGCAGAATGTACAAATCAATGGCCCGTGCAGGAGCAAGAGAAGAAATGATGATGATGGATGCTGCCCCTGCTCCGGCAATGGCTCAATCAAAAAAGGAGAATAATGTTGACAGTGTTATCGTGTTTAATCCAGAAGAGGAGGAAGACCAGGGTGGCGACACGCCAAACAAGCCGCCCAAACCCGCCACCGACCTCTCCCAAGTCAAAGTGCGCACGAACCTGAACGAGACCGTCTTCTTCTACCCGAACCTGATGACGGATGCCGAGGGCAACGTGGTCATCAAGTTCACGATGAACGAGGCGTTGACGAGGTGGAAATTCCTCGGATTGGCAACGACCAAAGACCTGCAAATCGGCATGACCTCGAAAGAAATCGTGACGCAAAAAGACCTGATGGTGGTGCCGAATCCGCCCCGTTTTTTCAGGGAATACGACGAAATCGAGTTCACGGCCAAGGTGGTGAACCTGAGCAAGGAAACATTAAACGGCGAGTACAAACTGGAGTTGAAAAATGCGCTGACGGGCAACGACGTGTTTCCACTCAACGGCTCGTCCCCAGCGATGAACCTGCTGCTTGCTCCGCAACGTTTGACGGATTTGAAACCCGGCGAAAGCCGCCGCCTTGCTTGGCGCTTCAAGGTGCCAGATGTGGCGGATTTACCAGTGATTGAGCACACAATCATTGCGACAGCAGGAAATTTCAGCGATGCCGAGCGCAGTGCGGCGCCTGTTTTGAGCAACCGAATGCTGGTCACGGAGACGCTGCCGTTGCCAGTGCGGGGCGGACAGACGAAGAATTTTACCCTAAATTCTTTGAAAACGAATAACTCCACGACCCTGCGCCACCAAGGCATGACGCTGGAATTTACGCAGAACCCCGCATGGTACGCTGTGCAGGCGCTGCCCTACTTGATGGAGTACCCCTACGATTGCAACGAGCAAGTTTTCAGCCGCTACTACGCCAACAGTTTGGCGACCAGCGTGGCCAATTCGCACCCGAAAATCAAGCAGGTGTTTGACCGCTGGCGCAATTACGAGCCGGATGCCCTCAAGTCCAATTTGAGCAAAAACCAAGAGTTGAAAACGGCGCTGTTGGAAGAAACACCGTGGGTACTGAATGCGCAAAGCGAGGAACAACAGAAGCAGAACATCGCCCTGTTATTCGACCTGAACCGCATGGCGTATGAGCAGGAAGCCGCCATCAAGAAGCTGCAAGAGCGCCAACTGAGCAACGGCGGCTGGGGCTGGTTCCCCGGCGACCGGGACAATTGGTACATCACGCAATACATTGTAGAGGGGCTTGGTCATTTGCAACGACTTGGCGTTAAGGATGTTACGAGCAATCCGACGACTGCCCAGATGGTGGAAACTGCCGTCCGCTACTGCGACGCCCGCATGGTGGAAGAATACCAAGAACTTGAGCGTCAGGTAAAAGCTGGCAAGGCAAAATGGGAGGACGACCACCTTAGTTACATGGCCATCCACTACCTGTACGCCCGGTCTTTCTTTTTGGAAAACAACTCGGCGCAGGCAAGCTCAAGCGGCAATTTCCAAACGAAAATGCCTTTGACTTTAAATGAAAACGCCGCCAAGGTTCATGCCTACTACATCGGCCAAGCCGAAAAATATTGGCTGAACAAGGGCATGTACTCCGAAGGCATGTTGGCACTCTCGGTGGACAGGAGCGGGAAATCGGCCACGGCACAAAAAATCGTAAAGTCGCTGAAAGAACGCTCGTTGAACAATGACGAACTCGGCATGTACTGGAAATACCCGACCGGTTGGTGGTGGTACCAAGCACCCATCGAGACGCAATCACTGCTCATCGAGGTGTTCAACGACGTGGCAAATGATGCCAAGTCAGTGGACGACCTCAAGGTTTGGCTGCTGAAAAACAAGCAGACCACCCACTGGAAAACCACGAAGGCTACTGCGGCTGCCGTTTATGCACTGCTCACTTCCGGCGACAACTGGCTGCTGGAAGACCAGCCCGTGACCATCAATTTTGGGGACAAAAACAACGCACAGGCCGTTCAACTGAGTGCCGCCATTGCGCAAGCACAAAAAGGAGCGGAGGCTGGAACTGGCTACTTCAAGCACCGCTTTGATGGCAAGGACGTAACCAATGACATGGCCAATGTGACCGTCACGAACCCGAACAAAGTAGTGGCTTGGGGTGCGCTCTACTGGCAGTATTTCGAGCAGTTGGACAAAATCAAGACCTTCGAGGAGACGCCACTGACCATCAAGAAGCAACTGTTTTTGGTGAAAAACAGCGACCGTGGAGAGGTACTGACACCCATTACGGAGGGCAACAAACTGAAGGTCGGTGACAAAGTGAAAGTGCGCATCGAACTGCGGGTGGACCGGGACATGGAATACGTCCATATGAAGGACATGCGAGCCAGCAGTTTCGAGCCGATGAACGTGCTGAGCAGCTACAAATACCAAGGTGGCCTCGGCTACTACGAAAGCACCCGTGACGCCGCCACAAACTTCTTCTTCTCATGGCTGCCGAAAGGCACCTGGGTCTTTGAGTACACACTGCTGGTGACGTACAACGGCGATTTTTCCAACGGCATCACCACCGTCCAGAGCATGTATGCGCCGGAGTTCACGAGCCATTCGGCAGGGATTCGGGTACGAGTTGAAAATTGAGAATTGAAAATGGAGAATTGGGAGTGTGGCCATTCTCAATTCTCCATTTTCAATTCTCAATTCTATTTTTGTCGCATGAAAATATTTGACAAAAAAATCATCCTCGCCTCAAAATCACCCCGCCGGAGCCAGTTGTTGGCGCAGGCGGGGTTTCGTTTTGAACTGAAAACCAAGGAAGTGGAAGAAGACTACCCCGACGACCTGCCCGCCGATGAGGTTGCGCCGTTTTTGGCTGAAAAAAAGGCGCTGGCCTGTGCGGACTTCCTCGAAAGCGACGACGAGGTGCTTATTGCGTCCGACTGCGTTGTAATCCTGGATGACAAAATCTATGGCAAGCCCGTTGATTTTCAGGATGCTGTGCGGATTTTAAGGGAGCTTTCTGGCAGGGTACATCAGGTGATGACGGGCGTTTGCCTTTTATCAAAAAACAAAAAACAGGTTTTCAATGAAGTGGCGTATGTTCACATGGACACCTTGTCCGATGAGGAAATCCACTTCTACGTCGAGACCTACCAACCCTACGACAAGGCCGGGGCTTATGCGGTGCAAGAGTGGATTGGGCTGTGCAAAGTGTTGAAAATCGAAGGGACAAACTCGAATATCATGGGGCTGCCGATGGTGAGCGTTTACCGGGAGCTAATTGCATTTTGATATGCTGTTTTTTTGAGTCCGTTCCTTAGTTTCCACCTTTGTTAGAGCTAAAAAGCTATAACAAAGGTGGAAACTAAAGAACGGACTCCTTACTGAAAAGGACAATAATTTTGAAAAATAAAATCGAAACAAGGATTGACATCTCCCACCTCGTCCGCTCGTTTTACGCTAAAATCCGGCAGGACGAAATGCTCGGCCCCATCTTCAACAACGCCATCCAAGACTGGGTGCCGCATTTAGAAAAACTGACGGATTTCTGGGAGGGCAACCTTTTTTTCTTCGTAAAAACCAAGTACCACGGCGACCCTAAAACGGCGCACCAGCAGTTGGATGAAATCCTATGTAATTCCCTTACGATGAACCACTTCGGACATTGGATAAACCTGTGGCTTGAGACCATTGACGAGCATTTCGAGGGCGAAACGGCGGAGCGGGCGAAGATGATTGCGAGGAAAATGGCGTCGTTCCTGTTCCTAAAAATCGTGGAAAACCGACAGTGATTGTGGTCGCCCAATTTATTGGGCTGACCGTGTGAACAAGGTCGGCCAGCCCAATAATTTGGGCGGCCACGATTAGATGTAGCCCTGCAACTTGTACATCACACATCCCACCCATTCCTTGACCAGCATTTCCCAAAAATAGAACCCGGCCCGGTCGGGAATGAGGCTGTTTTCGGGTGCCCACCTGTCCTTTTCCGTTACAAAATCAACGCTGAACGGGGTGAACTTGACCCCTGCTTTTTCATAACAACCAATGGACCGGCGCATGTGCCATGCCGAAGTAATGAGCAGGCACTTGGCATTTGGGTACTGTTTGTCCAAGATTTCTTTGGTAAAAATGGCGTTCTCCCAAGTGTTCCGGGATTTCCCCTCCACGATGATGTCCGTTGGTGGCACCCCAACCCGCACCAGAAAATCGTACACGTTCTCTGCTTCGCTTGGGTTCTTTTGGAGCAGGTCGCCGGAGCCACCGGTAAGCAGTAGCTTTCGCACCTTTCCAGTCTTGTAAAGTTCATAAGCGTTCAGGAAGCGGTTGGCCCGACTGCTGAAATTTTGTCGGTCGTGGTTGGGGCGCACTTGGCTGTTGGAATAGCCGCCTAACAAAATGCCAATATCATAAGGTTGTTGGATTTGGTCGGCAGTGATGGTTTTGAGTTCCCAAGCCTTTGCGAACTGGTTGAAAATCAGGCGATTGGTAAAAAACAAGAATAAAACCGATGCCCAAATGAGCGCCCTTTTTTTGCGAAGCGGCTTTTTTGAAAAAAGCGCACACAGCATCAGCCCAATCACCCAATTGATGGGCTGAAAGAGAATAAATAGGATTTTGGAAAGGATAAAGAACATGGTTGAAGGATTGCGTTAAGTTGCCAAGCACAAAGGAACACCCAAAGAAAGGGATTGTACCTTAAATAGCAAATTTTGCACTTAATCCTTCGTCAACAAGCTGCACGTGGTTGAATTTGCTACTGGCCTCACCCAAACAACTCCACCAACCGCTGCCTGCGGTACTCGAAGACGTAATTGAGCTTCTTCCCAATGAACAGGGCGTTCATCAAAAGCCCAATTGGGCCGAGCGGGATGCGGTAGTCCACGATGTCGGTCATCTCCACCCCACCCTCCACCGCACGGAAATGGTGCTGGTGATGCCAGATGCGGTAAGGCCCCAATCGTTGCTCGTCCACAAAGAACTCCCGGTCCCGCACATGCGTGATTTCCGTGACCCACAGCATGGGAATGCCCAACACCGGCTTCACTTTGTAGGTAATAAACATGCCGGGATAGGTCTTCACTGGCAATGGCGAAGTGGGAATGAGGTTCATGTCCCTGGGTGTTATCTGCTCCAGATTTTTTGGGTTGGTAAAAAAGGCCCAAGCTTCATCGAGCGAGATGGGCAGGGTTTGGACAGTGACTAATTGGTGCATGGTGGAATGTGGTGATTGGTTGAATTGGTTGAATTGGGGAGTTTTAGTTTAACAACTGCAGACTGCTACATGCCAATTGGCAACGTGGCATGCCAACTGCGAACTACCAACCGCTAAAACGGTTTCGTGTTTTTCTCGCAGGGCTTTAGCCATTCCCGCACCTGGAGGTGCTCCACGATGGGAAGGTCATTGCCCCAGGAAGTGTGGATATAGTTGATGATGTTCGTGATTTCAAACTCCGTGAGGCGCTCGATGCCCGCCATCTCCGTATCATAAGTAATGCCGTTGACCACCATTTCGCCTTTGACGCCATTGCGGATGATGCATGGCACCAATTCAGGACTTTTTGCCAAAAAATCGGCCCCCGCCAAAGGTGGAATCAGTGCCTTGAGGCCAGAGCCATCGGGCATGTGGCAGTTTTCGCAGAAATTGGTGTAAAGGATTTTACCCTGCTGGTAGGGGTAGGTTTCACAGGAAGTCCAAACAAAAAACGAAGACAGGAGCAAACAAGCGATGGAGAGGAATCGCACCCAGCTTTTCGGGAAGCTCGCAGTTGTTTTACAAGCCGGTTCAGTTTTTGGTGTCATGGGTGTATTCCTATTGCTCATTCAGCAGTTTTTCAATGTCCTTGATGAAGCGGGTGACCTCTTCCGGATCCGTGCCGTTGCAGAAAGAACGGATGTGTCGGTTTTTGTCCACCAAAATCAAGTAGCCAGAGTGGTTTATTCCGCCGGGGGCATCCTCGTCGGTGAGGGCCACGTTCATGTATTCTGGTGCCAAGTCGTAAATGGTGGCTTGGTCGCCCGTCACGAAATGCCATTTGTTGGCGGACACGCCAAGGTTCTTGGCGTAACGATTCAGCGCCGCCACCGTATCATATTTGGGAGCAAGGGTATGGCCCATGAGCTCCAGCCGTGGCTCGTCCTTGAAGTGGTCGTGGATGCGCAGCATCTGCTTGGTGGTAATCGGGCAAATGGTGGGGCAGGCAATGAAGAAAAAGTCTGCCACATAAGCCTTTCCGGCAAAGGTCTCGTTCGTGATGACGTTGCTGTCTTGGTCAATGAGCCGAAAGTCTGGAATCGTATGCGCCACAGAGTCGCCGTTCGGGCCGAGGTCAGGAACGCCCAATATGGGCAGCACATCCGGCGAGAGGTTGGATTGGCAGCCGCTAAGTAGCGTGAACACGACCAGCCAAAGTAACAAGTTTTTCATGCGTCGTTTTTTTGGCAAAAATAGTAAAGTTGGGGCGGCGGCGTGATGGGGGTTTTGGTGTTTTAGCGTTTCGTAACCCACAACCAAGATATTGGAGATAAGTTTTGGAAACAGCCCAAACAGCGTCCGATTCCTTTCCTACTTTTGCCGCACAACCTGAAAACCAACAAAATATCATCAATCAACATGAGACATCTTACCGCAGCAACGATTTTCCTGATTGCCCTTGTGGCCACCACCGCCCATGCACAGGTCGGCAACCTAAAAGAGGTGGAACAACCAAACACGATGGAAAAAATTGACATCACAAAAAAGAAGAACGAGCCAAAGCTCCGCAACTTCACCAACAAGGAGTTGGATAATTTCCCGGTGTACACCGGAAATGACCTTGGGCTTACCTATTCGCCAAAAAAGTCCGTTTTCAAGCTTTGGTCGCCACCAGCGGACGAAGTAGTGCTTTATTTCTACGACAAGCCGCTTGATTCTGATTTCATCAGCGAGCACCCTTTGAAAAAAGGCAAGAACGGCGTTTGGCATTTGAGCCTAAAGGGCGACCACGTTGGCAAATACTACAATTTTCAGGTGCGTATTGATTCTTTTTGGCTCAACCCATCGGTGGACGCTTACGCAAAAGCCGTTGGCACCAATGGCGAGCGGGCAATGGTCGTGGACTTGAACAAGACCAACCCGCCGGGCTGGGAGGCCGACAAACGTCCGCCGCTCAAAGGTTTCCAGGACATCATCCTGTACGAGCTGCAACTGCGGGACATCTCGGTGCATCCCGCCTCTGGCATCACCAATAAAGGCAAATACCTCGGCCTTGCGGAAACCGGCACCAAGTCGCCCGACGGCCTTGCCACCGGGCTTGACCATATTAAGGAACTCGGCGCCACGCACCTCCATATCATGCCCGCCTTTGACTTCCGCACCATTGACGAGCGGCCCGACGCCAAGCTCACCTACAATTGGGGCTATGACCCCCAGAATTACAACGTCCCAGAGGGCAGCTTCTCCACCGACCCCGCCGACGGCGCCGTTCGCATCAGGGAGTTCAAAACGATGGTAAAAGCACTCCACGACAACGGCCTTCGAGTGGTGATGGACGTGGTGTACAACCACACCGGCGCTACCAAGGAATCGGTCTTCAACCAGACCGTGCCGAGCTATTATTACCGCATCCACGACAATGGGTTTTATTCCGACGGCTCGGCCTGCGGCAATGAGGTAGCTTCCGAGCGGCCCATGGTACGCAAGTTCATGATAGAGTCCATGGTCTATTGGGCCAAGGAGTACCATATTGATGGGTTCCGAGTGGACCTCATGGGCATCCACGACATCGAGACCATGAACCAATTGGCGGCGGAGCTTCGCAAAGTGGACCCAACCATTTTCATTTACGGAGAAGGTTGGACGGCCAATGTGTGCAAGCTGCCCGAAGAACTGCGGGCCGTGAAGGTCAATGTGCCAAAGCTGGATGGCATAGCCGCCTTCTCCGACGAGGTGCGTGACGGGATAAAAGGGCATGTTTTCACCCCTACCAAAAAAGGTTTTATCAATGGCGAAAACAAGCTGGAAGAAAGCGTGAAGTTCGGAATAGTCGGTGGCATAGCGCACCCGCAGGTTGACCTCACCAAAGTCAACTATACGCAGAAGGCTTGGGCAAAATCGCCCTTACAGTGCATCACCTACGCCTCTTGCCACGACAACCACTCGCTCTGGGACCGCCTCACCATTTCCTGCCCCACCAACACGGAGGAGCAAAAGCTGAACATGAACAAGCTGGCGCAAACCATCGTATTGACTTCGCAGGGCGTGCCGTTCCTCCATGCGGGCGAAGAGTTCGTGCGCTCCAAGCAATTGGTGGAAAACAGCTTTGACTCCCCAGACGAAATCAACCAAATCAACTGGGAAAACAAGATAAAGTACAACGACCTTTTCCAATACTACCAGCAGTTGGTTCAGCTCCGCAAAGCGCATCCGGCCTTCAGGATGACCACCCAAGCGCAGATAACCAAGCACCTAAAGTTCATTGACCTAAAGTTTGAAAACACCATCGGTTACATCCTCGGGGACCATGCCAACGGCGATTCCTGGAAGCGCATTTTGGTCATGTTCAATGGCAATGCCAATGGCAAAAGGATTGAAGTGCCAGCCGGCAACTGGAAAATCATCTGCACCAACAACCGCATAGACTTGAACGGCATGGGCATGAACAATACGGGGTTTGCGATGGTAGGCCCCTTTGCAGCGTATATAATGGTGGAGGAATAAAGCCCTGATTCACATAAATCCTTGATTCATAAATCTTTGCGCCCTTGCGCCTTTGCGCCCTTGCGTTAAAAAAATTCGGCGTTACAGTCAGCAAACAAGAAACAAAAGGCATGAAAATAGACATCCTCGCCATTGGGGCACACCCCGACGATGTAGAATTGAGCTGCTGCGGTACGCTACTACGGCACATCTCGCAGGGAAAATCGGTAGGGCTGCTCGACCTCACCCGTGGTGAACTGGGCAGCCGTGGTACCGCCGAACTCCGCGATGTGGAAGCCGCCGATTCCGCCAAAAAAATGGGGGCCAGCTTCCGCCGCAACCTCCGCATGGCCGATGGGCTTTTCCAGTATTCCGAGGAAAACCTGCTGCGCATCGTGGAGGTCATCCGCTGGTGCCATCCGACCATCGTGCTGGCCAATGCCCCAGACGACCGCCACCCCGACCATGCCCGTGCCGCCAAATTGACCGCCGATGCTTGCTTTTATGCGGGTTTGGTGAAAATCGAGACCACCTACGAAGGCCAAGCCCAAGCGGCCTGGCGGCCAAAAGCAGTCTATCACTATATCCAGGATAAAGACTTGAAGCCTGATTTCGTGGTGGACATCACCCCGTTCATGGACAAGAAATTGGAACTGATTCTCACCTTCCGCTCGCAGTTCTTCCTGCCCGATGCCTCCGAGTTTGACGCTGAACCCAAGACGCCCATTTCCGGCAAAGACTTTTTCGAATTCGTGAAATCAAAGAACCGGGCTTTTGGTCGGCCTATCGGCGCTGAGTTTGCCGAGGGTTTCATTGCTGGGCGGGTGCCCGGTGTATCTGACTTGTTTGACTTAGGCTAATGACTGCTATTCAACCAATTTGTTTTTGAAGTAAAACAAAATGCTATCTTGTGGCGAAATTCTAAAAATCATCGCCATGAATGAATTGACGGTTTGTTTGTTGTTTCTCGTGCTCGGATTAATCATCGGGGCGCTCTTGAGTTGGCTATTTGCGAGGGCAAAGTTCGCAGCCAACCACCTTTCCCAACAAGATTTACAGGATAAATACGTGAGCCGACAGCAGCACGACGCTGCCGTAGAACAAACTTCTTTTTTGCACAACGAGTTGAAAACCAAGCAAGAAGACATCATTTTTTTGGAAAAAACCCTCTCCTCTAAAGAACGTGACCTGCTTTACCTCGAAGAAAAACTCACCGCTTGGAAAAAGGATTACGAAACCCTGCAACAGCGAGCACACCTGGAGTTTGAGAGCGTGGCCAATCGGTTGTTGGAAGAAAAATCGAAAAAATTCAGCGACCAGAACGAAAAGCAATTAAACGATTTGTTGCATCCGCTCCGGGAGAAAATCCGGGAATTTGGGCAGGACGTGGAGCGGCGCTTCACCGACGAAGCAAAGGACAAGGTTTCATTGAAAAAGGAGATAGAGCAACTGCGTGACCTCAACCTGCAACTCAGCCTTGATGCAAAAAACTTGGCCACTGCCCTCAAGGGCGATTCTAAAGTGCAGGGCGATTGGGGCGAGCTTCAATTGGAAATCCTGCTGGAGAAAGCAGGGCTGGTGCGGGGCACTCATTTTGAGGCACAGACCTCCTACAAGGATACCAATGGCCAAGAAAAACGGCCCGATTTCGTCATTTATCTGCCCGACGAAAAGCACCTCATCGTGGACTCCAAGGTTTCTTTGAAAGCATACGAAAAATTCTATAACGCTGAGGATGAGGAACTTAGGGGCCGACACCTCAAAGCACATGTAGAGTCCATCCGGCAGCATTTGCGGGACTTGAGCAGTAAGAACTACCCACAACTCTCCCAACTTAACTCGCCAGATTACCTGCTGATGTTCGTGCCAATAGAACCGGCATTTGCTGTGGCCTTGCAGCACGACAATCGGCTGTTTTTGGATGCACTGGAGAAGAACATCGTCATCGTCACCTCTTCTACCCTATTGGCTACTATGCGCACGGTTTCCTATATCTGGCGGCAGGAGCGGCAGAAGCGCAACGTCCTCGAAATCGCCCGACAAAGCGGAATGCTATACGACAAGTTTGTGGGATTTGTGGAAGACCTGCGGGAGGTGGGCACTCGCCTCGACCATGCCCAATCGGCCCTGAATGGTGCTTTAAACAAGCTCTCGGATTCCAAGAAATACGGGGATACCCTCATTGGGCGGGCGCAAAAAATCAAGGAATTGGGTGCCAAGGCCACCAAGTCGTTGCCCTTAGACATGCTGACCGACGAAAACGGGTTGGAAGCGGAAATGTTGGCAGACGAAAAACTACAATAGTTCGAGGCATTCCCGCAAGCTTTTTTGCCAATGGGCTATTTCGATGCCGAAAGCATTTTTGATTTTGGCCTTGTTGAGAAGGCTATATGGAGGCCGCTTGGCTGGTGTCGGGTAGTCTTTTGTTTCGATGGGCCGCACTTTCACCCCCATCTTCTTGATGTCAAAAATTGCGACAGCGAAATCGTACCAACTCGTGACGCCCTCATTACTAAAATGGTAGATGCCGGAGAAGTATTTTGCGTCAACGGATTGATTTTCAGCCTTCTGCACGATTTGGAGCAGCACCAAGGCAAGGTCACGGGCATAGGTGGGCGTACCAATCTGGTCGTAAATCACCGCCAATTCTGGCCGTTCTGCGCCAAGCCTGAGCATGGTTTTCACAAAATTGTTGCCGAAGGAAGAATAGACCCATGAGGTGCGAATGACCATAGCGCCACCCGGATGGTTCCTCAAAACCACCTCGTCTCCATTGAGTTTGGTCCGGGCATAAGTGCCTTGTGGATTGGTGAAGTCGGTTTCAATGTAAGGCTTGGTGCTTTGCGTATGGTAAACGTAGTCGGTGGAAATTTGCAGTATCAATGCCTTGGCGCTGGCACAGGCCAGGGCCAGGTTCTCCGGGCCTACTGTGTTTACCTTCCATGCGAGGTTGGTTTCGGTTTCAGCTTTGTCAACGGCAGTATAGGCAGCGCAATTGATGCAGTAGTTGACCTTGTTTTCTGAAAAAAAGGTTTTGACCGCAGCAGGGTCGGTGATGTCCAACTCGTCAATATCCACGAAAATAAAATCGAAATCAGGGAATTGGTTGGAAAGTCCTTGAAGCTCCATGCCTACTTGTCCCTTGCTTCCTGTCACCAAAATTGTTGGTCGCTTCTTTGTCATTGTGTTGTAAAATGCCCCGTGAGGTTTTTTTGCGAATCAATGCTTGCAGTCTATTGGATTGGCCGAATTAAAAACGCCCAATCATGGCCTACTTTTCCTAAATTTTCAGATGGCCGCCCAAAGATGGGAAATTTCTATCCCTTTCAGCAACAATTAAATTGGTTGGCTCCAATTCCCAGTCAATGCCCAATTTAGGGCAATCGAAGCGAATGCCGCCCTCGTGCGCTTTTGAGTAGAAATTGTCGCATTTGTAAAAAAAAGTGGCCGTTTCACTCAATACGACATAGCCGTGGGCAAAGCCCCTTGGCACGTACAATTGGAGCTTATTCTCAGCGCTCATCCTGCAAGTGTAGCTGCGCCCGTAGGTCGGCGAGCCTTCCCTAATATCAACCGCCACATCGAGCACTTCGCCCTGCAGCACTCGCACCAACTTAGCCTGGGTGGCCTCCCCAGTCTGGTAGTGTAGGCCACGGAGTACCCCCTTTGGTGAAAATGCCTGGTTGTCCTGCACGAAATTGACTTGGAAACCAGCTTCCCGTTCCCAAGTCCGGGCATTGTAGCTTTCAAAAAAATGGCCCCGGTCGTCCCCGAAGACGGCTGGCTCAATGAGCAACAAGCCGGGTATTTCTGTTTGGTGAAACTGCATGTAAATTACTTTTCCCTAAAGAATATGGTGATGGGCACGCCCGTGAATTGGAATTTCTCCCGCATCCGGTTTTCGAGGAACTGCTTGTAGCTGTCCTTCACGTGCTTGGGGTTGCTGCAATAAAAAACGAATGCGGGGTAAGGCGTTGGTAATTGGTTCATGAACTTGATGCTGACCGTCCTGCCTCGGTGCATCGGCGGAGAGTACCGCTCGATTTCTGGCTGCATTTGGTCGTTCAAGAAGGAGGTCTTTATCTTCCTTGCCCTGTTTTCATACACTTGAAGGGCCTCTTCCACGGCTTTGAAAATCCGTTGCTTTTCATGGACGGAGATGAAAAGAATCGGCACATCGCTGAAAGGGGCGATTTTCTTTTTCATTGTTTCTTCAAAATCCCGGGCAGTGTTGGTTTCCTTGGCCACCAAGTCCCATTTGTTTACCAGCAGCACCATACCCTTGTTGCGTTTTTGTGCCAACCGGAAGATGCTCATGTCCTGTGCTTCAATGCCCGTTTGCGCATCAATCATCAAAATGCAAACATCCGATTCTTCGATGGCTTGGATGGCCCGCATCACGGAATAGAACTCCAGGTCCTCGTGTACCTTGGCCTTTTTTCGGATTCCAGCAGTGTCCAACAGTATAAATTCCTTGCCAAACTTGGAATATTTGGAGTGGATGGTGTCCCGGGTAGTGCCGGCAATGTCGGTCACGATGTTACGGTCTTCGCCAAGCAACGCATTCAATAGCGACGATTTTCCGACGTTCGGCTGGCCCACGATGGCGAACTTAGGCAGGTCGGTCTCTATGGTGGCATCTTCCGAAATATGCGCCGTGACGGCATCCAGCAACTCGCCAGTGCCGCTGCCCGTCAGTGACGACACGAAGAAAATTTCCTCGAAGCCAAGGCTGTAAAACTCATTCGCCAATAGGTAGCGCTCGTGGTTGTCCACTTTGTTCACCACCAGCAAGACGGGCTTTTTGGTGCGGCGCAAAATGTTGGTCACGTCCTCGTCGAGGTCTGTTATGCCCGTGGTGACATCCACCATGAACACAATTACCGAGGCCTCTTCTATGGCGATTTTGACTTGAGAGCGGATGGCCGACTCGAAAATATCGTCAGAATGCTCCACGAAACCGCCCGTGTCCACGACGTTGAAAATCTTGCCGTTCCATTCGCAAGTGCCGTACTGACGGTCACGGGTCACGCCCGATTCATCGTCCACAATGGCCTGCCTGCCGCCAATGAGGCGGTTGAAGATGGTGGACTTGCCCACGTTTGGGCGTCCGACTATTGCTACTATATTTCCCATTAAATTTGGTGATTGGTAATTGGCAATTGGTGAAATGTGATTGGTATTGGCCTTCCCAATTACCAATCAATATTCACAAGTCACCACTATTGTTCGTATCCAAAATGTTTCAACATCCGCTCGTCGTCTCGCCAGTTATCCCGAACCTTGACGTGGAGGTCGAGGAAGACCTTGCTCTCCAGCCATGTTTCGATAGACTTTCGGGCTTCGGTGCCGAGTTGCTTGATAGATGTTCCGTTTTTTCCTAAAATTATCATTTTCTGCGTCTCTCTTGACACGTAGATAATGGCATTGATTTCCACGAGGTCTTCCCCTTTAGTGGTCTTGGTTTCCTTAAAACGCTCGACAACCACTTCCGTTGAGTACGGGATTTCCTGTTTGTACTGTTCCAGGATTTTTTCCCGGATGATTTCGCTGACGAAAAAGCGTTCTGGGCGGTCGGTCAATTGGTCCTTCGGGTAATATTCTGGCCCTTCGGGCAATGCCAGCTTGATGCGGTCGAGCATCTCATTGGTGTTGGTTTTTTGCAAGGCAGAAATAGGAACGACCGCCTGAAACTCAACCCTTTCCGTCCACCATTGCTGGATTTCGGCCACCGTTTCGGGCTTGGCTTGGTCTATTTTGTTGATGATAAAAAACTTGGGCACTTCGCTGTTCTTCAACTGTTGGAGCACCGGGTCGTTGTCCTCGTATTTTTCGTAAATATCCGTGATGAACAAGAGCAAGTCTGCATCCTCAAAAGCAGAATGCGCAAAGCGGTTCATGGCCTCCTGCATCTTGTACTTTGGGTCTTTGATGATGCCCGGTGTGTCCGAAAACACCATCTGAAAATCATCCCCGCTCACGATGCCGATGATGCGGTGGCGGGTCGTCTGCGGCTTTGACGTGATGATGCTCATCCGCTCGCCCACGAGGGTGTTCATCAGCGTGCTCTTGCCGACGTTGGGGCGGCCAATGATGTTGACGAAGCCGGAGCGGTGGATGTTAGTTTCTGACATTTAGTACTTTTTATTCATGATGCCACGTATCTTTAAGTCTTCTCCATACGCTCTAAGTTGTGACCTTATCTCTTCAAACTTCGAACTGGAAATTATGCCCTTTACCAAAAAAAACACAATGATAATTTTAAAAACAATTCCACTTATCAAAGACCCTGGAACTATAAGTGCTGCAAGCAATACAATTAGTAAATAGACTATGCCAGCTACTAAAAAAGCTGGCTTTGGGTTTTTTTCACTGTAATAAAAAGCCCAACCAAACACTAACAACATTATACCATTTTGTAACAGTATGCCTAATAAACCAGAACCTTTGTATAACTGAAAAGCTAAACTTAATATGGTAAGAACTATTAGGCCAAGTAATGCAATCCGCCCCAACCTAAGGTCATCTTGCGCATCCATTGCATCGGTTTTTAATTTCCGAATCATTTGCTCATCTTTAAGTAGCACATTACCTTCATTCAAATTGTCAAGGATTTCCATGTCATTATTTATCTTTAGTGGTTTTGTTTAGTTTCTGGTGCACTGCAAACACCACCACCCCCAACGGCGGCACTTTCACCTCCAAGCTATGTGTCCGTCCATGTTTCTCCTCCTTTTTTGCCTTAATGGGCTTGCTATTCACGATGCCCTTTCCGCCGTATTTTAGGTCATCGCTGTTTAGAACCTCTACCCAAGTGCCACTTTGCGGAGCGCCACATACATAAGCCTCCCGGGCCACTGGCGTGAAATTGCAAACCACGAGCACCGTGTCCGCTTCTTTGACGCCACGGCGCAAATAGGTGATGATGCTGTTTTGCCAGTCGGCATGGTCTATCCACTCAAATCCGTATTGGCTGAACTGCTGTTCGTACAGCGCTTTGGAGTTGGTGTAAAAATGGTTCAAATCCTTTACCCAAGCTTGTACGCCTTGGTGGCCCTCGTACTTCAGCAATTCCCAAACTAAGCCCCGCTCGATGTTCCACTCGCTTGTCTGACCAAACTCACCGCCCATGAACAACAGGTTGGTGCCCGGGTGGGTCCACATATACCCAAACAAGGCCCGAAGCCCTGCGAACCGCATCCACTCGTCACCTGGCATTTTGTCAATCAGCGGGCCTTTGCCGTGCACAACTTCGTCGTGCGAGAGCGGTAGCATGAATTTTTCTGAAAAGGCATAAATCAGACTAAATGTCAGCTCGTGGTGGTGGTCCTTGCGGAAAAGCGGGTCAAACTGTACATACTTCAAAGTATCGTGCATCCAGCCCATCATCCACTTTTGGTCGAAGCCAAGGCCACCCTCGCTCACAGGTTGGGAAACGCTTGGCCAAGCAGTGCTTTCTTCTGCAATGGTGACAACGTCAGGGTGGTCACGGTGCGCCATTTCGTTGAACTCCTTGAGGAACGAAACCGCATCCAAGTTCTCTCGGCCACCGTATTGGTTCGGTATCCATTCGCCCTCTTTGCGGGAGTAATCCAAGTAAAGCATGGAGGCCACAGCATCAACCCGTAGGCCGTCAATATGGAACTGCTCCAGCCAAAACAGCGCATTGGAAATCAAGAAACTGCGCACTTCCCAGCGGCCATAATTGAACACGGCGCTTTTCCAGTCGGGATGGAAGCCCTTGCGTGGGTCAGCGTGGTCGTACAGGTGCGTACCGTCGAAGTCGGCGAGGCCGTGTGCGTCATAGGGGAAATGCGAAGGCACCCAATCGAGGATGACGCCGATGCCCGCTTGATGGAACGCATCCACCAATGCCATGAAGTCTTCGGGAAAACCGAAACGGCTCGTGGTCGCAAAATACCCAGTGATTTGATAGCCCCAAGATGGGAAATATGGGTGCTCCATCACTGGCAGGAACTCGACGTGGGTGAAGCCCATTTCCTTCACATAAGGCACCATTTCGTCAATGAGTTCGAGATAGCTGAACGATTGCACGCCGTTCCCTTTTTTCTTCCAACTGCCGAGGTGTACTTCGTAAACCGAGTAAGGCTGAGGCTTTCCGGCATTGTCGGCCCGTTTTTTCAGCCACGCTTCATCCTTCCACTCGTAAAATGGGTCCCAGACGATGGAGGCCGTATTTGGCGGCACCTCCCAAAACCGGGCAAAAGGGTCGCCCTTGGAGAGTCGGCGCTTGTCGGCGCTTTTGATGCTATATTTATATAGTGTGCCTTTGCCAATGGCCGGTATCCAGCCTTCCCAAATCCCCGTGCCATCTGGGCGCAGGAAGAGTTTGTGTGTTTTCTCGTTCCAGAAATTGAAATTGCCAACCACCGACACCTCCAAAGCACTTGGCGCCCAAACGGCGAAGAACGTGCCCCATTCCCCCTCCAACTGGATGGGGTGACTGCCCATTTTGTTGTATAGGCGGAAGTGCTTCCCTGCCCGTATCAGCTCGATGTCGAAATCGGTCAGTAAGGTATGTGGCTTGACGGTTTGCATAGTGCCAGATGTTGTGAATGTTTGTTTTCAGTGAAATATTGGGTGGGCAAAGGTAAGAATTTCGGGCAACTGGCCTCTCCGCATTTCAAACATCTGCTGCAAAGTGCCTCAAATCACATTCGAGGCTAATCTTTTTAAAACTTGTTAGTGTTTCCAAGGGCTTTGAATATTTTTGCACCCCCAAATTTCCCAATTTTCTAATTTCCTAATTTCAAATACACATGTCCGACATCAAAATCCACAAGTGCATCATCATCGGTTCCGGCCCATCGGGCTATGCAGCCGCCATCTACGCAGCAAGGGCAAACATGAGCCCCGTCCTCTTCACCGGCCCAGAGCCTGGCGGCCAATTGACCACCACCACCGAAGTGGAGAACTACCCAGGCTACCCGAACGGCATCACTGGCCCCGACATGATGGAGGAGTTCAGGGCACAGGCTGAGCGCTTCGGCACGGATGTTCGCTGGGAGCTGATTTCCAAAGTGGATTTCAGTGCTGGCGAAAAGTACCACAAACTTTGGACGGAAAGCGGTGAGGAACTCCATGCTTATACGGTCATCATATCCACTGGGGCCAGCGCCAAGTACCTTGGCCTCGATTCCGAGAAACGCTTGATGAACAATGGCGTGAGCGCCTGTGCGGTTTGCGACGGCTTTTTCTACAAGGGAAAAGAAGTGGCGGTGGTTGGTGGTGGCGACACGGCGGCAGAAGAAGCTACCTACCTCGCCAAGCTTTGCCCAAAAGTGCATTTATTAGTGCGCCGTGACGAGCTTCGGGCTTCGCAAATCATGCAAAAACGGGTGTTCAATACCCCTAACATCGAAGTTCATTGGAACTCCGAAACGGAGGAGGTGCTGGGTGAAAGCAAAGTGACGGGCATACGCATCGTGAACCGACTGACGGGCGAGAAAAAAGAACTCCCCGTTGAAGGCTTCTTCGTGGCCATCGGCCACAAGCCCAATACCGACATCTTCAAGAGCTTCCTTGATACGGACGAAACGGGCTACCTCATTACCGTCCCCGGTTCTACCAAGACCAAAGTCCCCGGCGTTTTTGCCAGCGGCGATGCTGCGGACAAAGTCTATCGTCAAGCGGTAACGGCTGCCGGCACTGGGTGCATGGCTGCGCTGGATGCGGAGCGCTACCTCGTGGAGGAGGAGTTGGGCTAAGAAAAGAGAGCGGCGAGAGGGGTGAGGTAACCACCTCTCTCGCCCATATTCCTTGCCTGATAGGTGATGCTTTACAGCAACAATTCCATTCTTACCCTCGGTCAGCTTTCCGGTTTTTTGAACAAAGACAATAACTTTTTACACAGCAGATGGTACAAATCATTGATTATCAGTCGGTTCACTTTGAACGATGGAAGACCATCAATGAAGCATGGATTACCAATGCCTACTTCATGGAGGAAATTGACCACCTGCATTGCAGCCAGCCGGAGGCATCCATCCTTGCTGGTGGTGGCTTTATTCTGCTAGCGCAAATGGGCGGAGAAATAGCTGGAACGGCTGGCCTCCTCAAAGACGACGAACACACCTACGAACTCATAAAAATGGCAGTTGACACCCGCTTCCGAGGCCACGGCATCGGCATAAAGCTTTGCGAAGCGGCCATCGAAAAGGCAAGAGAGGCTGGTGCAAAACTGCTCTATCTTTTCTCCAACAAAAAAGGCTCGGCCACGGCCATTCAAATCTACCGGGACCTTGGTTTCGTGGAAGTCCCGCTTGACCGACAGGATTTTGCAAGGGCGGACATTCGCATGGAAATGCGGTTTTAGAGCAACCAGACAGTGCCAAAGCCCTTTATTTGCTGGCATCCTTTCTATCCATGCCTTCTCCCCAATTACCTACTTCCCCAAATAATGCAAGATTTTCTCGGTATTCTGTAACAGAACCGTAGGCAAAGCCCCCCACCTTTGCACTGTTGATTAAATCAATTCAACAACCAACGAGCATCCAAAATGATCATATCCATAAGGACCGATAGAGTTTTAAGTAATTTAACGAATTTTCCCACTCGTTTTGCAATGGCCTTAGCTATAATGGCCATTGCTTTTTCCTCCTGTGAAAAGGAGGGCGATAAAACTACTTTAGTGGGCTGCAATGAACACGTGGTTACAGCTTGCTCACAAGAACAAGGCAAAACCAACCTGAGGTTTAGAAACATAAGCACGTATGACTTCTGCAATGTCGTCATCAATCCATCCTCCGGTTATACAAATATTGGAACAATAATGAAAGGTGAAACGACTTGTTATCGTGCATTTGAGACCGCCTATCACTATGGATATATTCATTTGTCCATCAACGGAAAAGAATTTAGCATGATACCTACTGACTATGTTGGGGAAACGCCTTTAGGTGCAGGGAATTTTACTTACTTAGTTGACATCCCGAATATCAATGAAGCAAATGTTTCTGTCACCGTCATCGCAGATTAATTAGTTTTAACCCCAATCGTCGCAACCTGCTATTTGAATTAATTTAAGACTTGGTGAGAATGTTAGTCAGCTTTAAGGGACTGTGCCGTCGAAAGAATGGCGCAGCCCTTTTTATTTCAACTAACAACAAGACGCTTTCTGACTTTTTCTACCTTGCGGCATGGAAAATCTAAAATACCCAATCGGCAGGTTCACTGCACCTGAAAGCGTCACTCCAGCAATGCGGCAGGCATGGATTAACACCATCGCTACCCTACCCCAGCGCCTCGAATCAGCTTTGGCTGGCATTACTGAACTTCAACTTGACACGCCCTATCGCCCCGACGGATGGACAGTGAGGCAGGTCGTCCATCATGTGGCGGACAGCCATATCAATGCTTATTGCCGCCTCCACCTTGCTTTGACGGAAGATGCGCCGACCATAAAGCCATACGATGAGGGCGCTTGGGCCAAACTACCAGATTCGAACCTGCCCATCGTCCATTCATTGGAGATATTGCGATGGCTTCATTTCAGATGGGTGTACCTGCTGCGCAACATGAGCGAAGCCGATTTCCAACGCACCTATGTTCATCCACAATACGGCAAGGTTTACAGCATGGATACCATGACGGCGCTTTACGCTTGGCATGGTGAGCATCATTTGGGGCATGTTAAAATCGTAATGGAGAATTGAAAATGGAGAATTGAAAAATTTCCTATGCTTACACCTATTTCCAATTCTCCATTTTCCATTCCAATCAATCCTCCTCATCCTCCTTTTCATCCAGCTTCTTCCCCCAGGCATTATTAGCTCGGTCGGTATCCAATAGCCGTTGCGAAGCGTCAATCTCCACCCGTGATATGTTCCTGTACTTTTCATCGAGGGTAAACTCGTAAGTCGGGTGCGTCCAGCGCCAATCGGGCAACACGGTGTATTTGTCGCCGGTGAATTCCGTGCCTTTCTTTGCGCCTCGCATAATATCGAGCGGGAGGTTGAAGACCTGTTTTTTGCCGTCTTTGTAAGTCACGGTGATGTCCAAGGGCATGGGCATGAGGCCCTTGCGCTCCAGCACGACTCGGGTTTCCTTGCGGTTTGCTTTTTCCACAGTTTTTATGCCATAGTCAATGGTCCGGGTGGTATAGACAAAATACTCCTTGAACCAATCCAACTCCAAGCCGGACTCCTTTTCCATCACCCGGATGAAATCGTTGGGGTTCGGGTGCTTAAACTTCCAGGTATCAAAATAGGTCAACATCGCCTTATCAAACACGGGTTTGCCCATGATGTACTGCAATTGGTGCAGCAGCACATGGCCCTTCACATAGGCGCCCACGCTGTATGCGGAGTTGTTGGTGAAATGGTCGGCATGGATGGACAACGCCTCCTCCCTGCCAGATTTGTTGAAGCGAATCATCGTTTCGTTGGCTTCAAGATGGGAATTGGATTCTGGCTCACCGCCCAGCAGGCGCTCCTTTTTCAGGTAGTTCTCTACCTCGGCGGTGGCATACTCCGTAAATCCCTCGTCCATCCAACCATAGAGGCTCTCATTGCTGCCAAGCAGCCCATAGTACCAAGCGTGAATGGCCTCGTGAATGAAAGTGCCAATGCCCGCTTTGCCCGCCAACAAGGTAGCCATTGGGTATTCCATGCCGCCATCCCCACCTTCTAAGAAGGCGTAGGATTTGTAGGGATATTGCCCAAAGTTCTTGTTGATGAAATCAAATGCCTTGTCCATTTGGGCAGGGGCAGCCTCCCAAGTCTTGCGGGTTTCTACTTTGTCCTGATAAAGAAAATGGAAAACGAGGCCATCCTTTCGGCGCAGCACCACGTGCTTGTAGTCGGGGTCGGCAGTCCAAGCGAAGTCGTGGACGTTTTCGGCCCGCCAATGCCAAGTGAACTTGTCGCCCTTTTCTGGCCGGACGGCGGTGCCCTCTGGCTCATAGCCGTAGCCAATATTGCCGCCATTTTGGAGGATGCCGCTGGCACCGAGGATATATTTTCGGTCAATGGTGATTTTTACGTCAAAGTCGCCCCAAACGCCATAGAACTCCCTGGCCACATAAGGGTTTGCATGCCAACCTTGGTAGTCGTACTCGCATATTTTAGGGTACCATTGGGCCATGCTGTAATCAATGCCGTCCTTGCTGTTGCGACCAGAGCGGCGGATTTGGACGGGAACCTGCGACGTGAACTCCATCTCGAACTCTACCGATGAATTGGGTTGGATGCCCTTCGGCAACTCCACCTCCAAGATGGTCTCGTTCACCTCGAACTTGCACGGCTTGCCATCCATTTTCAGGGAACTGATTTTGTGCCAACCATACTCGTCCGGCTTTAGCTTGCTGATGCGGTCCTTTACCCGTGGGTCGGGGTCGGGGAGGTTGAGGCTGCGCACATCCATATTGCTCCCCGGCTGAAAGGCATTGAAATAAAGGTGAAAAAACACCCGGTCGAGTTCGTCCGGGGAGTTGTTGGTGTATTTGAGTTGTTGTTTGCCTTTGAACTGGTGCTTGGACACGTCCATGTCAATGTCCATACGGTATTCCACCCGTTGCTGCCAGCGGTCGGGCTGAGCAGTGAGGGTGGTTTTGAAGGCAAAAAAGAGGAATAGAAAAAGGATTGCTTTGTGCTGCATCGAACTGTTTTTAATTTTGAAACTTGGCAAAGATAAAAGATTTCATGGATAGGATTAGGTTGCACAATGGCTGGTTCAATCACAAGTATTGCGAAGCGAGATACCACTGTTTCCAGCTTTTATTTAAGTTTACAACCTCATTGAAGCACCGCAATTGTCAAACCAATATCCAGCCACATGAACGAACCATCTGACGACGCAAAAACCCGCCTCCAACAGCTCGAACTCGAAAACCTGCGCCTGAAGGCAGAACTCGAAGCCCGAAAGGCCGTGCAGGGTTCCGGCAAGACCGTCCGCAAATTGGTCACGGAATCCTCTACCCGGCTCATGGTGGGCAAGGGGTTGAAAAAGAGCTTTAGGCAACTGCTAGAAGAATTGCCGGAAGGCAAAGTGTCCAGAGACACCCTTGCCGAAATCATGACCCATACCATCTGGCGCATCACGAGGATTGGCACTTTTGCTATTGTCATGGCCATAGCCCCGCTGCTTATTCTCATCGTTCAAACGACCATCTTGAACCGCCAAAACGACAAGTTGGATACCCAAAACGGCCTGATTGGCCGTCAAAACCAACGGCTCGACCAGCAAATAAACCTCGAAGAGGGCAACCGCCGCAGCTCTTTGGTCTTTTTTATGAGCAATATCATGGACAAGCTCGACCTTGAGTTGCGGAGCAATCCACAGCGCCGTTTAAGCGACCCTTTGATAGGGCGAATCGTGTCCCTCAGCCAGTCCATGCGGCCCTATCGCTACTTGGAAAACGACTCGCTGACCCCTCGCCAACTAAGCCCGGAACGTGGGCAACTGCTCTTTATGCTCGTGAACAGCGACCTCGACCAAGGAACCTACGACAAGATTTACGCCCGTGCCAATTTCAACTACGCCGACTTACGGGAAGCCAATTTTTCGGAAGCCTACCTGCGGGGCGCACAGTTGGCCAACTCCTCGTTCTCGAAAGCCAACTTCAACTTCGCCGACCTGCAAGGCGCCGACCTCTCCAACGCTTGGCTCGAACAGGCTACCTTCCGCAATACCCTGATGAGCGGCATCAACCTCTCCGGCGCCAACCTCCGGGAGAGCCGCATGGAGAACATCGTGATGCTGGAGGGCGACCTCAGCAACGCCGACCTCCGTCAGATTTACCTCGAAGGCGACTTCTCCGGCACTAACCTCGAAAACGTGAAGCTGCAAAATGCCTCCCTCGTGGACGTGAACCTTGAGGGCTGCTATTTTCACTCCCTCGGCTGGATTGACAGCCTAAAGTTTTTGGACGTGAAGGGCCTGCGCTATGTGCGGGACATTTATTTTCCCAACTTGGAGCTGCGCAAAAAGGGCTTTGTCATGGATTCTGTGTATGCCCTGCGCCTCGACCCCAACTCTGAGCTGGCGCAAATGCAAAGCTGCAACCTCGCCGTGGAAGCCATCGTACAGAGCAACGACCGGATTAAAAACCTACAATTTAATGCCCGGAAAAACGGCTATTCCCTCTCCCTGTACCCCACCAAAAACCCCTTCGGCATGGACGACCTCGACATCGCCAAGGACTCGGTCTGGCTGTACCGCCTCAGCTCCGAACAAAGGGACGTGGCCAGCACGGTGGCATGGGTGCAGTATCACCCCAAACAACAGGTGTTGTCCGAGGTTTTTCCGAATACAGATCAAGCGCCTGTGGTACTGCGCTATGATAAAAAGTTGCTGAAAATGCTGGAGGATGGGTGTGGGTACGATTACTAAACCGTGAAGGTTTAGTAATCGTGTCTTTGTCACCTCATCTTTTTCAACTTATACAAGTCTGTCCGCCTGTCCTTTAGGTTTTTTACCGTACCATAATTGTGAAGTTCTTTTAGCATGTCAATATCCACGTCGGATATAAGCACCATTTCCGTATTGGGCGTGGCGCTGGATACAATTCCGCTGGCTGGAAAGGAAAAATCACAGGGACTAAAAACCATACTCTCAGCATAGTGCATATCCATATTGTGGACCTTTGGTATATTGCCGATGCTGCCCGCAATGGCCACATAACATTCGTTCTCGATGGCCCTTGCCTGCGCAGTATAGCGCACCCGTGAAAAGCCGTGCTGCGTATCGGTGAGGAAGGGCACGAAAAGGATGCTCATGCCTTCCAATGCCATTAAGCGGCTGAGTTCTGGAAATTCCACGTCGTAGCAGATAAGTATGCCGATTTTGCCGCAATCTGTGTCAAAAGTGCGGATTTGGTTCCCGCCTTTCATCCCCCATATCCGCTCCTCATCGGGGGTTACGTGGATTTTCTCGAAGCGTTCCACCGTACCATTCCGCTTGCAAAGGTAGCCGGCGTTGTATAATACGCCATCCACCAATTCAGGCATACTCCCGGTGATGATATTGATATTATAGGATATAGAGAGCTTGCTAAACTCCTGTATAAGCGGCTGGGTGAATTCCGCCAATTTTCGAATGGCCTCTGCCTCCGTCAATTTATTATAGGCAGACATTAACGGCGCATTGAAAAACTCTGGGAACAGCGCAAAATCGCTTTTATAAGCGCTCAGTGCATCCACGAAATACTCCGCCTGCTCCATCAGTTCCTTTACGCCACTATATGAGCGCATTTGCCACTGTATTAGGCCGAGGCGAACGATGGTTTTTGAGACATTGATGTTTTTTGTGGGTACTTCGTAATAGATATTGTTCCATTTCATCATGGCGGCAAACTCCTGCGAGGCATCGTCGCCTTCGAGGTACCCTTTCATGAGTTTGGTAACGTGAAAATCATTGGAGAATTGAAAATCGAGCACGGGGTCGTGTATCTCACGGGTTTTCACCTTCTCGATGTATTGCTTTGGGGTCATTTCATCGGCATATTGGTGGTAATTCGGCATACGCCCACCAAATACAATGCCCTCCAGGTTTAGTTTTTCGCAAAGCTCCTTCCTATATTCGTACAAACGACGTCCGAGCCGGTGGCCCCGGTACATTGGGCGCACAAAAACATCAATCCCGTAGAGTATATTGCCTTCATCGTCGTGGGTGTTGAAGGTATAATCCCCGGTTATTTTTTTGTAGGTGTGCGAATGGGAAAACTGGTTGTAGTCCACGATAATGGACAAGGCACAAGCGGCTATATGTCCATTTACCTTGAGCACAATCTGGCCCTCTGGAAATTTATTGATTAGCGTGTTGATTTGCTTTTTGTCCCAAGCTGGCTCTGGCAGGTTTGGGTATGCCTCAATCATCGCTTCTTTTAATGCCTGGTAATCCGATTTATTCAGAAGTTCCAGTTCTATTTTTTGTATCAGCTCCATGTTTATTTAGTTGTTGAGATATTGAGGTTTTGGGGTTTTGAGGTTTTGCACAAAAAGCACTGTCAAACAAAACCTCGTTTGCTCTTTAATAAATAGTTCAAGTTCTCCTCGCTGTATTGCTTCCAAACTTTCCACTTTCATGAATTCTTGTTGTTAAACACAAATTGGCCTTGGATTTAATCCAAGGCCAATTGATTTCAACGCAAAGATAAGCAATCTGAGTTGTTTTGGGTTTCGGCGAGCGATGGCCAAACAACCTGGTCACCTTGCCTTCTCCACCGCATGTCCGCCAAATTCATTGCGCAACGCCGCCACCACCTTGCCCGAAAACGTGTCTTCCTCTTGCGACCGGAAGCGCATCAGCAACGACAAGGCGATGACGGGCGTCGGCACGCCCAGTTCAAGCGCCGTTTCTATCGTCCATTTACCTTCACCGCTGGAGTGCATCACACCCTTGATTGCGGACAGGTTGGGGTCTTTGCTAAAGGCATTTTGCGACAGCTCCATCAACCAACTGCGCACCACGGAGCCGTGGTTCCAAACCTTTGCCACTGCTTCAAAGTCCACGTCAAACGGGCTTTTGTTCAGCACTTCGAAGCCTTCGGCAATAGCCTGCATCATGCCGTATTCTATGCCGTTGTGCACCATTTTGGTGAAGTGACCGCTGCCCGCCGCACCGACGTAAAGGCTGCCGTTTTCCACAGAAAGGGCATCAAAAAAGGGCTTGCAGGTTTCGTAAGCATCCCGGTCGCCCCCAATCATGGTGCAAGCGCCATTGAGTGCGCCGCTGATGCCGCCGCTGGTGCCACAGTCGAGCATTTTGATTCCTTTTTCCTGAAAAACGGCATGTCGGCGCAGGCTGTCCTTGTAGTTGGAATTGCCGCCGTCAATCACGATGTCGCCGGGCGTGAGCAGCACGGCCAATTGCGACAGCACCGACTCCGTGGCCTCGCCCGCTGGCACCATGCTCCATACGATGCGGGGCGACGGCAGGTGCATCGCCACTGCCTGAATGCTGCTGGTGGTCACGATTCCCACCTCAGCGGAACGCTTGCGGTTGGCCTCGTCAATGTCGAATGCCACGACGGTAAATTTGTTCCGCAGCATGTTTTGGGCAAGCGGGAAGCCCATTTTTCCAAGTCCGATTAAGCCTATGGTCATATAGAATGGTTGAGATGGTTGAGGGGGTTGAGGGGGTTGAGATGGGCAAGCTAAACCCTCTAAACCATCTCAACCATCTCAACCCTTTTCAAATAATCATATCCAAAAGCAAGCAGCCAGCCAGTCCGACGATGGAGACAATCGTTTCCATGACCGTCCAGGACTTGAGTGTTTGCACGATGGTGAGGTTGAAATATTCCTTGAACATCCAAAAGCCGGTGTCATTTACCTGGGAGCATGTGAGCGATCCGGCGCCCGTGGCCAGCACCAACAATTCTGGGCTGACGGTGCCAAGTGCCACCATCGGCTGCATGATGCCCGCTGCGGTCATGGCGGCCACCGTTGCGGAGCCAAGTGCTATGCGGAGGATGGCCGCTACCGTCCAAGCCATGATGAGCGGGGAAAGGGTCACGTCCTTCATTAGGTGGACGATGTACTCGCTGGTGCCGCTGGACACCAAGACCTCCTTGAAGGCCCCACCCCCAGCTATCACCAGCATTATCATGGCGATGGGCTTTACGTGTTCTGCCAAGCCGTCCATCGTTTGCCCGAAGCTTTTTTCGGACTTGCGGCCAAAGGTAAAAACTGCCACAAAAACGGCGATAAAAAGGGACATAATCGGGTCGCCAATGAACTGCAACGCCTTGTTGAACTGGCTTTCTTTTTCCAAAAATAATTGACCAATGCCAGCAAGCCCCATCAGTAGCACTGGTATCAATGCGATGATGACCGATAGGGCAAAAGACGGCAGCTGCTCCGGTGGCAGTTCCACGGATTTAAAGAGTCTTAGGTTGGGCTTCACGTCGAGATGGCGCATGGTCTTGCCGAAAACAACCCCTGCGAGTATGACTGTCGGGACGGCGAGGAGCAGGCCGTAAATCAGGGTTAACTGGATATTGGCCCCGTAAAACTCAACAATGGCAGTGGGTGCAGGGTGCGGGGGCAGGAAGCCATGCGTCACGGATAGCGAGGCGATGATGGGCAATCCGATGTACAAAATGGGCAATTTGGTCTCTTTGGCCATTGCAAAAATGATGGGCAGCACCATCAAAAAGGCCACGCTGTAAAACATGGGGATGCCCACGATGAAGCCCGTGAGCATCATGGCCCAGGCAATGTTCTTAACACCAAAACCGCTTGTTAGCCGTCGGGAAATCACCTGCGCAGCGCCGCTCTCGGCAATCAGTCCGCCGAGCATAGCGCCCAAGCCAAGGATGAATGCCAGACTGCCCAAGGTACTTCCCACGCCTTTTTGCATGGCGGCGAGGCTCTCGATGGGCGACAGGCCCATGCCCATGCCAACCCCCAGCGATACGAGCAACAATGCCAAAAACGCATTTACCCGAAAGCCCAAAATGAGCACCAGCAAGGCAAGAATCCCGAGTGATATGATGAGCAATGGCATGTGAGAATGTTTTCGGGTTAGTAGTAAAGTTGCGGCAGTTTGGAGAAAGGGCGAAATGTAGGGAAAAAGTTGAAATCGGTGGTTTTGGGGCAAAAAAATAGCCCTGTTCGTAAACGACTGGTACGAACAGGGCTGTTTGTTGGCGCAAGCCAAGGCTGCCACCATCACGGGTTTCGAATCACAATATCCCCAAAACTGATTTTGATGGAGATGTTTGACTTGCCGATTTTGGAGGAGAAAATGGCTTTCTTCAACTCGCTGGTGTTTTGCAAATAATTGAATTTCAGGTCATTGGGCACGGTGATATTGCCATAATGCGCCGTCAACGTATAACCGTAATAATTGGGTTTTGGGTCAAAGAAATACACATCCGACTTCTCTGCGTTGATGTTCATGGTCAGGAGTTCCGGGCTGGGGTTCGTGAAAAACTTCATCGTACCATACTGGGAGTTGATGTTCCAATTGCCCTTGATGTCGTGCAACGTGATGTCGGAGCGGCGGGAGTTGATGGTCACGTTGCCGTCAATATCATGCCCCTCGATGTCGCCAAAACGGGTTTCGATGCCGATTTGGCCACTTAGGTTTTCCATGTGAATTCTTGAGAATTGGCTGTTGACCCGCAGCGATTTGCTGAGGTTGCTGATTTGCGAAAGCCCATAATTGTTCTTCAAATACACAGGGCAATCGGCGGGCAGGGTAATGGTGTAAATGGCCTTCATGTCGGAGGTTGGCTTTTTCCCGCCTTTTGGCGAGGATAAATAGTTGCGGAAATAAAGGTTTTTGCCAGCCTGTTCGCTGGAATAAACCATGAGGTCGAGGTCGGCTTGGGCTGTTTTCTTATCGGCGTGTTTTGAAATCAACTCCACCAGCACCTTCACCTCGGAGCGGCCCCAGGTTTCCACTTTTATCTCGGCTTTTTCACCTTCAATGTTTACCTCTGTGCCGTTTTTGTAGGGAAAGGTGTTCTCCATCACCTTCGTGACCACTTGCAGGGTGGTCTGCCCATGCAGGCCCATTGCCAGCAAAAGAAAAACAAAAGGGACCAATAGCTTCAGGATAATTTTCATTGTAAAAAGATTGAGGGTTTAAGGGATTGGGGATTTGAGAACCGATAGAATCTCAAATCCTCAAACCCTCAAGCGCTTAAACACTTATATCAACATCACCATCATTTTCTTCACGATGCCGGTGCGCTCCATCTCGATTTCCTTGATTTGCGTGACCAAATCCATGTTCGTGCCGTACTCGCCAAGCGCAGCGGACAATTCATCTTTGGCCGAGGTCAGCTCTTCCAGTTCGACTTGCAATTGTTTGAATTCAGGCTGCTCGCACAGCGTTTTCTTTGCTTCGCAAAGGGTGAGGAATTCGCTGAATGCGCCATCGTCCTCGTTCCAGTCTCGTTGCAGCAGCAGCGGGTCCACCGTTTCCTCACTAAAACTCACCGACAATACGTTCATTTCCACCTGTTGCGATCGGCTCATTTGCCAAAAGACGACCAGCAGCGCCACCACGGATGCGGCCACGGCCAAAGCCCTTCGCCACTTCATCGCAACGATTTTTGCCGAGGGTCTTTCCGCTTCCATTTTCTTCAAAATATCATCCCATGCGCTGGCAGGTGGCTCATATTGCGGCAGCGAAAGGAGGAGTTGAGCGGGCAAGATGTCGTCCAGCCCACCTTCCATGTCGTGCTCGATTTGCTCCCACAGCATGTCCTGCGGCTCGTGCTCCGGCAAGGAGGACAGCGCCTCAATCAGCGTTTTTTTATTGTGCTCTTCCATAAATATGAATGAGTGAATGGTTATTGCATGAAAAGTTAGACTTGGTCCTTCAGGATTTCCCGGAGTCGTTTTTTTGAGTAGAATAGTTGTGATTTGGAGGTGCCTTCGGAAATACCGAGCAGCTCCGCCACCTCTTTGTGGCCGTAGCCCTCAATCTCCACCAACGTGAAAACCGTCCGGTATCCTTCCGGCAGGGAGAGGATGGCCTTTTCCAAATATTCCGCATCGAGGTAATGCCCCCAGTCCACTTTCGACGCAGGGGGGATATTGTCCACGGACTCAAAGAAGATTTTTCCCTTTCGCAAATGGCTGTAAGCCGTCCGCACGATGATGGTCTTAATCCAGGCACCCAGTGTGGACTCGCCCCGGAAGGTGGTCAACCCCTTGAAAACCTTTACGAATCCTTCTTGCAGCACATCATTGGCAGCCTCAAAGTCCCCGGTGATGCGGTAAGCGAGCGTGAACATGGCCTTCTTGTACTTGTCGTACAAGTTTTTTTGTGCAATCCGGTCATTGCTCAGACAGGATTGAACCAATTCCGTTTCGGTCATGCTGACTTGATAAGTAGTCATTGAGAGTAGTTGGTTCGCATTCAATTGAACAAAGGTAGGGTGTGTTTCCCAAGTCCTTGTGGTTGTATGCGACTGCTTTTTTTCAAATGAAAAAGCCCTGCCAGGGCTTCCATGCACTGACAGGGCTTTTTTGTTGGAATATTTTTTTCAAAACGAAAATCCAACCGACATCACCCACCGAGTGGGCCGCTGTGAGAAGTTCACTTGCTGGCCACCGATACTCATGTGGTCGCCAAACCTTTCAAGGTTCCCCTCATACCGGAGGTCCAGCATCAGCTTCCAAAGGTCGAGGCCAAAGCCCGCCTGGTAGCCGATGTTGAAATCGTTAAAGTGGCGCTGGTAGCCGCCAATTTGGCCAAGCTCGGACTTGCTGGCCAAATGGACATGCCCCGTGGGGCCAGCCTCTGCCCGGAGTGGGCCGAGCTTGAAGCCAAGCATCAAGGGAAGGTCGAGGTTGCGGTACTTCTCGGTCAGCACCTTGTTCATCAGGCCGTCTTGGAAGTCCGTGACCACAAAATCCACGGAGTTGGAGTTGATGACTGCCTCTGGCTGCAAGTACCAGTGATTACTCAATTTTATCCGGCCAAAAAGACCAATATGGTATCCGTAGTTGGCCTCTTTGATGGCCAAATTGACGCCGTTGGCTTGGATGGATTCTTGGCTCAGTTGCGAGGAGCTAAAACCAGCCTTTGGCCCAAATCGGATTTGTGCGTTTGCGTGGTAACCGAGGATGAAAAGGGAGACGATGACAAAAATGAATTTTTTCATGGTTATGCTTTTAATTGTTTTCGTCAAAACGTACCACCAGATTTGTTTGTTTTTGCTTGGCAGAAGGCGTTAGCATTTTAACCTTTTTTTTTACCAACATTTGCTTTCCCTTTTTTTCTTTTGCAAATACCATGCACGGGAAAACATGAATGAGTAAATTACTCGCCTAATACTTTCGTTATAATTAGTGCGGCTCAAATCAAATCCGTTGTTTTGACCCTTGGTTCCATTACAAGACAAAACCAGCAACACAGCATGAAGCCAACAATAAAGACCGTCGAGAACCTTGCGTCATTGAGGCAATTCGTGGATTTCCCATTCCAACTGTACCACCACCACCCACTGTGGGTGCCTCCCTTCAAGGCTTCCGAAATGGCTTGGTTGAACCCCGCCAAAAATCCAGCATTCCTTCATGCGGAGGTCAAATTGTTCACCGCTTGGCAAGGGAGCCGCATGGTCGGTAGAGCTGCCGCCATCATCAACCAAATGGAAACCGACCATATCGGGGCCAAGCACGCCCGGTTTGGCTGGCTTGATTTCGTGGACGACCATCAGGTAAGCACCGCTTTGTTCAAGGCAATGGAAGACTGGGCTATCATGCACGGCTGTGTGCGCCTGAAAGGCCCTTATGGATTCAATTCGCTGGACAAAAACGGAATGCTCGTGGAAGGTTTCGACCAAATGGGCGCCATGACCACCCTCTACAATTACGAGTTCTACCCTACCCACCTGACCCAGCTTGGGTTCCAAAAAGAGCTGGAATGGCTGGAAATAAAGGCCGTGCTGCCCAATCCATTTCCCGAAAAAATAACAAGGGCAGCAGCGTTGATTCAAAAAAGGTATCACCTCAACATCCGGCGTCCAAAAAACAAATTGGAGATGCTCACCTTGGGCGGGCTGCTCTTCAAAATGCTGGAAGAAACCTACCACGAGCTGCCGAGCTACGTGCCCATTTCTGCTGACCAGCAGGCGCTTTATATCAAGAACTACATGGGAGTACTGCCGCCAAAATTTGTCTGTATTGTGGAACATGAAACAGAAGGGCCAGTGGGGTTTGGGCTTACCATGCCCACCATGTCTAAGGCTATGCAAAAAGCCAATGGCCGTCTTTGGCCCTTCGGGTTCATTCACCTTTTGCTGGCGCAACATTTCAACGAATCCGGCGATTTGACGCTAATCGGGGTAAAGGAGGATTGGCGAAAAAAAGGCGTCCACAGTGTCATTTTCAGCGACTTGGGGCAAACTTTTGTGAAGATGGGATACTCCCATTTCAACGTAAACCCCATGCTCGAAAACAACCAAAACGTGCTTGCATTGTGGAAGGATTTTGACCACCGGATTTACAAGCGTCGTCGGACTTTTTACAAGGATTTGGTGTGATGTGGTGCGGGCTGTGAAATTGCAGCGGTGATATAACCAGCCGCCCTTTCCGCACAATCCGTTGGGCCGAGCAGTTGCCTGACTTTTTCGTAGCCAGCAAAAATGGCCTGCCTTTTTTCGTTTGACAAAATGCTGTTGAGCGCCTCCGCCGTACGTTCCTCCCGAAAGTCATCCTGAATCAACTCCTCCACTACCCTATTTCCGGCTATCAGGTTCACGATGGAGATGTACTTCAAGTCCTTGTTCACCAACCGCTTTGCCAACTGGTAGGAAAGGTTCCCGGCTCGGTAGCAAACTACCTGTGGCACCCGAAAAAGCGCCGTTTCAAGGGTGGCCGTGCCGGAGGTGACAAGGGCCGCATGAGCGTTTTTCAGGAGGTCGTAGGTTTGGTTCCCCACTGATTTTACCGAAGGGAAGCCCGCTAAAAAAGACTCGTAGAAGGCCAGCTCCAAAGACGGCGCACTCGCCACAACAAACTGATAATCAGGAAATAAAGTGGGAACTTTGAGCATTTGACCAAGCATCCGGGCCACCTCCTGTCGGCGGCTGCCGGGCAGCAGCGCAATGATGGGCTTGTCTTCCGGCAAATTGTTCTTTTGGTGAAAATCGGTGGGTGGTTCGTGCCGCTCAATC
The DNA here is from genome assembly GCA_002435785.1 of Saprospiraceae bacterium UBA6168. GTDB lineage: Bacteria > Bacteroidota > Bacteroidia > Chitinophagales > Saprospiraceae > UBA6168. The sequence goes on along the minus strand of DIUC01000028.1, from coordinate 5,781 downwards.
ACCGCTGCCAACGGGTGCCCAATGAAGGTCACCTCTACGCCATGCTTTTTGTAAAAGGACTCCTCGAAGGGGAAAATCACAAACATCCGCTCCACACATTCCCGAATGACTTTCACCCGGCTGGTATGCCAAGCCCATAGCTGTGGGGATATGTAATAGAAGACACGTAGGCCATTTGATTTTCCCCATTGGGCCATGCGCATGTTGAACCCGGGGTAGTCAATCAGTATGAGGCAGTCCGGTGCAAATGCCTTGATGTCCGCTTTTGCGAAGCGAAAATTCCGCAGGATGGTAGGCAGGTTTCTCACCACTTCCACGAATCCCATGAAGGCCAAATCCCGGTAATGCTTCACCAACACCGCACCTTCAGCGGCCATCAGCTCGCCGCCCCAACAGCGGATGTCGGCTTGGGCATCAGCTTGGCGCAGCGCCCTCACGAGCGATGCCCCCTGCAAATCGCCCGATGGCTCCCCGGCTATGATGTAATACTTCATGTTGCTTAAATTGATGGGCGAAGTAAAGCCCCTGTGCTGACATTTGTCAACTCAAGTCTCCTTTGCCAAACAAAAACGTACCTTGGCGGCCAATTTTTATCAAATACCACCAGATTTATGGCACAAAAAGACGTCCACTATTCCGATTACCTCCAGTTGGACAAAATCCTGACCGCACAGCAATTGGAGAGCGACCTGCACAATGCCCATGCGCACGACGAGATGCTCTTCATCATCATCCATCAAGCCTACGAGCTGTGGTTCAAACAAATCATGTTTGAAATCGAGTCCGTGGCCGACATCATGGGGCAACACGCCATCAACGACAACTCGCCCGACCTCCAAACCGTGGTACACCGCCTCAACCGGGTGGCCGTTATCCTGCGGGTGGCCGTTCACCAGATTGACATCATGGAGACCATGACCCCAATGGACTTCCTCGATTTTCGGAATTTCTTGCGGCCAGCTTCTGGCTTCCAAAGTTGGCAGTTCAAACTGGCTGAAGCCCGCCTCGGCTTGCGCTACACGGAACGCCATGCGCAAGAATACTATATTTCGCAACTACGTGAGGAGCATGTAAAACTGATAAAAACGGCGGAGGCCAAGCCTACCCTACTCGACCTCGTGAACCAGTGGCTGGAGCGGATGCCCTTTTTTGAAGACCTCGAACACTGGCCAGAACACCTCGAAGGCTCAGTAGAGCAGCACCCCTTTTGGGCCGATTATGCTGCCCGCTACGTGGAGAGCCTGATGCCCAATGAGCGCTTCAACCTCAGGTTTTTCAACCAGGTTTTTTTTGGGGAAGACGACCAATCCGACCGTAGGTTAAGTCCAAAGGCTTGCCGGGCGGGGCTTTTCATCTTTCTTTTCAGGGGCTACCCGATGCTCCAGACTCCCTTCCATTTGCTGAACCAACTCCTCGAAATTGACGAGCAGCTATCCACATGGCGCTACCGCCACATGAGCATGGTGCACCGCATGATTGGAACCCGCACCGGCACGGGCGGCTCCACCGGCAAGGATTACCTAAAGGGCGCCCTCGACAAGCATTATATCTTTAAGGAGATAGCAGGATTGACCAGCTTTTTGATTGAACGGCAAAACCTGCCGAAACTAAGCCCAGGGTTGGAAGCGAAGCTGGGGTTCAAGGTGTGATTCGATTTACGAATGGGGAAGGATTACTAAACCTCGAAAGTAATCTTATGCTTCTATCGCACTTCAAAAAATATACTTGCCAAAGACAATCAGCCAAGCGATGACCAGCAATGAAATCACGATGACAATGCCACGCACGGTGTCGTGCAAGTGCCGCTTTTGGTAAAAATTGAGCAGGAAAGCGCAAAGCGCAATGGCAAAAATGGCACAGGTGCGCTCCCGGAACATGGGCCGGAACCCGCCTGCATTTACCCAGCCTTGGGTTTCGAGCAGGCCGTAAATCCCGTACAGCACCCCAAAACCAAGCCCCGCCAACAGCAGGGACAGCATTATCCCCAACGGAAGTGAATTTTTTTCAAGCATTTTAATTGGAATTTGCCCGAACGCCCTGTTCGAGCGGCTTTAGTGTTTCAATGGCATCGTACCGAGTCAGGTCGTGGCCCGATGGCACCACGGAGATGTAATTGTTGTCCAAGGCCCAAACATCGGTGTCCTGTCCCTTGTCCATGTTCGTGAACTCTCCGGTGAGCCAGTAGTATTTTCCCCCACGAGGGTCAGTACCCTCCACGTAGCGTTCTATCCAGCGGGCTTCCGCCTGTCGGCAAATCTTGAAACCCTTTAGTTCAGCGGTTTTGACCGAAGGGATATTCACGTTGAGCAGTTTGCAGTTGCCCATGCCATGCTCCAGCACGAACTGCATCAGCTCCCGCAAATGGGGCTTGCAGGACTCAAAATCTGCTTCCCATTCGTAGTCCAACAGCGAAAAGCCGATGGACTTGATGCCCTCCAAGGAGGCCTCCATCGCTGCCGACATCGTGCCAGAGTAAAGGATATTGATGGAGGCATTGGAACCGTGGTTGATGCCAGATATGCACATGTCGGCCTCCCGTTGGTGCAGCAGGACGTGCTTGCCCAGCTTCACGCAATCCACGGGTGTACCGCTGCATTCGTAAGCATCAATGCCGTCAAAAATATCCACTTTCTTCAGGCGGAGCGGGTCACGAAGGGTAATGGCGTGGCCTTGGCCGGACTGCGGGGTATCGGGCGCTACCACGATGAGGTCACCGAGTTCACGGGCAACTTCTACCAGGGCTTTGAGGCCGGGAGCATTGATGCCGTCGTCGTTTGTTACAAATATGAGTGGGCGGTACATGAAAGATTTGATTATTGATTTTGGCAAAAGTTGGGTTGGTATTACTTTCCCATTCCCATTTCAGGCCGCAAAATTAGCTTTTTCAAACAGACACAAGGGTTAGCTTTTTTATCAATAGCTCCAAAGCAGCTCGCTCCTTTTCCAAACGCTCCGGCGACCAGCCAAAATAATCGCAGAACCTCGTCAGCACCGCCGCTGAGTGCTGCCTCACCCGCTGTATATGGAAGTAAAGCAGCCCCGTTCTGCGCTCAAAAAAGTCAATGGGGGTCATCACCAACTCCGATTCGAGGCAATGTTCCAATTCAGCCAATAGGAGCGACTCATCCCTGAGTTCACATTCGGCAAAAGCCCGCTCCACGATGTTTTCGGCTGCCCTTCCATAGTTTTCCGTGAGGTAAATGGCTGTGGTGCTTGCGGTAGCCAAGTGTTGAAGTCTCGCTTCTATTTCCAACTGGAAATCCAGCACTTCCACCATATCGGCAAACGGCGCTTCGGTGAGCGCAATGGACTTGGTAAGGCATACAATCGGGGTTTGCCCCTGCTTTTTCAGCACCAAATCCACCAGCTTTTTCGCCATTTTACGATAACCGGTCAGCTTGCCACCCGCCACCGAAATCAGCCCCACTTCCGACACGAAAATCTCGTCCTTGCGGCTCATTTGCCCCGCCGATTTTCCTTCTTCGTGAATCAATGGGCGCAGCCCAGCCCAAGTGCTTTCCACGTCCGATACTGTCAATTTCGCCGAAGGGAACATGGCATTGGCAGCATGGAGCAGGTAGTTCACGTCGTTGATATCCGCAAACACCTCGTCGGGATTGCCGTTGAAGGGGGTGTCCGTCGTGCCGATATAAGTGGCCCGTTGACGGGGAATGGCAAAGACCATGCGGCCATCCGCCACGTCGAAGTAAGTGGCATGTTGGAGCGGCAAACGTTCCCTTGCCACCACGATATGAGCGCCTTTTGACAAAAACAAACGCTTGCTGCTCAGTGATTGGGCTTGCCCCCGCAGTTGGTCCACCCACGGCCCAGCGGCATTGACGATGGTGCTAGCGGCTATTCTCAACTCATTTCCAGCGTCAACATCCATGCAAATGGCGGCCACGAGTTGCCCATTTTCCACCACAAAATCCTTCACTTCCACATAGTTGAGGCAGGTGGTCCCGTACCGGATGGCGGATTTAATTATCTCGATGGTCAGGCGGGCATCATCCGTGCGGTATTCGGCATAAATGCCCGCACCAAGCAGGTTTTCATTGCGGAGCAAAGGCGCTATTTCAAGGCTCTGCCGACGGTTGAGCATCCGGCGCTTGTCCTCTTTTTTCACCCCCGCCAAAAAGTCGTAGAGCCAAAGGCCGAACGAGGTGCCCACCTTTCCAAAACTCCCGCCCCGGAAAATGGGTAGCAGCATCTTCTCCGGCTTGACCAAATGGGGCGCCAGGCGATGGACGATAGCCCGCTCTTGCCCCACTTCCTGCACCACCCTAAAGTCCAATTGCTTGAGGTAGCGCAAGCCCCCATGTATCAACTTGGTGGATTTGCTGCTGGTGCCCGATGCAAAATCTCCCTTTTCCAACAAGGCCACCTGCAAGCCACGACTGGCCGCATCCAATGCGATGCCCGCCCCGGTGATGCCGCCCCCGATGACCAACAAATCGAATTTCTGGTTTTTTAACTGCGCAAGCTGTATTTGCCTTGGTGGAATCATGTGTTTTTAGCTACTTTTCGCCGGGGGAAGACAGAGGGTTTGAGAATTTGAGAGGTTGAGGGTTTGAGGGGTGCCAGTCTCAAACCCTCAAACCCTCAATCTCTCATCTCCTCAACCCCCAAAGTTAAAGCCATTCACTTTACGCCTGTTTTAAATTTATGAAAAATCGCCGGGGACGACCTTTCGACATACTGTGTGCAGGAGAACTGCTCATTGATTTCATCAGCAGCGGCTTTGCCGAATCGCTCGACGAGGCCAAATCATTCGAGCGCCATATTGGCGGCAGCCCTGCCAACCTTTGCATGAACATGGCCCGCTTGGGCAACACCGCCAGCCTTGCCGCCAGCGTCGGCAAGGACGACATGGGAAGTTTCCTAAAGGAATTTGTGCAAAAAACGGGGGTTGACTGCAAATACCTGCGGCAGGTATCGGCACCCACGACCCTTATTTTGGTCACCCGCACCACCACCGTCGCCAACTTTGAGGCATACCGAATGGCCGATGCGATGATTTCCGCTGCGCAAATGCCGCTCCAGCGCCTTCAGCAGAGCGCTATCTTCCACACCACTTCTTTTGGTTTGGGGAAAAAGCCGGGGCAGACCAACATCCTGAAAGCCGCCCGGTTGGCCACCGAAAACGGCTGCCAACTGAGCATTGATGTCAACTACGCCCCCAAAACCTGTCCCGACCGGGAAAACCCCCGGAAATTGGTGGCAGAGTTTTGCGATCTTGGGGCTATCGTAAAAGTCAGTGAGGTAGACTGGGAGCGGCTTTATGGCGCTCCCTTCCCGGATGCCGGTGCCGCAGCGCAACATTTCCTGGAACTCGGTGCCAGTTTGGTCTGCGTGACCATGGGCGGGGACGGAGCGTTCGTTGCCGACCAATCCGGCGGGGAATTCCTGCCAGCCCGGCAAGTGGAGGTAAAGGATACCACCGGGGCAGGCGATGCTTTTTGGTCGGGGTTCCTAACGGCCTGGCTCGATGGCCATGCACCGATTGCCTGCGCAAAGGCCGGTCGCAGCATGGCCGAAATGAAAATCAGCCGATTCGGGCCATTGCCCAATAGGGTTGACAAGGCGTTGATTTATGGATGAACGTCATTAAAAGTCATTTGTCATTCAAGTCATTTTATTGAAAATTAGCAATTGGAAATAGCGGAGCCATCTACTTCTAATGCGACTATCTATAAAAGGTAGGTATTGCGCTATCATCTGCACAGGTCACCATTTGCATTGCATTGTATGCCTCAATCATCCGCACAGGTCACCTTTTGC
>DIUC01000062.1 GCA_002435785.1 Saprospiraceae bacterium UBA6168 | reverse complement strand
ACCTTCACCTATACCAGCAGCTGTGTGCCCCTGACGATGACCTGCCAAGCGACTTTCACCGTGGCAGCAGCACCGACCGTGGTGCTCACCTGCCCGGTGAACACGACAACTGCCGCTTGCCAGACGCAGGCGGCGGTGGACACGGCCTTCGCCACATGGTTGGCAACGGCCAGTGCCAGCGGCGGTTGTAATGGGGTTCTGACGAACAACAACACGGGCGCACCATCCGCCTGCGGCGGCAGCACGACCGTGACCTTCACCTATACCAGCAGTTGTGCACCGTTGACGACGACCTGCCAGGCGACTTTCACGGTGACCGCAGCGCCAACGGTGGTGCTGACCTGTCCGACGAACACAACAGCGGCAGCTTGCCAGACGCAGGCGGCGGTGAACACGGCCTTCGCCACTTGGTTGGCAACGGCCAGTGCCAGCGGCGGCTGCAACGGCGTTTTGACGAACAACAACACGGGCGCACCATCCGCCTGCGGCGGCAGCACGACCGTGACCTTCACCTATACCAGCAGTTGTGCACCGTTGACGACGACCTGCCAGGCGACTTTCACGGTGACCGCAGCGCCAACGGTGGTTTTGACCTGTCCGACGAACACAACAGCGGCAGCTTGCCAGACGCAGGCGGCGGTGAACACGGCCTTCGCCACTTGGTTGGCAACGGCCAGTGCCAGCGGCGGTTGTAATGGAGTTTTGACGAACAACAATACTGGAGCGCCTAGCGCCTGCGGTGGTTCAACAACGGTGACCTTTACCTACACCAGTTCTTGTGCACCAACCACAACTACCTGCACGGCGACCTTCACCGTAGCCGCACCGCCGACCGTGGTGCTGACCTGCCCGACGAACACCACGGCAGCGGCCTGCCAGACCCAAGCTGATGTGAACACAGCCTTCGCCACTTGGCTGGCCACGGCCAGCGGCAGCGGCGGCTGCAACGGTGTCTTGACGAACGACAACACGGGCGCACCATCCGCCTGCGGCGGCAGCACGACCGTGACCTTCACCTATACCAGCAGTTGTGCACCGTTGACGACGACCTGCCAGGCGACTTTCACGGTGACCGCAGCGCCAACGGTGGTGCTGACCTGCCCGCAGCCTACCACGGCCAGCGCCTGTTTGACCCAGGCACAGCTGAACGCCGCCTACGCCGCCTGGCTGGCCACCGCCACCGCCACCGGCGGCTGCAATGGCGTCTTGACGAACAACGCCCCGGCAGCGCCTTCCATCTGCAACCCGAACGCCTCCACAACGACGGTGACCTTCACCTACACGAGCAGCTGCGTGCCCACGACCACGACCTGCCAGTCCACCTTCACGGTGCCTGCGTACCCGACCTACAGCGTGCCTGCCAACGGCGCCGCACAGGTGGCCTGCCCGGCACTGATAGTGCAGCCAACGCCGCCGGTGGTGGTCGACGGCTGCGGCAAGACGCTGACGCCGACCGGCCCGGTCATCACGAACAACCCGAACCCGATCACCTGCGAGGGGACGAGGACTTACACTTGGACCTATACCGACTGCGCCGGCCTGGTGCGGACCTGGACGCACGTGACCACGGTGGAGCGTCAGCCGTTCAGCGTGCCCGCCAACGGCTCTGCCACGGTGGCCTGCCCCGACCAGACCGACGCACAGCCAACTGCTCCAGTAGTTTTGAGCAACTGCGGCGAGGTGCTGACCCCGGTCGTCACGTCCACGGCCAAGCCCGGCTGCGAGGGCAACCGCAACTGGAACTTCACCTACACGGACTGCGAGGGCAACACGGCCACGTGGACGTTCATCTACACCGTGGAGTACCTTGAGTTCAACGTGCCGCCGAGCGAGACACTGACCGTGGATTGCCCGCTGAACGCCATACAGCCCACGCCGCCGACCGTTCTGGACAACTGTGGCAAAACGTTGATGCCAATCGGCCCGGCCATCACCAGCACCAACAATGCGGGCGGCTGCGAGGCCAGCCGCAGCTACACCTGGACCTACAAGGACTGCGAGGGCACGACGAAGACCTGGAGCAGGCTCTACAACTTTGCCTATACCGCCGACTTCTTCGTTTACCCCGATGGCGAGGTCTTCGTAGGCTGTTTGCTGTTTGCACAGCCGCCGGTGCCGCCCACGATTTACGACAACTGTGGCCAGGAAATCAAGGTGGCCGGCCCAACGATAACGGGCGACGTGTCGGACTGTTCCGGTATCCGCAAGTACACCTACGTCTATACCAACTGCGGCGGCTTTAGCCACCCGTGGAGCTTTACCTACTTTGCCGGTGACAATGAACCACCGATAGGCAACTGCCCGGGCGGCTCGCTGGCCAACAGCGTGGACGTGACGAACCTCTCCTGCCCAAGCGACGTGCCTTGCCCGGATACCTACGATTTCAGCTCGAAGGTTCAGGAGCTGTTGGCTGCTGGGAATATTTCCGATGTGTGCAGCGGCGACGACCTCGTGGTCGAACTCGACAGTTGGACGGCGCTGTGGGACTGCGCCGACCCTGATGGCGACGGTCAGTACACCTTTGGCCGCACCTTCTACTTCCGCATCGCCGACCAGTGCGGCAACGAGATGCCAAGCCTCTGTGGCGTGACCTACTCCGGTGCGTGCCTGCCGCTGGAAACGTTCCCGCAAGGGGCATGGGGCAACGTCGGCGGCGAGCCGGGCAGCACCCTGCCGGGCAACGACACGACCGACCTCCAGGTCATCTCGACCCTGCTGGCCCAAGGCCCGCTGACCATCGGCGGCGCCAACCGCTCGATTACATTGACCGATGCGCAGTGCGTGGAGAACCTGCTGCCGGGCATCGGCAACCCGGGCGTGCTGTCCAACTGCCAGCAGGTGAACTGCACGGGCTGCAACTCTGCCGGTCCGCTTGGGATGAAGAACATCCTTGCAGCGAACACCATCGCCCTGACGCTGAACATGCGCTTCAATGTGCAGTACAACGGCGTGACGATGAACGCCGTCCGCAACCAGGGCCTCGGCTGCATCGCCATTGACCAGAACCTCAAAATCTGTGCAGAGGGCGGTGGCTGCAAGCTTCGCATCTACGAGTCGAACGGCACGGTGCAAGATTTCCCATACACCATTGGCGGCCTGCTCGACCTTGCGAACCTGTACCTGAATGGTGGCCTGGTGCTGAGCGCAGCGCAGTCGAGCGTTTACGCAGCGGCGCTGAACAACAGCATCACGAACGTGAACGCCTACTGGCACAGCAGCGGCCCGGCCATCGCCTGCGACCCGGGTGCTGGCGCAAACGCCCAGGACGACAGCGTGGCGAAGTCGCTGCCAACCGGACAGCCTTCCATCGGCAATGCCATGACGTTCAGCCTGGCGCCGAACCCCGCTGGAAACGAGGTGACGCTCAAGCTATCTGATATGGTCGGCGAGCAGGAGGTGTCCGTAGAGATATACAACCAGCTCGGCCAGCGGGTGCTGGTGCGCAAGCTCGGCCAGGTGGCGCAGGTGAACGAGCGCATTGACCTGACCGGCATCGGCAGCGGACTGTACATCGTCAGCGTAAGGGCTGGCGGGGAGCGGTTCGAGCAGAAGCTGGTGGTGAGCAAGGATTAGGACTGGAGATGAGGGGTCATTTAAAAAAGGCCCTGCCATCTCGTTAATCCAATAAAGTAAAATCGGCAGTCGTCCATGATGGGCGGCTGCCGTTTTTTGTTAGGTGAAATGGGTTCCAATTTGTACCAAAAAACCAAGATAAAAGGGCAGGAACAGGAGATACAATAGGAAACTTGGCCACCTCTTTGCCAAGGCTTCAGTTCAACCTAAAACGGATTTCTTCTGTCTTGCCTGCCTCGGTGCGCAGGTAAAAACTGCGTACCGTTTTGCCATCCTTGACCGTCACTTGCACGGTGTTCGGCTTGAAATTTCCATCGGATATGGCGTGGATTTGCAGTAGGTTTTCTTCGCCTAGCCGTGCGTCCACCTCGAAGCACTGTGGCCGCTTGGCCAACTCGACTTGCTGCGCAACGAAAGCGCCATTGAAGCTGGCACTGACCACATCGCCGTCGGGGCTGCCACCTTCCCGGAGGCAAATGGTGACCCGTGGATGGTTGATGGGGATGATGGCTGGGAGTATCTCGTGGCCCTGCTGGTTTTCCCCTTTCTCACTGGGCTGGGCAGGTTCGAGGGCGATGGCAGGTTTTTCCAGCGGCTTTTCGTGCCACGGGCAGCCAACGAGTCCTAAATTGAAGTGTGGGCCAGCTGATATGTGGTCGGTCACTTTTTGGAAGTTTTCTGGATTGCCGGGGGCTTCTATGGAACCAACCTGCATGTAATACTTGATGTACTTGAATCCCAACGAAACGGTGACGACAGGTTCCACCGTCGGAAACCCAAACTTGGCGTTTTCCACCAAACGCCCATCTTGGAAATGGTTGTATGAAGAAAAATGAATCCTCGAAAACCTTGTGGCAAATGAAATATCAATGATTTTTGAGCGGATGCCCACAGCGGGTTGGAGGAAGAAGCGCTGATAAACGCCTGCATATCTTTCGTTGATGTCGTCGTTCCTCCGTCCATCGGGGTTGTTGTCTTCGGCCCAGCCCAGCCCTGTTCCTCCGAAGATTTCCGCCCGGCCAATGGGTACGCCCCGCCTGTTTTTCCAAAAAGAAGCATAAGTACCCACGCCGCCCTCCACGAGGTTGTGCGAGTTGCGAAAACTGGCGGAAGTCTGCTTGCCCCGGCCATTTTCACCTGACATGAAGGAGAGGTTGCCCATGGCTGCAAAATGGTCGTGAAATGCATATGCGCCTTGCAGGTCAACAGTTGGTTCGGGAGCCATGCCAACGGTGCCGATTGCGGCTTTGAAGTCCTTTTTCTCAGCCAACAACGGGGCGTTGACCGTGTTTGGAACGTAAAGGGTAGGGCCGCAACTGGCCAACATTGTTACTAAAAGGCTGATTATCAGTAGATTTTTCATTTTATAAAATTTAAGGTTCAAAGTCCATTGTCCAAAGTCCCGTGCCGAAGACCTGATTTTCAAAACCACAACCCCAATTTCACCGTCGGGTCGAGCCTGAAGAACTTGCCCGTGGTATTGTAACCGTAACGGTCGTTGAGCATACCCTGTACGCCGAGGTCAGCGGAGAGGCTGCTTCCTATTGGCAGTTGGTATCCCAGTTTCAGGTGCGGTTGCAGGTAGGTCTTGTTGTGCTGTTTGATTTCGAGGCGGGTGAAGTCGTACACGTCTTCCCGAACCACTTTCTCATTGCCCACAAAGCCCAATATTGGCCCCCAATCGCCGCCGTCCGACCAGGTGTTGCTGCTCAATTTCGTGAAATAGCCTTTTTGGCCTTCGGCATAGATGTACTCGGAAATGCCCCGGTTACCGATGGTCAGTCCCGGCGTGAGGTACAGGCCACCGGGTACCCTGCGGTTCGGGGCAGGCAGCAGGTAAAATTTGTAGCCGCCTGACACGAAGATGTTGTGGTTGGTGTAGTATTCCCGCTGTTCGGTTTTTTCCGTCCAGTCCTTGTCCTTGCCGACAACTGGCAATGGGATGAAAAGGAAAAACTGCACACCTTTTTGCACCTGCTTCACGGTGGAGCTTTCCAATGTTTGATGGAAATAAGGGGTACGCTGGGGGTCGTCCGAGCCTTTGAAACGGAATCCGAAGTTCAATTCCAATGCGCCCTTTACGGAATGCTGCTCCTCGTAGCCCAACTGCATTTCACCGTTTTGGGTAAATGCCTGGTAGGGCGATACGGTCAGCGCATGTTTTTTCAAATGCTGCTGTGCGTTCAAAGTGAAGCTGCCGAAAAAAGTGGCGATGATGGCGATGGCGATTGATAAGTTTTTCATGATTCGTTCTTTTTTGAAAGTTTGGAAGGAAGGCTTAAAAAATGATTTTTTTAAAAGCCTCGAACTTCGTTTTGCTTGGTGCAAAGATGGGGTCGCCATCGCCCCGCCTGAAACACCCAATCGGGTGATTCGGGCAAAATGCCCCAAACGGGTGAGGCATCACGTGCAGGGGTGAGTTTTGTCCAAAACCAATTTGAAAAAGGCGTTTTTCCTCACGGCAAAGGGTGAGCGGGAGCCCAAGTGAGGAGGTGAGTGCTTTTGAAAAAAGGAAATCCCGCAATTAGCGGATATTTTTAGATGGCTTTCTACAAATCCTTTTCATGGTCAAAGTATTTCCCTTTTTTTGCCATTATTTGCACTCCGACTGCACACTCTCTTCCTTCTTCGAGGGGCTTTCGCAGGGCATGGTTCTTGGCAGTACCCGATGGAATTGCCACGAAGGACGGGCCTGAACCTTTACGACGCTGACTATAGATGGAAAAAATAAACATTCTCATCGTTGAAGACGACCCCATCATCGCCGCCGACCTGCAAGACCGGCTGGAGGAGATGGGCTATCGCATTCTGGGCCCGGTGGCCGCTGGGGAGGACGCACCCGCCTTTTTCGACCTGCCGACCCTACCCGACCTCGTCATCATGGACGTACACCTGGAGGGCGAATGGGATGGTATCGAAACCACCCGCCGTATTTTGGAAAAGCACGACCTACCCGTTATTTTCCTCACCAGCAATTCCGACGATGCTACCTTCAATGCTGCCAAAGCGGTGAAGCCGCAAGCATTTTTGTCCAAACCCTTTCGGGGCAGGGATTTGAAACACGCCATCGAAATTGCCATCAGCCAAGCGGCTGCCCAAAAACAACCTGCCGCCGAACCTGCTGCCGAAGCGACTTCCGAAAAAACTGCCTTCCTGCTCAAAGACCGTGTGTTTATCAAAGCCAAAGACCGCATGGTGCGCCTGTTTTTCAAAGACATCCTTTGGGTAGAGGCGGACGATTATTACTGCAAAGTAGTGACCAAGGAAAAAGAGTTCCTCGTTACACAGACGCTAAAAAAATTCGGGGAAGAACTGACTGGTGTGCCAGAACTTATGCGGGTCCACCGTTCCTACATCGTTAACTTGGCACACGTGGAGGAAATCGGGGAATTGTATTTGCATATCGGAAATGGGCGCATCCCGTACAGCAAAAACCATAAGGAAGACTTGATGTTGCGCTTAAAAAATGTTTGATTATACTGCGAGCCGTTAGCTGTTTGCTGTTTGCCAAAAGCCAATTGCCAATTGCCAAAGGCTAAAGCCACTGACAAATGGACAAAACCTGGCGCTCGAAAGTATAAACCATTGGCCATGAACAAGAAAACCTTCTACCTACTGTCTTTTATGTGCGCCATGCAGTGTGCGTTGGCACAAAATCCGTCATTGGAAAGCCTCGCCGCCACCGTGCAATCCCTTCCCAACGACACCGCCAAACTCAGGCAGCTTGATGACCTTGCCAACCATTACGGCGCAGTTGATTTGAAACAAAGCCTCGTTTTCCATCACCGTGCGCACGTCCTTGCCAAGCAATTGGATGCCACGGAGTGGTTGCCCAAAATCGAAATGTCCATCGGCAGGACGAACGCCAACCTCAGCCGACCGGACAGCGCCCTGCATTGGTTTCGGCTGGCGCAACAAGGCTTTGAGGCCAATGGCGACCAAAAGGGGCTGGCAAACCTTTTCACCAAGTTCCGCTGGGTGCACAACTACCTTGGCGAGTACGAGAAGGCGCTCGAATATGCCTTTAAAGCGCTCGCCATTTACCAAGCACTCAAGGATGAGCCGGGCGCCGCCATTGCCTACAGCTATATCGGTGAAATCCTTTATTCACAACAGAAATACCAAGCGTCGGCAGACTACGCCCAAAATGGCTACGACATTCAGAAGCGGCTCGGCCTGAAGGACGACCTCGCCTATTCCTGCCAAAACCTCGGCGATGCCTGGCTGCAAATCAAGGATTATGACAAGGCCCTTGCCTTCCAGAACGAAGGGCTGGCGCTGCGCCGGGCACTAAAAAACGACGTTGACATTGCCCTTTCGCTCAATAGCCGTGGCAATGTGTTGAAATACATGAAACGCTACCCGGAGGCGCTCGCCGACTACCAAGAGAGCTTGCGGTTGGCACGCCAAACCAGTTTTCAGCCATTGGTCTCCACCTGCGTCAGCAATACCGGTCATGTGTACAGCCTGCTGAAGCAATACCGGGAGGCATTGCCCTACCACCTCGAAACAAGGCAGCGGTTGTTGGAGACGGGTGAAATGTTTGACGTTCCAGAAAACTGCCACCTGCTCGCTGAGGCTTATGCTGGCATCGGCAAATACGACTCGGCATATCATTTTCAAAAACTCCATTCCGAAATAAAGGACAGCCTGTTGACCGAGGAAACCAGCGCCCGCATGTCGGAACTGCAAACCAAATATGAAACGGCGCAGAAGGAAGCGAAAATCGCCATGCAAGCAGAAAAACTAAATGAACAGCGGATAGTGATTTGGGCTATCGTGGCTGTGCTGGTGGTGGCGCTGATAGCTGGAACCCTGCTCTGGCGTTTGTCAAATCAGCTTCGCAAGCGCAACGAGGAGAAGGAGTTTTTGATAAAAGAAATCCACCACCGGGTGAAGAACAACCTCCAAGTGCTGTCCAGTCTGCTGCACCTCCAGTCCCGCCACATCAAGGACGAAACCGCCCTCGACGCCGTGCGGGAAGGGCAGAACCGGGTGGATGCGATGGGCCTCATCCACCAGAAGCTGTACATGGGTGACAACCTCGCCGCCGTGGAAATGCGGGACTACCTGCACAACCTCGGCGACACCCTGCTCGACTCGTTCGGCATGGACGACGACCGGGTGAAAATTATCTACCACCTCCAACCCCTGCACCTCGACGTGGACACCGCCATCCCGTTGGGCCTCATTATCAACGAGTTGGTGACCAATTCCTTGAAATACGCCTTCCCAGATGGGCGGCAGGGCATCATCGAATTATCGCTTTGGAAAAACGAAACGGGGCAGCTTTGCCTTAAAGTCGCCGACAATGGCGTGGGCAAATCCGGCGCTCTGCAATTGAAGGGCAGCACGTCCTTCGGTACCAACCTCGTAGAGATTTTGAGCAAAAAGCTGAAGGGAAAGCCCGAAGTGACCGACGGGCAGGGTTATTCGACGCTCATCAAATTTGAAAACTATAAATCCGTGTGAAAAATCCGTGCAATCCGTGGCGACCACCTTTTTTCTGCCACGGATTACACGGATTTGCACGGATTCGATTCACGGATTTTAGAATACCAATCGTTTGTTTTGAAGGCTTGCCGTTCCAAAATTGACAATTAATCCGAGCGGGCATTTACCCAGCGCCATGTAATTCAAGGTCCATTTGACAAACTCGTCCACGATACCATTGACCGCCTTCACCTCCAAAATCACATCACCGAACACGACAAAATCCGCATAAAAACAGTGGGGCAAAACGGTGGTCTTGTAGGGCACTTCATATTTCTTTTCCCGTTCGTACGAAATGCCATGTTGCCGAAACTCATATTCCAGAGCATCCTTGTACACAATCTCCAGCAACCCCGGCCCCAATATCCGGTGCACTTCCATGCTGATGCCAATAATCGAATAGCTCTTTTCGGAGTGGAGTAGTTTGCTCATAATGATGTCAAATTTAAAGAAAAAAATCCGTGCAAATCCGTGCAATCCGTGGCGACTTATTTACTGCCACGGATTACACGGATTTTCACGGATTGAATTCACGGATTAAAAATAGCGGTTCCCTGAAAATAACATATCCTTCCCTGAAAATGTCTATCCCCCAAGCGTCCTTTCGCTCATCTTGCGCACTATGCGACAGCCAACCCTTCTTTTGGTCGAAGACGAGCCAATTATTGCACTCGATTTGCAGTATGAATTGGAGCGCCAGGGCTACTATGTCCTGAAAGCAGCCGACGCAGCAGAGGCCCTTTTGCTGTCCGCCAAGCATTTGCCCAATGCGGCCATTATCAATTTCCAATTCAAGAACCAGCCAGACGGCATGGCACTCGCACGCCTCTTGCGCACCCGTTACCTCACCAAGGTGCTGTTCATCACGGGTGCCGGCCCGAAGGATTTGGAAGCCTCAAAAGATTTCTACGTTGGCCATGAGGTACTGTACAAGCCATTCACCCGGCGGCAGTTGCAGTCGTTTTTGCTTCCCTGAGAAATAGCTATCCTTCCCTGAAATCTGGCCGCTCTTCCCTGAATAAATTGTTCCGATGACCCTGCCTACCCGCACTTTCACCGTGCAATCAATCACGAAAAGCCAAGTATTAATTTTTCACATTCACCTTTAAAATTGTTGTGTCATGAAAAAGCAAAACTTTCTTTCAAATCAATCGCCACCCTTGTCGGGAGGAGCACTAACCTTGCTATTATTTTTCCTTGTATTGCAGGTGCAGGCTACGGGCGTATGCCCATATTCCATCAAAAAAGATTGTGTCGAAGACAATCAACCTCCTTCCATTACTTGCCCAGCAAGCATTACGGTAAACGTATCACCAGGAACATGTGTAGCAAGGGTACTATATCCTTCTCCGGTAGCTTCCGATGACGCCCCGCCGGCTACGCCTGCTGGTTACACTTACCATTCACAGGGTGGCGGCAGTTATTATTACCTTTCCACTACAACTGCCGATTATCATACAGCGAGAGCCAATGCCAGGGCGGCTGGCGGTCATTTGGCAGTTGTCACTTCCGCCGCTGAAAATGCCTTGCTGCCGCCTCCCATTGCCTGGCTCGGCGGTACGGACGAATTGGTGGAAGGAACATGGGTATGGGAAACTTTTGAGCCGTTCAGCTACACCAATTGGTCGCCCGGCGAACCTAACAACAGCGGCAACGAAGACGGTATCATTACTTGGGGTAGCAATACGTGGAACGACCACAAATTGCATATTCCTGAAAAATGGGTGCTTGAAGTGGAAGGCGCCCGCTTCGTGCAAACGGCAGGCTTGGCGCAGAACGCCTTGTTCCCGAAAGGCACGACTACCAATACTTTTGTCGTCACCGATGCGGCTGGGCTAACCAATCAGTGCAGCTTTACGATAACGGTGGTGGACAATATTCCGCCCACCATCACTTGCCCGCCGAACAAAACCGTGAATGCCGACCCCGGTAGCTGTTCTGCGACCGGCGTAGTGTTGGGAAATCCAGCCGCCTCTGACAATTGCACGGGGCTGGTCGTGACCAATAACGGTCCTGCAACTTACCCAGTGGGAACAACTACCGTAACGCACACGGCGAACGACGGCACGAATTCCGTTACCTGCAACCAAACTGTGACGGTGGTTGACAACCAGCTCCCCACTATCACTTGCCCAACTAACATGATGGTCAATGTTGACCCCGGTACTTGCGGGGCAAGGGTAATTTATACCTCGCCAATTGCTTCCGACAACTGCGATCCGGCTACGCCCGCCGGATATACTTACCATTCTCAAGGTTTAGGCAGCTATTACTACCTTTCTACTACAACAGCCGATTATCATACGGCGAGGGCAAATGCCAGGGCGGCTGGCGGTCATTTGGCAGTCGTCACTTCCGCCGCTGAAAATGCCTTGATACCGCCTCCCATTGCATGGCTCGGTGGTATGGACGAATTGGTGGAAGGAACATGGGTATGGGAAACTTTTGAGCCTTTCATTTATACCAATTGGTCGCCCGGTGAGCCCAACAACAGTGGCAACGAAGACGGTATCATAACCTGGGGTAGCAATACGTGGAACGACCACAAATTGCATATTCCTGAAAAATGGGTGCTTGAGGTGGAAGGCGCCCGCTTCGTGCAGACGGCGGGTTTGGCGCAAAATGCCATTTTCCCGAAAGGCACGACGACCAATACTTTTGTCGTCACCGATGCGGCTGGGCTAACCAATCAGTGCAGCTTTACGATAACGGTGGTGGACAATATAGCGCCAACTGTAGTTTGTAAACCCCATACCGTCAGCTTGGATGCAAGCGGACAAGCAACCATTGTTCCTGCAAATATTTTCCAAAGCGGTTCGGATAATTGTGGTACTGTCAACCTGCAAAGCGTTTCACCAAACTCCTTTACTTGTATCAACGAAGGCCTGAATCAGGTAACGCTGACGGTAAACGACGGCAACAACAATACGGCTACTTGCACTGCGGTGGTAACGGTTCAGGACAATATTGCACCCTCAGCCGTTTGCCAGAATGCAACAGTCCAGTTGGGTGCCAACGGGAATGGAAGCCTGCCAGCTATCAGTGTAAGTGTTGGGCCCGTAGCAGGCGCACTTCCTAACCAGGGCGATGCCAACGCTCCATTAAATACAGTTTGTGATTGTCCTGCCGGATATGTGGCTGTCGGGTACGAAGGATTCGCCGGTTGCATCATTGACGACTTCCGTTTAATCTGCAAGGAGCTAATGCCGGACGGTACACTTGGGGCTACTACGGCAGTAACATGTTTTAGTTCTGGATTGTCCGGGACAAGCTCCGGTGCTAAGGTGCTTTCCGGGAACAACGTCATGGTAGGGGCCACTATCGAAGACAGGAATTATAATTTCAGCCCTTACCGCACACTGAAATACCTGAATGGCCATGGGAAATCTATTGCTGACATTATAGCCAGGGCAGTTAATAGTACCGGCACAATTGCGATTGCAAGTTTGAACGGATCTGGTTGCTTTTCCAACAGCCCCGTCACTACTTCACAGTATGCACCTGCCGGCTATGTGATAACAGGAATGTATGCCTATCACAGTGGTGCAAATTATACCAATAACGTTGCTTTCCGTTATTCACCCATCATTGTTTCATCGCCTTTGGACGGTGGCAGTTATGACAATTGCGGGATATTCAGTTCAGTAGCTTCACAAACCAGTTTCACCTGTGCAGACCTTGGGTTAAATAACGTTACCCTTACTGTGTATGACGTTCATGGCAACACTGGCACCTGCACCGCCACCGTCACCGTCATTGACAACGAAAACCCGACCATCACCTGCCCAGCGCCCATCACCGTCAACAACGACGGAGGCCAGTGCAGCGCAGTGGTAAGCTACTTGGTGAGCGGCACGGACAATTGTTCCTTCACGCTGTCGCAAACGGCAGGTCAGGCCTCTGGCACGGCCTTCCCCGTTGGCACTACGAACAACTCGTTCACAGCTACCGACCCGGCGAACAATTCCGTTGGCTGTTCATTCACGGTCACCGTCATTGACAACGAAAACCCGACCATCACTTGCCCAGCGCCTATCACCGTCAACAACGACGGAGGCCAGTGCAGCGCAGTGGTAAGCTACTTGGTGAGCGGCACGGACAACTGTTCCTTCACGCTGTCGCAAACGGCAGGTCAGGCCTCTGGCACCGCCTTCCCCGTTGGCACGACGAACAACAGTTGGACAGCCACCGACCCGGCGAACAACGCTGTCTCTTGCTCCTTCACCGTCACCGTCATTGACAACGAAAATCCGACCATCACCTGCCCAGCGCCCATCACCGTCAACAACGACGGAGGCCAGTGCAGCGCAGTGGTAAGCTACTCCGTCAACGGCACGGACAACTGTTCCTTCACGCTGTCGCAAACGGCAGGTCAGGCCTCTGGAACCGCCTTCCCCGTTGGCACGACGACCAACAGTTGGACGGCCACCGACCCGGCGAACAACGCTGTCTCTTGCTCCTTCACGGTCACCGTCATTGACAACGAAAACCCGACCATCACTTGCCCAGCGCCTATCACCGTCAACAACGACGGAGGCCAGTGCAGCGCAGTGGTAAGCTACACCGTCAGCGGCTCGGACAATTGTTCCTTTTTGCTGGCGCAAACGGGCGGCCTCGCCTCCGGCAGCGCATTCCCCGTCGGCGTGACCACCAACTCGTGGACGTCCACCGACCCGTCGAACAATTCCGTCGGTTGCTCCTTCACCGTCACGGTACTCAAATCCGGCGACCCCGACCTGCTCTGGGCTTACACCGCCATCGGTCTTGACGAAGTAAAAATGAAAAAGAATACCGTCCAGAGCGGCGGAGTCGGTGTGGTGAATGCCGGTAAAAAGGCTAAACTGGAACACGCCACCATGGTCACTGCGACGAACACCTTCGTCAAAGCCCCCGTGCTCGATCTCAACGGCGGAAGCCAAGTGGCGACCTATTACCCCGGCCAAGTAAGCGCCAGCCTACTGCCAGCCTTCCTGCCCTACTCCGGCACGTGCAACAACAACCTGAACATACCGGACAACAGCGGCCCGGTAACGCTCAACTTAGCTTGTTATAAGGATATTACAGTGGGTAAAAACGTCAGCGTCACCTTCAGTGGCCATGCTACCATCAACGTCAAAGACCTGAAACTGAAGGAAGGCTCGTCGGTCAGTTTTGCGCAGAATACAAACCTGTTGATTGAGAAAAAATTAGACTCTGACAAGTATGTCACCATCTCCAACAACGGGAACATGGTCTGGATTTACGTGGATGATCATGTGAAAATTGACGACGGCAACAGCATAACCGCTAACATTTACTGCCAGAAGCACATCCACGTGGACAAAACGCCTGTCGGTAATCCGACCTACATGACCGGCTTGTTCATTGCTGAAAAAATTGACTCGAAGGACAATGTGTACTGGAACTGGGACGCCAGCGTTTGTCCGTTCTCCACACCGCTAATGCTTGCCGGGCCGCCCAGCATCACTGGACCCGTGGCTGAAATGGAAGAAGGCCTGCTGATGGAACTGTTCCCGAACCCAGCCAGCGACGATGTCAACATCCACTTGCACGGAACCGAGTCCGCCGCCATGCTGACCATTCACGACCAGCTTGGCAGGTTGGTTTGGACAGGCCAAATGGAGGCGGGTCAAATCGCCACTGTCATTAATCTGGGTGATGCTCGCTTTGGAGCAGGCATTTACACGGTGACGGCAGTTTCCAATGGGGAGAAAATGGTGCAACGGTTGGTGATTGCGAGATAAGCTACTTTAGCTATTTACCATTAATGGTAGGCTTTGAAAGAGAGCGGCAACTTGCCGCTCTCTTTTCCATTTTCAAAAAGGCTTCCCTGAGAAATTCCCGCCCTTCCCTGAATTCTGCCTGGCCTTCCCTGAAAAAATTTCATTCTTGACGCTGCTTGCCCCCAACTTCATGCCCATAAATGTTCACTGCCGTTTTTTCCAATGGCTGCTTCGGCGGGGTGTTGGAAAAAATGGTACAACATTTTTCGGCACCCTGCCCCGCCCTGGCATAACGCTGGGGCGGTGGTGGGGGTAACTCTGCCTCCCATGAATAACCAAGCTTCTATTTCATCCTTAAAATGTTGTTTTATGAAAAGTCAATCTACATTTCCAAGTCTTCCTGCATACCTGTTGCGAAGCGCTTTAGTCTGCTTGCTGCTTTGCCTGATGTTGCAAATGCAGGCGACCACTCGCTATGTCAGGCCTACCGCCAGTGGTAGCGGCGATGGCTCTACGTGGGCAAATGCCTCTGGCAATTTGCAAGCAATGATTAACGCCTCCGGATCGGGAGACGAAGTATGGGTCGCCGCAGGCACCTACAAGCCCACCACGACCACCGACCGTAATATTTCCTTTTCGATGAAAAACGGCGTGGGCATCTACGGCGGCTTTCCGAATTCGGGCAACCCAACATTTGCAGACAGAAACTGGGTGACGAATGTGACCACCCTCAGCGGGGATATCGGGGTAATTAATGACATTAGTGATAATAGCTACAATGTAGTTGTCAACTCCAATAATGGAGTTACAAATAGTGCTCTTTTGGATGGATTTATTATTACCGGAGGTAATGCAAATGTTTTTGGCGGAGGTATGTTAAATGCAGGAGGGGTTTCTCCGACAGTTAGGAATTGTGTTTTTTCGGGAAATACAGGTAGCTATGCAAATGGCGGAATGTGTAACATGCAAGGAGCTTCGCCTACCGTTATCAACTGTATCTTTTTTGGGAACACATCCTCTAATGTAGGGGCCGGAGTGCTTAATATATTTGGAGCCTCCACTACATTGACTAATTGCACAATCTATGGCAACCAAAATGCCGTGTATTGCCAGGATGCCCCGCCTTTAACACTAACAAATTGCATTATTTGGCAAAATGGTATTTACATAAGTATTAATGCATCTGTAAACGTCACCTACTCCATCGTGCAAGGCGGCTACGCTGGTACCGGTAACCTGAACGCCGACCCGCTCTTCGTCAACGCAGCGGGCGGCAACCTTCGCCTCAATGCATGCTCGCCCGCTATTGATGCCGGCACAAACACCGGCGCTCCAACCAACGACCTCGACGGCAACGCCCGCCCATTCAACGCCACCGGTTCAGCCATCACGGACATGGGCGCTTACGAATATCAATTCAGCTACAACGTCTGCACCACCTGCCTCACCAGCGGCAATATCGTTTACGTGAAAGCCAACGCCTCTGGTGCCAACAACGGCAAGAGTTGGGCGAACGCTTTCAACAGCTTGCAAAGCGCCCTCGCCCTGGCGAACCAATGCTCCAATATCACCCAAATCTGGGTCGCCGCAGGCACCTACAAGCCCACCACCGGCACCGACCGAACCATTTCCTTTGTGATGAAAAACGGCGTAGCCATCTACGGTGGCTTCAACGGAACGGAGACAGCGCTTTCCGGCCGGAACTGGGTGACGAATGTGACCACACTCAGCGGCGACATCGGCACTGTGGGTAATAATAGTGACAACAGTTACCACGTGTTCAATAATTCAGGATTAAATAACACTGCCATATTGGATGGATTTACAATCACTGAAGGAAGAGCAAATGGTAATAATCCTCATCAAGATGGTGGAGGGATGTACAACTCTTCCGCCTCACCAAAGGTAAGCAACTGCATTTTCATAAATAATTCGGTAAATTTTAATGGTGGAGGGATGTTCAACAACACGTCTTCTTCACCGATAGTAACCAATTGTTCATTTATTAATAATGCAGGAGGAAATTTTGGCGGTGGGATGATTAATCTTAATTCTTCCTCTCCTTCTATCATCAATTGTACTTTTTCAGGAAATAATGCTGGCGTGGGCGGAGGGGGCGTTGCCAATTTTTTCTCATCTTCTTCCATCTTGACCAACTGTATCATTTGGGGCAATAACAGTGGAATTTTCAACAATGCATCTAATCCCGCCGTCACCTACTCCATTGTGCAAGGAGGCTACGCTGGCACAGGCAACTTGAACCTTGACCCACTTTTTGTAAACCAAGCTGGCGGCAACCTACGCCTCACAGCCTGCTCCCCCGCCATCGACGCTGGCAGCGATGCCGCCAACAGCACTTTGGTGGACCTTGACAACAACCTCCGGAAGTTTGATGCCATTACAGGAACCGTGCAGATAGACATGGGTGCTTACGAATACCAGAGCGACGTGGACTCAGACAATGACGGTGTTGCCGACTGTAATGACAACTGCCCCGCCGTGGCCAATGCCAATCAGGCCGACACGGACAACGACGGCAGAGGCGACGTATGCGACAACTGCCCGACCGTTTCCAACCCCAACCAAGCTGATTCGGACAACGACGGCAGAGGCGACGTATGCGACAACTGCCCGACCGTTTCCAACCCCAACCAAGCTGATTCGGACAACGACGGCCTCGGTGATGCCTGTGACCCCTGCACCCTCCCGACCATCACATTGCCCGCCAACGGCGCAGCGACGGTGGCTTGCCCAGCTCATGCAACCCAACCTACCCCCCCCAACGGCACCGACCAGCTCGGGCAATCCGTCACCCCTTCGTCTGGCCCAACCATCGTGAACAACCCCAACCCGCTCACCTGCGAAGGCACACGGACCTACACATGGACCTACACCGACTGTGACGGGGGACAACATTCATGGAGCTTCGAGTACACCATCGAGCGGGAAGATTTCACCATGCCCGCCAATGGCAGTGCCACGGTTTCTTGCCCGTCACTGGCCGTGCAGCCCATGCGGCCCATCGTCGCCGACAACTGCGGCCAGTTGCTGAACCCAACCGGCCCGGTCGTTAGTGCCACGCCAGCTTGCGAGGGGACCAAGACCTACACTTGGACCTATACCGATTGCGAGGGCAACTCGCATGATTGGGTCTTCACGTACACCATCGAAAGAAATGATTTTACCGTTCCGGCAAACGGCAGCGCCACCGTCGCATGTCCTGCGGACATCACCACGCCGACACCGCCAACAGTATTGAGCGATTGTGGCGAAACAATCACGCCGACCGGCCCGGTCGTTAGTGCCACGCCAGCTTGCGAAGGCACCAAGACCTACACTTGGACCTATA
>DIUC01000035.1 GCA_002435785.1 Saprospiraceae bacterium UBA6168 | reverse complement strand
GCTTAATTGGCTAAAGTCGAGCTTAAGATTAACCATGGTGATTCATTGGATTTGTATCGGGTCATTGTCGTTCACTACTTTGGCCCGAGGTTATTAAAGGCCGAAAGTTAATTTGCGGTTTTTACACCTGCAAAAAAAATAACATCTTTTAGACGAAAAAGTCAATTTCTTGCTGGATAGGCTTGTCAGGTTTTGCAATGGCACAACCGACGTCGGGTACGGCACTGCAAACTTTTACAATGGCACAACCGACGTCGGGTGCGGCGCTGCAAACTTTTACAATGGCACAACCGACGTCGGGTGCGGCACTGCAAACTTTTACAATGGCACGATCGACGTCGGGGGCGGGGCTGCAAACTTTTACAATGGCATGATCGACGTCGGGGGCGGCGCTGCGGGGATTTTTGGGCCAAGAAGATGAGGTGGGCGGGAAGGGAGGCGCAAGTGACGCATCGCTAAACTTGCTTGAGCGGTGGGGAGACGAGACTTGGAAGAACTGGAAAACGAGAGCCGTTTCATCTTCCACGAAGAAGGGCAATGTTGTTATTAACGCTTGCGACAACTGGGATTTCTCTAACTTCGCCGCACTTTATACCTTAAAATTTTTAAAAATCAACAAACATGAAATTTTTCAAACTATCCTTATTCTTCCTTTTGGTGGCTTTTTCTGCCTGCAAAAAGGACGATGACTCCACGCCCACTTGCACCCAGTCCGACTGGGTAGGCACCTACGAAGGCACTACCGACTGCGGTGGCAGCGACGAAGATGTCACCGTGACCATCGTCGCCAGCGGGGCCGATGCTGTTGTCATTCAATATGCGACAGCCACACTCACCACTACCTATGACCCGATAACGCCAACCAATTGCACCATTAACGAGAGCGGCACGGATGCAGGAATTACTATCACAGTAGATGCGACACTGGATGGAGACAAACTGACAATACAGGAGACCATAGCTGGCGGAGGTACTAGTTTTACTTGTGACCTCACGGCCACTCGGAAGTAACCAGCAGTTTTCCGACTGGAAACCTGCGCCGTCCCGGGCCTGACTGGAAAGTTAGGGCCGGGATTTTTTTTGAGTGGGGATGGTGGGCGGTTGCCAACTGGTTACAACGGGGAAGGGTGGTATGGTTAGGTGCGCTGGGTTGCGGTGGTTGTTGCAAATTGGTCACAACGGGGAAAATGAGGGTAGTTCAAGTGGGCTGCAGTGTTTCATTACATAGTAGATAATTGAATAGTAGCATCTTCTGGTATCATTTCAGCAATATTTAAAATTGGTACGATAAATTTCGAATATTCAGTTCCCTCAATTTTAGCAAATAATACGCCCCTTGTTGTACCTGTAGCTATCATAGCTAAATGAGCAAGAAATTCTTTAGGTATAATAAGCTCATCTTGAGTTTTTAATTCAAAGTTTTGCCAAGAGTCCTTTTTGACATTGAAATGGCAACTCACCAAAATTTTCATAAAAACTTTTTGCGCCTGTAAAAAATCAAAGCCTAAATAAATTCCAATATTATTTAACCTGTGGTCTATTTTAATTTGAAGTGTTGTGCTTACCCCCACTTCCTTTTTTGGCGCGTAGTTTTTATCAAAAATAGCAAACTGTTCAGTTTTAATCCCTTGCAATGTAAAGCCGATTGGTGACTTTTCTTTTTCCATAACATTCAATTAAACGAAAATTCAGTTGTTAAAGTAGAACATGGCTTTTCATAAGTCGCTGAAAAACTATAATTGTTAGTTGCATTAAAATCAGTTGATTCAAGCTGCTGCACTCTACTCTCAATTGATAGAACCCAATTCTCCATTGAATTCATTTTAGCTTCATAATAACTAGCTAATATAGGAATGTTCAGAATAGCTTGTAGTTTGCACTGTGTCTCAAGTGTCAAATTCTCTTGCCCTTTAACAATTTTATTAACTTGTTGTGGAGTAACTTCCATGGCACTGGCTAAGTCTTTTTGTGTCCAATTTAACTCGTCTAATCTTTTCAAAACTTTTATAGCAATTTGCTGTGATTCTCTCAGCATCGCCCTGTTTCTTATTCTTTCCGCATTTTTTTCTAAAGTATTTGGTTGTTCTTTAGAAACTAAGGATAGAAATTTTTCTTTGTTAGTCATATGTTTTCGCTTAAAAGTTCAAAAAAAGAATCTTCATCAAATACACCGTTTTGGTTTAAATAGGTTCTTGCCTTTTTCAATTTTTTCAACTCTGTGTTGGTATCAGGATGGTCTTTCATCCAATGACTCATCTTTATGGCTCCTCCCGTAATTACAAAACAATTTGCATCAATTTTAATTGCATATAGGCGAAGCCGATTTTTTTGCACTTTTCCTTTCTGAAAGGCAAGTTCTTTCCCATACTCGGAAAGTTGCAATGGTTGAAAATAAAGGTCAAAAAGGTCATTTTCTTTGTCAATTTGGTTCAAAAAGTCTTGAATTTCTTCAGCACACGCCAAAATTTCTTCAATGAACCCATAAACATCTGGGACATTGTTTCTTTTCGCATAAACCTGTAGAAAATTGGCATCTGTCCACAAATCCATCAATCTATCGTACTCATTCATCTCTCCATACTTGAAGACGAATAAACTTTCTGCAAAGATACGTTCTATTTTCATAAAATCAACCTGTGGGTTTATTTTTTTTACAAAAATATGCAATTTTTTTAACTTATCCTCCCCCAATGCCGCCCCCGTTTCGTATCCTTCTCCAACTGCTCCCGCATCATCACGTTCAGCGGGTGCAGCAGTTCCGGGTCTTTTTCCAAAATCCGCAGGGCAATCTCACGGGCGTTCCGCAGGATTTCCCCATCCCGCCCCAGGTCGGCGATGTGCAGGTTGAGCAGGCCGCTCTGCTGCGTGCCCTCGATATTGCCGGGGCCACGCAGGCGCAGGTCGGCCTCGGCGATTTCGAAGCCGTCCGTCGTGCGCACCATCGTGGCGATGCGCTCACGGGCATCGGTGCTCAGCTTGAAGTCGGTTAGGAGGATGCAGTAGCTCTGGTCGGCGCCCCGGCCCACCCGGCCCCGTAGCTGGTGCAGTTGCGAGAGGCCGAAGCGGTCGGTGTTTTCGATGACCATCACGCTGGCGTTCGGCACGTTCACCCCCACCTCAATGACGGTGGTCGCAATCATGATTTGCGTCTCGCCCCGCACGAAGCGCTGCATTTCGAAGTCCTTGTCGGCGGGCTTCATCTTGCCGTGCACGATGCTGATTTGGTACTGCTCGATGGGGAATTCCCGGCTCAGCACCTCGTAGCCTTCCATCAGGTTTTTCAGGTCCATCTTTTCGCTCTCCTCGATGAGCGGGAACACGACGTAAATCTGGCGGCCCTTCGCAATCTCCTCTTTCATGAACCCAAAGACCCGCATCCGGTGGTTCTCGGTGCGGTGCGTGGTAGTGATGGGCTTGCGGCCCGGCGGCAG
Organism: Saprospiraceae bacterium UBA6168; assembly: GCA_002435785.1. Lineage (GTDB taxonomy): Bacteria > Bacteroidota > Bacteroidia > Chitinophagales > Saprospiraceae > UBA6168. Next base: position 87,525 of record DIUC01000035.1, on the reverse strand, counting down.
TTCGTCAATCACGGACACGTCGAGGTCGCCGTAAAGCGTCATGGCGAGGGTACGGGGGATGGGCGTGGCCGTCATTACGAGCACGTGCGGGGGCAGCGGCTTGCTTTTTTTCCAAAGGGAAGCCCGCTGCGCCACGCCGAAGCGGTGCTGCTCGTCGGTGATGGCGAGGCCGAGATTCTGGAACTCCACCCAGTCCTCGATAAGGGCATGGGTGCCGATGAGGATATGGATTTCGCCGCTTCGCAATTCGGCAAGTATCTTCTCCCGCTTCTTCCCCTTGATGCTCCCGCTGAGGTAGTCCACCCGGATGCCCAGCCCCTCCACCAGTTCGCTGATGCCGATGAGGTGCTGTTGCGCCAGGATTTCGGTGGGGGCCATGAGGCAGGCTTGGTAGCCGTTGTCCAGCGCCAGCAACATGGAGAGCAGCGCCACCACGGTCTTTCCGCTGCCTACGTCGCCCTGAACGAGGCGGTTCATCTGCACCCCAGCACCCAGGTCGGCACGGATTTCCTTGACAACCCGCTTCTGTGCGCCAGTGAGTTCGAACGGCAGTTTTTCTTTGTAAAAACGGTTGAAATGCTCGCCCACTTTTTCGAAGACATAGCCCTTAATGGCGGTCTTGCGGCGGTGCTTGCTCTGCAACAGGCGCATTTGGAGGTAAAAAAGCTCCTCGAATTTCAGGCGGTTGGTGGCGGCGTCCAGTTCTTTTTGGCTGGGGGGAAAATGAATCCAACGCAGCGCATCGAAGCGGCTGGGTAGGTGCATTTTTTGGAGAAGGTAATCGGGCAGGTTTTCCGGCAGGTCCTTGGGCGTCAGCTTCTCGAACAGTGCCTCGGTGAGCCGACGGCGGCCCTTGGCATCCAGACCCTTGGCGTTCAGCTTATCGGTGCTGCGGTACACCGGGGCGAAGGTGCGAGCGGCCTCGGCATTCTCTTCACCCACCTCCTCCAGTTCGGGATGGGTGATGTTGATGAAGCCGTTAAAACTGTTGATTTTGCCGAAGGCGACATAAGGCGAACCGACCTTTAGGTTCTTTTCCAACCAGTAGATGCCCTGGAACCAGACCAGTTCGATGACGCCCGTCTCGTCCCGCAGCCGCCCGACGAGCCGTCGCTTGCCGCCTTCGCCGAGCATGTCGAGTTTTCGCAGGATGCCTTTCAATTGCACCTCCCCGCTTTCCTCACTTAACTCATTGATTTTGTGGAACTTGGTCTTGTCCACGTAGCGGTACGGGAACGCATGGAGCAGGTCGCCAAAGGTATGGATGGCGAGTTCTTTTTTGAGCATGTCGGCCTTCACGGTACCGACGCCCCGGAGGTATTCGATGGCGGTGTCGAGCATTTTTGAGTTAGCAGCTTGTCCGCCTTTGGCGGGTTGGCGAGTTCTTTGAGCATATCGGCCTCACGACGGCAACCAACTCCGATAATACTCCCCATCCTCAATTCCGGCGGCATGTTCCGTCATCTTCAATGGTCGGAAGGTGTCCACCATCACGGCCAGTTCCAGGGTTTCCTTTTTGCCGATGCTCTTCTCCACCGTGCCGAGGTGCGGGCCGTGCGGGATGCCACCAGGGTGCAGCGTGATTTGGCCACGCTCCACGCTCTTGCGGCTCATGAAGTCGCCATCCACGTAGTACAGTACTTCGTCGCTGTCAATGTTCGAGTGGTTGTAGGGAGCGGGGATGGCCAGCGGGTGGTAGTCGTAGAGCCGAGGCACGAAGCTGCAAATCACGAAGCCCTTTGTGTCGAATGTTTGGTGAATGGGCGGAGGCATGTGCAGGCGACCCGTTATCGGCTCAAAGTTGTGAATGCTGAAAGCGTAGGGGTACAAATACCCGTCCCAACCCACCACGTCAAAGGGATGGTTGAGGTAGTGGTACGGGTAAATCTGGTCCTGTTTTTTGATGTAAAACAAGAAGTCGCCCTGTTCGTCGTGGGTCTCCAACTGCATCGGCTTGCGGATGTCCCGCTCGCAGAAGGGCGAGTGCTCCAGCAATTGGCCGTAATTGTTCCGGTAGCGCTTGGGGGTGGTAATGGGGCTGGTGCTTTCGACGATGAAAAGGCGGTTGTTCTCGTCGTTGAAACTGAGCTGATAGGTCGTCCCACGGGGCACCACGAGGTAATCCCCGTAGCTGAAATCGAGGTTGCCGTACATTGTGCGCAGCGTACCCGTGCCCTCATGGATGAAAATCACCTCGTCCGCATCGGCGTTTTTGTAAAAATAATCCGACATGCTCTTGCGGGGAGCAGCCAGTGTGATGCGGCAGTCATCGTTGACCAGCACGGGCTTGCGGCTGCGCAAGTAGTCATCCTCTGGTGCTATCTGGAAGCCCTTGAGGCTCCTGTGCTTCAGTTGTTTGTCAGAAACCAACTTGGGCGCCACACTGTACGGGTCGCCCACCTGCACGATTTGGGTTGGCGGGTGCGTGTGGTAAATCAACGAATAGACATCGCTGAAGCCTTCGGTGGAGAACAGCTCCTCGCTGTACAGCGAGCCGTCCGGCTTGCGGAACTGGGTGTGTCGCTTGGGGGGGATTTGTCCGAGCTGGTGGTAGTGCATTGTTAGGCTTTGTTAAAATGGAAAGGGTTCAGGAGATTTCAGCAATGCAAACTTAGACGTTTCTACTGCTTTTCTAAAACCTACTGAACCCTTTAATTGCTAAATCCACTCAATTTACCCTTTCAAAATCGAATCATACTTAGCCCTATCGCCAAACAGCTTCACCGCCTCCTTGATTTCCAGGTCATTGCGCAGCCCAACCTTCACACGGCCTTTTTCATAAAAAAAGCGGCTCACGATTTCTTTCTCAATCATGTCCGAAATGCGTTCCTGATGCTTCGCAATATCGGCCTTTTTGGCAGCCATGACCTTGGCCTCCAGCACCTGAATATCGGCGGCAGCGAGATAGCCAACTGTTTTTGATTTTTCCTTCAAGTCCTTGAGCAGCCTCTCCGTTTCGGTGTCAAAGTCAAAGTTTTGCTTTGCAAGAAACTGGATGAAATCATCCCATTGGGTGAAGTGGAAATCCTCTGGAGATTTTACTTCTGGGTTCTTCAATATCCACTCCGTCACGTATTTGAACACTACGTGCTTTTCGTCCAAAGTCTGGAGGATATTGCTCGCATCACCGTGGTCAAGCAGGATGTCGGGCGCTACGCCGCCGCCGTCCAGCACGGGGCGTCCGTTGCGGGTCTTGAACTTGGCCCGCTTCGCGTCGTCAATGTCCACGGGCTTGCCGTCCGCGTACTCCACCGCTTGGATGCAGCGGCCGCTGGGAATATAGTATTTGGCAGTGGTCATTTTCACCTTGGCGTTGTAGCCGATGTCACGGGTATTTTGCACGAGGCCCTTGCCGTAGCTGCGCTGGCCGAGCAACACGCCACGGTCGAGGTCCTGGATGGTTCCCGACACGATTTCGGAGGCAGAGGCAGAGCCTTTGTCTATCAGCACGATAATCGGCACGTCCGTGTCCACTGGTGGGTTTTGGGTGCGGAAGCTGCGATCCCAGTCTTTTACCTTGCCTTTGGTAGATACGACCAGTTCGTTTTTTGGCACGAAAACGTTGCAGAGGTTCACTGCTTCTGCCAACAGGCCGCCGCCATTGCCGCGCAGGTCGAGTATGATGCCCTTGAGCTTGGGCTGCTCCGTTTTTAGGTCTTGCAGCGCCTTTGCCACGTTTTGGCCAGCATCGCGGGTAAATGTGGTGAGCGCAACATAGCCCACATCACCAGAGACCATGCCGGAATAAGGTACGTTGGATACCGAAACCTCGTCACGCACGAGGGTAATTTTCAGCGGCTTGTCCTGCCCGGGGCGGTTCACGGTCAGCACGACCTCGGTGCCGGGGTAGCCTTTAAGTATGGCACTAATCTCGTCTGTGGTGCGGCCCTTGGTGTCCTTGCCGTCAATGGCGGTGATTTGGTCGCCCGCCTTGAGGCCCGCCTTTTGAGCGGGGGCGTCGAGGTAAGGTGCAACGATGGTCGGCATCTCATCAATCAGGCGGATATCGGCCCCTATGCCGTTGTACTTCCCTTCGGTAATGAAGCGGTAACCCTCGATTTGAGTTTCAGAAATATAACCAGTGTAAGGATCGAGGCTATTCATCATAGCATCAATGCCCGTTTTCATCAACGTTGAAGGGTCAATCTCATCCACATAATAGGTGTTCACTTCCTTGTAGAGGTTGGTGAAAATCTCGATGTTCTTGGCAATCTCGAAGTAGTTGCCGTTCTCGATAACGGTGGTGGCAACACCGGTGAAAAAGATGGCCCCAACGGCCAGAAATTTGGAAGTGCGGGATTTCAAAAGATTCATTGTCAATTGTTTGTGTTGTAGGAACAATCCTGCTTGGATTCGGGACCCAAACAGAGGTTCTTCCCCTTGACTTTTAAGAACGCCGTGCTGTCCATCTGGTTGCAAGGGATACAACGGTTTTTCAAACGTTGCATTGCGGGCAGTCACAAAACCAAGAAAAATGGAGGGCACCTTTTGGCCTGTAAGAAGAACCGTACATAAATTCCACTCGGTAGCCCAAGAAAAACAGATTTTCCAACTTTGAGGTAGACCACATAAAAAATGAAGGCTTGGTTGCTACCTTTGCGTGCTTTTTTGCCCGGCTATGCTCGGGCTGACGGAAAATACAGGAAGAAAAGAGACCTTTTCTTTCAGAAAATCTCGATTCAAACCCACCAAACGAAGTCAAATGGTTTTTGAGCGGTTTCCAAAAAAAGAGACAACAGTAGTGCTGGGCCTTGCTGTGGCTTACCTGCTGTGGGTGTCATTGGTAGTGGGGCTGCGCAACGACCATCTTGCATTCGTGGCACTTTGCACCGGGCTTTTTTTTGGGAGCGGCACCACCCGCAAGGTGCTGATGGCGCTCGTTTTCTTCGCAATCTATTGGGTGATTTATGACTCCATGCGGGTGCTCCCCAACTTTGAAGTCAACCCCGTACACGTCCGTGAGCCTTACGACATCGAAAAGGCAATGTTTGGGTTCCAGTACAACGGCCAACGGGTGACGCCCAACGAGTACTTTGCCGTCAACACCCACCCGGTGGCCGACGTAGCTTCTGGCTTGTTTTACCTCTGCTGGGTGCCTGTGCCAATTGCCTTCGCCCTCTGGCTTTTTTTCAAGGACAAACGGATGCTGCTCGATTTTTCCTTGTCCTTCCTGCTGGTAAACCTTTTTGGCTTTGCGCTGTACTATGCCTACCCGGCGGCAGCGCCGTGGTACGTTGAGTTGCACGGATTTGAGGAAAACTTCAAAATCCCCGGCAATGAGGCGGGGTTGGCGAACTTTGACCGCATCTTGGGGGTGAATTTGTTCCACAGCATGTACGCCAAGAACGCCAACGTGTTTGCTGCCATACCTTCGCTCCATTCGGCTTATCCCCTTATCACATTGTATTTTGGGGTAAAAATGAGGTTGCGAGTTGCCAGTTTCGTGTTTTTGGTAATTTTACTCGGAATTTGGTGGGCAGCCGTTTATTCCCGGCACCACTACATCATTGACGTGCTGCTCGGAGCAGCCTGCGCAGTGGCGACGATATTGGTTTTTGAAAAGATAATTTTGAAGTCAAGGGTGGATGGGTGGATGGGGCGGTATGCGGCCATTTTAACATGACTTTTAAATTTAAGCTAATGGGACAAGCAGCTTTGTTGCGTTCACGAAAAAAGTGGGGAACAATCGAAAACGACATGAAACTAATCACGAATAACCAAAAGGATTTTTCAAGCATACCCGATTTGGATTTTGAGAGTAGGGTATAATTCCAGTTGAATTCATTTGCAAAAACACTCAATACAGCATAATAAATGAACTTGCTTCAACAGAAAATGAAACGGTACACCGCTCCGCAAGAGGCAAAAGCGGCTGGCGTGTACCCCTACTTCCGGGTCATCGAGAGTGACCAAGACACGGTGGTGACGATGAACGGCAAGAAAGTGCTCATGTTTGGCTCCAACAGCTATCTTGGCCTCACCAACCACCCAAAGCTCAAGGAAGCCGCCAAGGCCGCCGTGGACAAGTACGGCTCCGGCTGTGCTGGCTCCCGCTTCCTCAACGGCACCCTCGACCTGCACATCGAACTGGAAGACATGCTCGCAAAGTTCGTGGGCAAGGATGAAGCCATCGTGTTCAGCACGGGCATGCAAGTAAATCTTGGCGTACTCTCATCCATTTTGGGTCGCAAAGACTTCATCATCTCCGATGACGCCAATCACGCTTCCATTGTAGATGGTACGCGCCTCAGTTTCGCAACCACCCGAAAGTACAAGCACAACAACATGGAATCGCTTGACACCGTGCTTGGGAGGGCTGGCAAAGAGCGGGGCCCGGAAGACCTCGCCCTTATCGTCACCGACGGCGTGTTCAGCATGGAAGGCGATGTGTGCAACCTGCCTGAAATCGTACGCATTGCGAAGCAGCACAACGCCAACATCATGGTGGACTGTGCGCACGGCCTCGGCGTCATGGGCGAGTTCGGCAAGGGCACCTGCAACCATTTCGGCCTTACCGACGAGGTGGACCTCATCATGGGCACCTTTTCCAAATCTTTAGCAACTATCGGCGGCTTCATCGCCTGCAGCCATGAAGTTGCCAACTGGATCAAGCACAACGCCCGGTCGCTCATCTTCAGCGCCAGCATTGCACCAGCCAACGCAGCAGCAGTCATCGCTGCACTGGAGTTGATTCAACAAGAGCCAGAGCGCATCGAAAAGCTTTGGGCTAATACCCACTATGCAAAGCAGCAGTTGGACGACCTCGGCTTCGATACTGGGCATAGCACCACGCCCATCATCCCCATTTACGTGCGGGACGTGAACAAGACCTTCCTGCTCACCCGGCAGTTGCAGGATTTGGGCGTGTTCGTCAACCCTGTCATCACACCCGCCGTGGCACCAGAGGATACCCTCATCCGGTTCTCGCTCATGGCCACGCACACGTTCGAGCAGATTGACGAAGCGATAGGCAAGCTGGCCAAGGTGGCTCGGGAACTGGAAATATTGAAGGGCCAAGAGGTGTGAAAGGGCAGTTAAATAGTTGTAGATTTGCCAATAAAAATCTTTAGAGATGGGCATGACTACCTTTTCAGTACAACTACCCGAATCGGCCTATATTTCGGAATTTGACGCCAAAGTCATCCTTGCTGGCGAGCTTTACGAGCGCGGCCGGCTCTCGCTGGGCCAAGCTGCTGAAGTGGCTGGCTTATCGAAGCGGGCATTCATCGAAATCATGGGCAAGTACGGGTTCTCCATTTTCTCCGATTCCATCGAAGACCTTCGACGTGACATCAAAAACGCATGGGTAAAGTAGTCATATCCGATGCATCTTGCCTCATTGTATTGAGCAAAATTGGACAGCTTGAGTTGCTTCATCAAGTCTTTGGGGAGGTCATTGTACCACAAGCAGTGGCCGAGGAATACGGCCAAATTTTGCCTGCCTGGATTGTTGTTCGTACCCCAACGCAATCTTCCTTAGTGTTGATTTTGGAGGAAACTTTAGACGTTGGCGAATCAAATGCCATAGCCCTTGCAGTTGAAATGGGTGATTGCTACCTGATACTCGACGACCAAAAAGCAAGGAAAATGGCAGCCTCCATGAAAATTGATTTCACAGGAACGCTGGGTGTAATCATCAGTGCAAAGCAACGTGGTATCCTTTCTTCTGTAAGGCCAGTATTTGAGAAAATCATTGCAACTGATTTCAGGGTCTCAAATGTGATGATTGAACAAATCCTTGTGGAGTTGGGGGAATAAACAAATCGAAACAACAAAAAATGTCAGCAAACATCCTCGAAGTCAAGGATTGGAAGTGGAAAAAGCGCTTCATAGATTTCCCGCATGACCTGTTCGAGGGCGACCCGAACTATGTGCCGGAGATTTTCTTGGGGCAAAAAGACCTGCTCAGCGAAAAGAGCAACCCGTTTTTCCAACACTCCAAGGCCCAGTTGTTTTTGGCGCTTCGCAACGAAAAGATAGTTGGCCGCATCGCCGCCATCCGCAACAACAACTACAATGAATTTGCTAGCGCAAATGCAGGGTTCTTTGGTTTTTTCGATGTGATTGAGGATTACGAAGTAGCCAAACTCCTCCTTGACACGGCCTGCAACTGGCTGAAAAAAGAGGGGTTGGACGACGTAATCGGCCCTGCCAATTTCAGCACCAACGATACGGCGGGCCTGCTGGTGGAGGGCTTCGACAGACCTCCGGTCATCATGATGACTTACAACAAGCCCTACTACGCCGAATTCTTGGAGCGCTACGGCTTCCAAAAACAAATGGACTTGTTGGCCTACCACGGCACCCACGCCACCACCAACCGCAAATCACTGGAGCTTTCCCAACGGATACAAGAGCGGTTGGCAGGCAAGGGCATCACCTTCCGCAATCCCGATATGCGCAAGTTTAAAGAGGAATTGGTGAACGTCCGCAAAGTTTACTTAGGCTCTTGGGACAAAAATTGGGGCTTCGTGCCGCCGACCGACGCCGAGTTCGACCACATGGCCGAGGGGCTGAAGATGGTCATTGACCCCCGGTTTGCCATATTTGCAGAGCACGAAGGTAGGCTCGTGGGCTTTGCGCTCGCCGTGCCGGACATCAACACCGTTGCCAAAAACATCAAGCGGGGCAGGCTTTTCCCTTTCGGCATTTTTAAATTGTTGCTACAAAAAAGCAAGATAAAAAGTGTGCGGGTCATCCTGCTGGGCGTGTTGCCGGAGTACAGGAAGATGGGCATTGAGGGTATTTTTTATGCAAAAATCCTGAGCAAAGGCATTGAACTGGGCCATACGCACGGCGAGGCATCTTGGATTTTGGATAACAATGAGATGATGAAAAAAGGGGTAGAACACGCTGGAATGAAACCCTACAAGCGATATCGGATGTACGAAAAACCGTTGGCGGAATGAAAAAACTACTCATCACCGGTGCATCTGGTTTCGTGGGTAGCCACCTCGTGGAAGAGGCGCTTCGCCGCGACCTTGACGTGTACGCTGGCATCCGAAAGTCCAGCAGTAAGGAATATTTGCAGGACGAGCGCATCAACTTCGTGGAACTGAACTTCGAGGACAAGGATCAAATGTCCATCCTGATGAAGCGTAAGGAGTTCGACTATGTCATCCATAATGCAGGGGTGGTTTCGGCACCTAAGCTCACGGACTACATGCGGGTGAACTTCGATTACACCAAAAACTTCGTGGAGGCTATTCAAGCTTCGGGCGAGCCACTGGAAAAGTTTACCTACATCAGCAGCGCCGCCAGCTATGGCCCAGTGGCCAGCAATGACCTCACCGATTTTTTGAAGGAAGATGACCCCCGCCAACCCATCAACACTTACGGGGTAGCAAAACTTGCCTCAGAGCAATACTTGGCCAGTTTGCCCGAATTTCCATACGTCATCATGCGACCTACAGGTGTGTACGGCCCACGGGAAAAGGAAATCCTCACTTTTTTCAAACTGATAAACCGCCACGTGGAGGGTTATATCGGCTTCCGGCGGCAGCACCTTGCGTTCGTGTACGTGAAAGACCTCGCCCGTGCGGTACTTGATGCGACGACCTCCAGCGATGTTTCCCGAAAAAGCTATTTCGTCTCCGACGGGCGGTACTACTCACAGCAGGATATTGGCCGGACGGCCAGACAGATTTTGGGTAAGAAAACGCTGCGCTTCCACATCCCGGTCACACTCATCCGCAGCATTGCTTGGGCAATGGAGCAAGTAGGCAAAGCTACTGGCAACTACCCCCCGCTCAACCTCGAAAAGGTGCGCATCCTCGAAAGCCTGAACTGGAAATGCGACATCGAGCCATTGAAAGAAGACTTGAACTATCAGCCCCAATATGATTTAGAAGAAGGGCTGGTGGAGACGCTGGCTTGGTACAAAGAGCATGGGTGGCTTTGACCACCCAAGGTTAAAAATAGAAGCGCCAACAGCGGAGTAGCTGCATTTGCAACGAACAGCATCCTATCACACCACCAACTGCCAGTCCGGTAGGCTAAAAATCCATCCCTATGGAAAAATGCAGCCTTGGCGCCTGCACCACCCTCGTCTCCACGCCCCAGGCGTAGTCGAGGCGCACCATGTAACCAAAGAGAAGGGTACGTATGCCAGTGCCGTACCCGAAGATGATGGGGTCACGGAAGTAGTTGACCTTGATGCTCACGTTGTTGCCAGTGCCTTCCCAAGTGTTCAGTGGGCTTTGTTCGTTGAAGGGGTTGATACCCTCCCATGCCGAGCCTGTGTCGAAGAAGCCGATAACCTGGAAGTTTCGCACAAAATTGGATTGCTTCCTGGGAAAGAGGTAGCGGAAAATCGGCATCCTGAATTCGGCGTTGAAAATGGCGTAGGAGTTGCCGTTTCGGGCATTCAGCTTGAAGCCACGGGCATTGGTGGCGATGGTCCTAAACGCAAAATCGTCGCTGGCGGGCAATGGGATGGTGTTGTCGAACTGTGGGAACATCCAGTTGTCCGTGCCGCCGAGCATGTACAGGATTTTTTGTTGCCCAAAGGAGGTGGCACCCGCCAACCTTCCAGCCAGCACCGACCACTTCAATATCCGCTGATAGTAGCGAAAGTCAGCACCGAGCACTGTCATAAAACCTTCGTTGACTTTGAACTGGGGGTTCTCGCCCACGTCCACCTGCAAGCCTTTTACCAACTCCGCAAACACCTTGTAGCGAGTACCATTCTTTACGTTCAGTGCAATGTCGAGCGTGTTGTCGAAGACATATTCTATTTTGATGCCGATGCGCTGCTCTTCCATGTTCGGCGTGTTGAGCGTAGCAGCATCCGTGGACAGCATGGTGGAGTTGTCGAAACGGAGCGTGGCCGTTGCTCGCAAACTGGTGAACACATCGAGCGGATAGCGCAGTTGGTACTGCGTCAGGAAGATGCGGTTGTCGTATTTGATGGGCGGCGGCGTGTTGTCGAGGGTAAAGCGCAGACGGCGGTAGTAGGCGGCCCAGCGCTTGTCGAGGCGTTTTTTCTTGTCGTGGTAGGTAAGGAAATACTCGGCACCATTGAAGGAGGTCGGCACCCTGATGCCGCCCTCGAACTCGTAGTCTTCGAGCAAGTCCTTGAAGTTGGCCTTGAGCAGGATGCCCGGCAGCGGGTAGCCGAAGTCCTGCGGTACGCCGGAGTAGGAATTGAGCCCATCGAATAAGATGCCATTGTCGAGTTGCGTGGTCACGTAGTCCGTGCGGAACTTGAGGCGGTACGGGATGATTCGGCTGGGCCGGAACGCCTGCAGCTTTTGCCGGAGGGCATCTTCTTGGGCAATGGAACTGTACACCAACGGCTGCACCACTTCTGGCGATACCTCGGGCTGCACGGTTTCTTTGTTCGGGGCGGGGGTGGTGCGAGTGGGCACCTCATCGTCGTCGAACTCGCTCTGGAACAGGTAGTTGTCGAGGTCAATCTTGCCGGTGTCCTGCTTTTCCCTTGGCAGTTTTGTCGCATCAATGGGGTACTTTCCCACTTCGTCAAGGGTCGTTTTCTTGGGGGGCGATATTTTGGTTGGCTTGGGGCCTGATACCACTTGCACCCGGCGCTTTTGGTGGTTGGTGAGGCCGGGGTTCTCAATGGCTTCTGGTGCCATTTCACTCAAAAAAACACGAAGCCGCTCCTCCCTGTGTTGCATTTCCACGAAGCGGGACGACCTGCGAGCTTTGCTCTGCTCCAAGATGTTGCGGTCGTAGTTGGTCGTAAAATGGTTCACTGCCCGCTGCTTGACGATGGTATCCGTCCAGACAGAATCCAATTGCGATAACGCCACACTGTCAAGTTTTGCGGAAATGATGGTGTCGGCATGGAGTCGCATCTCGGTGCCATCCTTGAAGACGATGACGGTTTCGAGGTGGTGGATGTAGTCTTCGAGGTAGCCAGTTTTGCGGTTGTACACACCCGTTTCGTCGGAAACAAAGCTAAACCAAGTGGAGTCAATAGCCACGGGCTGGCGCTCGTTGGCAAACGAAGTATGGGTCACTTGCACCAGTTCTCCGTTCCGGTTGAAGCCGACGGAGTCGAGGTTGAGGTAAAAAATGTCGAAATTTTGGATGGGCAGCACCGAATCGAGCACCACGTTGGTGTTGAGCGAGTCGGGGCGGTTGGAGGCGAAGAGGATGCCCCGCTGCCCTTTCACCTGCACAAAGGAGGCGTCAAGGTCGTCCCAAATATCGGTGGTCAGGCGCTGTGACTGGCGGTTTAGGGTGAAATAGAGGAAGAGGTCGGACTGGCCCCGCACGGCAGCGGACAGCACAAAGTCATTGGGGCTGATATAGTCCATGCTGTATATCCGCTGAAACTGCGTTGGCATCACGTCCGTGACCCTTTCTTTGGTCAACAAATTGTACCTCAACAGCTTGACGATGTTGCGCCGCTCGTACATGATGGCCAATTCCATGTTGGTCGGGCTCCACGCTATCAGCGGGTAGTTGTAGTCGGTGGCTTGGATGGCATTGCGGGAGCCACTCTTGAAAACGAGCTTCCGGTCGCCCGTGGCGAGGTCTTGCACCCAGACGCGCTGCTTGCCAATTTCGTTGATAACATAAGCGATTTTCAGGCCATCTGGACTTATTTTCAATTGGCTGATGGGCATTTTCCGCTTGTTCTTGATGGTGATCTCCTTTCCGGGAGACTGCCCGAACTCCTTTGCCTCTACCTCATAGCGTTTTTGAAAAAAAGCAAACCAGTTGCCAGTTGTTTTAAAATAGGTACTGCCCAGCACATACAAGAAACCACTCTCGATGCTTCGGTTGATGCGGGTGAGGTAGAGCAGGTTGGAGACCGTGGAGTGCCCGTAGTGTTGGCTGATATAGTACCAAAGTGCATGGCCCGCCAGCTCAGGGTGGGCATCGGCCATCGCCTCGAAGTCGTCGTATTTGCCCGAGAGAAACAAGTCGCGTAACTGGTTGTCCAGTTCCGAGCTCCACTCCTCGCCGACGTAGGAAATGAGGCCGTCCTTGAACCATTCCGGCAGGTTCATCATCACGGCGTTTTGTACGATTTCTTGGAGGTTAGAGCCGAAGAGCATGGCATTGAGATAGACCGAGGCCACCCCTTCCCGTACCTGCCTGCGCAGGTCGTTGTGGTCGCCGTTGAAGTACACGAACATCTTGTTGCCAACGATTTTCGTCTGGCCACCGGAGTTTACGAATGCCTCCTCACTGCCGATGTTGCTCTGCTTGAGGTCGGTGATGTCGGTATAGACGATGATTTCAATCTTGTCGTTCATCCGGTGCTCCAATATGCCCTGAATTTCATAGAAATCGTGCTCGGCCATCTGCACCACGGACTGCCCGATGAGGCGGCCCTCCCCGTACCAATAAGTGATGAAATTGCGGCTCTCGTATTGCGACCACTCGGCGAAGTCGTTGTTGAACTGCACCCGGTTTTTTCCAAACTCGGTTTGGGTCGTTTGGCCGATAGCAGAAGCTGCCATTGCCAAGAGGAGGAGAAGTGGGTAGATTATTCGCATGGAGCAAATTTTAACGTAAGCATGTCTGGTATCGTGAACCTGATTTAGTCAACTTTAAAGTAAACGCAATCCACGGCGCTTGGATATGTTCTTTGTAAAAATGTCAGGGATTAAATCATCCTCTGGCACAGCGTGGAAGCATCCCGAACAGTTCGACCACCCAAAAACCTGCCAATGCCTACCACCAAATTATTACCTTCGCAGCCAGATTGTTTTAAAAAAAGGCAATTTATGATAGTCAGCAGACAAAAACCTGTTGCTTCGCAAAAATTCATAGCAAATGCCCGCCACCATCGTCATTTTCACTTTCAACCCATTCCAAGAAAACACCTACGTCGTTTTTGACGAAACGAAAGAGTGCGTCATCATTGACCCAGGCTGCTTCGAGGCGCACGAGCGCATCGAACTGGACAACTTCATTCGTGAAAACAACCTAAGGCCGGTTAGGTTGCTCAATACCCACTGCCATCTTGACCACGTGTTCGGCAATGCCTTCGTGAACCGAACTTGGGGGCTGGCATTGGAAATACACCGAGGCGAACTGCCCGTGCTGGAAGCCGTGCCACAAGTCAGCAAATTCTATGGGATTCCGATGGGCGAGCCATCGCCCATGCCCGGCAGGTTCATCGAGGAGGGAGAAGTCATTGACTTCGGCAACACGAAATTGGAGGCGATACTGACCCCCGGGCACTCGCCAGCCAGCCTGTCGTTTTTCGACCGGAAGGATGGGCTGCTCATTGCTGGGGACGTGCTTTTCCAAGGCAGCATTGGCCGAACCGACCTGCCCGGCGGCGACCACGCTACCCTCATTGCCAGCATTAAGGACAAGCTGCTCCCATTGGGCGATGAGGTAAAGGTGTTCCCTGGCCACGGACCTTCCACCACGATTGGTTTTGAACGGGAAAACAACCCTTTTTTGTAGCGTTGGCTGGAGTCATTTTCCAAAAAAGAAAGCCACTCCATTTGCAGAAGTAGCTCCTTAGAAATTTGAATTAGTATGAAATTTCAGCTTTCGTAGCAGCGTGGCTGCACAGTTTTTATTGTTTTACTTTCAATCCTCCATAGTTCAAGCTGGCACGAATGACGCTGCGGGCATTTTGCGTGCCGGCATGGCCCTTCACTTCGTGCGAAGTCCCTTTTTCCTTTTCATAAGTGACGACCAATCCGTCAGGATAGGCGATGCCCGCAAAGCTGGCATTGGCGTCAAGGGTATAACTGGCCCCGTTGTCCACCACTATTTTAAAGTCGGAGTACTTGCCCACGAGGTTTATCTTTGAAAATCCCTTGGCTACATGCTCAATGCGAAGGCCGCCGTATTGGAGGTCGAAGTCGCCGTTGTCCCTCAATCGGTCAATCTTGAAGTCGGTGTACCGCCCGGTGGCGCTGATGCTTTCGGCACTGCCGACCACCATGTTACCGTACATGGTGGTACATACCAAGCGGTCCATTTTTCCGAGGTCAAACTCGTCGTAGCGGGAGTCGGCGCTGAGGTCTGCCCCATTGTCCACGGTCAGTTTTGAGTATTTAGAGGTGAGGCTAATGTTGCGCACCTCGTTGAAATTCAGCTTGCTGTAAGAAGCGTTGACATTGGCATCACTCGATTTCACGACGGTTCCGTTGCCGTAATCGAGGTTGAGGGTGAGGGCATTCCCCACGCCTTCCAAGCGGAAGTTGCCGTATTTCACGTCCATCTTCACTTTGCTGGAAAGGGGCGCCACTTGCGAATCGCCGTAGCGGTTGCTCAGGTCGAGGGAGGCCGTGGCAGGCATATATACTTGGTAGTTGATTTGAAACTCGGTGCGGTCGTTTCCGCCCAAATTGAACCACGAGCTTTTGTTCGACTGGATGATGGTTTCCGCCTTCACAAAGCTGTCGTCATTGGTAAAGTCAATGCGGATACGGTCGAACACCGACTGTGCTTGGGACTCGCTGCCCGCTTTTACCACAATGGTCACATCCACTTTTGCACGGCTTTTGTCCCAGGTTTTCACGTCAATTTTACCGTACTTGTTGATGAGGTTCACGGTGCCATTGGCGGTTATCGGAAATTCCTTTTTAATGGTTTTGGTGTAGTCTTGCACCTCCGGTTGAGGCTGGACTGGCTGGACTTGAGGGGCTGGCTGAACCGGGTCGGTGGCCAAGGCAAAGCTGGGCAGCAACATGCCGAGGCAATAAACTGTGGCCACCATGAACAGTTGATATTTAAAGACTGACTTCATTTTCTGCTGTATTTATTGATGTAGGATTAACTTTTTCGACTTTTTCAATCACTTGTTGAAGGATGTTGATTTTGGTCTGATAGGTTTCTATCATTGCTTGGATGATTCTTTCTTCGGCACCGGCAGGGGCGTTTTCAAGCTCCTTCTTCAATTGGTTGTAGGTTTGGTCAAGCTCTTGGATATCGGCTTTCACGATGCCGTCTTGGTTGTAGCTGGCAAGTTTGGTCAGCTTTTCTTCCACCTGCGAGCGGAAGTAGCGCTCCATCTCGGCATGTTCGGGCGACACGTCGGCCAGCGTACCAACCGCCCGGTTGGAATTGACCAAGTAGGCACCGCCCATCCCTCCAGCAGTTAGGAGTAGCAGTACTGCGGCGGCGGCCCGCAGCCGTCGCATCAAGACTACACGACCTTTTGGCTGCTGGCGTTCGAGGTGCCGGTCGAGGTTCGCCCATACGTCGAGGCTTGGCACGTGGGCATCGAAGCCTGCCCTGTTTTCTCTGATGAATTTCTCTAAATTATCCATTTTTTTGGTTTTCAATATCCGCCATCCACGACCATCTGTTGGCCTTCCAGCATTTCCCGGAGCTTTTTCCGGGCACGGCTGAACTGCGATTTGGAAGTGGCTTCCGTGATGTCCAGAATCTCGCCGATTTCCTTGTGGTCGTAACCTTCCAGCATGTACAACGAGAAAACAACTCGATAGCCATCTGGCAAATTGGCCAAGGCGCAGTTGATGGCTTGCACGTTTAGGTGCTTTTCGTCAACAGCTTCGTGGTCTGGCACGTGGTGGAAGCGGTCGTCCAATGTTTCAATCTTTAACTTCCGCTTTTTTAAAAAATTGATGCAATTGTTGACAACAATCCGCTTAATCCAAGCCCCAATGGTGGACTCGTAGCGGAAGCTGTCCATTTTTGAATACACGTCAATGAACGACTGTTGGAGCAAGTCCTCGGCATCGAGGCCGTTGTTCACCATCCGCAGGCATACGTTGTACATCGCCTGTGAATACAGCCTGTATAGCTCAAACTGCGCTTTTCGGTCACCCCTCATGCAGTTTTCGACGATGTCCCGGTGGGTACTCCCGTAGTCCAATTTTAGTTAGTTTTCAGTCACAATTGACAGCTATTTTGCAAAAGGGTTGCATGGCGGCGGGGCGGATTGGCCTTACAAAGACAATTCGCTCCAAGCGAGGGGGTAGGTTAAAACGCTGAAGGCCAGTCATTTTTGCCTATTGGCAGGATGGGTATCCCGCCAATCATTCTTCCTCTTCCTTTTCGTTTTTCCGTTCACGTAGCTTGATGTCGTCCACTTTTTCGTCCAAAAACTGGTTGAGCCGCTCGATGTTCAGGTTCGAGGTCAGCTCTCCGAAGGTATTGATTTTGATGTCGAAGCCTTTGAGTTCGTCGTGGACTTTGGGCTGTTTTTTTTCGGAGGGTTTGGATTTTTTTGCCATTGTATCGCTATTGTTGGTCTATCGTTTTCGCCAGGTTTTTTTGCTGTTAAGTAATTCCTCCAAATCAGTGAGGAATATAATTGAGACCCAAAACGTTGATTGCCAACGATTTGCACAATTGAAAAAAGCATGTTGGGGATTTGTCATTGTACAACAAATCCCCAACATGCGCTAATCCTACGGCTTTGCCGCCTTCTCAAAATCGCCCGCCTTCACATAGACAAACTTCGTGGGGTCCACGTGCTTTTTCATGGCTGCGTTGATTTGCGCTGGTGTCAGTGCCATTATCTTCTTCTCCAAATCGGCGTCCCACATCATCGTGCGGTCGAGCTGGAGGTAGTTGTTCAAGGTGCTGGAGAGGCTGCGGTCTTCCGCCCGGTTCATGCCACGGTTTTGTAGGTAGCCGGACTTGGCAGCCTCCAGTTCCTCGGCAGTAAAGCCATCGGTGCGCATCTTGTCAATCTCCTCCTTGAAGGCCACTTCCAGTTTCGCTGCGTTCTCCGGTGCGTAGATGGCATAGGCCTGGAACATGCCCGACTTGTCGTAGCTGCTGGCGCTGAGGCCAGAGCCGACGCCATAACTCAGCCCCTCTTTCTGCCGGATGCGCACGGCGAGGCGGGAGTTGAGGAAGCCGCCGCCAAGCATGAAATTGCCCATCACGAGTGCCGGATAGTCGGGGTCGCTGTCGTTGATGTTCAGCGGCATACCAGCGATGAACACGGCATTTGCCTTGTCGGGGGTGTTGATGGCCTCGCTCGTTGGCTTTACCGCTTTATACATGGTGGGCACACGGGTATAACCCGCTGGGCTTTTCCAGTTGCTGAACTGTTCCAGCGTCACCTTCTTCACGGCAGCTTGGTCGAAGTCGCCAACCACGGCCAACGTGGCATCCGATGTGCCATAGAACTTGCTGTGGAAAGCCTTCACGTCCGCTAATTTCAGGTTTTTCAAAGCTTCTGCCTGCTCGTCGAGGGTCATCACGTAGCGGATATCGCCCTTTGGATAGGGGTTCATCGTCCGTTGAAAAGTAGTGAAGGCAAGCGCCTGCGGGTCGCTGCGCTGCGATTCGATGGCCGCCAATTGCTCCTCTTTCAGCTTCTCAAATTCTTCTTGCGAGAATCCAGGGTTTTTGAGCATATCTCCCACGAGCTTCATCACCTCGGGCAGGTTGTCGTGCTCCGACTCGATGTTCACGCTCGCCGTACTGCCGCTGCCAAAGATATTCACCCGTGCTTTTAGTCGGTCGAGTTCATCTTGTAGCTGTTGGCGGCTTTTTGTCTTGGTGCCCTTGTCGAGCATCATGGCAGCAAAGGAGGCGGCCACGTCTTGATTCATCAAGGTCTTTTCGTCCCCAAAGCGCAGGGTCATGCGGGCCGACACGCTGTTGCCACGGGTCTCTTTTGGCAAAAAAGCAAACTCGATGCCCTTGTCGGCAGCCTCGCCACGGGTAGTGCGCTTCTCGATGTTTTCGGGCGCTGGGTCGAAGTCTTCGCCTTCGGCAATGGCCTCCTTGCCCTTGTAGTTGGCCAGCAGCGTGGCGAGGTTTGGAGCATCGGGTATCTCCGAGCGGTCTGGGTTTTTTTCCGGCAAGAAAAGCCCCGTTGTACGGTTGGACGGTTTGAAGTATTTTTTAGCTACCGCAACTACGTCCTCAGCCTTCACGTCCTCTATGTTGTCCCGGAAGAGGAAGGCCAGCCGCCAGTCGCCCATTGCGATGTACTCACTGGCCCTCAAGCCCACCGTCGAGGAGCTTTTGAAGCCCAGTTCCCAATCCTTTAGCACCCGCTTTTTCGCACGGTCCACCTCCTCGGCAGTGGGCGGGTTGGTGGTCAGTTCGTCCAACACTTTCAGCATGGTAGCTTGAGCGTCGGCCAGGGGGCTTTCCTGCCGCACGTCGGCATTGATGTAGATGAAGCCGCCTTCTTTTAGCGCTGGCGCAAACGACCAGACGGTAGCGGCTTTCTTGGTTTCCACCAGTTCCTTGTAAAGTCGCCCGGCGGGTTGGTTCGTCAGTATTTCATCCAAAACGGCCACGGCGGCATACTCCGGGTGAGCGCCCGGCGGCGTGTGATAGAGGCAGGAGGCCACCTGCACATCGCCCGTGCGGCGCAGGGTCACATTGCGCTCGCCATCCTGCGTGGGGTCCTTGGTGTAGGTCGGTGTCAGCTCACGGGTCGGCCTCGGTATTTTGCCAAAATACTCCTTAACTAATTGGAGCGTCTTCTCCGGTTCAATTTTACCGGCCACTACCAACATGGCGTTGTCGGGCTGGTAATACTTTTTGTAAAAAGCTTGAAGCCGGTCAATCGGCACGTTTTCGAGGTCGGCACGTGCGCCGATGGTCGAGTTGCCGTAGTTGTGCCAGAGGTAGGCCGTGCTCAGCACCCGCTCCATGAGCACGCTGGAGGGGTCGTTCTCGCCCATTTCGAACTCGTTGCGCACCACGGTCATCTCGCTTTCGAGGTCTTTTTTGGCAATATAGGAGTTCACCATGCGGTCGCTCTCCATGTCGAGCGCCCAGCGAAGGTTGTCCTCCGTGGCGTTGAAGGTCTCGAAGTAGTTCGTGCGGTCGTACCAAGTGGTGCCGTTGGGACGGGCACCGTGCTCGGTGAGTTCCTGTGGGATGTTCGGGTGGTTCGGAGTGCCCTTGAACACAAGGTGCTCCAGCAAGTGCGCCATGCCCGTTTCACCGTAGCCCTCGTGGCGGCTGCCCACCAGATAGGTGATGTTGACGGTGATGGTCGGTTTGGACTGGTCCGGGAAGAGCAGGAAGCGCAGGCCGTTGCTCGTCAGGCGGTACTCGGTGATGCCCTCCACGGTGGTCACCTTCTCGACGCCTTCCGGCAGTTTGATTTCCTTTTTGGCGGCAGGCTGTGCCCAGGCCATGCTGCCCAAGCAGATTGTCAATGCAATAATGCCCAAGCGAAAAAAGTGGTGCTTTCGATTCATGATGAAATTTATTTGGTTAAACATTTTGTGAAAAACAAAAAAACAGCGGGAAGATACACCTATGTACAAGTATCGTTGGCACAGGCTGTCAAAAGGCTTGATTCCTTCGACGAATGGGCAGTTGGCCGACAAATACCCTAACAAAAAAGCCCTGCCAAGCGGCAGGGCCTTTTTGTTCCAAGAACAAGTTGGGGCTATTGAAAGCCCATTTCATGCTTGTCATTTCCGAAGGAAGATGCTTACAAATTCGGTTGCGGCGTCGTGCGCAAGTACGGCTTGATGCGGGTGTGCCCCTTCGGGAACTTTGCTGGAATGTCCTCGTCCTTGATGGCCGGCACGATGACCACATCCTCGCCCTGCTTCCAGTCCACGGGCGTTGCCACGCTGTAGTTGGCGGTGAGTTGCAGACTGTCAATCACCCGCAGGATTTCGAGGAAGTTGCGGCCCGTGCTGGCGGGATAGGTCAGCGTCATTTTCACCTTCTTGTCCGGCCCGATGACGAAGACCGTGCGCACGGTGAACTTCTCGGAGGCGTTCGGATGAATCATGTCGTATAGCTCGGCCACCTTGCGGTCGGGGTCGGCGATGACGGGGAAGTTCATCGTCACATGCTGCGTCTCCTCAATGTCTTTGAGCCAGTCCATGTGAGAGTCCAATGGGTCCACGCTCAAGGCGATGGCCTTGACGCCCCGCTTGTCAAACTCGCCCTTGAGTGCAGCCGTGCGGCCCAACTCAGTGGTGCAAACGGGTGTGAAGTCGGCAGGGTGGGAGAACAAAAGCCCCCAGCTATCGCCGAGCCATTCGTGGAAGTGTACGGTGCCTTGCGTCGTTTCGGCGGTGAAGTCGGGAGCGATGTCCCCAAGTCTGATGGTTGCCATGTTTTGATTGTTTTTTTGTTAAAAATGGATGTTTGAAAATGGTAAACAAAAAAGCCTTTCCGTGGCGTGGAAAGGCTTTTCTGATTTAATCAACGACTTATACTATAGAAAGCATGGTCGGAGCGCCTGTCCACTGGTTTGTATGGACAACAACAACCTACCGTGTTTGCGTATTGCTTTTTCATCATTGATTCAAGCTGATTGGAAGACAAGTTTAAAGGAGGATTTGTTCAAGGACCGCTTTGAAAAAATTGGTTGCTTGAAAAACAAGTGAATTCAATTCCATGAACAACCGCCCACAAAGCTCTCCTGTTATGAGGCTTGAAATCAGCAACGTTGGTCAAAGCGTTTCCTCAATGGCCGTCTTCTCGTTCATCACCTTCGACTGGTGTCCAATGCTCTCCTCGTGCACCGCCTTCAGCACGGCCACTACGAATTCCCCGCTCAGGCCCAGCGCAGCGCCTTTTTCCATCGCCTGTTCCAAAATCTCGTTCCAGCGGATCGGCTGATAAATGGAGACGTTATTCTGCTTTTTGCACTCGCCTATCTGGCTGACCAGCTTCATGCGTGAACCGAGCAGTTGTAGCAGCCGTTCGTCAATATCATCAATCTGGTGCCGCAAAAAGTCCAACGACTTCAAGAAGTCCGCATTGCTCGTCGTCAGCTTGCGGGCAATCAGGTGGCGCACCAACTCGCCATAGGTGAACGGCGTTATTTGCTGCTCGGCGTCGCTCCAAGCCTCGTCCGGGCGAGGGTGAACCTCCGTCATCAGGCCATCATAGCCGAGGTCTAGGGCTTGCTGCGCAATGGGCGCCAAGGTATCCCGCCGTCCACAGATATGGCTGTGGTCGCAGATGATTTGCAGGTCGGGGAACTGCCGTTTCAACTCAATCGGCAACTGCCAGAGCGGGGCGTTTCGGTACTTCGTCTCCCCATGCACTGAAAAGCCCCGGTGCACTGCCGCTATGCGTTTGATGCCCGCTTTGTAAATGCGCTCAATGGCGCCCATCCAGAGCTTTAGGTCAGCATTTACTGGATTTTTTATCATTATCGGGACGTCCACCCCCAACAATGCATCGGCCACTTCCTGCACGGAGAAGGGGTTCACTGTCGTGCGGGCACCAATCCACAACACGTCCACACCGTACTTTAGTGCTTCAAAAACGTGCTGCGTATTGGCAACCTCGGTCGTGGTTTTCAGGCCCACTTCCTGCTTCACCCTTCGCAACCAAGCCAGCCCCTCCGTTCCCACGCCCTCGAAGCCGCCCGGTTTCGTGCGGGGTTTCCAAATACCAGCCCGGTAGAGGTCAATGCCCTGGGCAGCAAGGCCGTGGGCGGTCTCCATCACTTGCGCCTCAGTCTCGGCGCTGCATGGCCCAGCGATGAGTATCGGGCGCTCGATTTTATCGAAAACAGGGTGAAATTGCATGGTCAAAAATGATTGGCGGCCAACGGCTAACGGTTGACGGAGCTATTTCACCGTTCACCGTCCATCGTCCACCAGCATAAAGGTAAAATTTTGCGGATTCCATTGGCTCCACCAACTCATGGATGGCCTCGAAATCCTTTTTTTTATCAACAAGCTCCGAAAGCAGGTCAGCAAAATAATACGTTTACCTAAACATCCAGCACGTTGTCTCGGTTTTGGCGAAGATGATATCCACTGTTCAGGCGAGCTATTCGCCAACTCGAAAACTGCCTGTTTGTCCCTCTCACCCCTCAAAAAAGGCTGAAATCATTTCGTTGCGTATAGGATTGTCAGCTGCATTTTGTGCCCACAACAAAGCGGTTTGTGCAAATATTTTATTTGTAAAGTAACGGAATCCGACTTTCTAATGGTCACAAAACTTCATATTACTATCTTCGCCCCCTCAAATTTGGAACAATGACCATATCGCTAAACTGGCTCAAAGAATACATAGACATCAAACTGTCGCCCGAAGAAGTCTCGAACCTACTCACCAGCCTCGGCCTCGAAGTGGAGGGCATGGAGGAAGTAGAAAGCATCAAGGGCGGGCTGGAAGGCGTCGTGGTGGGCGAGGTGAAGGAGTGCTGGCGGCATCCGAACGCCGACAAACTCAGCCTCACCAAAGTGGACATCGGCACTGGCGAGTTGCTCCAAATCGTTTGCGGAGCGCCCAACGTGGCCGCCGGGCAACGGGTACTCGTGGCCACCGTCGGCACTACTTTGTACCCAACCACTGGAGACCCCATCACACTGAAACTCGGCAAAATCAGGGGCGAAGAATCGCAGGGGATGATTTGTGCCGCCGATGAACTTGGAATCGGTGAAGACCATAGTGGCATCCTTGTGCTGCCTAATGAAACACCCATTGGACTGACTGCACGGGAATATTTCAAGCTGGAAAAGGACGTAGTGTATGAAATCGGCCTGACGCCGAATCGGTCCGATGCCACCTGCCACCTCGGCGTGGCGAGGGACTTAGCGGCTGCGCTGCAAGTACAGTGCGGTCAAAAAGATGGCGTGAAAATGCCAATGGTCACCCCGCTCATCCCTCATCCCTCTTCCCTCATCCCCGTCGGAGTCACAATCGAAAACACGGAGGCTTGCCCCCGCTACGCTGGTGTGAGCATCAAGGGCGTGACCATCGGCGAGTCGCCGGATTGGCTGAAAAAACGGTTGCTCTCCGTCGGTGTGAGGCCCATCAGCAACATCGTGGACGTGACCAACTTCATCCTCCACGAACTTGGCCAGCCGCTCCATGCTTTTGATTTGGATGAAATCGCCGGGCAGAAAATCATCGTGAAAACATTGCCGGAAGGCACCAAATTCCAAAGCCTCGACGACCGGGAGCGCAGCCTCAGCGAGCACGACCTGATGATTTGCGATGGCGACTCGAAGCCCATGTGCATCGGCGGCGTGTTTGGCGGGGCGAGGTCGGGCGTGAAGGAAACTACGAAGAACATCTTCCTCGAAAGCGCCCATTTCAACGCAAAATGGATTCGCCGCAGCAGCACCCGCCACGACCTGCGCACGGACGCCGCCAAGGTGTTTGAGAAAGGCAGTGACCCAAACGTTTGCGTTTATGCGCTGCAAAGGGCAGCCGCCATGATAGTGGAATTGGCTGGTGGCGAGATCGCCTCGGAAGTGGTTGACGTTTATCCACACCCCATTGAAAATAAGAAAGTTAAAGTCACTTACGATTATTGCCGTCGGCTCATCGGGGTGGAAATTCCGAAGGAAAAAATTAAGGAAATCCTGACGGCATTGGAGATGAAAATCGTGGCGGAAACGAGCGAATCTTTCACCGCCAGCATTCCAACGAACAAAGCCGATGTGACACGCCCCGCCGATGTGGTGGAGGAAATACTTCGGGTGTTCGGACTGGACAACGTACCTGCCCCTGCGCAAATCCGCAGCAGCATGGTGAGCAGCGAGAAGCCCGACCCGAACGCCGTGCGCAACACCATTGCGGACTACCTGGCAGCAAACTGCTTCAACGAGGTGATGAGCCTATCGCTCTCGCAATCAACGTTTTACAAAGAAATTTTGCCAAAGGAAGCAGGCGAACTTGTCTTTGTGAACAACACGAGCAACGTGCAGCTCGACATCATGCGCCCCACGATGCTGTTCAGCGGCTTGGAAGCGGTAGTGAACAACCAGAACCGACAACAGAGTGACCTCAAACTTTTCGAATTCGGCAAAACCTACCATTCGATTGCGGATTACGGATTGCGGAATTCGGATTCCGAGGGCTGCAATCCGCAGTCCGCAATCGCAAATCTGAAATACAAAGAGCCTCAGCACTTGGCTTTGTTCCTCACTGGCCAACGATTGCCGGAAAGCTGGCGCAACAAGGAGAAGGCTTCGGCTGATTTTTTCACGTTGAAGTCTTTCGTGGGCAGTGTGCTCGCCCGCCTCGGCGTTGGCGGCGGGTTTCAGGAGACAGCGGTGAAGGACGATGTTTTTGCCTACGGCATCAAGTACCACCGGGGGCCGCAGGAGTTGGTGGTGTTCGGGAAGGTGCAGCCGAAGGTTTGCAAGAAAATGGGCGTGCGCGGCGAGGTGTTTTATGCCGACTTGAACTGGGATATGTTGCTGCAAGCAGCCAAAAAGCAGTCCATCAGTTTTGCGGAGCTAAACAAATTCCCTACAGTGCGCAGAGACCTTGCCTTGGTAATTGGTAAATCCGTAAAATTTAGCGACCTTGCCGCCGTTGCCAAAAAAGTTGGTAAAAAGCTGTTGGGAGCTATAAATTTGTTCGATGTCTTTGAAGATGAAACGAAACTTGGCGAGGGCAAAAAGTCCTACGCAATGAGCTTCACCTTCGAAGATCCGACCCGCACCTTGCAGGATAAAGAGGTGGACGCCGTGATGAGCCAACTTATCGAGGCGTTTGAAGGGAAACTTGGAGCGCTGATACGGCGTTAAATGAACACATGACCCAACAACTCGAAAATATCGAACAGAAAGTACGGCAACTGGCCGAAGTAATGACCGCCTTGCGCCAGCAAAACGCCGTTCTTTCCATAGAAAATAATAAACTGAAAGCCGATCTCGAAGCACAGCAAGAGCGCATCGGCGAATTGACAGAAAGATTAACTAACTCGCAGCAGGCATGGGCCGGGCAGCGGGGAGACGATTCGGAAAGCAACCAAAAGTTGAGAAAGCAAATTGACCAATACATCAACGAGATAGATAAATGTATTGAGTGGCTTCAAAACGCTTAGGATATGGAAGAACAAGATAGCAAACAACTGACCGTGACGATTGCTGGGCGGCCATATCCTTTGAAAATAAAGGCGAATGACGAGCCGGTCATCCGTCAGATAGTGAAAGAGGTCAACGAAAAAGTGAATAAATTTCAGTTGGCCTACGCAAACCGTGAGAAACAAGACTGCCTCGCTATGGCGCTCTTGGCCTACGCGGTGGATTTGCACAAAGCCACAAGCCAAACGACTGCTTCTTCGCCAGCTATTTCCGAAAAACTTTCCCGCATAGAATCGCTTATTGATGAAGCGATGCCTTAAGGTCTTTCCTGTTGTTATATTTTTTGGTTAAATGGCTAGATGGCCCAACAACTGCGTTGGCGCATGTTTGCTCTCAAACAAGGCGCTGCGGAGGATTTGAGCCGGAAAACCACGCAACCTCGTAACTATTTTAACCTTTTGACATCATGGAAATAGGAATCGGACTGGCCATCGGGCTGGTCGTCGGGCTGGTCGTCGGGTACTTCGTCATCCAAGCCGGCATGAAAAGCAAGAAGCAGGCGATGCTTGACGAACTAAACGCAAAAACCGACCAAGAAATCAAGAAGGCGCAAGACACCGCCAAGCGCATCCTCGAAGAAGCGGAGTCGAAGAACGAGACCATCAAACAGCGCAAGGTGCAAGAAGCGAAAGACCGCTTCAACTCCATGCGGGCCGACTTCGACAAGGAAAAAGCCGAGAAAATGGTCGCCGTAAAAGAGCGGGAACTGGAAATACGGAGCCTAGAAAAAGACCTCCAATCGGCGGAGGACAAACTAAAAAACAGGGCCAAGGAACTGGACGCAAGGGACGCCGATTTCGAGCAAAAAGTAGCGGAGAACAACGCCGTTCGGGAAAATCTCGACAAGCAGCTTAAGGTGGTGGCCAAGCGCAAGGAAGAACTCGAAGCAGCCAACGAAGAACGCATAAAGGCCCTCGAAGGCATCTCCCGCCTTACTCAAACTGAGGCTAAAGAAGAACTCCTGCGCGCCATCAAAGGCAAGGCTGAGACCGAGGCCATGGCACTCGTGAAGGATACCATCACTCAGGCCAAACTCGACGCCAACAAGGAATCAAAGAAAATCATCATCCAGACCATCCAGCGCATGGCCTCGGAATACACCATCGAGAACACCGTCTCGGTGTTCCCACTTGATTCCGACGACATGAAGGGCCAAATCATTGGCCGGGAAGGCCGGAACATCCGGGCACTCGAGGCTGCCACTGGTGCCGAAATCGTGGTGGACGATACGCCGGAGGCCATCGTCATTTCCAGCTTCGACCCGATACGCCGGGAGATAGCCCGCCTTGCCCTGAAAAAACTCGTGACCGATGGCCGCATCCACCCCGCCCGGATAGAGGAGGTGGTGGCCAAGACCCGCAAACAGCTTGACGAGCAAATCGTCGAAATCGGCGAACGAACGGTCATTGAACTGGGCATCCACGGCCTCAACACCTACTTGATAAAAATGGTGGGCCGCATGCGCTTCCGCTCCTCCTATGGCCAGAACCTGCTCAAGCACTCCATCGAGACTGCCAACCTTTGCGGCATTATGGCTGCCGAACTGGGACTCAGCCCAAAACAAGCCAAACTGGCAAAACGAGCTGGCCTACTACACGACATCGGGAAGGTAGCCGAAGAGGAAACCGAACTCTCGCACGCCATTGTGGGTATGCAGATTTGCGAGAAGTATGGCGAGAACGAGATAATTTGTAACGCTGTTGGTGCTCACCACGACGAAATCGAGATGAACAACATCATCTCCCCACTCACACAGGCTTGCGACGCCATCTCTGGCGCAAGGCCCGGTGCCCGGCGTGAAATCCTGGAGAGCTACCTCAAGCGCATCGGTGAGCTCGAAGAAATCGCCATGGCGCACGAAGGCGTTTCCAAGGCATTTGCCATGCAGGCAGGCCGTGAGCTTCGGGTCATCGTGGAGGCCGAAAAGGTCACAGATGCCTACGCCGACGACCTCGCTTTCATGATTTCGCAGAAAATACAAGGGGAAATGCAATACCCCGGGCAAATAAAAGTAACTGTGATTCGGGAGAAACGGGCGGTGCAGTTCGCACGTTAATCCTCGGAGTGAAGCAAAAAAAAGGCGGCGGGCAAGATGCCCAGCCGCCTTTTTTGTGCATACAATTTTGTGACGAAACCCTATGGATTCCATTCCCAATCTCACCCCTGCTCTTCCCGCAACTTCCTCCTCAAAATCTTGCCCACATTCGTCTTCGGCAACTCCGTTCGGAACTCCACCGACCTCGGTATTTTGTAGCCGGTAAGTCCATGGCGGCAATGCTCCAGCAGTTCCTTTTCGGTCAGCGACGGGTCTTTTTTTACCACAAAAATCTTCACCACCTCGCCCGACTTTTCGTCGGGGACACCAATGGCGGCGCATTCCATCACCTTGGGGTGCTCAATCACCACGTCCTCTATTTCGTTCGGATAGACGTTGAAGCCTGACACGAGAATCATGTCCTTTTTGCGGTCAACGATTTGAAAGTAGCCGTCCGAGTGCATCAGCCCGATGTCGCCCGTGCAAAGCCAGCCGTCCTTGATGGTCTGCACGGTGGCATCCGGGCGGTTGTAGTAGCCCTTCATCACTTGTGGCCCTTTGATTTGTATTTCGCCGGTTTCGCCTTGCGGCAATGGGTTTCCGGCATCGTCCACGATGCGCATGTCGGTCGAAGAAACAGGAAGGCCGATACAGCCCAAGCGGCCGGAGCCATCGAGCGGGTTCACACTGGCCACAGGGGATGATTCGGTCATGCCGAAGCCCTCAATCAACGGTGAGCCAGTTACTTTCCGCCATTTTTCGGCTACCGCTTTCTGCACCGCCATGCCACCACCAAAGGCGAATTTGAGGCTGCTAAAGTCGAGCGATGCAAAATCGGGATGGTTGAGCAGGGCGTTGAACAAGGTGTTCACCCCAGTCATCAACGTGACTTTGTGGTTCTTGAACTCCTTCATGACCGATGGCAGGTCACGGGCGTTGACCACAAGCACCGTGAGGGCACCAAGGCTGAACAGCGCCAAACAATTGACCGAGAAAGCGAAAATATGGTAGAGTGGCAGTGGCGACAAGCCGATGTCCTTCGCTCCGATTTGAGCCTGTCCTATCCAGGCCCTTATTTGCATCATGTTGGCCACAAGGTTGCGGTTGGTGAGCATGGCGCCCTTTGCCACGCCCGTCGTGCCACCTGTGTACTGGAGCGCCACCACGTCGTCTGGGTTGTGCTGGAATGGCTTGATGGTGAATTTTTTGCCCTGCTCCAAGGCAGCACTGAAGGTAACGGTATTTGGAAGCGAGAAGTCGGGCACCATCTGCTTGATGTAGCGAACGGCGAGGTTGACGAACGCCCCTTTGAGGCCCAGCATCTCGCCAATGCTGGTAACAATGATGGTCTTTATCTGCGTGTCCGGCAACACCTCTTGCAGGTTGGCGGCGAAATTCTCGCAAATCACTATGGCCTTCACCCCCGAGTCGGTGAACTGATGTCGCATCTCCCGGGGCGTGTAAAGTGGGTTGGTGTTCACGATGACAAGCCCGGCCCGCAAGCAGCCGAACAGCGCGATGGGGTACTGCAAGAGGTTGGGCATCATCAGGGCAATCTTGTCGCCTGGCTCCAGCCCGCGGGAGTGCAGGTAGGCCCCGAACTGGGTGGAGTAGCGGTCAACCTCGGCATAGCTCATCGCCTTGCCCATGCACGTGAATGCCTTTAGGTCAGGGTACTTTTTGAAGGTCTCGTCCAGTAAGGCGATGAGTGATGGGTAGGCGTTTTCGTCAATATTGGCGGGCACTCCTTTCGGATAGTTTCCCAGCCACGGTCTTTGCTCTGTCATGAATGTTTGAATTTTAAAATGGATTGGGCTAAAAGTACAACATCTGGCCCTTTAGCCAAACTATTGAGATTAGGAGCTGATTAAATTTTGCTCAAAAGTGCCGCCGCCTTTGCCAAGGTCTCCTCTTTTTTTGCGAAGCAAAGCCGTATTACACGCTCGTTTTTATGGCTGCTGTAAAAAACAGAGACAGGTATAGCGGCCACCCCGTGCTCCAGGATTAGCCGTTTCACAAAATCCGTGTCGGGTTCTTCGCTGATGGCGGAGTAGTCGTAGAGCTGAAAGTAGGACCCTTCGCTGTGCAGGGGCTTAAACCTCGACCCGGCCATGGCATCGAGCAGGAAGTCCCGCTTTTTTTCAAAAAAATCGTTCAGCGCCAAATACGCCGCTGGCTGTTCGAGGTATTCAGCCACGGCGTACTGCATCGGCGTGTTCACGGCGAAGACGTTGAACTGGTGCACTTTGCGGAACTCCTTGGTGAGGTCGGGCGGTGCCACGATGCAGCCGAGCTTCCAGCCGGTGGTGTGCAGTGTTTTTCCGAAGGAAAAAACAGCCATGCCCCGCTCGAAAATCTTGGGGTAACGCAGCAGGCTCTCGTGCCGCTCACCATCGAAGACGAGATGCTCGTAGGCTTCGTCGCAGAGTACGATGATGTCCCTGTTGACGGCAAGGTGTTGCAGTTCCTTCCAATCCGCTTCCTTCAAAATCTTGCCCGTTGGGTTGTGCGGGGTGTTGATGATAATCATGCGGGTCTTCCAAGTGATGAGGCGTTCGAGCATACGCCAGTCAACGGTATAGTCGGGTGCACTCATTTCGTAGAGGACGGGCCGACCTCCGTTCACTTCGATGGACGGGCGGTAGGAATCGTATGCAGGTTCTATCAGAATCACCTCGTCGTCGGGGCGGATGAAGGCCGAGATGGCGCAGTAGAGCGCTTGGGTGGCACCGCTGGTGATGGTGATTTCGGTGTCGGGGTCCACGCTGAGGCCGTATAGCGACTGGATTTTTTCGGCAACGGTTTTGCGGAGCGCAGGTACACCAGGCATTGGGGCGTATTGGTTGTGGCCCTGCCGGATGTACTTGTCCACCAGCCCCTTGAGGTGGTCGGAGCAGTCGAAGTCAGGGAAGCCCTGCGCCAGGTTAATGGCCCCGTGCTCGTTGGCCATGGCCGACATGACGGTGAAAATGGAGGTGCCGACGCCCGGCAGTTTGGAGGAAAGAAGCATAGTATTGTTAAATTGCTGAATTGTTATGATTGTTATCATTGCCGTGATTGCCCCTCAAACCACCCAACAATTTCAACCATTCAACAATCATATTTTATTCCCTTCGTAATAAACTACCGCACTTTCCACCACGCCGTCGGGCCGGAGGTTGATTTCCCGGAGGCCAATTCTGAGGTGGTCGAGCTGAAATTCTGGTTGTTGCCATTTCATCTGGAAATAGTTGGTCGGGGTGACGTGGACGGCCAGGTTTTTCACGCAAAGCATTTTCTCCACGTGATAATGGCCACAGAAGATATAGACCGGGTGCGGGTGCCGAAAGAACACTTCCTGCACATCGTCCATGTTGCGGAGCGGGTAGTTTACATCCATGAACGGCACGCCGCCGCTCACTGGCGGGTGGTGCATGAAGATGACAGCGGGGCCGTCCAATTGCGCCAGCTCCTTGGTCAGCCACGCCAACTGTACCTCACTGACAATGCCTTTGGAGGTTTCTAGCATCAGCAACGTCTGCTCACCAAGGGGCAATTTGTAGTACAGGTCGCCATCGGTGAGCAGGTGTTCCAAACCAAAGACCTTCGCCAGCAGGGTTGAGTCGTCGTGGTTGCCGCCGATGAGTGCGTAGGGGATGCCGATGGCGTCGAGCTGCGATTTCATCCAATGATAGACCTGCTCGTTGGCAGTGTCGAAGGCGAGGTCGCCGGAGATGATGAGGTAATCGGGGGCGAAGGATTTCGCCGCTTGCAGGATGTCCAAAAAATTCTGACGCACGTCCACGCCATGGGTGAACTCTCCTTCGCTCGCTACGTGCAGGTCAGTGATTTGAATAAGTTTCATGCAGCTTAAGCGGTTTTAGGTTTTGGGCTTCAGGTTTTAGGCAGGACTATCCTGAAACTCTAAACCTGAAACAATGTATCAAACCGTCCTCTTCCGCAAATATGTAGCTTCGCCGCCAAGTTTCCCATGATTTTTTTTCACAAATGCACTTTGGTGCGTTTTGCGACGAAAACTCAGTGCAAAATCGTGGTCATGAATCTACAAAAACTCAACGACGCCATCCAACAGTACGCCGATTTTCTTCGGTCAAACCCACAACACGACCCCTACCTGCCATGGGAGTCGCAGCGCATTTTTCAGGAAACCTGGGACGTGGCGGCACTTGACTTTCGCACGGTGTACGACCGCAGCTTGGAGAATTCCCGGTCTCGCCGCCTATGGAAGCGGGAAAACTATGAGCCAAAGGCAATGATGCTGCGCTTCATGGAGCTGAACCGGGAATTTGTGCGGGAAGTGTTCCAAGACCTTTTCAACGAAAGCAAAGACGTGGACGGTCGGCTGGGACGCTTTGTGTTCCACTGCGATGAACTGTTGGCCGGTTGGCAGGAGGCGCACCCAACTTCGAGGTTGAACAGCCATTTCCATGACGACAACTACCAGATGGCGTCCCTCTACCTTGCCTTCCGCCATCCGACGCAGTACCTACCCTACGATTTCGACAGCTTCCGGCGGCTGATGGAACTGCTCGGCAGCCGTGACTTGCCCTCGGTGGACGAGGTGGGCCGCTACTTCAAGGTGATGCGCACCATTTTTACTTTTTTGAAAAAACAGGAGGAAATACTGCCCCTACATAGCAAACGCTTGACACCGGGCCTACACTACGCCGGGGAAACGCTATTGGTGGCTTGGGACTTTATGCGGGTAGCAACTAGAAACGAGCGAATGGTTTGAGCATAAAAACTCGCCGACCTACAACTGATTTGATGTATGTTGTCACCACTTCCCATCCAATGCCAATACTTTCACCTCAATCCGCTGGTTGACCAAGTGTTCGTCTATGCTGCATGGAGTGCCATTTCGGCAGTGGTTTACGGGCATGGTCTCGCCGCAGCCCTTGGCTAAAATGCGCTCTTTCGCAATGCCTTCCCGGAGCATATAGTCCAATATGGTTGCTGCCCTGTTCGCTGAGATTTGCTGATTTTCCTTGTCGTCGCCCAGGGATTCCGTGTGCGAGCTGATTTCGACTTGCACGGTGGGGTAAATTTTTAACTGCGAAATGAGCTTGTCGAGTGGGCCAGTGATGCGTGGCGTGAGCTGCCAAACGGCGGGGTCAAAAACTGCCCCATCCAGGCGGAACCGTTCACCAACGAGTAATTTCCCTTCCTCCAACTTTCGAGAAAAATCCATGAAACCGTCAAGCTGTGCCATTTCGGTGGTTGGGTTTGATGTGGGCGCTTGGTGCTGTGCCACTGGCATTTCCACTCGGATTTGTACTACTGGTATTTCCACTGTGGGCGTGTTAGCCTGTTTTTCTGTCAATGTTGGAACTTCGACATTTTCCACTGGCTGCGAGATTTGCTTTGGAACGTCCGTCACCCTTGCCGACTCGATGGCGACGGGTGGTATGGGTTCTGGTTCTGGAATGGCAGCCACTTCCTTGACGGGGGGCAAGACTGGAGCCTCCTCCTCTTCAATTACCGATGGCTCTGGCACTACGGTTCTGGGCGTTAGCGGCACCACTTCCGCTACTTCCTCCGACATAACCAAAGCTGGCTCCGCTGCCGCTGGGCTGCTGGGGCGGACTTCATTGGTTGGCGCTGGCGGGCTAACAACGGCCAAAGGCGCTTCGTCCAGCACGGTGAAGCTGAAGATATCGTCGTCGCCGCCGCTGCGGGAGCTGGTGAAATAGCCGCTTCGCTGGTCGGGAGCCACAAATATCGAGATGTCGTCCAAGGGGCTGTTGATGGGCTTGCCAAGGTTGGTGGCGGGTTGCCAGGCACCGTTTTCGTCCATATAGGTCACGAAGATGTCGAAGCCACCGTAACCGGGATGCCCTTTTGAACAAAAATACAGCTTGTTGTCTGCAGCCACGAACGGAAATCCTTCATTCACGGTAGTGTTCACCGCTGGGCCGAGGTTTACGGGTTTGCTCCACTCGCCACCAGCAGCATTCCGCTCCGACATCCAGAGGTCGGTACCGCCGAATCCGCCCGCCCGGTTGCTTGCGAAGAACAGCCGCTTGCCATCGGGCGATACGGCAGGGTGCATGAAATTGTGGTTGGAGGAGCAGAAAGGCAGTTTTTGCACGTCCTTCCAGCGATTTTCTCCCGCCGATTTTGCGGAGAAAAGTTGAAGGCTATAAGTGTTCTGCTTGTTCAGCACGTTGTCGTTGCGGGTGAAGAAAATCTCTGATTCGTCGGCAGTCAACGAGGCATTTCCCGTGTTTTTGTTCACCTCACTGAGTTTGGAGGAATATTGCCCCGGCTCACCGAAACTGCCGTCCGACTTGCGGGGTGCAAAATAGAGGTTCAGGTAGTCCCGTCCAGTCCAGCCGGATTTCTCCTTGAGCAGCTTGGCGCCCTGCTGGCGGTCGGAGGAGAAGATAAGGCCGTTCTTGACCAAAATCGGCGCATTGTCGTCGGCTGGCGAATTGTAGGCAAACTCCTGAATGTCAAGGTATTGAAAATAGGGTTCGATGAGCGGGGCGTAGTCGCAGGCACGAAGCATCAAGATTGCCTTTTCATCGCTTGGCTCCAAATTTTGGTAATCGGTAAACCATTTTTTTGCTTCGGCGTACTTGCCATTGCTCATCAGCGCCTCACCGTAATAGTAGTAGGTATCTGATTTTGCACTCTCGTCCTTTACCACTTCGGCATAAAGCGCCTCCGCCTTGTCCATCTTGTTGTTCATGCGGTAGCAGTAGGCGAGCTTGCTTTTGAGCAGGATGGTATTTCGGCCTTGCTTACCCGAGTTCTCCATTTCCTGCAAGGCTTGCCGGTAAAGCTCGGCGGCATCGGCGAACTGGTTGTTTTTGTACAGTTCGTTGGCCTTGTCCACTACTTTGGACTGCGCCTGCACTGGCGAGCAGAATGCCACGGCGGCCACGGCCACGGTGACGAGGGCTATTTTTCGAAGCGTATTTTTTTGAAAAACGCCTGATGTTAGAATTCTCATGCTTTTAATTTTTTACGGATTTGGGTAGCGCACATGTTCTAACTTTCCCTTCTTTCAAAAAGTGTGCGAGATAAGGTTTTGCAGGGTAAATGCGTGGTTTTTTAGGGGTTTTTGAACAAACCTTACTCCCGGATGATGGCCTCATACACCGCATCCTGCACCTTCACCCTCGTGTTCAGCTTCCCCAATTTGTTGTTCTTCATAGTCGGGTAAGTGCGGTTGGAGAGGAAAACGTAAACCAACTCCTCCGCAGGGTCTGCCCAGACCGCCGTGCCAGTGAAGCCGAGGTGGCCATAGGTGACCTCGCTTGCCAGCTTGCTCAGGTTGTTTTCATAGCTCGTATTTTTTTGGAACATATCGAAGCCGATGCCCCGGCGGGTGCAGCCCTCGCATCTGGTCGTGTAATAGTTGATAGTCTCTGGTCGCAGGAATTGCACACCGCCATAGTTCCCTTTGTTCAGCAGCATCTGCATCAGCACGGCAAGGTCTTCGGCATCGCTGAAAAGCCCGGCGTGGCCCGTGGCTTGGTTGAGCATGGCAGCGCCCATGTCGTGTACATAGCCTTGGATGCGGCGGTCCCGGTAGTAATTGTCCTCCTCCGTGGGCGGGATCCGTTCCAGCGGAAATTTCTCGTAGGGCCGATAAGTCATCGTCGAAAGGCCGAGCGGCTGATAGAACGTCCGGCTGGCATACTCCTCGATGGGCATTCCGCTCTGCCGTTTGATAACCTCGCTGGCAATGTAGAAACCCAGGTCGCTGTATTTGTACTCCTTCGTGGACTCCAGCGGGCTGTCCAGGATTTGCCGCCATATTTCCTTTTCGTAGCCCGCTTTAAGCCAGAGGTCTTTCGCTACGGGCAGCGGGTAGGCATCGCTTTTCTTGTTTTGGTAAAAATCGGGCGAAGGCTTTTCCGCCGGGGTGATGGTCTTTTCATAAAACTTTATCCACGGCGTGAGCCTGCCCCGGTGGGTCATCATGTCCACGAGCGGGATGCCCTTTTTGTTGGTGTTGGCAAGCTCCGGCAGGTACTTCTCCACGGGGTCTTTCGGGTCGAACTTTCCCTCCTCCTGCAGCCGCATCAACGAGATGGTGCTGGCCGCAATCTTCGTGATGCTGGCCAGGTCCCAGATGTCGTCAGGAGTGGTAGGGCGGGCATTTTTTTCGTAAGTGTGGGAGCCATAAGATTTTTTAAACACGATTTTGCCACGCCTCGCCACCAGCACCACACCGCCGGGGGTTGCGCCTTCGACAATGGCTTCGGCCATCAGCGAGTCCACTTTTTTGAGCTTGGTGCTGCTCATGCCCACCTCCTCTGGCACTCCCCAGCCCATCCGCTGCATGGCTTCCGTGCCGATGCCAGTGCCAACCGGTAGCAGCGTTGAAGCAGTCACGGGCAGTTTTCCCCGCACGGGAAAAACGCCAAAAAGCGCTTGCGCAGCAAGGTCTTGTACCTCGTCATCTTCCTCGTAGCAAACCAGCAGGTTCGGCACGTTTTCAAAAAACTTGGCGGCGTAGGGGTTGCCGAACATGACCACCACGACTCGGGTTTGCTTGCGCAATGCCTCGATGAAATCCCTCGTGCCCTGCGTCAAGCCGTAGCCCTTGGAGGCGAACTGGCTCATGTCGTGCAGGCTCACGATGACGGCGTCCTTGCCTTTTAGCTTCGCAATGAGTGCGTTTGAAACGTCCTTGCCGGAAGTGAACGTCTCAATTTTCCCGAAGGAACTTAGCCTTTTGTGAAACGCATTGCCGCTCCCTACACCAATCGCCAGTGCTGCCAATTTCGCAGCCCCTGACTGTCCACCGCCCACTGTCGAACTGGCAACTGGAAGAAAATCGCCCTCATTTTTCGCCAAGGTCAGTGCATTGGCAATCAGTTCCCGCTTGACGGAGAGGGCTTGGTTGTCGTTCACGTCGGCCCGCACGTTTTCGAGGGGCATTGGCTGGTAGGTAGTGATGCCCATTCGGTGCTTCCAAAGCAGCACTTTTTTCACGCTGGCATTCACAGCGTTGGAGTCGAGCTTGCCGTTGGCCAACCACTGCTTGACTACCCGGAAAGCGGCCTCCATGTCGCCGGGGAGAAGCAGCACGTCATTGCCAGCTGCAAGGGCACGGGCCTCCACCTCGCCTTTGCCGAAGTGCTTGGTGACAGCCTGCATTTCGAGGGCATCGGTCAAGATTAAACCCTTGTAATTCAGTTGGTTGCGCAGCAAATCGGTCACGATTTTGGGCGAGAGCGATGAAGCTAGATTGGGCGTGTTGTCGAGTGCAGGTATGTTTAGGTGTGCAATCATGATACTGCCAACGCCCTGCTGTATCAGGATTTTGAAAGGGAAAAGCTCTACGCTGTCAAGCCGTGCCAAGTTGTGGTTGATGACGGGCAGGTCGTAGTGGCTGTCGGTGCCAGTATCGCCGTGGCCGGGGAAGTGCTTGGCGGAGGCCATCACGCCGTTGTCCTGCATCCCGAGCATGTACTGATAGGATTTTGCGGCCACGTTGTAGGGGTCTTCGCCGAAGCTGCGGAAGCCGATGACGGGGTTGGCGGCGTTGTTGTTCACGTCGGCCACGGGCGCAAAGTTGACGTTGACGCCAACCCGCTTGCAGTGCTTGGCGATTTCTGCCCCCATTTTATAAATCAAAGTGTTGTCCTGAATGGCGCCGAGCATCATCTGGCGGGGGAAGCTCATTGCGGTGCCCTTCATGCGCATCCCCAGCCCCCACTCGCCGTCAATGGTGATGAACATAGGCAGTTTGGTGCTGAGGGCTTGGTAGCGGTTGGTGAGTTCCACTTGTTTTTCGGGCGTTCCCTTGGCCGTGGGGTTGAAGAAGCAGAGGCCGCCGGGCTTGTATTTTTTCACTTGTTCTTCCACGGCTGCATCGTAGGCGGCGTCTTTGTCAGTGTGCGCCCGTAGCCAGAAGAGCTGTCCGAGGCGTTCGTCGGGCGTTAGGGTGGCATAGGTACTGTCCACCCAAGCGGCCTCTTTCAGCAGGTCTTCGATTTTGGGCATGGGCCGCTGCGCCTGCCGGGTGAAGGATGCGGCGGAAACCAGCAGGTAGGCCAGTGCGATTAGTAGAAGGGAAAAGGTTTTTTTCAAAATTAAGCCGTTGTATTGAAGGGGCTAAGATAAGATGATTTGACGATGGGGCGTTTCATAGGCGTTGGGAAACATGGTGCTCTATCCTTGTAAATTCAAAATTGGATTTTGAATTTACAAGGATAAAATAGGTCCAAGCCCTCAAAGTTGTGCCAACGACGAGTGGACTTCCACGATTTCAGTTGCAGTGTTTCCCGCAAATTGCACCAATTTTCACGAATAATTATGCCCATGTTTGCTCCGCAATAATTAATTCATGGCCGGACTTTACCTACATATTCCCTTCTGCAAGCAAGCCTGCAACTACTGCAATTTCCATTTTTCGACTTCGCTCAAGTCGAAGGACGAGATGGTGGTGGCCATTTGTCGGGAACTGGCGCTGCAAAAAAACTACCTTGACGGCGAACCGCTGGAGACCATTTACTTTGGCGGAGGCACGCCGTCGCTGCTCGACCAGCGTGATTTGGATTTGATTTTCGGTGAAATTTTCAAGCACTACCCCGTTTCGATGCAGCCGCTGGAAGTCACCTTGGAAGCCAATCCAGATGACTTGAACCCATTGAAAATCAGCGATTTGCGACAAACGCCCGTAAACCGCCTGAGCATCGGCGTCCAGTCGTTTTCGGAAGCAGACCTGCGCTTCATGAACCGGGCGCACAATGACTCGGAGGCGCTTGCCAGCATCCAAAATGCCCAGGCAGCGGGCTTTGACAACCTTTCGGTTGACCTGATTTACGGCGCTCCGACCACCTCTCACGAACAATGGGCAGCGAATCTGGAGCAGGTTTTCAACTTGAAAATCCCGCACCTCTCCTGCTACTGCCTGACGGTGGAGCCGAAGACCGCCCTCGCCCACCAGATAAAAAAGGGCGCTGCTCAGCCCGTTGACGACGAACATGCTGCCCAGCAATTTGAGTTTTTAATGGAAAAAACAGCGGAGGCAGGTTATGAGCATTACGAAATCAGCAACCTCGCATTACCCGGCCACTATTCCCGCCACAATACGAGCTATTGGCAGGGCAAAAAATACCTCGGCATCGGTCCATCGGCGCACTCGTTCAATGGCATGAGCCGCCAGTGGAACGTGGCGAACAATGCTGCCTACATCCGCTCCCTGCAAGCGGGTGAACTGGCTTTCGAGATAGAAGTACTGACGCCTACGCAGCGCTACAACGAGTACGTGATGACAGGGCTGCGCACCAAATGGGGCTGCAATTTGCTGAAAATCAAGGAATTGGGGTATGAAGCACATTTCGCTGAAGGCGCAAAAACATTTTTGCTGGATGGCTCAATGGAGCGGGAAGGCAATGAGTTCAGGCTGACGCAAGCGGGTCGGTTTTTGGCGGACGGGATTGCGGCGGAACTTTTTGCGGAGGAGGGAAATGGTTGAAATGGTTAAACTGGTTGAAGTAGTTGAATTAGGGTAGCGCTTAGCCAATTCAACCAGTTCAACAACTTCCAAAAAAAGCAGCCGGAAGCCTACTGGGGGGCATGCTTCCGACCACTTTCCGAAAATAGGGGGCATTCGGTTGTTGGAATTTTATCAGCTTTTTTTTCTGTTTTTTCCCGATGCCGGGTTTTATCCACGGCATTGGGAAAAAAGTGCAGGGCCACTTTTTGAAGAGTGCCTGCACCGAATTTGAAACCGACTAAAGTCTTTAGCCTTGGGGTAAACAATTGCTAATCAATGCTTTGACACGATTGTTGCGCAGCAAAAACAGCCTGATAGTTCAGGAAAATACTGGTTTGACTGTTGCATTTTTTCTCGAAAACTAAATTGGGTGTGGATAACGACGGCTTGGTTGGCGGCGTGGCCAATCAGCGGGTCTCAGGTGTGCGGTGTGTAAAAATGATACGTGATGCCTGTCGAAAACTGTGGAGTGAAAATATTGGGAAGTGTGCGGTGTGTGGGCCTTCAGTTGGCCCTTGTTGTTCACAGTTTCTCAAGTAGGTCTATTCACCTAAAATAACGAAAATAAAAGTCCCTTTCGGGTTTTTCTTCCTTCGGATGTTCGGTGTAGATTTTGCAAGAATCGTGCCAAGAATCTGAATTTTACATATTGAATCGAAATCCGACCCCATGAATGTTCTCTACTTTCAAGTTTTCGTCGTGGCGCAGGTATTTGCGCAAGCGAGAAATGAAAACATCGAGGCTGCGGCCCATGAAATAGTCGTCTTCGCCCCATAGCTTTTCGAGGATGTCGGAGCGCTTGACGACCTGGTTGGGATTGTCGAGGAAGAACTTGAGCAGGTCAGCCTCCCGTTGGGTGAGGGTTTCGGTCGGTTGGCCGGTGCAGGTGAGGCCGAGATTTTTGTAGTCGAACTCATAGCAGCCAAAACGGTAAGTGGTTGGTTTGGGCGCATTGCCCGACATACTCTTTCGGCGCAGGAAAACCTCTACTTTCAAAATCAGTTCTTCGATGCTGAACGGCTTGGTGATGTAGTCGTCACCGCCGAGGCGCAAGCCCTTGATTTTGTCCTCTTTCAGAGATTTGGCAGAGAGGAAGATGATGGGGATTTCGGCGTTGAAGCGGCGTATTTCCTCAGCGAGGGTGAAGCCGTCCATTTCTGGCAACATCACGTCAAGGATGCAAAGGTCGAAGGTACCGGCCTTGGCGGTTTCGAGGGCAGTCTTGCCGTCGGTGCAGTGGGTTATTTGGTAGCCTTGCATCTCAAGGTTGTCCTTGGTCACGAAGCCGAGGCTTTCGTCGTCTTCAACGTAGAGCAGGTGTGGTTTCATTCTTTGATTGATAAGGATTGAAAAGGGTTGACAAGGGCTGATGGGTTCTGCGCAGTGCGGTCAATCAACTCCCATCAAACTTCATCAACCTAAATAATTATCGTTACGGTTGTTCCCTTTCCTTGTTCGCTTTCAATGCTGATTTTCCAGCCGTGGGCGTCACAGATGTTTTTGGTGTAAAAAAGCCCGAGTCCAAAACCCTTTACGTCGTGTACGTCGCCAGTGGGCACCCGGTAGAACTTCTCGAAGACTTTGGCAAGGTCTTCTTTCGAGATGCCGATGCCGTTGTCAATGACCTGCAGTTGTATCCTATCCACGTCAATGTTTTGGGTTTTCAGTAGGATGTCTGGCGTTCCTTTGCAGTATTTCGTGGCATTGTCCACGAGGTTGTGGAGGATGTTGGTCAGGTGCAGCCTGTCGGCTTTGATGGTGGATGAGCTTGCCAGCAGCTCACAGCGCAAGGTACCGCCTTGTTTTTCCACTTGTATTCTGATACTCTCTTGCACGTTATGGACCAGTTGGTGAAGGTCGGTTTCTTCAAGGTTCAGTTTAAAGTTGCCCCGCTCTATCTTGGCCAACTGTAGCACCTTTTCAACTTGGTTGTTCAGCCGTTGGTTTTGTTCCTGAATGATGTTGGCATATTGTGAAAGCCGTGGGCTGGCCATGATTTCCGGGCTTTTCAAAAATACGTCGGTGGAGATTCGGATAGTAGAGATGGGGGTTTTGAACTCGTGGGTCATGTTGTTGATGAAGTCTTTTTGCATCTCCGAGAGGCGTTTTTGGCGAAGGATGATGGAGATGGCATAGAGAAAAAACAGAATCGTGACCAACAAAATGCCCGAGAAAATCAGCGTCAGGCGCATGTTGCTGAATATCTGCGAATTGTGTTTAGGGAACCGTATGCCAAAATATTGCTGGTACTCCTCGTGGGTGGGCATAAGGTTTGTCCTATCGTCTGGTTGGGGTTTGGGCTCCACGGATTTATAGCCGATGTACTTGCCGTAATCTATTTTGCGGGAATCGCAGTTGTAGATGCCGTACTCGAAATCTTCCCGTAGCCCTACGCTTTCCAGCTCCTGCCGAAGGAAATGCTCCAAGGTTCTCGGGTTGATGACATCGTTGATATTCACTACCCAGTAGTTGGAGCTAACTTGATTGATAATATTGTAGGCGGGCGGCGAGCTGCCTAATTTTTCAAATTGCTTGGCCACGCCTTGAAGGGCTATCGTCACCTTTTCTTGGAAATCCTTTTCCTCGGCGTTCCAGGTGTTCACTAGCAGATAAGCCTGAATGCCGATAATGCCAAAAATGGCCAAAGCACCCAAGATTACCACCCTGCTGATAACCGAGTTTTTCATTGAAAAATATTATTTAACACGTTGACAATCAGGTAATTAATTTTTAAGACTCACAAAAAGCGACCTTTGAAAAGTAGCTTGCGCATTGACCTGTTTGAAAGTTTGTTTGCCTCCGCTGCGCAAATTAGATGCTTCGAGGCTCAACGAAAAAACGCTTAACACCTTTTTAACAACCCATCAAACGCATAACCCAAGTGCAAAGATTTTAAGAAAACGCCGCCGGAAGGATTAATTTTGCGCCATTCAAAGACTACATGGCAAATTTCATCCACATAAAAAGACTTGTTTTTGCAGCAATGCTGCTGTTCTTCGGGGGGCTTGTTGCTAATTGCCAAGGCAATGTCAACCCATTTGAACTCCAGCCAAGGCTTGGAGCTTCCCCCGTAGAAGATAGCATCAAAGCTATACCCGTCTCGACCAACCCGTTCGACATCGTAAAAATCGCTTCATCTGGCCAACCTGCACGTGGCCCTGGGTTTCAGATACGCACCGAACTGAGCGCCAAACCGCTCACAGCTAAAGAAAAAGAGACCAACTACCGGCGCTTCCTGTTCGTGTCCATATTAATAATGTTCATCATCTTGACCCTCATCGTCACCATCTTTAGGATACTGATTGAGAAAATCTGGAAGGCGTTCATCAACGACAATTTGCTCAACCAACTGCATCGGGAGCAAAGCTCCGGCCTTGCATTGGCCTACCTGATACTCTACCTGTTGTTCTTTATAAATGCCGGGCTGTTTGCTTTTCTGGCAGCAAGGCATTTTGGAATCACTATTTCATTGTCCAATGTTTACTCATTGTTCATTTGCATGGGGGGCATTGCGGGTTACTTTGTTGCAAAACATTTTGTGCTTTGGTTGGCAGGGTTCATTTTCCCCATTAGCAAGGAGGTTGACTCCTATCAGTTCACCATCATGATATTCAACATCGTGATAGGTTTGCTCCTTGTACCAGTGGTGCTTTTCATCGGTTACGCCCCAGAAAGCACTACTGAAATTGTCGTTTATGCTGCCCTGGCCATACTCGGTGCCATCTACTTGTTCCTGTACCTTCGGGGCTTGTTTATTGCCAACCGGTTCATTGCCAATAATAAATTTCACTTTTTGTTGTATCTTTGCGCCGTTGAAATCGCCCCTATCCTTGCTATCCTCAAAATAGCCACGGCCTACGGCGGAAGCTGATTTCCTTTTTTAGAAACAACCAAAATTCTAATACTGCGGATGGACGTTGTAAATGGAAAAACATACGTAGAGACCTACAAAAAGGTGAAAACGATACTCGTATCGCAACCGAAACCTGAGCGTTCTCCCTACTACGAGCTTGAAAAAAAGTACGAACTCCAGATTGACTGGATTCCCTTCATACAAGTAGAAGTCCTGACTGCCAAAGACTTTCGCAAACAGCGCATCAGGCCTGATGAGTTTTCATCTGTCATTTTCATGAGCAAAAACTCAATTGACCACTTCTTCACGGTATGTGAAGAGATGCGGGTGAAAATGTCGCAGGATACCAAGTATTTCTGCCAAACGGAGGCTGTCGCCAATTACCTCCAGAAGTTTATCATCTACCGAAAGCGCAAGGTCTTTTCTGGAGAGCGTAGCATACAGGACTTGAAAGCCTACTTCATGAAGCACAAGGAGAAGGAAAAATTCCTATTGCCATGCTCCAACCTTGGTGCAAAACAGATAACATCCGTATTGGACGAGTACGGCCTCAACTACCAAGAAGCCATAATGTACAACGTAGTGAGCAGCGACCTGACCAACTTAAAGGACATCTACTACGATATCATCGCCTTTTTCAGTCCATTGGAAATAGAAGCGCTCTACGAAAACTTCCCCGATTTTGAGCAGAAGGCCACCCGGATCGCCGTCTTTGGGCAAAGCGCACTGAAGGCAGTGCTTGACCGTGGCCTGCACCCGAACATCAAGGCACCAGAACCTGAAACGCCGTCCATGACAATGGCTTTGGAAAAATACCTACAGGTATCGAACAAAGAGTAGGCGCACCGTGTTGTAGCTTAAAATTTTATATTTGTAAATCTTCGAGTTTTTTCTCATAGTATGTTTGTTTGAAGCCCCGATGCGATGCGTCGGGGCTTTTTACATTCACAGCGATGAGAACTGGAGTAGTCACATCTATTTAGGGAACTGGAAATAAATAAGGTGCCTGTTATGGCGCAGTTATTTTTTCTTGTAAAAGTGTTTGAAAAACTAAGCATAGCAGCGCTACGGTTCGTTTTTCAAGTGTCCGCCTTTGGCGGAGAAAAAGAACAAGTCAGAATGGGTACATTATTTGTTTTCCAGCTCCCTTACACCTCAAAGAATCCAACGCTGCCGCCTACCCAGGTCTTGCCCATGTTGTAGCGCACGCCCACCATCTCGCCCTTGCTCAGCCGCACGAGGTTGGTGATGACTTCTGGTCTCGCAGCTCCATCCTCCCAGACGAGCATCATGCGGATTTCCACCTTGGCAGGGTCGTCGAGCGTCTCGACGATTGGGGCGTAGGCCACTTTCTTTTGGAGGATAAAGTTCTTCCGCTCTTCCATTGGAATCACCTCAATGTCCGCTGCCGTCGGGTGGATGATGACGCCCTTGCCGGAAAAAGAGTAGAGTGGTTTCAAAACATAGCTTCCCAAGTCGTCCGGGATGCCGTTCAGCTCGCTCAGGTAAGTTGATTTTGGTACAAAATCGCTATTGAACAGCGGCAAGGTATGTTTGCTGATGCGGGCAAACCAGTGAGGGTGCCCAACCCATTGGATATTGTACTCTTTTTCAAAATAGAACTCCCGCTGGAGGTCGGTTCGCTTTTGCAGTTCGTCAAAAATCACCCGGTT
The DNA here is from genome assembly GCA_002435785.1 of Saprospiraceae bacterium UBA6168. Taxonomy (GTDB): domain Bacteria; phylum Bacteroidota; class Bacteroidia; order Chitinophagales; family Saprospiraceae; genus UBA6168. Next base: position 42,794 of record DIUC01000035.1, on the reverse strand, counting down.
GTATATGCGCTCCACGGTTACTTTTCGCCCATTTTCATCCAAGTAAAACACATCCCTGTCTTCCACTTTCAGGTCGGTCAGGCATTTCACCTTGATGCCCAGCGCCCGCTCCGTCGCCCAAAAGTCCACTTGCGTGTTCTGCTTGTGCGGTTCCACTTCCAGCAGCACCACGTTCTCTGGCTTGGAGTTGCCGACGATGATTTGGCGCATCCGCTCCACATAAGTCTCGGTCGTCAGTCCACCGAATAGGTGCTGCAAATTGTCGGGGATGTCGAAATGCTTGCGGTACGACCGGGCGCAGAGGTCTTGGTAAAAAAATAGGGATGGAAAGCCCTGAATCTCAATCAGTTGTGGGGATATATGCCCCACCTCGTCCACGCAGATGCCGAAGTCAATGCAGAGGAAGGTCGAGTGCGCCGTCTCGCCCGGCACATGGCAGCCCGGCAGGATGGTCTCCTCCGATAGCGCCTTGAAGTCGGGCCGGCAGAGCGTGTCCACGAGTTCGTCGCAGGCTTGGAAGAGCTGGTCGGACAGTGCCTTTGGCACAAAGACCGGCGTCTCGGCGATGTGGAAAGGCACTTTGTGGTTGGTTTCCAGATAAATCTCATTGAGGAACGCTTGGTATTTTTCCTCGGTGAAGGCGGCATTGTAGGCGGTGCGGATGTTTTTTATCATACAATTTTTGTTTGCCCAAAAATAGTGCGGGAAAGTCGTTTCTAAAAACAACGCTCCGAAAGTTTGCGAACTTTCGGAGCGTTGTTTTTAGAGTAATAATTAAGTAGGTTCTATGCTGGATAGGCTCATGCCAACACCAGCCCCCCAGTCCGCACCCGCCGAATAGCATCATGTAAGAACAGCGGCAAGATGGTGTTGTGTGTCCGGGTAATCTTATCGGGGTCGTGCAGGTGGGACACCATGTCTCGGTATTTTTCTTCTCCGTACTCTTCAAGAATGGCAGCCAATCGCTCCGGCTCTGCAAAATATTCCCTCATGCCCACAGGGTCGGCCTCCGGGTGGAACTGTGTGCCTATCATTTCCGGTGAAAACCGGACGGCCATCATCGCCCGTTCCAGTTCGAGGTAGGGGCGGTCTTTTTCGATGCATAGCAGTTTGATGCCAAGCTCCTCCATCCTCGCAAAGTCGGGCTGGATGATTTGAAACTCCCGGAAATCGGCCACCCAAAAAGGCTCGTCGAGGGGGCTGAACAGCCATTCCGCCTCGCCATCTTCCGTTTTATGGACGGGAAACGTACCGAACGACTTCTTACGCCGGCGGTCAATTTCCCCAATCCGGAAATGGTGGCAGGCCATTTGGAACGAGTGGCAAATGAAGAACACGAATTTTTTCGGCCCGTCGTCGTGGCGGTTGTAGTACCAGAGGTCGTCAATCAGGTCATGGAAAGGCGTCAGCCAGCTCTCGTCGCCCATCAGCGGGTTGCCGGGGCCGCCGGAGAAGATGTAGATGTCGTGACTCAAATCGGGCACCCTCACGGCGCTCCGAACGTCAAAAATCTCGTAGTCAACGTCTGCCCCGAATCGCCGCACGATGTCCTGAATGTTCGTCATGCCGAGGTTGCGGGTACCCTCGTACATGTCCAATATTGCGAGCTTTAACTTGCTTTCCATGTCCTAAGTAATTGTTGGATGGCTGGATTGTTCAATTGTTTTGTGTCGCTCAACAACCCAACAATCCAGCAATCCAACAATTTATTCCAAAATCAAACCATTATTTCTTCTTCTTGGCCGAAGCCTTGGCTGGGGCCGTTGGTACGGCGAGGTGGTTGCCCAGCACGGCTTGTTGCACGAAAGTGCCCCAAGTCAGGTTGTGCTTGCCTTCCTCGTGTGCCTGTGCCCGCTCGATGGCATAGTTGGCCATGTTTTCTACCACCCATTCAAAGTTCTCCTTGCCTACCGAATTAACATCTGCATCCGGTGCAGGATTGCAGAAGTCAATAGCGACGGGAATGCCGTTCTCCACGCCAAACTCCACGGTGTTGAAATCGTAGCCGAGACCGTTGCAGAGGCGCAGTACGTAGTCCTCCATCAGTTCCAACAGTTCCTTTGACGCTCCGTGGTCGGCGACGTAACGCAGGTGGTGCGGGTTGCGTGGCTCGTAATCCATGATGCGCACGTACTTCCGACCGATGCAGTAGCAGCGGAAATAGCTGTCAAACTTCACGGCTTTTTGGAAAAGCATAACCAATTGGCCTGTCTCGTGGTAGGCTTTGAACACTTCGGCCCAATTGTCCACCGGATAGACGCTCTTCCAGCCGCCGCCAGCATGTGGCTTCATAAAGGCCGGGAAGCCGCCGAGGTAGTCGAGCATCGCCTCCCATTCCATCGGGAACTTGAGGTTGGAAAAGCTCTCGGAGGAAGTGTCATCGGGATGGTCTTTGCTGGGCAAGAGTACCGTTTTCGGAACGGGCACTCCCACTTGCTCGGCCAGCACATTGTTGAAAAACTTCTCGTCGGCGCTCCACCAGAACGGGTTGTTGATGACGGCCGTGCCAGTGGCGGCGGCGTTTTTCAGGTAAGCCCGGTAAAACGGAACATCCTGCGAAATACGGTCAATGATGACCGCATAGCCGCTCGGCTGGTTCTGCATCAACTCGTCCACTTTCACGAACTCCGCTGTGATGCCCTTGACTTGTTTGGAGTTTACTCGCTCCACGAACGCTTGAGGAAAGGTTCGCTCCTTGCCGAAAAGTATGCCTATCTTCTTCATTTGCAGGTGCTTTTAAATGGTGTAAAAGATTATGGATGAATTTTTGAACATAGTCAAAAAATGATTTCGCTAAATTTGCTTCAAATGGGTTTGCTTTGCTAGCTGTTTGTAGGAAATGGGTGGGGCAAATGGTCGGCAAAGCTAAGGCGAAATCCTGACAGCAAGCGCAACCTGCTTTTATTTTCAATGTCAAAACTACACATGGGGCAATTCGATAAACTGGCACCGGGTCATCAACGATTCGAATTTACTAAGGAGCAACACCACTCGCTGCACCTTCACCGGCTTCGCAATTTCCGCTCGGAGCACCTCTCCACCCGCTTCAACATTGACATTTTCCTGCCACCCGACTATGATGCCAGCGGCTCCAGTCGCTTTCCAATATTGTTCTTTAACGATGGGCAGGACATGGAGGCCGTCCGGCTTGCCGACACGCTGACCGCACTCTACGCTCGGCAGCGAGTCCCATCCCTCATCGTCGTGGCCATCCATGCTGGTGAGCGACTACAGGAATACGGTACCGCCCACCGGCCCGACTACCGCAACCGGGGCAGCAAGGCGCATTTGTACACAAAATTTATCATAACCGAACTGGTACCTCACTTGAAAAAGACCTACCCCGTGCGGGAGGGAGCAGAGTACATGGCTTTTGCAGGCTTTTCGCTTGGCGGCCTTTCGGCAATGGACATCGTCTGGAACAACCCAAAGTTGTTTGGCAAGGCAGGCGTCTTTTCTGGCTCCTTCTGGTGGCGGCATTGCGACTTCTGCGCGGACGACCCCGACGGTGGCCGGATCATGCACGAACTGGTGGACACGGGCATCCACCGTCCCGGCCTCAAGTTCTGGTTCCAGACCGGCACAATGGACGAGACCGACGACCGCAACGGCAACGGCGTCATTGATTCCATTGATGATACCCTCGACCTCATCGAGCGCCTGAAAAGCATCGGTTACCATCACAAGCACGACCTGCACTACCGGGAAGTCAAAAACGGCATCCACCACCCGCACACGTGGGGGATGGTGCTGCCGGAGTTTTTGGTCTGGGCGTTCGGGAGGGTTTAGCAGGTTTAAAGGGGTTTAGAAAGTTTAATTCTGCCTCAACTAAACCTTTTAAACTCCTCTAAACTTTCTAAACAACAACATGAAAATCATCATCACAGGCGCCACCAAAGGCATAGGCCGGGCCATCGCAGAAAAGTTTGCTTCAGAGGGTTTTGACGTGGCAGTTTGTGCCCGCTCGGAAGCCGATTTGGCCACTTTCAAAAAGGAGTTTGAGGGAAAATATGGCGTAGAGGTACTCACCAAACCCGCCGACATGCGCCAGAAAGCCGAGGTGCTGGCTTTTGCCGATTTTGCGAAACAACAATGGGGCGAAGTGGACTGCCTTGTGAACAATGCTGGCGTTTTCCTTTCCGGTGAAATCACTGCCGAACAGGACGGCCATCTCGAACAGCAAATAGAGACGAACTTGTACAGCGCCTACCACTTCACCCGTGCCATGCTACCAACCATGCTCGCAAAGGGCAGCGGCCATATTTTCAATATGTGCAGCATCGCCAGCCTGATAGCCTACCCGGGCGGCGGCTCCTACACCATATCCAAATTTGCGCTACTGGGCTTCTCCAAAGTGCTGCGGGAGGAACTGAAAACCAAGGGAATCAAGGTGACGGCTATCATGCCCGGTGCCACTTGGTCGGATAGTTGGGCGGGCGTGGACCTGCCCGAAAGCCGCCTGATGCAGGCCAACGACATCGCCCTTGCCGTGTGGGGCGCTTGGCAAATGAGCCCGGCGGCAGTCGTGGAGGAAATCGTGATTAGGCCCCAGTTGGGGGATTTGTGATTACGCCGCTATGGAAGAGGATTTGTGCCAAAAATCCCTCACCACTTCGTTTTCTTCTTCCCTCCTTTCCCCGAAGTCAGCGCAAGCATCTTTCGGAGAATCAGCTTTTTAAGACCAGTGCTCGGCGCTTTTTGCTGCGCAACTTGGTAGTAACGGGCACATTCCCGTAGGTTCTTGGCTTGTCGAAAAAATTCGCCCATAAGGGCATTCGTGAGCCAATCATCAGGTAGATGGTCGGCGAAGGTAGGCACGGTGTACAGGTGTTGGATGGCCATCATCGGCTGGTGGTTCTTGGCCAGTGCATAAGCGAAACATAGATGGTTGTGGTAGGTGGGCCTTTCGTCCAGCAGCAATTGCAGGAACTCCAGTATCCGCTCCCAGTTCGTGAAGCGGGGGTGCGGCGCCAATGTATGCTCCATCAGCACACGGGCCAGCAGGTGGTACTCGTCGGGTTGGTCCGGGTCGCCAGCCTTCTCGAAGTAGGCCACACCTCGGTCAATAAGCTTTGGGTGCCATTTCGCCCGGTTTTTTTCATCCAAAAACAAGAACGAGGGCGGCCTGCCCCGTCGTGGCTCGAAACGGGCGGCCAGTAGGCACAGCACCGACATCAAAGCGTAGCTGGTAGGTAGCTCGGTGGCCGCGTTTGAAAGCAGCAGGCATCCCATCTGAAACGCCGTGTCGCAGAAAGACCTACGGGCAAAGATGGTCATGTCACTGTGCTCGTAGCCTTCCATGAAAAGCGCCAGCACCGTCTCCTCCACTGCTGCTAGTCTCGCCGGAAGTTGCCCCGGGGTGGGTACGCCGCTCTGGATGCCATGCTGCAATAGTTGGTCTGAGGCGGCTTCGAGTTCTTTTAGCAGCGCCAAGTCATCGGAATGCCGGAAGTGCTGGATGTCTTTTTCGGAGAAAGTAAAATTGGTTTTTAGCAGAAGTGCCATGCGCAGCCGCAGCGGCAGCAACGGGTGACAGCAGGCGAATAACAGCGCCAGTCGGTTGTCCTCCAATGCATTTTCCTCAAAAATACCTTGAAAAATATTCTCCAACGGCTGCCCCGTCTCCACGGCGAAGTTCACCTCCCTCGACAGGCGGCCCGTCAGGTTTTGTACCCGCACGGCATCCATTGTTTTTTGCTGCGCAATGGAGAGGAGGAAACCCATCGGGTTGGAGGGCAGACGGAACCAAGGCTGCTTGGCAGCTTCTTCAAAGGTGGTGGTCACCAGTTCAAGCGCCAGCTCAAGCCGGTGAAGCCCAACGATGCGGATGAGCGCAGCCAGCAATTGCCGAGCTTCGTGCTGACCCGTGAGGTGCGCCAGTGGCGTAAAGGTTAGATGCTGCTTTTTCACGACAAAGTAAAATGAGGTCGTGTTGTTTGCTGTTTTGCCGGACGAAATTACGGGTATCCAAATTCAATTGCAACCACGAAAAAAGGCTCCAGCAAGAGCCAGAGCCTTTTCCATCATAATTTTCCAATACCTTTTTCAATAATTCAAAAGCGAACTCAATTTGCCCTGGTGTTCGAATCCAAGTATGCCATTGCACCTGGGTTCTGCATGAGGGTGTAAAGCATTTCTTTGGCCCTAAAGAGTTGGGCCTTTACCGTGCCGAGTGGGATTTCCAACTCGGAGGCGATTTCCTCGTAGCTCAGTTCCTCGTAGTAGCGCAGCTCAATCATGAGGCGGTACTTGCTGCTGAGTTGCCCGAGCACCTTGCGCACCATCTGGAGGCGCTGCTGGCGGATGAACTCCTCCTCTGGGTTGCGGGCATAGTTGCGGATAGTACCGGTAAAGTCCTTTTCGCCATTGGCCTCCATGGGCTGGTCAATGGACAGAAAGTGCAGGCGTTTTTTCCGGATGTGGTCTATGCAGTTGTTAACGGCAATTTTGAAGAGCCACGTGGAAAATGCGTAGTGCGGGGCATAAGTGCCAAGCTTGTTGAAGGCTTTGCCGAATGCTTCGAGGGTCAGGTCTTCCGCATCGTCGTGGTTGCGCACCATCTTGAAGAGGTGGTTGTACACGCTCATGCGGTAACGTTCTAAGAGTGTGGAGTAGGCTTGCTGGTTACCGTTGATGGCCGCCTTGACGAGTTGAAAGTCTTCGGATGCCTTTGGTGAAAGCCTGGTGGAGGTCGTTGTGACTGGGTGCTTCGTAAGTGTTAATTCCATCGCTGGGTGTCGTCGTTGTTCATGAGAACTGACGGCGCGAACACGAGATAGTAAAGTATCAGCAAGCTATCAAGGGCCGGGAGCCAAAGTCGCAACGAACGGTGCTGCAACTTGTTCAAAATGACACTGCCTATAGCCAGTACTACACCCATTCTCACCGCATATCCCAATAGAGCAAACATTATGCTAATTTTGAATATCAGTAACAAGCCTCCCAAAAAATAGTGTAGTAAGTGGCTCATAGTGAGCAAACTAAGGATAAATTTATCTTTAAATTTATATTCTGAACCGGTCGAAAAATGCCTCGTCTTTTGGCGGTAGTACGCCCGCCATGTGGTTTTGGGCTTAGAGTAAACGAACGTGCGGGGATTGAGCCGGATGCCGACCTTCCCACGCCTTGCCACCGCATTGACGAACAAGTCGTCGTCGCCGGAGGCAAGGTGTTCGTGACTGCGGAAGCCGCCAATACGCTCATAAAGCTCTCTTCGGTAAGCCAGGTTCCGACCGACCCCCATGTAGGGGTGTCCGGCCAGTGCAAAGGACAAGTACTGCATCGCAGTGTAACAAGCCTCGTACCTGACAAATTTGTTCAGGGGACCAGGAGCTTCGTCGTAAGGTGCCACGCCCAGCACGATGTGGGTGTCCTCGTCCATGCCAGCTACCATTCCTCGAACCCAATCCTGGCTCGCTGGCACACAGTCGGCATCCGTCAATAAAAGAACTTGGTGTTTTGCCTGCTCAATCCCTTTCGCAAGGGCGAATTTTTTTCCTGCTCTTTCATCGTCACAAACCACAATGCGTAAGTGACTGAACTTGCGTTGCAAAGGTGCTAATACATTTAAAGAATTGTCAGATGATTTATGGAGCACTAAGAGAATCTCAAGGGAACGGTAGGTTTGGTTTAGGATACGGTCAAGGTGCCGCTCCAAATTGGCCGCTTCGTTGTGGGCGCAGATGATGACAGAGACAGGAATGAGGGATGAGGGATGAGGGATGTCGGCCGGTGGGTTATCGGGAATTTCTTCGACTGGGTGGCGGGCCAGTTTTCCGAAGAAAAAAATCCAAAAGTAAAGTTGCACCGCCGTGGCGGCCAGGAAGCCGTACAATACAATGGTTTCGAGCATGGCCGTCAGGTGGCGGTTTTGGTGCCAATCCGGCAAAGTTAGTCAAACGCATTAGACGGAAGCGGGTTTCAACGAAGCATGAGAACTCGTACATTTGCCAACCCCAGCTCGAAAGACCTTTAAATGACCTGATTTTATGACAAAAAATGACTTCTTTCAAAAAGTGGCACAACAGCTTGAAGACGAGGGCTTTACCATCGTAACAAAAGACGAAACCCGCCCTTGGGGTGGCTTCTTCGTGATTGACGAATTGCAGGCACACCGATTCATCGAAACCTACTTCCCCGGTGTGCCGCTCTCCGATTTTGAGGGATTTGAAAAACTAAGCCCGAAATTCCTGATAGTTGCACCCGGCAAGCGCCTCTCGTGGCAGTACCACCACCGCCGCTCCGAGATTTGGCGGCTGATGCAAGGCGTGGCCGGTGTGGCCACCAGCCCCACCGACGAACAGGGCGAGGTACGAACCCTGGCCCCCGGCGACCTCGTTCGGCTGGAATGTGGCGAGCGCCACCGCCTTGTGGGCTTGGATGAGTGGGGCGTCCTCGCCGAAATCTGGCAGCACACCGACCCCAACCACCCCTCCGACGAGGACGACATCGTGCGGGTGCAAGACGACTTCGGGCGATGAACCGCACAAGGAATTAAAGTACAAAATTTGGTTTTACGCTCATTTTAATAAGATGGAATTTAATTCTGGGTGCGAGAACGGTATCCTGTTTGTGAGAACTCAATTCTTGGGTGCGGGAACCTTTTTCTATAAGGAAAGAACGCTCTTTGTAAATGCGGGAACGGTATTCTTGGGTGCGGGAATTAAATTCTTGAATACGGGAACTTAATTCTTGGGTGCGGGAACAGCATTATATGATGAAAGAACTATATTTATAGATGCGAGAACTCAATTCTTGGGTGCGGGATTCGTTTCACATAACTTGCAGCACCTACTCCTTCGCCTTCGAGTCCATCACTATCGTAACGGGACCGTCGTTGAGCAGGGCTATTTTCATATCCGCACCGAATTCGCCAGTCAGCACCTCCAGCCCCGACGTTTCCCGAAGGGACGCCACAAATTTTTCATAAATGGGAATGGCCACCTCTGGTCTCGCTGCCCGGATGAACGAGGGGCGGTTGCCCTTTTTCGTGCTGGCATGGAGCGTGAACTGGCTGACCACCAACAGCCCGCCGTTGATGTCTTGAACAGACAGGTTCATCAGCCCGTTTTCGTCGCCGAAAATTCGTAGCTGCGCAATTTTCTTGGCGAGCCACTCAATGTCATCAGGCCCATCCGCATCCTCCACGCCGAGCAGGATGAGCAACCCGGGGCCGATTGCTGATTTGACCACGCCCTCAATGGTGACGGAAGCTTGTGAAACCCGTTGGATGACTGCACGCATAGTTGAAAAGGAAAGTTTGATTATTTCGCTGCAATCATAAGCAATGCGAGGGGTAGTTTACCCTTTTTCAGTTCTTCATTTCTAAAAAGCCGCCGTCCCAAATCCTGCAAACTCCCAACTTCCTTTCGTAGTTTTGCGCTTCAACCCGCAGCCGCTGGCAACAAAAAGTGGCGGCCTGTCGGCAAACAGTTATCAACACGATGTCCAACATCACCCCGCAACGACTAAGAGAAATGAGGCTTCCGGTCTATCACCGCATCATCCGCTGGATGTGGCGGTTGGTGGCTTTGGGCATTGGCGGCATCTTGCTGTCGCTGCTGCTGCTCTCCTTCTCCGACCTGCCCGACACGGAGGAACTCGAAAACCCAAAGAGCGAACTCGCCTCCGAAATAATCGCCGACGATGGTTCCGTGCTTGGCCGCTATTTCATCGAAAACCGCGTACCAGTTGATTTCAGCGAGCTCTCCCCATTCGTGGAGCAGGCACTGGTGGCCACCGAGGACGAGCGCTATTACAGGCATTCCGGCATTGACTTCCGAGCGTTGGGCAGATCCATCGTCAAAACTTTCATCCTTGGCGACAAAAGCAGCGGTGGTGCCAGCACCATCACGCAGCAGTTGGCCAAACTGCTTTTTACAGGCCAAAAAGCAAACAGCTTCATCGGACGAATACCACAAAAACTCAAGGAGTGGATTATCGCCGTGCGCCTCGAAAGCAAGTACACCAAAGAGGAAATCATGGCGATGTACCTCAACAAGTTCGACTTCCTCTACGACAGTTATGGCATAAAATCGGCCTCCGAAACCTATTTTGGCAAAAGTCAAGACTCTCTCAACATCCAAGAGGCGGCCATGCTGGTGGGCATGTTGAAGAACCCCTCACTTTTTAACCCAAGAAGAAAGCTTGATAAAGCCACGCAGCGACGCTCGGTGGTGCTGGACCAGATGCGGAAGAACGGCATTCTCACCCGTGAGGAATATGATTCGCTGAAAGTCTTGGATGTTGACCTCTCCAGGTTCCGCCGCAAGACGCACACGCAGGGACTCGCCACCTACTTCCGCTCCTCGCTTGCCGAGGAACTGATGAAAGGGATACTGATAAGCGAGGATGCCCGAAAAAAGCCCGACGGCTCGCCCTACAATATCTGGAAGGACGGCCTCAAGATTTACACCACCATTGACCCCATCATACAACAACACGCCGAAGAGGCAATGGTGGCGCACATGGCACAGGTGCAAAAACGCTTCTGGGACCTCTGGAACAAGCGCATGAAGAAGTCGCCTTGGGACTATAAGGACGACAAAACCACGGATGCCGAGCTGGCCCACCGCAAGCGCAAGCTCACGCAAATGGTGCGCTCCTCCGACCGGTACACCGTCATGCGGGATCAAGCCATCGGCTCGCTGGAGGCCGACCTCGAAACGGACGTGGACGGCCTGCGCCTCGGCGACGCTGCCATCGAAAAAATGTTGAAGGAAAAAGACCTCAGCGGCCCACAGCGAAAGGCCATGCAGTCGGAAAAATGGAACGAACTGAAAGGTAAATGGCAGGCATTTCAACAAAAAGTAGAGGTAGAGTTCAACAAGAAAACAAAAATGATTGTGTTCGATTACAATCCAAACATGGAGAAGGACACTGTCATGTCGCCGCTTGATTCACTGAAGTACCACCACATGTTCCTACAGTTCGGCTCGCTGGCCATTGACCCCAAAACCGGCCATGTCAAGGCGTGGATAGGCGGCGTCAACCACAAATACTTTGCGTATGACCACACCCGCTCCAACCGGCAGGTAGGCTCTACGTTCAAGCCGTTCATTTACGCCACGGCCATCCAGTTGCAGGGCGTGTCGCCTTGCATGGAGGTGGACGACGTGCCCCGCACCATCTCCGCCGGCACAGGCAACTTCCAACTCCTCAAGGACTGGACGCCACGTAATTCCGACGGCAAGTACAGCTACCGCAAACTTCGCCTCCGCACCGCATTGCAGAAGTCCGTCAACACCGTTTCGGTGTTCCTCATGCAGCAAATGGGCAGCACCGAGCCAGTCATCGAACTGCTGGACAACATGGGGGTTGACACCAAAAAAATACCGAAACAGCCTTCCATCTCTCTCGGCGCCGCCGACATGAGCGTGATGGACATGACCGGGGCTTACACGACCTTTGCCAACAACGGCTACCACAGCAAGCCGATCTACATTACAAGGATTGAGGACAAAAATGGCCGCACCATCTATGGCCAAGAACAGAAGGACAACCAAGCCTTACAAGAAGAACCCAACTACGTGATGGTGGAAATGCTGAAATACGCCAGCGGCGGCATGGGTCTGAGCAGTGAAATCGGCGGCAAAACGGGTACCACCAACGACTACGTGGACGGATGGTTCATGGGCATCACGCCGAGCCTCGTGGTGGGCACCTGGGTCGGTGGCGAAGACCGCTGGATTCGTTTCCTCTCCCTGTTGGAGGGGCAGGGCAGCCGGATGGCAAAACCCTACTGCAAGGCGTTGATTTCCAGGTTGGAAAAAGACCCAAAGGCCATTGGCTACGACGCCAAAGCCCGTTTCCAAAGGCCCGGCGGCGACCTCAGCATTGGCCTCGATTGCAGCGACTACGACAACCGTGGCTCCGATGACGAAAGCTCTGGCGCTGGTGATGATGGTGGTGGTGCTGCCCCAGCAGGTGGAGACGATTTTTACGAAGACCCATTCGGCACTGGAAAAGTCATGAAACGGGATACCTCGACCAAGAAAAAAAGTGCGGACGATGGGTTCAATGGGGGGTGATAATAAAGTGGAAGACTTCCGTGTTTTTATAAAAAAAAAGCATGAAAAAGACTTCTTTTTTAGCTTGCATCATCCTTTGTGGAGTTTTTGCCATTTTTTTAGGCAAGAAATATAGTGGTTCAAAGCCAGCGTTTTATGCCAAAGTCATTGCCAAAAAAGCGGAGTCTTTGCTTGAAAGTGACACTATCAACTGGGCAGATTTTGACATAAAACTAAAGCCTATGGGAGGCAACTACCCACAAATTTGCCGGGAGGCAAAAAACAAAAGAAAGTGGCTCGCTTCAAAGGAGGCCAGCGAAATTGGGGAGTATTTTGAAACAATGCTGATGGACGAAATCATACCATTTTGGTATGGTACGAAATGGGATTTTTATGGCCATACGGACACACCAGGTGAAGGTGAGGTGGCCTGTGGTTATTTCGTTTCGACTACTTTGCAGCATATTGGAGTGGGGGTGAACCGCTACCAACTTGCGCAGCAAACGCCAGAAAACGAGGCAAAATCCTTGGCAGCAGGCGGTAAGGTAATTGAAATATCGGGCGAAAGCACCTCAGAAAACCTGATACAAATCAATAAATCCATTGGAAACGGAATTTGTTTTGTAGGCTTAGGCCAGAGCCATGTTGGTTACTTGCTTAAAAGAAAGGAAGCCCTTTTTTTTATTCATTCGAGCTATTTTTCGCCCAGCGCTGTCACCATCGAGTTAGCATCAAAGTCGCCCGTTTTTTGTGCCTATGACAAATACTACATCGTTGAATTATCGAACAACAAAGCGTTCATGCAACGGTGGTTAAACAACGAAAGCATCGAAGTAATCAAAACTCAATGAGCAAATATTTATTCTTACTGATAGTTTGTATTGGCCTATTCACGCAGTGCGTACCGCCTTCCGAAGAAAAAGCGATGGGTGTGCACCTCGATTTTACCAATCCCACCTACCAAGACATTTACGATTTGAAAGACCGGGGCCAAACCGACAGCCTGCTGTACTATTTCAAGAACAAGGACGCCACCCTTCGCTATATGGCCGTCATCGCATTTGCTTCCATCAAGGACAATGCGGCCATTGACAGCCTTGCCTACATGCTGGCCGACCCGGAAGAGGAGGTACGCATCGCAGCGGCTTACGCTTTGGGACAGATCGGCGACAAGAAGGCAGAATCGCTGCTGCTCAACGCATTCGACCGCGGGGACACCATCGGCATTTCGAAGAACGTCAATGCGGCCATCATGGAGGCCATCGGCAAATGCGGCACCAAGAAAATGCTGCAAGCATTGGCCACCATTAGCACTTACCGCCTCACGGACACTACCCTGCTGGAGGGCCAAGCCTGGGGCATCTACCGCTTCGGGCTTCGGGACACCATATCGGTAGAGGGCACTGCCAAGATGATGGACTTTGCCACCAGTGCCAAGTTTCCCACCAGTGTGCGCTTCATCGCCGCCAACTACCTTTCGAGGATAAAAAAGATTGATTTTGAAAACAGCGACAGCCTGCTGGCACCAGCACTCGCCAGGGAGGAGGACTACCGCATTCGCATGTGCCAAGCCATTGCCCTCGGCAAAACCAAAACGGAACGTGCCGCCAACGCCCTGCTCTTGCAGTACAACGTGGAGCGGGACTACCGCGTGAAGTGCAACATCCTGCGAGCCCTTGGCAATTTTGAGTATGAAAAGGTGAAAACCACCGTCTATAATGCCCTCTCTGACCCAAACCTCGCTGTGGCCACAGTGGCTGCCGAGTTTTTTGTGAGCCACGGTGTACCAACAGAAGCAAGCACCTATTGGGAAATAGCCAAACAGCCGGGCCGCAAGTGGCAAGTGGCCATGACCATGTACGCCGCCGCCTCCAAATACTTGCCCTACGGCTTTGAGGAAACCCGGAAGTACCTGAACTGGGAAATCAAGCGCCGCTACGAGAACGCAACCTCGCCCTACGAGAAGGCCGCCGCCCTCAAAGCACTTGGGCAATACGGCTGGAACTACCGTTACATCCGCGACGCAGCCTATCCCTCCGAGTATGTGGTGGTGCGCACGGCTTCCGTGGAAGCCCTCGCCAACATTGCCAAAATGCCCAACTTCACCTCGTTCTTTGGGGGGGGCGTTAATGCCAGGCGGGAGCTTGCAGAGTGCTTCCAAGACGCCATCAGCACGGGCGACGTGGGCATGATGGCCGTGGCCGCCGAAGTGCTTCGGGACTCTACGGCCAAGTTCAAGTCTGTATTCGACTCCGTGTCCGTCTTTGAAAATGCACTGAAAAAACTGCGCCTCCCCCAAGAAATTGAGACCTATATAGAGGTGAAAAAAACGCTCGATTATTTCAAAGGGGAAAAATACGTGGCCACCAAGCCCAATTTTACCCATAAAATTGACTGGAAAATAATCACGGACTTCAAGCCCGGTTCCACGGTGGTCATCAAGACCAAAAAAGGCAACATCACCCTCGACCTGCTCCACGACCAAGCGCCCGGCACCGTGTCCAACTTCATGGAGTTGATAAAGGACAAATATTACAACGGCAAAAACTTCCACCGAGTAGTGCCCAACTTCGTGGCACAAGGCGGCTGCCCCCGTGGCGATGGCTACGGCGGCCCCAACTATGCCATCCGGTCCGAGCTGCCTTATTTCCATTACGACCGAGAGGGCTACGTGGGCATGGCTTCGGCGGGCAATAACACCGAGTCGGCGCAGTTCTTCATCACCCACAGCCCAGCGCCCCACCTCGACGGCAACTACACCATCTTCGCCAAAGTGATAGAAGGCATGGATGTGGTTCACAAAATCGAGGTAGGTGATTTGATGGAAGAGGTGACGCTCGTGGAACCGAAATCGTAGTTGGCAGCTTTGAAGAGTTGGCAGTTAGCAGTCAGTCCGGTAGTTGTTCAGTCTTTCAGCCATGAACCGACTTTGGACTAAAGGACTACTGGACTTTAAGACTGACTGCCAACTGCACACTGTCAAATTGCAAACTAAAATCAACCATTTACAATCAAGATAAAATGAAAAGTACACCACTGACAGAAAAGCACACCGCCCTTGGGGCGAAAATGGCCGAGTTCGCTGGCTACAACATGCCTATTTCCTATGCTGGCATCCGGGAAGAGCACGAGTGCGTGCGCACCGCTGTTGGCGTGTTCGACGTATCGCACATGGGCGAGTTCATCGTGCGGGGCAAACAGGCACTCGACCTCGTGCAAAAAGTGACCTCCAACGACGCCTCCAAGCTCGAAATCGGCGACGTGCAATACTCCTGCCTGCCCAATGGCCAGGGCGGCATCGTGGACGACCTGCTCGTTTACCGCCTCCCGCAGGACATGTGCGCCGAGGGCGAACAAGCCTTTATGCTCGTCGTCAACGCCAGCAACATTGACAAAGACTGGGACTGGATTTCGAAGCACAACCACTTCGAGGCCCGCATGATAAACATCTCCGACGAGACCGGCCTGCTCGCCGTGCAAGGCCCAAAGGCCGCCGAAGCACTGCAATCCCTCACCGATATTGACCTTGGCAGCATGAAATATTACAGCTTCGCAAAAGGCAAATTTGCAGGCATTGACAACGTGCTCGTCAGCGCCACAGGTTATACAGGCTCCGGCGGCTTTGAAATTTATGTAAAAAATGAAGACCTGGCCGGCCTTTGGGACGCCGTTTTCGCTGCTGGCGCAAACCACGGCATCAAGCCCATCGGCCTCGGCGCACGGGATACCCTCCGCCTCGAAATGGGCTTCGCCCTCTACGGCAACGACATTGACGACACCACCTCCCCGCTCGAAGCTGGCCTCGGCTGGATCACCAAGCTGAACAAGGGCGACTTCAACGACGCCGATTTTCTTCGCAAACAAAAAGAAGCGGGCCTCAGCCGCAAGCTCGTCGCCTTCGAAGTGCTCGACCGCCGCGTGCCCCGCCACGACTACCTCATCGAGGACACGGACGGCAACACCATCGGAAAAGTATCCTCCGGCACACAGTCGCCCTCATTGGACAAACCCATCGGCATGGGCTACGTGACCACGCCATTTGCGAAAGAAGGCACCGATATTCAAGTAGTAGCTGGCGGCAAGAAGCTGGCAGCGAAAGTGGTGAAGCTGCCTTTTTATAAAGGATAGGTTTCTAAAATAGAAACAGCCCTGTTAGAGTTACCGAACTCTAACAGGGCTGTTTTTATTTTAGAAAATCCGCCACCAACCCATGAAAATGATGCACCCCCTTCTCCATCGTCGGTGAAAAGCGGCCCCGCAGGTAGAACCTCGACTGGATGCCCCGCTGCACCGATTCCACGACGGCCTCATCTTCGAGTTCCGTCTTCTCCAATTGATTGACGCTGCGATTAAATGGCTGATTTTCAAAACGATAGCTGCGAAACCGCACCCTCGTTCGCTCGTGGTTGAGCGGCTCAATGATGTTCAGCGAAAGCCCCCACGGATAAAAATTGAGCATCAAATTCGGGAAGAGCCAGAAGTACCAGGCATAGATTTTTTTTCCGAAATCCGGTTGGTCCGCTGGCAGGTCAAAGTGCGGCTGGCCCTCGTCGGCAATGCCGATTTGCAGGTTGCAGTAGCGGAAAAGCGCATAATCGTACTGCCCGAAGTCCAGCGCCTCGTTCAGCGCCGGATGCACGAACGGGATGTGAAAGCCTTCAAGGAAATTGTCGCAATAGAGCGCCCAATTGGCCTGCACGATGTAGTCTTGCGTACCCTGCGGCTCGAAGCAAAGCGTATCCATTGGCAAAAAACCAGTCCGCTCCCGGATGGGCCTGGTCGCCTCCTCAAATTCAAAAGTGGGGTTGAGGGAAACAAAAATCATCCCCAGCCACTCCCGAACATGTACCTGCGGCAGGTCGTCGGCAGCGGTGGGAAAGCCCTCGGCCTGCCCAAACTCCGGCATGGACTTGAACGACCCATCCAGCCGGAAGCATCGCCCGTGGTAGCCGCAGCGGAGCATCAGTCTAGCATTCCCCGGCTGTTCCACGATGACCTTGCCCCGGTGGGTGCAGACATTGGAGAGGCAGCGCAGCGTACTTTCCCGGTCACGGACGAGCACCAGCGGCTCGTCGAGTACGCCTTCCAGCAGCGTGAACGGGTACACGTCGCCGGGGTTTTTCACCACATCGGCATCGGCCACGTAGTGCCACGTGGCAGCGAATATTTTTTCCTTGACTTCGTCAAAAACACCTTTGTCCCGGTAAAAATGACCGGGAAGCGTGAAGGCTCGATGGATGTTTTTATCAATTTGCATGTCTTGCTTTACTTGTTTCCGCTTGCCATATCGTCAGGTGCCTTGCGTTCTTGCCTGTGTCGTACTGGACACATATTTCGGTAAAGGTATCAAGTGGCATGCCTTAAAACAAGCACCCATTTCCTGAAAACGGCCCACATATTAGCCCTTTATCCCACACCACAAAAAATCCCATTATTTTCGCTCCTCGTTCCCAAATAGCCAGCAAACCAAACCTTGCCTAATCACGTAGAACCTTTTTTGAGACTTTAGACACCAGACTTTAGACTTTGGACAGTCGCAAGTCACCATCTAAAGTCTAAAATCTACCATCTCAAAAGCATGAAAGTTCTAAAATTCGGAGGCAGCTCCGTCGGCACACCGGCACGTATAAAGGGCCTCCTCGAAATCCTCAAATCGTACTACACCCGTGGCGACCATTTCACCGTCGTATTCTCGGCCTTCAGCGGCGTGACGGACAGCCTGCTCGACATGAGCCGCCTTGCCGCTGCTGGCGACGACAGTTGGCGAGAGGCATTCGATAAATTTGCGAAGCGCCACCAAGACGCCATCGCCGAACTGGTCAGTGGCACGGAGCAGGCGCCAATCGCCAACGAAATGGAACGAAGCCACCAGTCGCTGGCCAACATGCTCAGTGGCGTCTTCCTCGTTCGGGAAGCATCGCCCCGCACAATGGATTACGTGGTGAGTTTCGGCGAGCGCAGTTCGTCATTCATCATCGCAGCAGCAATGCGGCAGGCTGGCATTTCGGCGGCATTCCTCGATGCCCGCAAGGTCATCAAGACCAACGATGCTTTCCAAAATGCCAAGGTTAACCTTGCCACAACCTACCCACTCATCAAGGATTATTACGCCCAACATCCTGATGTTCAAGTAGTTACGGGCTTCATCGGCTCCACGCCGGATGGCCTCACGACCACACTTGGTCGGGGCGGCTCGGACTATACCGCCGCCATCATCGCCGCTGGTCTGGACGCCGCAAGCATCGAAATCTGGACGGACGTGGACGGGGTGCTCACCGCCGACCCCCGCAAGGTAAAAAAAGCCTTCACCATCCCAAAAATGACCTACGCCGAGGCGATGGAAATGTCGCATTTTGGAGCGAAGGTCATCTACCCGCCGACGCTGCAACCAGCGCTGCAAAAACGCATCCCACTCTACATCAAAAACACCTTCAACCCTGGCTTCGAGGGCACGTACATCACCGAGCAGCGTGACCCCAGCGGCCATGCCGTCACGGGCATTTCCTCGATCAACAAAGTGGCGATGCTCACCTTGCAGGGCGGCGGCATGTTCGGCGTACCGGGCATCGCTGGGCGACTGTTCGGCAGCTTGGCCAGGGCGGGTATCAGCGTGATTTTGATCACCCAGGGCTCGTCGGAGCACAGCATCACCTTCGCCATTCCACCCGAAGTGGCAGCCAAAGCCAAACTTCAGGTGGAGACAGAATTTGAGTACGAAATCGAAAAAGGGCTAGTCGAGCCGCTGAAAATCGAGGAGAACCTGAGCGTCATCGCCATCATCGGGGAGAACATGCGCTACCGCCCCGGCATCGCTGGCCGTATGTTCCAGGCGCTGGGCAAAAACGGCGTGAACGTGGTGGCCATCGCCCAAGGCTCGTCGGAGCTGAACATCTCCGTCGTGGTTTCCGCTGCCGATGAGGGCAAGGCCATGAACGCACTGCACGAGGCGTTTTTCCTCTCCGACACCAAGGAGCTGCACCTGTTCATGGTCGGCGTCGGCTTGATAGGCTCCACGCTCATCGAGCAAATCAGGGAGCAGGCGGTATTTTTGAAGGAAAAAAGGAGCTTGGAACTCAAAATCGTCGGGCTGTGCAACAGCAAAACGATGGTTTTCGATGAAAACGGCATTGACCTCTCCAACTGGAATGAGGCCCTTGCCGCCTCCGGCGAAGACTTGAGTTTGTCCACTTTCGTGGAACGGATGCGGAAATTGAACCTGAGCAACACCATCTTCGTGGACAATACGGCGAGCGAGGAAGTGCCCCGTTTTTACGAAACCATCCTCGAAAGCAGCATCAGCATTTCCACGCCGAACAAGGTTGCCACCAGCAGCTCGTACCTCCAGTACCAGCGCTTGAAGGGGATTGCCGCCCGACGTGGCGTACCGTTTTTGTACGAAACGACCGTGGGGGCTGGCCTTCCGGTCATCGGTACGCTGGAAGACCTCATCACCAGCGGCGACCACATCATCAAAATCGAGGGGGTGCTGTCCGGCACGATGTCGTTCATTTTCAACAATTTCAAGGCAGGTGGTGAGCCGTTCAGCGCCATCGTGCGGGAGGCCAAGCGCCTGGGCTATACCGAACCCGACCCCCGTGACGACCTCGGCGGAGCCGATGTACGCCGCAAGCTGCTCATTCTCGCACGAGAAACGGGCCTGCCGCTCGAAGCCGCCGAAGTGCAAATCGAAAGCATTTTGCCGAAGGCGGCACAGGATGCACCCAACGTGGATGCCTTTTTTGCAGAGCTAGAAAAAGCGGACGCCCATTTTGAAAAAATGGCCGCCGATGCCGCTGCCGAAGGAAAGGCGCTACGCATGATCGCTTGCCTCGACAACGGCAAAGCCACTATCGGCCTGCAGGCGGTGGATGCTTCGCACCCATTCTACTCGCTCAGCGGCTCTGACAATATGATCGTGTTTACCACTGAACGCTACAAAGAGCGCCCCCTCGTGGTGCGTGGCCCCGGCGCTGGCGCTGCGGTGACGGCAGCGGGGGTGTTTGCGGAGGTGGTGCGGATTGGGAGCTACCTTGGGAATTGACGAATTTGGATGGGCGATTTACGAATAGGAGCCGCTCAGTCAAGCTAAATTCTGCTCATTGAAAAGAGCAGAATTGTCATTTTTTGCGCTTTCAAAAGCACAGAATTCAATATGGTCAAACCCTACCTACCCATCTCCAACAGCATCCCCTCCTTCATCGCATAAGCCGACGTAACGATTTGCTGAATATTCGCTTTGCGGATGACATAGTCCATCAGCACAAAAGCGACGACGATAAGCTCTGCCCGCTCGGGTGGAAGGCCAGGCATCAGTAGGCGCTGTTCGTGGCTGGCCACAACGATTTTTTCGTGGATTTTGTAAAAGTCCGCTGTTGAAACGGTGGAGTACAGCGGGTTGTCTTTTTGTCGAATGAGCATGTCCTCCACCACCTCGAAGGAACCGGAAGCACCCGTGAGCTGTGGTGTTTCGTGCTGGCGCAATGCAGTGTGAAATGGCTGGAGCGCTTCTTCAAGGTGTTGAAGAATTGCCGCTATTTCGTCGGCGCTCATGGGGTCGTTTTTGTGGAAACGGGAGAACAGCACCTGCACCCCTACCGGGAAGCTTTGTGCCCAATGCACCTCCTCTTCACTGGCGATGATGAACTCGACGCTGCCACCGCCAATGTCCATAATCAAGGTTTTTTCTGCAAAAAATGGGGCGGCCTGTTTCACGCCGAGGTGGATGAGCCGTGCCTCTTCGTCGCCAGAGATGAGGTGGATGTTGACCCCGGTGGCGGCGGCCACGGCGGACACGAAATCGGGGCCATTTGCTGCTCTGCGCAGCGCCTCGGTGCCGAATGCACGGTGCCGTTCCACGCCCAAATCGTTCATGGTTTTGCCAAAAAAGGCCAAGCATTCCAAGCCCCGCTGGAAGGGGGCATCGCCTATACGGTCAAGCCCCTCTTGGCCCAGCCGCACGTACTGGCGCTGGCGGTACACCTTCTTGAAAGTGCCATCGGGATTGCTGTCCACCACGAGCAGGTGAAAGGTATTGGTGCCACAATCAATTACTGCAAGTCGCATGGAACAAGGATTTTGAGCGTTTTAGAGTTTGAGGGCACGAGTGGGGTGAAGCTTGCGAAGCGGTTGTGGATGTCTCAGGCTCTAAAATCGCTTACCCTCAAACACTTATTGACCCGTGGCCTTCTGCTGCATCTGCTGTTGCATTTGCACGGCCTGTTTTATTTGGTTGTTGAAGTATTCAACACCTTCGTTGGTCATGAAATTGGCGTAGGTTTTCACCCGGTCTTTTTCGAAGACAAAATAGGTACAGCCGGTGCTGAAGTAGAAGTCGCCTTCCAACACGATGTCGCCCTTGATTTGGTAGCTGACCCGACCCGTGGCTTTGCACTCCGGCTTTAGGGGCGCAGGAGATTCGGCCACGTGACGAACGGCAAGCTGGATGCTTGGCTTGTCCGACAGGCTCATGGTAAAGGGCTGGTTGTAGAATATGTAGTCTATTTGCGTGCCTTCGCTCCAGATTCTTTCCAACAAATCCAAGGGTACGCTTGGCAGGGTTGCCGCTGGTGCGGTTGCTGCCGCAGGGGCTTGTGCAGGTGGGGCAGCCGGTTTGTCCTGGTTGCAGGCGGCCAAGGCCAATACGCAGAATAAGCCAAAGAATATTTGCTTCATGTTTTGAAAGTTTGGAGGATTGACGGGTGTTGGCGTGACGCCCACGACCTTTCAGCCCTCGTTTCCGGGGCAATATAGGACTTTTGAAAAAAGTTCGGAGAGCAATCAATCTCCAAAAGTAGGTTAGTCCATACCTTTACTTTGGCTGCTATCAACTTTTTGACGGCTTTCCACATTTTTATCGGAAGAGAAATACGGGATGTCACCTTTTCGGCTTCGCCAAAACCTTATGCCAACGCCATGCAAGAGCAAAAACAACGCATTTTAAAAAGCCTACGCCTGCCCTTCCAGTTCATGGTCGTCATGTGGGCCGTGTTTTTGGTGGAGGCGCTTGCCAACCTCGATTTTGGGGCCTACGGTGTATTCCCCAGGGAAGTTTTTGGGCTGCGGGGGGTGCTATTTGCGCCACTTATCCACGACGACTTCAAGCATTTGATATCCAACTCTGCCCCGGTTTTCGTGCTTTCTTTTATCATCATGTACTTCTATCGTCGGGTGGCGGCGCGCAGCATGATGATGATTTACCTGCTCACTGGGTTTGCCGTATGGCTTTTTGCCAGAAAGGTCTTCCACATTGGAGCCAGCGGCGTGGTATATGGGTTGCTGAGCTTTGTGTTTTGGAGTGGGGTCTTTCGGCGCAGCATAAAATCCATCATTTTGGCGCTCATCGTCACGGTGCTGTACAGCGGCTATCTTGGCGGCATACTGCCCAACCAGCCAGGCATTTCGTGGGAAAGCCACCTACTTGGGGCCATCGTCGGCATCTTCACCGCTTATTGGTACAAAGAGGAAATAGAGGCAGACGACAAGCCCCAGCCTCCTTCATGGGAGGGCGAATCACAGGAGGCTTCCTACTTCCTCGACCGAGATGTTTTTGAAAAAACAAAGGCCGAACGACAGTTTGGAGACTATAGACAATAGATTTTAGACATTAGACCGGTTTCTGCTAAGGCATGAGATACTCCTATCACTTGCTATTTCTGCCGTGACTGCTTACTTTTGGAAGACTTTAGACTGGTCCCGAACCAGACATTTCTAAAGTCTATCATCTGAAAGTCTAATGTCTATAAAGCATGAATACAACGACGCTGCCGAACAGCTTTACCGATTGGTCGTCGAGTACGACCGCCGGGGCGACGTGTATAATGCCGTGAAGCTCTGTAAACGACTCGCCCGCCTTGCCCCCGATTGGTCGGTGCCCTTCGCCTTTCTGAGCCGCACCTACCGCTCCCGCATGGAATGGAAGCCCACCCTGCACTACTGCCTAAAGGCCGTGGAACACAACGCCTTCGATGAAAACCTTTGGGAAACGCTCGGCATCGCTGCCACGGCCCTGAGCGAGTGGGAAACTGCCCGCTATGCCTGGAACCAACTCGGCTTCCACTTCAAGCCCTCAGCCGAGGCACTGCACCTCGACCTCGGCCTCGTGCCAGTGCGCCTCAACCCCGCCACCCAGCCCGAAATCGTGGCTGCCCGTCGCATTGACCCGGTGCGGGCAAGCATCGAGAGCATCCCTCAGCCCTCATCGGGCCGGCGCTACAAGGACTTGATTTTGGTGGAAAACAGGCCGAACCCCACTGGGGCTACTGCCCAGTTTTTCATGCAAAACAAAAAGCTGCCCATCCACGATGAGCTTCAACTCCTCAAATCGTCCAACTGGCATACCTTCTCCGTGCTGCTGTACACCACCTCCCAAGCAGATGTGGACACGCTGGCCAACCTCTGCCTCAGCGCCAACGTTGGGTTCGACAACTGGTCGAACGCCACCCGTTTTTTCCAGCCAAACCTGCACCGAAACGTGGCGGAATACTTCGACCGGTCGGTATTCGGCAAATTGGAGCGAGATGTTTTTCTGGTGGCAATGGCCGCCAAGCAAATGGAAGAAGTGGAGCGGGTGATAAGGAGTTGGAAGGTCATCACATTGAAAGATTGCGGGGGCGTGGAAGCGCTTTTTTGAGCAAACCGCTCCTTACCTTTGTCCCGTGGAAAAGGGACCAATCAGAAAATACACCTCCAAGGCCGACGCCCTCGTCAAGCTGCAACGCTACTGCGCCTACCAAGACCGCTGCCACCAAGAGGTGCGCAGCAGGCTCATCGAATTGGGCTGCTACGGTCAGGATTTAGAGGAAGTGATGGCCAACCTTATCGAAGAAAAATTCTTGGACGAGGAGCGCTTCGCCCGCTCTTTCGCACGGGGCAAGTTCCGCATGAAGCAATGGGGCCGCACCCGCATCCGGCAGGAACTGAAGCTTCGCAATATATCAGAATACTGCATCCGCAAAGCGATGGAGGAAATCAGCGAGCAGGATTACCTTAAAACATTGATGGAAGTCTTGGAAAAACGGTCAATGCAAATTGCCGAAGGCAACGATTTTGCCCGAAAGGGAAAGTTGGCGCAGTACGCCATGTCGAGGGGGTTTGAGGCGGAGCTGGTGTGGAAGACATTAGACGATAGACAATAGACTTTAGACAGCACTGCCCAATCTATTGTCTATCGTCTAATGCCTTATTTTCCTTTCAATTCTTTAAACTTATCCAAGCCACATTTCAAGAAGTTGGCATAGTCGTCCACTTCCTGCATACCCGACACAGGCTGATTGAGCAACACGCCTTCCGGCGAAATGAGCACGTACTGCGGCTGTGAGTTGTCGTTGAAATTTTCCCGTTGGAAGTACGCCCATTTGTGGCCCACATTGCGCAAGCGCTGCGTACCACCGCCCTTGAGCGGTAGGGTCGTTTGTTGGTCTTCGGGCAGCGCTATTTTTTCGTCCACATAAAGCGAGATGATCACGTAGTCGTCCTTCAAGTATTTATAGACCTCTTTTGTTGGCCAAACGGTTTCCTCCATGCGGCGGCAGTTGGCACAAGCATGGCCCGTGAAGTCAATCATAATGGGCTTGTTCACTTTTTTGGCATAAGCCAGGCCCTCGCAAAAGTCCTTATAACACTGGAGGTTCTGCGGACAATCGCAGGGGTACCAGATGCTGTAACAAGCAGGGGGCGCCAAGCCGCTCAACAGCGTGAGCGAATGCAGCGAGCCCTCCTTTTCGCTGTAACGAAGTCCAGTGGCCATGTAGCCAGCGAAGGCAAATGACAGGATGGCCAGCACCCAGCGCACGGTTGGTATCTTCTTCAACGGGCTGTCGTGCGGGAACCTGATTTTGCCCAAAAGGTAGATGCCGAGGGCAATGAAAATGAGTATCCACAGGCCGAGGAACACCTCGATTTTGAGGATGCCCCAATGCTTCACGAGGTCGGCGTTGGAGAGGAACTTGAGCGCCAATGCCAGCTCCAGGAAGCCGAGCACGACCTTCACAGTGGTCATCCAGCCGCCGGATTTTGGCAACGCCTTGAGCCAGTTGGGGAAGGCAGCGAAGAGGCCAAACGGCAATCCCAGCGCCACGCCGAAGCCCGCCATGCCCGCCGTGAGCTGCATTGCGCCAGCATCGGAATCGAGCACGGTGCCGAGCAGCGAACCGAGGATGGGGCCGGTACAAGAAAACGAAACCAGCACCAGCGTGAGGGCCATGAAGAAGATGCCCAAGATGCCGCCGACGCCCTCTGCATTGGCGGCTTTGTTCGACCAGGATTCGGGTAGCGTTATTTCAAAATAGCCGAAAAACGAAATGGCAAAGACGAGGAAGATGGCGAAGAACACGAGGTTTATCCCTACGTTCGTCGAGAACTCGTTCAGGATGTCGGGGCTGACGGAGTCCAGAATATGGAATGGCAAGCTGAACAGCACGTACACCAGCAGGATGAAGAAGCCGTACAGCGCTGCGTTTTGGAAGCCTTTTTTCTTGGATTGGTTGCTTTTGGTAAAAAAGCTGACCGTGAGCGGCACCATCGGGAACACGCAGGGCGTGAGCAATGCTGCTAAACCGCCGAGGAAGCCGAGGATGAACAGCTTCCAATAGCCTTTTTTACCGGTTTCGTGTTGCTCGCCACAGTCGGCCATTTGGGTCTTGTCCAAGCTGAACCTACACTCGCCGATATAGGCAAAATTTGAGTCTGCCAAAGCGGTTTCGGTGGAAACATCGGCCCCAACGCCCACCACAACGACCAACCCAGCGGGGTCAATGCGAAAGTTCACGTCGGTCGGGGGGAGGCAACGCTCGTCGTTGCAGGTCATAAAGGTCAGGTAGCCAGTGATGGGCTTGGACGGGTCTTTCACGGTGAGCTTCTGGCTGAATATTGCGTCTTCCTTAAACTTGGTGACCTTCATGCCAAAAAATGGGTCGTCGCCTTCGATTTTATGGGTGCTGGTTTCCGTGGCTTTGCCGGATACCTGAAAATTTTCGTCCGTGGTGAAGGTCAGCGAGGTGGGTATCGGGCCGCCATCGTCCACGAACTGCGAGTAGATGGCCCAGCCTTTTTCTATCACTGCCTTGAAGTTGACGGTGTACTCCGTTCCCCCTGTTTTTTGCACATCGGCAGTCCAGGAAACGGGGTTATGGATGTTGTCGCTACCGGTTGTCCCAGCTATGGGCTGAATGCCATTGAGAGCCGGGGCTATCGCAATGGAGTTGGTTTTGTTGGTTTCATCGTTTGGGGCTGCTGTTTTCTCAACAGTTTTTGTTTCGGATTTCAACTGGAACGAAAAATCAACCTCGGTGGGGGGTAGGCAGCGCTCGTTGTTGCAGGTCATGAACTCCAAGTAGCCGCTGACAGGCTTGGAAGTGTCTGTCACTTTTACTTTTTGAGTGAAGGTGACTGATTCGGCGAACTTAATAACCCGCATGTTGTCGAACAACGGGTCGTTCATCTCCTTGCGGTGCGCAGAGCTTTCCGCATTTTTGCCAACCAAGGAGAAATGGGTGTCCTTGGCGTAGGTGAAGCTGGTCTTAACAGGCCCGTCGTCGCTTTCGAGGTACTGCGAATAGACGTACCAACCGTCTTCGATATTGGCGGTGAAAACGAGGTTGAACTCGGTATCGTTGAGCTGTTTGGACGCAAAACTCCATTTGACCGGGTTGCGTATTTGGCTGAAGGCGGTTGCTGCGAATGCAATCAGGATTGAAAGTGTCCAGAACTTTCTCATGTCGAGATATTTGAATAAAAAAGCGGGAAGGCCCGCCATTGTAGGTGTTTTAAGGAAAAGGCCGCAAAGCTAATGATTGCTGAAATGATGGAGTGTTATTATTGTCACTTGTCGGCAATGCAACAACCACAACCGCGCTGTACTTCCTAATTCAAGTCAAAGCGGAAGGGCACGTCAATTGGGGGCAGGCAGCGCTCGTTGTCGCAGGTCATGAACTCCACGCGCCCGGTCAGCCGGGTAGGGGCCGTGATTTTCACCCGCTGGGTGAAGGTCGGCTTCCCGCTGAACTTGATGATGTTCATGCCGAAGAGGTCGTCGTAGCCCTCGTACTTGTGGCCGTCCTCCAAGTTTTTTCCTTCCAATTTTGCAGCGGCATTTTCATCAAAAGTAAAGGTGGTGCGGATAGGCCCCTCGTCACTTTCGAGGTACTGCGAATAGACGTACCAGCCGTCGGAGATGTTGGCGGTGAATACGAGGTCGTACTGGCCATCGGCCACTTTTTTGGCTTCATACGACCATTTAACGGGGCTTTGTTGTGCCGTTGCGGCAAGGGAGGCAAGCATTGCGAAAGCGAAAAAGGCTATTTTTTTCATTATAAAATGATTTGATTGTCAATTGAGCAGGCAAAAATAATGCGCCACAACTTTCAAAGCTGTGGCGCCATTCAACGATAATATTTCTTTAACGGAAAGGCTTAATTTTAGTTGGCAGTTCGACAGTTGGCAGTGGGCAGTCGGTGACTGCTTCCACGGTCTTGACTGCCCACTGCCAACTGTCGAACTGCCAACTAAAAAAACGACCTCCCAATTTTTTAAAACCAACCATTCCCCCAGCCCCGGAATGGCCAAGGAATGGCCACCAGCACGAGCACTAGGGCAAGGCCATAGAAGATGAAAATGGTTTTGAACTTCCGTGCGTCTTCCGTCGCTTTTTTCGATTTTGAGTGGCCAATGGTCACCAATGCGATGGCAATCAGCATCATCACCGTGTGCTCCACGGAGAAGAAGCGGAACATGGCGTCTTTCATTTGCGAAAAATCCACCCGCCCGCTCATGAAGAACAGCGCAATGCCCAGCAGCAATTGGATGTGCATGAAAATCATGGCGAAGAGGTTGAGCTTGCGGTTGCCCTGCGTGTAGGGGGCATTGGAGCGCCACTTCAGCAATGACATAAAAGTGGTGGCCACGAGCAGTACCAGTACGACCCAGCGGAGGCCTGAATGTGCATGTATGAGTCCGTTCAGCATAAGTTTTGAGTTTTGAATGATTGAGTTTTAAGTTTTAGGCGAAAGCCCTTGTGGGCAAAGATAGGATTAGGAAGCAACTGCTCAAACCTTTTCCAACAACCACCAAAATGGCTTGTTTCGGGTGGAGACCTTGAAGTGCCGCTCGATGTACTTCTGGATGTGCGCCATCGCCTCTTGCACGTCGTCGGTCAGCAGTACCAGTTGAAGGTCTTCGGGGGAGATGGTCCTTTGGTGCTCCATGAAGTGCAGGTAGTCCATCAGTGGCTGGAAGTAGCTTTTGCCAATGAGCACGACGGGGAAGTTGTGCATCACTTTTGTCTGTACCAGTGTCAGCGTCTCGAACAGCTCGTCCATGGTACCCCAGCCGCCGGGCAGGATAATGAAGGCGTAAGAGTATTTCAGCAACAGCACCTTTCGCACGAAGAAGTAGCGGATGTTCACCGATTTTTGAACGTAGGGGTTCAAGTGCTGCTCGAAGGGCAGCACAATGTTGCAGCCCACCGACCTGCCACCCGCCTCGAAGGCGCCACGGTTTGCTGCTTCCATGATGCCGGGGCCGCCACCGGTCATGGTCGTGAAGCCCGTGGCGGCTATGGCCCTGCCGACTTCCCTTGCCTTTTCGTAGTGCTCGTGCCCCTCCTTGAACCGGGCGGAGCCGAACACCGTGATGCACGGGCCCACGAAGTGGAGCGCCCGGAAGCCCTTTAGGAACTGGAAGAAAACCTTGATGGCGAAGCCCAACTCCCGGTGGCGTTGCACGGGGCCATCGAGATAGTGGATTTCTCCTGGTTTCAGGACTGGTAGCGTGGGTGTTGAAATTGGGTGGGACATTTTTTTTAAAAGGCTTTTTTGATAGAATGAAGGTAAAAAAGGGGGACACTTTGGGTTAACTTGATTGGTCATTCAAAGGGCAAACTCGTATCCTTCATTGGTCGGGAGGAATGTCGGATGGTCACGATTTCCACTTCATCCTGAAAGGTCAAGTAATAAACAACCCGGTACTTTTTGATGATAAGTTCCCGAAGATTGAGCAAGCCCATTTCTGGCACAACCTTGCCCATTTCTGGAAATTGCTCCAGCAAATCAACCGCTTGTAGGATGGCATCTACAATGAGTTCAGCATGTTTCTTGGAGGTTGCTGATAAATAGTCTTCGATACCGGAAAGGTCGTCTATTGCCTGGACTGACCACGCTGTTTTCGCCATGTCTCTACCATTTGACGGACTTCCTGATGCGGCTTTTTCTTGCCTTCGCCCAGTTGCTCCAAACCTGTTTTTATCTTTTGAAGAAAAATCAGGCGCTCGATGAATTCGTCCAGTTCGAATTCATCCGGCATTTCCTCAAGGCTGTTGTAAACCATGTCTTTTGTAAGCATGATGCGGTATTTTCAACAAAGTTAAGCGTCTTGGTTCAACTTCCTCACCATCGTCAAAATAGTAGCCAATGCCACCGTCTCGCCCGTCTCGTCATAGACATCTACCAGCAGCTTCACGATGCCCTTTGCCACGTCGTCCTCGCTTTTTTTCTCTTGGTCAACCTTTTCCTTCACCGTCAACCGCACACCGATGGTCATGCCGGGATAAACGGGCTTCGTGAAACGGCATTCATCCAAGCCGTAGTTCAGCAGCACAGGGCCTTTTTTCGCATCCACGAAGAGGCCAGCCGCTTTGGAGAGGATGAAATAGCCATGCGCCACCCGCCCCGTAAAAATGGTGCCTTCGAGTGCCGTAGCGTCCGTATGGGCGTAGAAATTGTCGCCACTCACGTTGGCGAAGTTCGTGATGTCCGCCTCGCTGACCGTGTGCTTGGCCGTGACGACCGTCTCCCCGATTTCCAGTTCCTCGAAATGCTTGCGGAAAATATGCACGTCCTTCTCCGTCTGCCGACCGCCTTGGTGGTACTGTCCCGTGACCGCCGTGAGGAAGGTCGGGTGGCCCTGCACCGCCGTGGTTTGGAGGTAGTGGTGCAGGCTGCGCATACCGCCGAGTTCGCCGCCGCCGCCCGCCCTGCCGGGGCCGCCGTGGTTGAGCAAGGGGAGCGGTGAGCCATGGCCCGTGCTCTCTTTGGCGCACAACTCGTTGAGTACCAATATCCTACCATGATAGGGCGACGAGCCGATGACGTAGTCCCGTGCGGTGCGCTCGTCGGCGGTGACGATGCTGCTGACGAGCGAGCCTTTGCCCATGTTCACCAGTTCAATGGCGTCGTCGAGGGTCTTGTAGGGCATGAGGGTGCTCACCGGGCCGAATACCTCGATGTCGTGCGAGGCCGTTTTTCGGAAGGGGTCGTCGTTGAGCAAGAGCATGGGCGAGAAGAAAGCGCCCGTTGTTCGGTCTGCCCCGACTACTTCAAAATCGGCGTCGAGGTTGCCGAAAACGATGGGCGTATGGGCGGCGAGTTCCTCCACCCGTGCCCGCACTTCGTCCACCTGCGAGCGCCCAACGAGGCTACCCATGCGCACGCCTTCCACTTGCGGGTCGCCGATGGTGGTCTTCGCCAAGGCTTGGCCGAGTGCTAGCTGCACGTCCTCCAACAGGTTTTCAGGCACGAGGATGCGGCGGATGGCAGTGCATTTCTGCCCGGCCTTCGTCACCATTTCCCGGTGTACCTCTTTGACGAAAATATCGAACTCCGGCGTGCCCGGCACGGCATCGGCACCCAACACGCAGGCGTTGAGGCTGTCGGCTTCCATGTTGAACGGCACCGAATTGGCGATGACGGCGGGCGTGGACTTGAGCATCCGGCCCGTGTCGGCACTGCCCGTAAAAGTGACCACATCCTGCCCGGTGACGGAATCGAGCAGGCCACGGGCGCTGCCGCAGATGAGCTGGAGCGAGCCTTCGGGCAAGATGCCGGAGGCAATGATGTCCTGCACCATGGCATGGGTGAGGAACGAGGTCTGCGTGGCGGGCTTCACGATGGCGGGCATCCCAGCCAGCAGGTTCACGGAGATTTTTTCGAGCATCCCCCAGATGGGGAAGTTGAAGGCGTTGATGTGCAAGGCCACCCCGTGCCGTGGGGACATGATGTGCCGCCCGACGAAGCTGCCCTCCTTGGAGGATTTCACCGTTTCGCCATCCACGAAGAAGGTCTCGTTGCCGAGCCGTCGGCGCAGGCTGGCATAGGCGAACAGCGTGCCGATGCCGCCCTCGATGTCCACCCAAGAGTCCACCTTGGTGGCTCCCGTGGCGTAGCTGAGGGGGTAGTAGCTCTTGCGCCGCTCGTGGAGGTAGAGTGCCAGTTTTTTCAGCATGAGGCCCCGCTCGTAGAAGCTCATGCGCCGCAATGCCTTTCCCCCGACCGTGCGGGCGTGGTGCAGCATGGCGGGAAAGTCCAGCCCCTCGCTGCCTGCCGTGGCGATGACGTCGCCGGTGATGGCGTTGTGGAGGGGTTGGGTGTGGCCGATGGCGGGTTGCCAGGAGCCGGAGGAGTAGTTGGAAAGGTTATGCATTGGTTAGGAAAATATATCTAATAATTTTGGAAGATTTTCAAGAGAACCTTCAATTATCTTTTTAATGGCTTGCTTTTTTGCTTCTGACCAAACTTCTTTTAGAAGTTCAAGTCCCTTCATTTGAATTTTGGCTAATAATTTACTAATCGAATTTACAACTTTACTTTTTGTGCTTGCCGGAAGTTGCTCTCGTATAATTTGAGCTTCTTCGATTAGTTCTTGTACTTGATATTTATCCTTATTAGCCTCAAGGACTGATTGAATTATTTTAACATATTCATTAATGTAGATTTGTTGACTCACACTAAAGGGATTCTCATCTGCATCTGCGTCTACTAATTCAAAGTCATTAATGAATTCTTCTTGATATCTTTTTTCAAATGAATCTTCATCTGTTAAGGAAATATGGCTATAACCTTCAATTATTGAGACCCAGTTTTTAAAATTGCTAATAACCTTATCTGAGGTCATCCCAGAAGAATACTCTGACAAGTCCATTGAGGACCGAGGCTTTCTCTGAAATTCAAATACTATCTGACCATTAGCGTTAATCGATGATTTTTTGACAGTGAAAAAAAAAAGTTGAATCACTATCTACATCTTTGACATGAATTAGACAATCCTCTTTTTTTATCGTGCCTATGTAATCTTGATTTGATTTAACCTGATTCTTGATTTCTGCCAATAGAATCTGAGTTGTCCTTAATTCATCTAATGGTTTTTCTTTTAAGTTCATCTTTTAAGATTGAATATTATTACCATTTTTTAATCGTTGCAAGTTTACCCCAGCGCAACTTGCCCCTCCCC
The DNA here is from genome assembly GCA_002435785.1 of Saprospiraceae bacterium UBA6168. Lineage (GTDB taxonomy): Bacteria > Bacteroidota > Bacteroidia > Chitinophagales > Saprospiraceae > UBA6168. The sequence goes on along the minus strand of DIUC01000035.1, from coordinate 10,569 downwards.
ACCCGCAAAACTACACCCTTTCCCTCCAAAATCCACATCACCCCTCCCGAAACTGCGCCTCAAATTCATCCAGCGTCAAAACCCGCAAAGGCGGGAACTCCAGCGATTTGAACGGCTGCAAATGACGGTCGTTCGATACGATGCAAAAAGCGCCCGCAGCGACGGCACAATCAATGAACTTGTTGTCATCGGGGTCTTTTTCCACAAGCGTCCAGTTGAAGAAGATTTCTGTTTTCTCCACAAATGGGAAGGCGGCAAGAAATTGGGAAACGTTTTGGGCGATTTCGGCGGTCGTCTTACGGGTAAGCACTTCTTCGTATTCCAACATGATTTCCTGAGAAACACACAGGACGAAACGGCCTTCGATGATTTTGTCGAAGAGCCAGCGGTTCATCGAAGTTTTGCCGATGATGGAAATGAAAACGTTCGTGTCAAACACGATTCTGACTGCGGTAGTGCTCATAAGCCCATTTGGCGAGGTCTTGGGGTGAAAGTCCTTTTTGTTGCGCAAACTCGTCCATGAGGCGAGATGCCTTTTCGGCAAAGTAAAGCCCCATCATGTAGCGGAGCGCCAAGAGGTCGTCGTCTGCGACGTTTTTTGCGTAGAGCTTTAGCAGCTCTCGTTGGACATTGCTAAAAGGTTGAATGCCTTGCATTTGCTGGATTTTTTACAAATTTACAAAATAAACCGAATTACGTTTGCCCAAGTTTAATTGCGCCTCTCTGCCCCACAAAAATACACCCTTTCCCTCCACGCCCAAGCATCCCGGCGGGCCAAACCTCAAACCAACCCTTCAACAATCCTCGGATTTCGATGAGCGCCCACAACGCCAAATATCCGCACTAAGCCCGGCTCAACTTTGTACACGACAATGTACTTCTTTTTGTAAATCAGGCATCGGCAGCCAACAGCAGCCAATTTTGGGAAATGGCACGGTGGGGCGCTGTCAGGAAAGGAGGAAAGTTGCTCGGCCACATGGTTGACAAGGTCAATTTGAAAGGCATTCGCTTTTTGTTCGCCCACGATGTCGGCAAGGAAGGAAGCAGCCTCGGCCAAGCCGATAAGCGCCTTTTTCGACCAGATTATTTGCGCTCCTTGAGCCATTTTTCCAGTTCTTTTTTGGCCTCCTCAGAGGAATAAGTTCTTCCGGCAGCGAAGTCGGCTTCGGCATCCATCAGCATTTCATCCACAAAGGCATCAACATCGGGTTCTTCTGGTGCGGCGGGAGCTATTTTAAAAGATTTAATCAACCCAGTGCCTTTGAGCCACTCAGCAAGTTGCTTGAGTTGTTGGAGGCTGGTATTGTCAGAAAAATTTAATACAAGAGTCATTGAAAACGATTTTTGACAAAACTACAAAAAAACCTAAATCTTGGCAGCACGAGTTCACCTGTCCCTTCCGCCCGCAAAACAACACGCCTTCACCCCACCACCATCCCTTCCAACAGCACAAAACCCACCCCAGAAATTTTTTTTCACCACCAAATAATAAAAAAAAATCATCTGTCGTTTCCCAAAAAAGGCAGCGACCTTTTGTAATTTCTTTACCTAAATTTCATTTGAACATGGAAAACAGAATTTCCGCTACGATTACCACTGCGGACCAAAACGAAATCCTCCTCAACATCAAAACGGTTGGCGATGGGATGCCCTGGCTCGTCACCCTCGACGCCGACGAAGTGCTCCGGGAACTGAAACTTGACAAGGATTCCGTTACTTACCTTGACGAAACCCTCGCCATTCTTGGCTTGGTGCCCGAACCCCTGATTTCTACGGAGAAAGAAACCGAATTCCAAAAAGACCTCAATTTTTACCGTGCGATGATTCCTGTTGCGCTGGCGGTTATTGAACTGGAGAACAAGATACGCAAGACGATGATCCGTAGTGGGCAAGAGATGACCAATGTGTTTCGGGAGGTGTATAAGCTGCTCCAAGTGAAGGCGCAGCACGATTCTACCTATCAAGTCTATCTGGACAGGCTGACGCCTTATTTCAAAAAATTTGGCCGAAAGAACGACTCGCCTGAAAGCTAAACCCGGCATTGCGCCATTTTGGACATCAACCAACCGCCCCGGCGAGCTTTCTGGCTGCCGGGGCGGTTTTATTTTAAAGCTCGACCTATCCAATCGAGCGGTCGAGCTCAAAAAACGGAGGTCGAGCTATTGAATGGGTAGGTCGAGCTACCCACACAATAGGTCGAGCTGTCAGGGTGACAGGTCGAGCTCAAAAAACAGAGGTCGAGCTATCTACCGGATAGGTCGAGCTACTTAAACAATAGGTCGAGCTGACAAAATGACAGGTCGAGCTATTCAAAAGATAGCTCGCCCTTGCCCCCGCTCCCCCTTATTTCAACACCCGAATCTTCATATTCCTAAACCACACCCTGTCCCCGTGGTCTTGCAGCAGCAAGCGCCCGCTCGTCTTTTTCCCAAAATCCGGCATGTCCTTGAACTTGCTCCCGGCCACGAGCTTCCGCCACGCATCGCCCATCATGTCCACTTCCACCACCTTGCGGCCATTCAGCCAATGCTCCACCTTTCCATTGCGGTTCACGAGGCGGGCACGGTTCCATTGTCCAGCCGGTTTCACGGTCATCATCTTGCTGGCCACGAGGTCGTAGAGGTCGCCCGCCTTGTGCTTGTCGTACATGGCGTCGGGGTGGCAGGAGTTGTCGAGTATTTGCATCTCTGGGCCGGTCAGCCAGCCCCAGTCGTATTTGGGGTCTTCCACCACGTTGTAAACCACGCCGGAATTGCCGCAGGCGGCAATCTTCCACTCCAAGCGCAGCTCGTAATTGGCGTACTCGGCGTCCGTCACGATGTCGCCGTTCTTATCGTCCACGGCGGCTTTCGGGTCAAAATGCAGCATACCATCCTGCACTACCCATTTCGGGCTGGTGGTTTTCTTGTTGAAGCCGTGCCAGCCAGCCGTCGTTTTGCCATCAAACAGCAGCTTCCAACCAGCGGCTTTTTCAGCTTCGCTGAGGTTGTTTTGGGCAAAAACGGGCACCGTGGTCTTCTCGCCCGGCTGGTCGGCGGGGATGGCGTTCAGGGTGTACCAGCCCTCCGTCGCCCAAAGTTCGTGGCCGTTGGCGCTCGCCCAATAGTAGGGCAGCCGCACGTATATGACGTGCTGCGGCTTCATGCCCGCCAGTTCGAGGAAGACTTTTTTACGGTCGGCGCTGACGTTGGCGGAAAGCACTTTCATGCGGGCTTGGTCCACTTTTGGGCCGCCGTAATCCTTCGTTGGCACATAGCGCCACTGCTCCACCTGGTACTCTGAGCCGTTCCAGCCATCACCCTCTTCCAGCGGTTCGGTGAACTCGATTTCCACGCCGTTGCTCTTGGCCCGCACGGCCAGCATCTCGAAGGCGGGCTTTTGGTTGTACTTCAAGCGCTGGAGGCCGTACCATAGTTTATCGCCGTTCATGTCCCGCCAGTTGCCGGGGTTGCCGATGCCGCCGACGTAGAGCGCCCCGTCCGGCCCCCACACCATGCGGTTCACGCCCGCCTCCAGTCCCTGCGTGAAACGGAACACGCAGCCCTGGTACTCGCCGTTGATTTTTTCCACAAAAACCCGCTTCACGCCGCCGTGCGTCACCTCGCCGTGCATCATCTGGCCCTTGTACGGGCTGTCGTCGGTGAAGGCCAGCGGGGTAGCGGGCGAGTTGCCGATTTCGTCCTGCGGCAGCCAGACCACGGGCTGCTTTACGGGCAGGTTGGCTGTGCCAGCAAAGTCCACGGCACGGCTGCCAAAGAATGCACCGGGGGTGATGTGCACGATTTTGCTGCAAGGCAGCCAGTCGCCCTGGTTGTCGGCGTTGAAAATCTCGCCGTCCACACCGATGCCGATGCCGTTGGGGGTGCGCAGGCCGCTGGCAATGAACTCAATGCTGCCGTCCTTTTCACTGATTTTGAAAGTGCGGCCCCGGTCTCGTGGCTGCGTTGGAGCGCCAGCACCGCCGGGCAGGATGTCCGTGGCGAGGCTGCCGTAAAAGAAACCGTCTTTGTGAATGAGGCCGAAAGCAAACTCGTGGAAGTTCGAGCTAACACCCCAACTGTTGCAGACGGTGTAGTATTCGTCCATGACGCCGTCGCCCGTGTGGTCCACGAGCTTGGTCAGTTCCTGTTTTTGCAAAACATAAATCGCATCGCCGACCACCTTGAGGCCGAGTGGCTCGTGGAGGCCGTTGGCAATTTTTTTCACCTTCATCTTCGCCGGGTCACCGCTCTGGGCATTTTCCACGATGTAAACCCCGCCCTCAGCGTCCCAAGTGCTGACCACGAGGCGGCCATCGGCGAGGAAGTCCATGCCGCCGACTTTTGGGAGAAAGTCGTTTGGTCGTGCTTGCGCAAGGTCATAGCTGGGGTGGACGCCCGGCACGTAGCCTTTATCGCCGGGGATTTTGGAGCCAGCGCCCAGCGCAACGGTACTTATGCCCGTGGGCTGCATGCTTTTTTCGTGGGACAAAATAGACCCCGGCACGATTTCAAATTTGCCGCCATTGTCATCGAAAGATTTCCAGAGGAAAGAAAGCATGTTGCCGCCGCCCGCCTCGAAATACTCCAAACGGAACGGGTGTAGGCCAGCCTTGAGGTGTACCTCGCCGTCCTTTGGTTCGTCACCGTGCAGGCCGTCGTTGTCCACCACTTTTTGTCCATCAATATAGAGGATACTGCCGTCGTCGCTGATGGTACGGAAGACGTAGTTGTTGTCCTTCGGGATTTTCAGGTAGCCTTCGGCAACGAGGCCGAAGTTGTCCGTCAGTTCCCCGAAGTCGGCGGCGGTGGCATGGAGTTGCGGCACGATGCCCTCGAAAACGGGCTTGGGCAGCGGCTGCATATCGGCTACTTTTGTCAGCTTGCGCTTGTCCGTGAACTGATAGACCCTGACCACTGCGCCGGGATAAATGTCTTCATCCTTCACGCCCGTTTTAGGCTCCATAGCTGGGCCAGTGGGCTTGGCCTTGTTCTTCGGCATGTTGGCAATCTTCGATTCTTCGAGGCTGTCGAGGTTCAAGATGTATTTCACCATGATGTTGATGTCGTTGTCGGGCAGGTCGGCATGGGTGCTCATGGCGGCTTGGCCCCAGTTGCCGGAGCCGCCGTTTTTCACCTTGGCGGCCAGCATGTCGAGGTTGTCGGCGGTGTTGTTGTAGCGCTTCGCAATGTCCACGTAGGACGGCCCGACGGTCTGCACATAGGTGTTGTGGCAGCTTTTGCAATCGGACTTTGCGATGAGGCGCAGGCCAAGCGGCACGTCTTCGGCTTCCTCCGCCCCTTCGATTTTGTTGCGGTTTTCGAGCATTGGTTTTTTTGTAAAAAACGCCGCAAAACGGGTGCTGCCGTTGGATTTCAGGGTGAGCCGCCCATCGAGGTCGAGGCCGCTCAGGCCGTTGAATTCCCGGTTTGTTTTGCCCGTTACTTTCCATTCACCGTCGGTTTCCACGGCGTTTTCAAAGGAGATGGAACTGAGGTTGGTGAGCAGTGTTACCTGCGCTCCTGCTGGCACTTCGCTGGTGGTGAAAACCCGTTCCAGCCCGGTTTGGTCGCCCTTGGCGGCATGTTCCGGCTGCTCGTTGACCTTGATTTTGCTGCCGTCGGCGAGCAGGAGTTCGTAGTTGAAAGTCACCTGCCCCTTGTCGAAGCGGTGGCCCCGGTACTGGACCTTGGGCGTTTCCTCCTTCCCGCCCACGACGACCCGCCAAGGTTCGGCGTGGCTGTTCACGAACCAGCTATTGCCGAGGCTCGACGGCTGCGGCCCATGCGTGGTCGTATAGACCGCCCCGTCGAAGTTGACCGAGCCTTTCCAACATTTATAGACGGCGCAGGTGGCGGTGTTGTAGGCAATCCAAACATCGTCGTGCAGCCCCACCGTAGCGATGCGGGGGATGGAGTCGAGCACCGAGCGGAATACCCAGGGGTCTTGTGGGCGGTCGTAGTTGGCCGTTTCTTTTTTACAAGAAAAAACAGTGGAAAGGGCTGCTGCGAGTAGCAGCATTGCCCCAGGGAGGAGGCGACAGGTTAGTTTCATTTTATTTTTGTATTGTATTGGTGGATTTTCGAGGAGGGGGTAAAGGTAGGGAATGGAAGGGTTTTTAGAAATGAAATTGGCGAGGGTGCGGCGTCCAACGACTGAGTTCAGGTACAGGGTTTATCACGATGCTTTTTGAATTTTTGTCAACTCCATAATATCGTCCCATCTTCGCCCCACAAAACTGAAGCATACATTGAACTTTCAACTTCAACATACCGACCCATACTCCGCTGCCCGTGCCGGTCGAATCGAAACAGCGCACGGCGCCATCGAAACCCCCATCTTCATGCCGGTGGGCACGGCTGCTGCCGTGAAGGCCGTCCACATCCATGAGCTGGATCGGGAGGTGCATGCCCAAATCATACTCGGCAACACCTACCACCTCTACCTCCGTCCCGGCATGGAAGTGCTGCGGGAGGCAGGTGGCCTGCACAAATTCAATGGTTGGGAGCGCCCCATCCTCACCGACAGCGGCGGCTACCAAGTCTATTCCCTTGCTGCGCAACGAAAGATAAAAGAGGAGGGCGTCACCTTCAAATCGCATATTGACGGCTCCAGCCACGTCTTCACACCGGAGCGGGCGATAGACATCCAGCGGGAAATCGGGGCGGACATCATCATGGCCTTCGACGAATGTACGCCCTACCCCTGCGAGTACCAGTACGCCAAAAACTCCATGGGCCTCACCCACCGCTGGCTCAAGCGCTGTTGCGACCGCTTCGACGAAACGGAGGGGCTGTACGGCTACGAGCAGACGCTGTTCCCCATCGTGCAGGGCAGCACCTACCCCGACCTGCGCAAGGAATCGGCGGAGGCCATCGCCAGTTTTGAGCGGGAGGGCAATGCCATTGGCGGCCTCAGCGTCGGCGAGCCGGACGAGGATATGTATGCCATGACAGAGCTGGTTTGCGGAATTTTACCAAAGGAAAAACCCCGCTACCTCATGGGCGTCGGCACCCCGATGAATATCCTGGAGTGCATCGCCCTCGGCATTGACATGTTCGACTGCGTGCTGCCGACCCGCAATGCCCGCCACGGACACCTCTACACCGCCAAGGGCATCATCAACATCCGCAACGAGAAATGGAAGAACGAGCACTCGCCCATTGACCCCGAAAGCACCAGCTACACGAGCCGGGTGCATTCATTGGCCTACCTGCGCCACCTCTTCGTGGCCGGGGAGCAGCTCGGCGGCATGATAGCTTCGCTGCACAACCTCTGCTTCTACCTCTGGTTAGTGGGCGAGGCGAGGCGGCACATCATCGCTGGGGATTTTGCGAGTTGGAAGGAGGGGATGGTGAGGAGCATGGCGGTGAGGCTGTGACGAATGCGGATTTCGGATTGGGAGGCACTGCTAAGTTTGACTTCTCTACTTTTGCTTCGCAAATGGTTGTTTTACTTTGTTAAGGAAAAACCAGTTTTAGTCTTGGAACATCGGTATTTCGTTTTGGCTCAGCCCAATCCGCAATCCGCAATCCGCAATCCGCAATGCTAAAAATCCTCGACCGCTACATCATCAAAAAGTTCCTCGCCACGTTCTTCTTCGTGGTGCTCATCTTTTCGATGATTGCCGTCATCATTGACTTTAGCCAAAACGTCGAGGAGTTCATTGACGAAAAACTGGGGCCGTGGCAGGTCTCCTCTGAGTATTATTTCAACTTTATCGTCTTCATCAACGGCCTTTTGTGGCCCCTCTTCGCCATGATTGCGGTGATATTCTTCACCAGCCGCATGGCCTTCAATTCCGAAATCATTGCCATCCTCAACGCCGGGGTCAGCTTCCGGCGCTTCATCCGGCCCTACCTGATAGCGGGCGGCCTACTGGCCTGCCTGCACTTGGTGCTCAACCACTTCGTGATACCCGTGAGCAACAAGACCCGCCTCGACTTCTTCCACGCCTACATCGTGCAGGAGAGCGACAAGGGCAATACACGGGACGTGCACATGTTCGTGGACTCGCACACCAAAATCTATGTGCGGGACTATTTCAAGCGGGACAGCTTCGCCCGGAACTTCCGGCTGGAGCACATTGACGACAACCGCCTCACCAGCTATATCGAGGCGGACGAGGCCCGATGGGACGGCAAAACGGGCAAGTGGCAACTGAGCAACTACGAGATTCACACTTTCGACGGCCAAAAAGAAGGCATCGTGGTGGGCGGCAAGGAAAAGCTCGACACCGCCCTGCTGCTCACCCCCGAAGACTTCGTCCGCTACGACGATACCCGTGAGAAAATCCCCTCCAACCGCCTCTCCGCCTTCATTGACGAGGAGCGCCGCAGGGGCGTCGGCAACACCAAGGGCTACGAAATCGAGCTTTACCGCCGCACCGCCGACCCCGTCACGCTGCTCATCGTCACCCTGATTGGGGTGGCCATGGCCTCCCGCAAAGTCAGGGGCGGCATGGGTCTGCACCTGGCCCTGGGTATTGTGCTTGGAGCAGTGTTCGTGTTCGTCGCCAAGTTCAGCATCACCTTTGCCACCAACGAGGCCCTGCCCGCCATCCTCGGTGTCTGGTTGCCCAATATTTTCTTCGGGGCATTGGCCATGTTTCTGGTGGCAAAGGCACAGCGGTGAGCAAGCGCCCGACCAAATGCCAATTGTCACCCCCACACCCGCTCCGATTGGCTTAATTTTGCGGCACAACATTTTTTAAAATCCAACCATTCGATGAAAAGACTATTTACCGTCGCCATGCTATTGGCTTTCTTCAGCTTCGCAAACGGACAGGCCCATAATTGGCAACAGAAAGTGGACGCCCCACTGCTGGCAAAAACGGCCAACGGCCAAACAGTGCCTTTCCTCATTTTGCTGGCGCAACAAGCCGACCTTAGCGCCGCTCGCCAACTCAAGACCAAGGACGAAAAGGCGACCTACGTCTTCAACACCTTGCGCCAAACCGCCAATACGACCCAAGTCGGTTTGACCGCATTTTTGACCCAAAAAAATGCACCGCACGAGGGCATCTTCATCGTCAACGCCATCAAAGCGGAGGGCAACCAAGCATTGATAAACTTGCTGGCGCAACGCCCCGACGTGGCGCACCTCATGGACAACCCGACCATGCACTTCGAGGAGCCAATCGAGCGGCTCGGCGGTACCGTGAGCGAGCGGATGACCATCGAGTGGGGCATTGACATGATAAACGCCGACGACGTGTGGGCGCTCGGCTACCGAGGCCAGGGCGTTACCGTGGGCGGGCAGGACACCGGTTACGACTGGACGCACCCGGCCCTGCAGTCCAAGTACCGGGGCTACTCCGCCCCATCTGGCTCCGTTGACCACAACTACAACTGGCACGACGCCATCCATAGCATCAGCCCATTGAGCAGCACCCCCGACAACCCCTGTGGCCTCGACTCGCCCGTGCCTTGCGACGACAACAGCCACGGCACGCACACCATGGGCACGATGGTCGGCTCGGACGGCGACAACGAAATCGGCGTGGCCCCCGATGCCAACTGGTGCGCTTGCCGCAACATGGAGCGGGGCAACGGCTCTCCCTTCACTTACCTCGAATGTTTCCAGTGGTTCATGGCGCCCACCGACCTCAACCACCAGAACCCCGACCCGACGAAGGCGCCGCACGTCATCAACAACTCTTGGTACTGCTCGGAGGGCGAGGGCTGCAATCCCACCAATTTCTTGGTGATGGAACTGGCCGTGAACAACCTCCGGCTGGCAGGCACGGTAGTCGTGGTGTCGGCTGGCAATAGCGGCAGCGGCTGCGGCAGTGTGTCCAACCCGCCCGCCTTTTTTGAAAACAGCTTCTCCGTGGGTGCCACGGCCATCAACGATACCATAGCGGGGTTCAGCAGCCGAGGCCCAGTGACGGTGGATGGAAGCAACCGCCTCAAGCCCAATGTATCAGCGCCGGGTGTTGGGGTACGTTCAAGTGTGCCGGGCGGCGGCTACGCTGGGTTCTCGGGCACGAGCATGGCCGGGCCACACGTGGCCGGACTGGTGGCGCTCATCATCTCCGCCAACCCTGACCTCGCCGGGCAGGTGGACCTCATCGAGGAAATCATCGAGCAAACCGCTGTACCAAAGACCACCGACCAAGATTGTGGCAACATTCCCGGCACACAAGTACCCAACCACACCTACGGTTTCGGTCGGGTGGATGCACTGGCGGCAGTGGAAGTGGCCATTGCACTGATACCACCAAGTGCGGCACCGGAGCAAACGCAGCCAATGGCCGTCAAGGTTTTCCCAAATCCTGTGGACCATCAAATGGTCATCGAGGTGAAAAACGCAGTGGGAGAGGTGCAGGTGGAATTGTTCGACACCAACGGTCGGCTACTGCTCCTACGCCAATGGGCCATTGGCAGCCATGCCTCTCTTTCAATTGATTTTGCGGAAAAACCTTCTGGCGTTTATTTCTACCGGATATTGAGCGGCGGTGAGGTGCGGCAGGGAAAGGTGGTGAAACGATGATAATAACTACATCAAAGTAGGCGACAGCCCGGCATGTTTCGATAGGCCGGGCTGTTTTTATTAGGGACAGCAAGCTCGACTTTAGCCATTTGAAAG
>DIUC01000070.1 GCA_002435785.1 Saprospiraceae bacterium UBA6168 | reverse complement strand
GCTGCTTAATTGGCTAAAGTCGAGCCATCGGCGCCTTTTGCCGTGATTTTGACAGTGACACTTTGCCCTGTGTTATTGGTGGTGGTGGATGTGCTTTCCCCTATAATGCTGAGGACGGTTTGCCCGGTGCAGGTGTTGAAACTTTGGGCAATCGTGTCGCTGTCGCCAACCGCCAGCACGGCAAGCAAGGTGATGAGAAGATGTAGATTTTTTTTCATCAGAATTCATTGTTAAAAGTGATAAGAAACACCGGGGCAACAACTTTCACTTTGAAATGAAGTCCGTCCCAGTAGTTTTTATTGTTGAAATGGTCGGGCCAAAGCCCCCTTACTTCAGCTCCTTGACGGAAAAATCCCGTAGATAAAGATGATGAAGTTCATGCCCAAGCGCGGTTGCATACTTTGAAGGGCATGTTTATTCAGAAGCAATCATGTCCGGTGCTTTGGTGTTGCTTCCTGGGGGAATAGTCAACCAATCCCCCCAGGTATTCGATTGTTGTTGTTTTAAGTTTTAGATGATTATTCACGGTAAAGAATGGCGTTCTCCCACCATTTATCTCAGATGAATCCGGCATTTGCAGCTTATCAGATTCGCCTAACATTCATGGCGTTCTCTCCTTTCCTGCCAATTGCCACTTCGAAACTGACCCTTTCGCCTTCCATGATAGTTTCTTCCTCTAGTCCACTGGCATGAAAGAAGATTTCCTCTTTGCTTGCATCGTCCAAGATATGGCCGAAGCCTTTGCCTTCATGGTAGGATTTGACAGTTACAGTTTGCGTTTTTCGTAGGAATTAAAGCTGCATCAAACTTAAAATCAGTTTCCGCCATTCAGCCCGCCAGTTGGTGCAGGCACAGATTCCTGTGTAGGTGGTGCTTTCACATCGCCTTTGACGATGAGCGTGTGCATGGAGTAATCCTTATCATTCGTAGTCAAGTATGCCTGCTTGTTGAAATTCCCAACCCGGTTGGTGTCGTAGGTCACGTCAATATAGGCGGTTTCGCCCGGCATGATGGGTTCTTGAGGGTAAGTGACTTTAACACAACCACAAGAAGCTTTGCCAGACTGAATAATAAGTGGCTCGTTGCCCTGGTTGGTGAATTTGAACTTGTGTAGCCCATTAGCTTTATGGTCTATCATGCCAAAGTCATGCGTGGTTTTCTCAAAAGTCATGACTGGGCCTTGTGCCTTTGCTGACATTGCACCAAAGGCGATGAAGCTGAGGATGAAAAGGAATGATTTCATTGTAAATGGATTTGAGATGAAAAAAAGCCAGGACGAGTCAATCACTTTAAATTAATGCATTCCACTCAGCTAGTATCTGCCCGTGGTGGTTGATTGCTTGCAAAAACAAATTTTTCAAGCAATTTGCACAAACACTGCGTTCATCCCTAATTTCCCTCTTTCTATTTGGTAGGTAACGGTATCACCTACCTTCACCTTGTCTATCAGCCCCGAAACATGAAAGTAGATTTCCTCACCAGAAGCTGAATCTACAATAAAACCCCAGCCTTTCGCTTCATTAAAACTCTTGACTGTTCCTTTTAACATTTTAATGATATTTAAAGATGATGATTAGTGACTAGTGATTAGTGATTGGTGACCGCCCAATCACCAATCACCAATCACTTATTGCTTCAGCCCGCCAGTTGGTGCAGGCACCGATTCTTGCACGGGCGGTGATTTCACCTCTCCTTTGATGGTGAGCGTGTGAGTGGAAGTTACCTCATTCGTGGTCAGGGTTACCTGCTTGCTGAAATGTCCAACCCGGTTGGTGTCGTAGGTTGCGTCAATATAGGCGGTCTCGCCCGGCATGATGGGTTCTTGAGGGTAAGTGACTTTAACACAACTACAAGAAGCTTTGCCAGACTGGATAATAAGTGGCTCGTTGCCCTGGTTGGTGAATTTGAACTTGTGTAGCCCATCAGCTTTATGGTCTATCATGCCAAAGTCATGCGAGGTTTTCTCAAAAGTCATGACTGGGCCTGCTGTTTGGGCCAAGGCAGCCATTGTGCCAAAGGCAAGGAAGCTAAAAATGAAAAAAAGCTGTTTCACTGAATGATAATTTAGATGGTGAAAAATGATGCTTCACTGAAAAGGTATGGACTTCATCGCAGCCTATCCAGTCGCTTATTTGATGATGTCACAAAGGAGCCTGCTAAAGTTGAAAACACCATTATTTAAGGCGTTACAAAACCGTTACAATGAAAACTTGGCTAAGTAAATCACTGTAAGTCAACGTATTAGCTTCAAGTGATTAGTGATTAATGATTGGGAGGGACGCTAATCACCAGTCACCAGTCACTAATCACTAATCACTATTCACTAATCACTATTCACCCCCCTACCGCTCGTTCTTAATTTTATCCGCAATGCCTTCCACCCAATCGTAGACCTCAGCAGCTTTTCCATTTGGGTCGGGCTGAACGCCTGCCCTAAAATCGTAGCCCCGGCCCATGCCAAAATACTTGCTGAGGTTCTCCGGCGTCTCGTCCATGCTCCATTCGCTTTCGATTAGGAAGACCCAGTAGCTGTTGCCATTGCCTTCTGCCATGCCCACGCCGATACTGTAAGCGGAAGCCCGCAGGAGGGTGTAATTATGGCCGGGGCTTTTTTTCCAACCTTCCACCACCGAGGCGGGCGAAAGGTTCTCCGGCCCTTTGAACAGGTTTTCCATGATGCCCGTGAATGGTGGCGTAGTGGCAGCGGTATGCAACAGGTTCCAACGTGGCCAGAAACCGTCCTTGATAGCACGAACCATTGGGCCGTTGATGCCATTGGGGTCTTTTTGGTGGTGGGCCTTGTCGTAGTTGTATTCGCCAGAGGCGAACTTCTCGGCAGTGGCCTGTGCGGCGTTCATGAGGTCGGAATTGACTTCCAGCGTCACGTTGCCTTTGGTGGCGGCTGGCGCTGCTATCAGGCAATTGCCCGGCGACCAATTGGCGATGTTCGTGTTGTATTTGCCGGAACTGCGGTATTCGTTGATGAGCCGAATCACTTCGTCCTTGGCATCGGCGGCACTTGGCCGGGCATTCCAGCTAAATGCGGTTAGGATGATTGCTGCGATAAACAGGATAGCTGAACCGGCAGCTATACGTGAAGTTAGGATTGAGTTTTTCATTAAAATGTGTTTTTTTAATAAATGATGAAATGAGGGATATGGAGAATTAAATGGATAGACCATTTCAATCGTGACTTCTTGGTAATACTATGAGTCTTTGTGCCTTCTTGTTAAAGAATAAACACGGATACACAAAGACACATAGGGCCACAAAGCAAAGTGCCGAATAAACCAATCCATCTATTTAAAACCCTGTATTTTAATTAATTGGCAGGCTTGAACGAATCCAGTGCCGCCTGTATCGTCGAACCATTTTTCAAGATGGAACTCTTCTCCCCGATGCCGAGGTAAATCGTGAAGTTTTGGTTGCCCTCGCTTTGAATCAACAAGGAGCTGATAAACACAGAAGCGTCATTGTCCTTCACGACTGCCGTACCGTCAATGGTTTGGATGGTAAGCCCGTTGCGCTGCGACTCCGAAAAAGCTTCTGGCAAAACAATATCCTTCAGGGCTGCATCAAAGCCTTTGCGGGCAATGGAAGCCGCCTCGTTGATATCGGAAGTGCTGGTCTGTATGACCATCAACACGATGTTCTCATCAGGAGAAGTGACCGTTACCATTTCTGGTTCTTTTTCCCATTTCCAATTTTTAGGAAAACTGAAGCCAATGCCATTTAGCTCGGCGTATTCCGTCGTTTCGGCAGGCACATGCACGGGTGCTGGCGCCCCCACTTTGCGGCGCAGCGCAATCTTGCCCATGCCACAACCTTTCCAGGTGCCTTCGAGGTATTCATAGTCGCCATCCACACGGTAGTTCAGTGTGGCGTCGTTCATACAGTAGCCATAACCAAGGTTTTTCTTGGTGCTGTATTTCAGCACTTTGCGGTTTTCGTCCCATGTGATGGCGATGCTCATCTTGCCACGGCTGCCACCGCTCATGATATTGTAAAATCCATCGTCGGCGTTGTTGTTGAGGGCATTGACCTCAATTTCGAGAACATAGCGGGAATAAGCTGGCGTCCATTTATCCGTATCCCAATTGTATTGGATTTTGTCGGGGTTGATAGAGCCTGTGCCGAAATTGAGCATACCCTGCCAGCTTCCAGTCAAGTCTTGCGCCATGAGTTGCGCAGCAAAAACAAGGATAAAAACTTGTGCAAAAACGAATGCAATTGATTTTTTCATTGATGAAAAGGATTTAAATGGTTTTAGAATTGTTAGATTGTTGCAATTGTTAGAATTGTTAGAATTGTTAAAAGGTCTTAACTAGGGTCATCGGCCCAGCAGCATCAACGGATTGAAACTCCAGCACGATTTCGTCTGGGCTGTTCACGGTCACTTTCCAGGTGTCGGTATTGCCATGGATACCCGCTGTCGAGAAGGTATAGACGTTGTCTTCCCGCATCACAAACTTGAACTGTTGGTTGGTCTTGGCATTATCGGGCGTCACGTAGGTGTAGGTAGCTTTCGGTTGCTCGTCGCCCCCTATGAACTGCTCCATTTCGACCTCCAAATACACGGAGTTGCCATCGGGGTGGGAGCCTGCGAAAGAAGCGGCGGTCAGCAATTTATCATTGACAACGGGTGGCACTCGGCGATAAAAAACGATCCCATTATCGCCGTCTTGTGAGGTCCAGCGGCCTTCAAAATATTCATACGTGCCATCTTCCAATAGCGACAGGGTACGGTTGATAGTATTGGCGAAATTTGGGCCTTCCAAACGCTTGGTGGGCTGGTATACAAACAGTCCCGTTGCCGGATTGAAGCTGCCCTCAATTTCATAGAGGCCGGGCTTTGCCTTGCCGTATTTCTCAACCGTGCGCCAAGTGCCCTTCACTTCGTTATCGGTTCCCTCCAAGTGAAGCTCCATCACCCAAGTGGAGAAGCCCTGAGGCAGGTTGTAGTTGTACTTGCGGGTGTCCCAGTTGAAGGTCATGTCCTTCGGGAATGGTTTTTTCTGCACGACCTGCACGCCTTCCCAGTCGCCGTTGATGTACTGGGCAGTGGCGGTGTTGGTGGCAAACAGGAATAGGATTGCCATGATTGAAAATGCTGAAAATATGTTCTTCATTTTTATTTAGATTTAATGCTGCATGGCAGCAAGGTTAAAATTTTGGCTTAAAGCGCATTTACCCGAAACTTGAGGTTTGATGTGAACGCTAAAGGATGCTGAGCCCCTCCTCGCCATCTTCGGCGGCTCGTCGGGGGAAGGGAGATTTTGGGGTGGCTGCGCCGCCCCAAACCCCTTGCTTTGACGTTCATTACTTCTCCTCTGCCGCTGGGCCACCGCCCGCAGCAGGAGCGGAAAGTCCCAACTCGTAGCTCGTATAGTTCAGGTTCCCATCCACCGTGTGCAGGATGATTTTCCGGCCAGCGGCATCGCCCGTGAGCCAGGCGGCCTTGCCTTGGTAGTTGAAGGCATCGTCTTGCCAGTGCATGCGCACGGGGGCAACCACCTTCGGAGCGCCGACGCTGATTTTCACTTGGTCGCCACTGCCGCTGAGGGTCACTTTTGCCGCTTTGGTGGTCACGTAGTTCGTGGTATAGCGTGGGTTGTCGAGGGCGATGCAGCCGCTCACTTCGGCGCTGTGTTCTTCCCAAAGGGCGACGTAATTGTTCTCGCTGATTTTCACCAACCGGGGACGCTGCGCCGTGGTGAATTTCTCGCCTTTCGGGATGCGGCCCACGAAGCCCTTGCTGTAATTCGTTGCCCAGACCACACCAGCCGTCGTGATATGGCGGCGTGCGGCGGCCATTTGGTAAGCATTGCTTTTGCCGGAATAGAGATTGTAATTGAAGCCATCGTCGGTGGAATGGCGGGAAACAGTTTTGCGCTCGCCTTGGCTGTTGATGACGGGCGTACTGTTCACGTACCAAGGCTCAAAGCCCTCGCCGCCCCAAGTCAGGTTGCTGCCGTATTGCGCCAATACCGAAGCCGGATTTTCATCGCCGAAGTCCACCGCACCGCCATCGTTGAGGGCAACCATGCCATCCTCGGTCCGCTTGGGGTCGAAGCGGGTGATATTGGCCTCGTCATCGAAATTGGCCTTTACGTGTACCAGCGCAATGTCGAATGGATTGGTCATGCCGTCGGTGTTTACGATAGGTTCCGTTTCGCTGCGCGGCTTGCCGCCGAATTTGTCGTCCCAATCCTGTTCCGTGGCGATGATGGCAAGGTAGCCGCCGTTCAGGCCGGGCTGTACGGCACCGAGTTCCGTGTGCGTGTCGTTGGCGTAGTGCATGGCGCTGTGGATGGTGCGCACCCGCTCGTCCTGCCTTTCAAACGGGTATTTTTCCGAAGGGCTGAACCGCAGCAGCACAGTGCCAAAGCTGTGGTCACGGTTCTCCATCACCACGAATTTTTTACCATCCCAAATCAAGCGGTTGTCAAAATTGTGCGTACCGCTGCTGGGCGAAATGGCGTCGGTTTGGTTCAGTTTGCTGGCATCCAGCATCGCCACATAAGGGTGCGAATAGCCACCGTTGATGGCAACGAAGAGTTTGCCCTCGCCCGCTGCCAATTTGCTGGAACCCGCATAAAGCGGTGAAAGCACACCCGATTTGCCGGGGTTCTTTCCACTCCAAACCATGCTGCTGTTGCTGTTTTTGAACAATTTCAAAGCCTGTGGCTGGTCGGGCATGGTGTGGCGCTCGGCACTCAGCACGAAGTCGTCGTCGCCAATGCGGGTGTAGCCAGCAAACAGGCCGAGCGAGTTGAACGTGCGGCGCTGTTGGAGTGGATTGACTTGCCCCGCCTGCAAGTTCGCTCCAGCCCGGTGGACGGAGATTTTGCTGCCATCGGCCGATAGCCAGGCGATGTCCAAAGAGCCGTCGGCATTGGGATGCCCGATGATTTGCGGGCAACGCTCGTAGGCCAAGCTGGCTTTATCACTGACTGGCAAACCCGTCACGTCGAGCTGGAAGGGGCGGTTGCCGAAATCGGCATCTTTGGCCGTGTAAACACTGCCTTTCACCTCGCTGGCCACGATGATGAACTCCTCTTTGGAACCGCCCGGTTTGGAGGCGATGCCGATGAATTTGAGCCTTGGGTCACGCAGGCGCTGGATGCCGGTTTCACCGTCCACGGCCCAAGCCCCGAGGGCCTCCTCGACCGGGTCGCCCCAGGCATCCATGCGGAATTCGAGCTTGGTGTATTTGTTGGATGTTTTGCCAGCGGCGGCGATTTTGGCGAGGTCGTCGTCCCAGGTGAGCGCAGCGAGCTTGGACTGCGCCTTCAGCCACGCCTTGAAATCGTTGTGGTGCTGCTGGCGGGTCTTGCCCCGGATGTCGTCCTGGGTGTATTCCTTGCTGGTGAGCCAGGCTGCGCCACGGCGTTTCAGCAGGGCGTCAATGATGGCGTTGCCGTTGGCTGGGTCGGTGCGGAGCAGGTTCATTTTGTCCACAAAAGCCTTGATGGCCTGCTCCTTGGTGAGGGGCACATTGGCGCTGCCCGCCTGTTCAGGGTTGGTCAGGTCAATGACCACGCCGGGGGCTGCTGTGCCGGGGTTTTCGAGCATGTCCAGCTTGGCCGTTTTCCAATTGCCATTGTAAACCTTGGCGCTGGGTTCGATGACTTTCGACCAGCAGTTCTGCCAGTCTGGGCTGCTGCTGTTGAGGTCGGCCCATTGCCCACCGACGCCGCCGTCCTTGCCTTCCCAAGTGATGCTGCCGTCCACTTTCACATCCCAGCTAAGGGTATTGGAGTGGAATGTCCAAGCCTTGCCGTTGATGGTGCGCTGCTCGGAGGAATAGACGGTTGCCCAGCCTTCTTTGCTGGGGGTTTTGATGATGGCGGCCAGGTCGGCTGGCACTTTTACATCGTAGCGGAGGGTGTTGCCGTCCTTGCGGGCGAGCCAATAAGTTTGTGCTGAAAGGTTCAGCGAAAGCATGAGAATGGCTGGCAGCACGAGGGCTGCGATTAGTTTTTTCATCTTGATGGTGTATTTTTAATTTTAGGTTGGAGATTTAATCTAATACAATCGCACCTCGTTTTTTCCAATCATCGAAATTAATGCCTTTGGTGGAGGAGCGTCTGACAATTGCTCCGGTCAAATTTGCCTTGGTCAAATTCGCCCTGGTCAAATCCGTACCGGACAAATCCGCACCGGACAAATCTGCACCGGTCAAATCCGCACCAGCCATCCTCGCCCCAATCAACCTCGCATTGCTCAAATTCGCATTGCTCAAATTCGAATTGGTAAAATGTGCCCCGGGTAAATTCGCCCCTCTCAAATCTATCCTGCTTAAATCCTCATTACTTAACCTCGCCATCCTCAATTCTTTGTCTCCTGACCTGACTTTTAGTGACCAGCACATTGAACTATAACTGGGATGTTTTCCCCCACAATCTTGCCCTGCCGCATCCTGCACATTGAAAAACACCAGGCAAATCAGCATGCCAATCCCGGTGATGATATGTTTCGATTTCATTGTTTTAAAATTTAGTAGTGAAAAAATGGTGATTTATTCCGACCTTTTGAAACTTTCGAGCGCCATCAAAATATCGTCGAAATGCTCCATCATGCCCTCGTGGAAGCCGTAGGTGGCAATGACCACAACGGCATTGTCGCCGCTCACGGGCGTTTCAAGTATGTCAATGGCCACGTCAATCGGCGTTTCTTCACCTTGCAGTTTGGCGGTTCCTCCAGTGTAAAGCAGGGTCAGGCCGTTGACTTCCCGGTTATCCTGCGGGTCGGTCAAGGTCAGCCCATCGCACCAGGAGCTGAACTCCCGCTGGATGTTGGCGACGGTTTCCGATACCGTGTGGAATTGTGAAATACTCGCCATAATGCGCACTTTTCCGTCCGGCGACACTCCCACCATAGCAGTTGCATCTTCGTGGGTTTCCCAGCCTTCGGCAAAGCCCATCGTCAGCCCGGCGCTGCTCATGGTGAGCCATTTGGTGGGCTGTGGTGGTTGCCAATCGGAGGTTTCATCCTGCGCTTGCAGGCTGAGGGTGGCCAGTAGGAAGATGGCGACTGGCAGCACGAGGGCTGCGATTAGCTTTTTCATCTTGATGGTGTATTTTTAAATTAAGGTTGAAAATTTAGTCTTTTACAATCGCTCCCCGACTTTTCCAGTCTTCGAAGTCAATGCCTTTGGTCTTGGAGCGACTGACGATTGCCTCGTTCAAACTCGCATTGTTCAAAATCGCCCCGGACAAATCCGCCCCGGTCAAATTCGCCTTCATCAATTTCGCCTTGTACAAAAACGCCTTGTTCAAATTCGCCCCGGTCAAATCCGCCCCGGCCAAATACGTCCCCTCCAAATCCGCATCGGTCAAATTCGCATAGTCCAACTTCGCATTGGCCAAATACGCCCTGAACAAAGACGCCCTAGAGAAATCCACCTTGGACAAATCCGCATTGGTCAAATTCGCATAGGACAACTTCGCATTGGCCAATTTTTTTTCTCCATTCAAGGCTTTTTGGTTCCAGCATTCAAACTGGGTATAAAAATGTATAATCTGCCCACAATCCTGCCCCGCCGCATCCGGCAGACTAAAAAACACAAGGCAAAGCAATATGCCAAGCCTGTTGATGATATGTTTCGATTTCATTGTTTTAAAGAATTTAGTAGTGAAAAAATGGTGATTTAATTTGACCTTTTGAAGCTTACGAGCGCCATCAAAATATCGCCGAAATGCTCCATCATGCCCTCGTGGAAGCCGTAGGTGGCGATGACGACAATGCCATTGTCGCCGCTCATGGGCGTTTCGAGGATGTCAATGGCCACGTCAATCGGCGTTTCTTCACCTTGCAGTTTGGCGGTTCCTCCGGTGTAAAGCAGGGTCAGGCCGTTGACTTCCCGGTTGCTCTGCGGGTCGGTCAAGGTCAGCCCATCGCACCAGGAGCTGAACTCCCGCTGGATGTTGGCGACGGTTTCGGATACCGTGTGGAATTGTGAAATGGTTGCCGAGATGCGCACCTTGCCGTCCGGCGACACGCCGACCATGCTATTTGCATCACCATCGGTAGCCCAGCCTTCGGCAAAGCCCATGGACAACCCGGCGCTGCTCATGGTGAGCCATTTGGCGGGTTGTGGCGGTTGCCAATCGGAGGTTTCATCCTGCGCTTGCAGGCTGATTGTGGCAAGTAGGAGGCTTGCGAGGAAGAAGGATTTTAAGATTTTCATGATGAAATGGATTTTGAAAAGTGTTAGGTGCAGTTATTCCTTCGTAGCGACCAATTTCACTTCGAGGTCAAATTCATCGTAAATGGTCTTGTCGCCCAAGCCGTCGAAAAAAGAGCCGCTGCCGTAGCGGACGTTGAACTCCGAGCGGTCAATCGTCATTTTTCCGCTGGCGCTGACCTGGTTGCCCGACGTGGTGACGTTGCCAAAAAACTTGACCTCTTTCGTGGTTTCCTTGATGGTGATGTTGCCGATGATTTTATAGTTGCCCCTGTTGTCCTGTGCAATAACCCTGGTGATGACGAACTTGGCAACCGGGTGATTTGCCACCCCGAAAAAATCGTCGCTCTTCAAGTGGTTTACCAGTTTCTGCGCATACTCACTGTCGAGGTCGGTACAATTAATCGTATTCATGTCTATTTCAAAACTGCCGCCCGTCAATTTGCCGTCAACCAGTGTCAAGCTGCCGTTTTTCAGTTTGACGGTGCCGATGTGCTTGCCCGTGACCTTGTAACCATTCCAATTGACGATGCTGTTTTGGATGTCCACTTTTGCAGTTTGCGCCAAACTGTCAATCGTGAATGCCGTGCCATAGCAAGCGATTGCCACAAGGCAGCCGAGAAGGGAGAATTTGATGTTTTTCATGTTGATGAAAATAGTTTTGAAATTGATTTTGAAAATGGAATTCACTGCCTGACGAACCCCTTGTAGTCCGCATCTGCCCGTTTTTTGGCAAAGGCCGCTTCGATGATTTGCCGAAACTCCTCCGGCGTGGGGTCGAAGATGGTGACGTCCTTTGGCGGCTCAGGCACGCCGTCCGAGGTGGTGACAGAATGTTGTTCAACCGAATGGCGGAGGTTCGGGAACTCCTTTTTTATATCGTCCTCGTCCGTTTGGATGCCGTACAGCAAGTTCGGGTTGTTCTCATCCAATTTGAGGGCAAACACCGAATAGTTATCGCCGCCCGAAGCAAACCTTCCCCTATTTGTGCCAATGACCCACGGTGACATGCTGCGCACATGAAGGCTGTCGCTGATGTAGGACTTCATTGAAGCTTTCGTCTTGTCGGCCCAGTACTCAATCTTGTTGCTGGTGATGACGAGCTTGCTTTGGTCGGCGAGGTAGGTACCGTGCATTTCCCGTGGGAAAGCATCCATATCGGGCGCACCAGAGGGCTGAGGGCCACGGTAGTAGGTGCAGCTGGTGAAAAGTGCAAGGAATAAGCTAAGGCAAAATAAGTTTTTCATTATAAACATAGGTTTGATGATGAAGAGGATTCAGATGGAGTTGAAGGTGGTTTACTGTTGTGGGAAAATGCCTGCAGTGCAAATGCAGTAGTTCATGCCAACGCCAGCGCCTTTTGCATCGTCGGCAGCATGGAACTCATCACCGAGGCGCTCGCCCAGCCTGCTCGTCATGCCGACGGGCGTGCGGCCCTTCAGGTTTGGCACGGCGAAATTGGTCTTGCCGTCGCCGCCGTAGCTATTGCCGATGATGGCAAACAATGCCTGGTTGTTGGCAATATCGAGCAGCTTCCCGTCGCAGGACACGAAGTTGCGTGGGCAAAAACTGCCCGCAAATGCGAACACTTCACCGATGTATGCTTCACTGGAAACCGGGTGCTCCACGGGTTGTGGCTTTGAGCTGGCACTGATGACGGCCATTGTCAGTACGCCGCCCACGAGGAAAGACATGAAATGATTTAACTTGAAATTGAACATGGTTTATAGTATTTAGATTGATGAAAAAATGGCGAAAGGAATCTTGCTGCTCGGACAACCTCAACTGTTCAGCTTTTCTATCCGCTTTTCCAATCGCACATCCCGGTACACGAAATATCGGTGGATGCCGTATGCAAGCGCAGCGAACAGCAGCGCCCAAAGCAGCCAGTAGCGCACCGCAAATGAGATTGCTACCGTCCGTTTTTGACTTTGCTTTTTCATGGATGTAAAGTGAAATAGTGTGACCATCGCTCCAATAAAATTGACGCTGCAAAGGAGCGGGCAGCGGCGGGGAAAGCCTAATTTTTGGCGTTACAATGCCGTCACAGGGGCGTTACAAAAACGTTACAATGAGGTAAGTTATTGAAAATCAGGGAATTAGAAGATTAACTATTGAGCCATAATTTCTTAATTTCCAATTTCCTAATTTCCCTCCCCCACCTTCCGCTTCATGCGCATCTTCGTCTGCCGGATAGTGCCATCGGAGACGCCAAGCATATTGGCCATCTCGTGGGTGGTGAGTTGAAGCTTTTCAAGTACGAGGTAGCGTAGCTCGGCTTGGGTGAGGTCGGGATAAAGCGTTTTTTGCGTTTCAATGAAATTCGGGTGCACCTTCTCGAAGATGCTGCGGAACTGCGACCAATCGTCGTCGGTGAGGATGGTGCTACGGGAGAGTTTCTCCAAGTATTCGCTGCGTTCGCCGGAGCGGGAGAGCTTTTCGAGTTCGAGGCGGAGGTTTTCGGCCAGTTCCGATTTTTCCCGTAGGCTTTGGGTAAAGGAATTGAGTTCGCCCTTGGCAGCCTCCAGTTCCGCCATCGCCTGTTTTCGCTTGTACTGCAAGCGGTGGTAATTGCCGTAGGCCAAAGCACCCACCAACAGCATGATGACGAAGGCCGCATTGCGCAGCATCTTTTGCAACTGCTTTTCGCTCTCGACAAGTTTCAGTTGTTCGGAGTACTTTTCGGCAGCGAGGCGTTGCTGAATTTTTTCGAGGGTACGGGCATCGTTGCGGCGGTCGAGGCTGTCCTGCAAGGGTTTTGCGAAATTGCCGTAGCGCACGGCTTCTGCATAATCACCCCGCAGCTCATAATAGCGGGCGTAGTTCTGGTAAAACTTGACGTGCTTGAAATACTCTGGGTCCTCTTTTTGGTCCAATATCGAGGCTATTTCGGCGGCCCGTTTGAGCAAAGGCCCCGCTTCGTCCAGTTTTTTCAGCTCCAGTTTGGTAGAAATCAAGACTTGCAACATATCGTACTCCGCCCTTAGCCAGTATGGCTCGGCGTCCAAGGGCGATTTGAGTAACGCATAGCCCTCGTTGGCATACAGTTCACCATCTTCGAACTTGCCCTGTCCGATGAGCATGGAGGCAATGTCCACAGAGGCAATTCCCAGCCAAGTTTTACAAAACAATTGTTCACTTGGCTTTTCACTGGGACATTTGCTAGTCACTTCAATGATTTTCTTGGCGTAAGGAATACTCAAATCATACTGCTTTTGCCGCTGGTAAATGCTCTGGATATGATTCTTGACGAATATCCAAACTTGGAGGCCGTTGTCCGTTGGCTCCGTGTATTTTTCGGCGTTCAAGAGAATTTTCAGGGCTTTTTCATAGTCTTCCAGTTGGAACATGAACCGCCCGGAATGGTACAGCAACCTTGCAATATCGAATTGCCTGAAATTGTCAAAACCAATATCCTCCATCCTTTCATATTCGAGCAGAATGTAGGCGTACAACTGTTCGTTGGACAAAAGTTGGTGGTTGTTTTTACCAAACTGAACATAGTGCTCCGCAACGATTTCCCCCTCCCTTACATCATACTCTTTTGCTGCTTCCAAAAGTTCCGACTCCAGCTCCACCACATTGCCTTCTAATGAACGGAAAGCATGTCGCTGCTGGAACTGCTCATAAAGCAATGCAAACATCGCCTTTTCGTCCCCCTCCGATTCAGCAGCGGCCAGCATGGGGCGATACCAAGCCAGGAACTCGGACGTGTCCTTCCAGCTCCTGTTTGGGTCGTAAACATAGTTCAGCCGCTCGGCGGTTGACATGGCCCGGAAGGCGTTTGCATCTACATCCGATTGTGCCGTGGCAAGCCACGGCAGAAAAGCGACGTACAGGTAAATGAATAGGTGCCGGATTCTCAATGGATCGTAAAATTTGGTGGCGAAGATGGGAATTTTGGTGAAAAACCTACTACTCCCCTGCCCATTCTATCGTCCTTTCAAGGTCAAAAAAAAGATGCTCGCCGTAATCTATGTAACCCAGTTGATTGGTGAGAAACCTTGTTTTGCCGATGGCAAATTCGGGCACGTTTTCATGGTGGTGGCCGTAGATCCATGCGTCGGGCGCATGGGTCTCTATTAAATCGTGCAGCTCCGTGGCGAAGGCTTCGTTGATGCTGCTGCCTTTATATTGTGGCGGATAGTTCATCAACGTGGGCACATGGTGCGTTACTACGATGGTTTTGCGGGCCGTTTTGTTCGACATTTCTGTAGTGATAAAACCCAGGCTTTCTTCGTGCAATTGGTTGAACCGCTCTGCAGTCAGCTTACCGCCCCTGTACCCTATCAACCTGAAATCGCTGACGCTGCGCTCAATCGGCCATTGGTTTGCCGGGCTTATCCTCGACCAGAGCGTGGAGAAAACCAACCGAACATCGCCATGCGTCACTGCAAAATTGTTGACCAAATGTACGTTCGGGTTGATGTCTTCTTTGAAACTGCCCTGCCGTTTCGCCACATCAAAACCATAGTATTCATGGTTGCCGGGCACCCAATAGGTTTTCACAAAATGGTCGGAAACGAACTTGAAAAAATCCTTGTGCTCCTCCATTTTGGCAAAGGGTACAATATCGCCTGCCAGCAATAACAAGTTGCCCTTGGGCACCAGTGGGTTTGCTTTTAGGAACGCCCGATTTCGGGTGAATTCTAGGTGCAGGTCGGATGCATATTGGATGGTCATGTTCGACTGTTTTATGCAAAAAAAACGAAAGGATTGCGTGTGCAATCCTTTCGTCACCAATTTACTTGCGTGAATCTTCGATTTCTAATTTCATAATTTCTTAACCCTCAAACCCCAGCACCACCCTTTCGATAATGTCGCAGCACTCATGCAACTGCTCCTCCGTCATCACGAGCGGCGGCGCAAAGCGGATGATATTGCCGTGGGTCGGCTTAGCCAGCAGGCCGTTTTCAGCGAGTTTCACGCAGATGTCCCAAGCGGTGTGGCTGTCCTCATCGTCGTTGATGACAATGGCGTTGAGGAGGCCCTTGCCACGCACCAAGGTTACGAGGTCGGTCTTCTCAATCAAATGCTGCATCCGCTGCCGGAACAACTTGCCGAGGTGCATGGCGTTTTCGGCCAAGCCTTCGTCCTCAACCACCTTCAGCGCTTCGATGGCCACAGCACAGGCCAGTGGGTTGCCACCGAAAGTGCTGCCGTGCTCGCCGGGCTTGATGGTCAGCATGATTTCATCGTCCGCCAGCACGGCAGAGACGGGGAACACGCCGCCGGAAAGTGCCTTGCCCAAAATCAAAATATCGGGACGGCTCTCGTATTTGTTTTCGCAACTTTTGGCGCAGCCGCAATTACCGCAAGTGGCCAGCAAACGCCCTGTGCGGGCAATGCCGGTTTGAACCTCGTCGGCGATGAACAGTACGTTGGCTGCCTTGCAGAGCCTTTTTGCCTCCGGCAAATAATCGTCGGCTGGCACGAACACACCAGCTTCGCCCTGTATGGGTTCAACAAGGAAGCCTGCCACGTTGGGGTCTTTCAGCGCTTCGCCCAATGCAGCGAGGTCGTTGTACGGGATGATTTCGATGCCGGGCAGGTAGGGGCCGTAGTCGGCGGTGGCTCCGTTGTCCATGCTGGCGGAAATGATAGCTTGCGTGCGGCCATGAAAATTGCCTGCGGCAAAGATGATTTTGGCGTTTTGCTGCGCAATGCCCTTCACCTTGTAGCCCCATTTCTTGCAGAGCTTCATGGCCGTTTCCACGGCTTCCACGCCGGTGTTCATGGGCAGCACTCTGTCGTAGCCGAAGTATTCGGTCACGAACTTTTCATACACGCCCAACTGGTCGTTGTAAAAGGCACGGGAGGTCAGTGTCAGCTTCTCGGCCTGCGTTTTCAGCGCTTCGATGATGCGGGGGTGGCAGTGGCCCTGGTTCACTGCCGAGTAGGCGGAAAGGAAGTCGTAGTAGCGCTTGCCGTCCACGTCCCATACGAATACGCCATCGCCACGGGATAGCACCACGGGCAGTGGATGATAGTTGTGAGCGCCGTATTTGTCTTCGAGTTCAATTAGCTCGGCGGAGCGGAGATGGGTTGCTTCCTGTACCATATTGATGAATTTTTGAATGTTGAGTTACGGGTTTTGAGCCAACGAGGTTAACCCTCGGACTTTTTAACCGTCAGCATTAATTTGTCAAGCTATTAAGCGTATGCAAAGGTAAGAGGGAGTTTCCGTTCGTCCCATGATTTCATCAATTTGAGCGGGAAGGGTATTGGCCAAACCGCTTATCAAGATGTAGTCTAAATAAATTGCAGCGAAATGACAATTTATCAAAACCGCTGCACTACTTTTGCCCAACTTTTCCAACCATCAATACATGAGCAAGCAACAGCAGCACATCCAAGAAGAAGGTGGAACGCCCACCAACCCCCAACGCCATCTGCCCTTCTGGCTGCCGGTGCTCCAAACCAAGAGCAAAAAGAAGTGCTGCAAAAAGCACAAGGAAGGCAAGCGCTGTAAAAAATGCCCGGGAAGATAGCTTGGCTTTGCGTGACTCCTACTAATTTAGCATTACGCTTAACTGTGTAAAACGGTGATACCGCAAATCAAGAAAGTCAATCCCCCCGCCCCACTTTTTCACCTACTATTTCCCATTCTCTGTCACAACCATCCCCATTTTCATCTCGAAAAGCATCGTTTTCTTTCCGTGCTGCAAAGCGTTTTGTACGCATTACTCGTTTTGCAGCCCGCATTAATCGTTTTGCAATGCGGGCTGCAAAACGATTTGTACGTACAAAACGCTTTGCAATGCGTACAAATCGCTTTGCAATGCGGGCTGCAAAACGAGTAATGCGTAAAAGAAACGATGCATTTCGGGTAGCAAACAGGCTGAAACGCCTGTTAATGCTGGATTTATGGAAAAAGAAGCACTTTTCTAGTCCGTTTTTCAAGCACAGCCAACCTGGAAATTGGGCAGGACACATGTAGCTGGCATTGATATGTCATGGATTTATGAAGTCACAAAAAAAATCACCCCCTTTCACCTATGACCGATTCCAAAAGCCTAATGCCGAACGGTAAACACCCTCGACACGTTGAAGCCGAAATGAACGCCGCCATTGCGCCAGTCGCCAATTGTTTCACCGATATAGCCCTTTTCAATCATGGAAGTGGAGTTCGTGAAATGCAGTTGGAAGACGTGCCCGCCCGTCTCGATGTCGAACCCGATAGAGAGGGAATTGCGGTAGCCGTCCGCCAATTGGTCGGGCAGCACATAGACGTACTCGGCATTGATGGCGACCCGTTTGTTAAGCTTTTGCCGGACGGCGACCCCAAGCGCAAGCACGTCGTTTCGCTCGGCCTTGGTGCGCACGAGGTTGCGGTGCAGCAGCGTCGGGGAAAGCTGCACGCTAAGGTTCTCGCTGAACTTTCTGCCTAATATCAACTGAAAAGTATAGTACATCCTGGAGCTGGCGTAGTTCTCCCTGTCGGGATTGGCCCAGGGGATGGTCTTGATGGCCGTGGTGGCCAGCAGTGCCGCCGTGACGGGCATGACCTTCGCCCCACTGCTTTGCCGAAGGAATTTGTACTTCAAAAACCCGTCGTAGGTCTTCTCATAGCTGCTCCGTCCAAAACCGACGGTGAAGCGATTGCTGATGCCGTAGTCCGCCCCAATGCGGATGGAGGCTTGGTCAAGACCAAAAAGCTCGGAAAACCCACCATTCACAAAGCCGAAACGGTGCGAAATCTTTACGTCCAGTACTCCGCCCGCCGTGCTTTCGATGGAGTGCAGGTTGATGACCCGATTGGCCTTGAAGGCGGCGGTGGCGTACTCGGTCACCGGTTCGTCGTCGCCGAGGAGCGAGAGCAGGTCGTCCTGGGCGGACAGGAACGATAGGTTCAGCAAGCTGAACAGGAAAATCAACGTACTTTTCTTCATAATTGGAAATTATTTCTCCACGCAGCGTACCAGCACCACGTCCATCAGGAAGCCGGAACAGGTGCATTTAAAAGTAACGGGATCGCCAGTCTTGAACTCGGTCCGCTTGTGGCTGGCCTTTTCATCAAGCTCGCAGGTGACGCCGTCCATGGAGTCCCCGGCATCCAAGCGCACGATGGTTTTTCCATCGGTCTGCGTTACCTCCCGAACCGCTCCCGACACCTCCACCACTTTGTCGTTGTACTTGGCATCCGCTTCTGCTTCGCCGGTCTGGAAGGCCGTTAAAAGTTCATTGGCGGAAATGGTGAACTCGGATTTTGCGGCAGCAATGTCTTGGTGCGGCTTGGTCCATTGTAGGTAGCCGAAAATGGCTGCCCCAAGGATGAGGATGGCGGTGACGATGAGCAATTTTTTCATAAAACAAGGTTGTGGTGATGGATGAATTTATGGGGTGAAGATAAGGGCAAAAACTGCCTAATTCTGCAATGCCCCCTCATTTACCCATGCCTCGATTTTTTGGATATTGCAATCAATGAGCTGCGCTTCATTCTTGGGCATTTGCGAAAAGCCGGCGCTGTGCTTTATGCTGCCCAACAGTTGGCCGCTGGTCACATACTTCTTCACATTGGCGTAGCCCTCCAGCGTGATGTTGCCGTTGTTGTTGGCGGCATCGTGGCATTTGTAGCACTTTGCCTTCAAAATCGGCTCCACTACCCCACTGTACGTTGCGCCAGCGGTGGTGCAATCGAGGCTGGGGTAAAGCTCCTCCTCCACGTCGTAATAGCAAGCACCTAAAGTAGTTGCTATCGCTAAAATGCAGGTGATAAGGTATTTTTTCATGTTGACTCGTGATTTGGTAATTGGTGACTGGTATTTGGTGATTGGGGACTGGTGACCCGCTTCGGCTGACATACTGCCAACTGCGGACTGCCAACTAATTCCCCGGCGCCCCGGCATCAATCCATGATTTGAACTGTGAAATGGTGCAGGCATCCAGCTTGTTTCCGCCCTGCGGCATTTTCTGGAACCCGGTTGACCATGCGATTGCGCCATACAGCTTGCCGTTCAGGGCCACGGTTTTCACGCCGTTGTAGGTGTCCAAGCCTATGCCGGCCGATGGATTCGTCCCACTGTGGCAGCCTTTGCAGAAGGTATTGATGACGGGACTTAGCGTCTGCGAGAAGCTGACGTTCGTGGTATCGCAGCCGCCCGCATTGGGGTCGCATTTCAGGTCGAGTGCCCCCTGCTCAATCCACTTCCGGATGACCTGGATTTGGTCTTGGCTCAATGCAGCATTCGGTGGCGGAGGCATCCGGTCGTCCAAGTCCGTTTCCGTGATGACCTCGTACAGGTCGCTGTCGTTCGGCTTGAAGGGCTTGACTTTGCCCGTTTGCATGACCTTGGCGTAGCTGTCCAGCACGACGCCGTCTTGGTGCGAAGCGGCATTGTGGCAGCCCGACATGGCGCAGTTGGAAATCAATATGGGCAGCACCTGGCTCTCGAAATATACCTTGTCGGGGTCGCAGGGCGTGCCAGTCGGTATCGTGTCAATGATGTCTATCGTGTCGGTGGAATCAATCGGGCCAAGGCCGTCGTCGTCGAAGAGCGGCTGGTGTTTGCAGGAGGTGGACAGGGTGGCCAATTGCGCCAGCAAACAAGCAATGGCCAGTGTCCCAATTATTTTCCGAGGTGAAATTTTTTGAACCATGCAGCAAAGATAGGGGCTTGCCCAAGCGAACAATAGCCGAATGCCCTGAACGGGAATTTAGCCCTGCTGAACCCACCTTCACCAAGCCCTTTGCTTACTTTTACCCAAAAAAAGCTGCCAAAATGCCTCGTTTGTTCCTCAATCGCTTGATGCGCTGGACATTGATGGTGTTGCTGCCGTTGCTGACCGGGGCGGGCATTTACCGTTTCCTGCGGTCAAAGCGCCCGGCCATCTTGGGCGATGGGCCTGTGGTTGAACTGCCGTTGCCAACTTTGCTATTGCAGTCATCGCCGAGCCTGCTCTGGTCGTTTGCCCTTTGCTCGGCGCTGCTGCTCATCTGGCGGCCTTCGGCCAAATGGGCGGTGTGGGCCATCGTTGGAGGCGCAGTGGGGGTGTCGCTGCTTTTTGAGGTTTGGCAGGCCGCAGATTTTGGCATCGGCACGTTCGACTGGAAGGACTGCCTGTTTTCCGTGGCGGGCTGCCTGTTGTCCCTGCTTATTTTTCAAAAATTCAAGTTTCATGAAGACCACGATTAAGACCCTCACCTCCATCGTTGCACTCGCTTTTTTCCTACTGATAGGCTGGGCCACCTCGTATGAAGACGACCTCCTTTACCCTTATTATGTGGAGTTTATGGTGAAAAACCAGTCCGACAGTTGCAGCATCAGCGGCATAGGGCTGACCTACCGGGTGCGGCGGGACAATATTGATTCGCTCAACTTAAGTGGTTATGAAATCCTGCCCGGCGACTCGCTTACACTCGAAAGTGAAGCGCTGAACTATCAAAAGCTACACTATACCTGCCACTGTCCGGGCCAGGTTTTTTCCGAAAGCATCTCCGTGAAAATTGATACGTTTTCCGTCAGCGAAATTGTGCTGGATTGTGATTAGGTTTGAACCGTGGGTCAATCCATCCTGCTCGTTTTCCATGCTCGTTTTTCAAAAAATAAAGGTCAATGAAAACCACGATTAGAGCCCTCGCTACTATTGCTTTACTGGCATTTTTCCTTTTTATCGCTTTGTCAACTTCACTCCCAGAAGATGAAAACAGTCGCTATAAATTACTATTGATAAATACGGACGAGAACTGCAATTTCCATGATTTCAATTTTTATTTTATGGTGGATAGCACAAAAATGGACACACTCAAAACCTCTTTGCTTATTTGGCCAAAAGACAGTTTAATTAATTTCTTCAGAAAGGAAAACAGCCTAATCCATATTAACTACATCTGCGATTGCCCTCCAGATGGCAAACAAAAAACTATTCAAAATCCGGTAAATCAAGATACGTCGTCTATTATAACTATTAAACTAGCTTGTAAATAAACGGCATTATGCGCTTTCATTCATGCGCCTTGACTGACTAAAAATCCATTCCACAACTCATCCCATCTCCTTCAAGTCCGGCTGCACGAAGCGCTGCCTTGCTTCCACTGACATCATTTTTTCCTTGGAATAAAACTCCACCCAAAGGTTGCGGTCGGCCAACGTTTCATCGAAGATGAGGTCGTCGAGCGCATCTTGGTTCCAATAGACCTTGCCATCGTCGTCGGCCAACATCTCCTTCACTGCCCAAAGCCAAAAAACGGTCAAAGTCTCGTGGTAGCCGTCGTGGTCGTCGTTTACCCCACCGACCGATTCGTTGTAACGGAGCAGGCGGGTGCGCATTTCGGGCAGGGCCATTTCGCCGTGGCGGGCAAGCAGCCAAAGTGCAACGATGAGGTGCGCCTCGTGCGTCCAATCCTCCTTGGGCAAGGTACAGTCGGTAAAGCCTTTTATGAGCTTTTCGGCATCGGCGATGGCGTATAGGAAATCTTTGTTTGACATAAAAAACTGGTCTTTTTTGAAATGCGGTGGCAAAAATAGCCTTTCCGCCCACTTATTTCACCCCTCCCTCCCCACCAGCCATTTTTTGAAAACGGGCGACCGCTCCGTGCTAACGACGGTCTCCTTGTCAATTGGCGGGTCGAGGAGGAGCTTCACCCTTGATTTCGAGTAGGCGAACATTTCCTTGATGCTTTCGATGTTGATGATGAACTGCCGATTGATGCGGAAGAAGGTCCGGGGGTCTGCCATTTCTTCTAATTTCTCCAGCGAAGGTTCAATGGGATAGCGCTTCCCGCCCTTGGTGATGAGGAAGGTGATTTTGTCCTCGGTATAAAAATAGGCCGCCTCCCGAAACTCGACCACCCTGATGGTTTGCCCAAAACGGATGAGGAACCTGCTGTTGTACTCGTCCCGCTGCATGGCGCTGGCGAGGGCCGTGTAGTTGATGTCGCCCGGTGTGTGCAGCTTCCGGTATTTGCCAATGGCCTGTTCCAACTCTGCTTTTTTGATGGGCTTGAGCAGGTAGTCCACCGAGTTCACTTTGAAAGCCTGCAAGGCGTACTCGTCAAAGGCCGTGGTGAAAATGACGGGAGCGGTGATTTCCTGGAGTTTGAACAGCTCAAAACTCAACCCGTCGGCAAGGTTGATGTCCATGAAAATCAGGTCTGGCATGGGGTGCTGCGCAAACCAGTTGACCGATGCCTCGATGCTGTCCAACTGCTCCAGGATTTCGATGCTGGGGTCAATCTCTTGGACAAGTTTGGCCAACCTTCGGGCTGCTGTACTTTCGTCTTCAATAATAAGTGCTTTCATAGTTGTTGGATTTAGTAAGTCCCCTCTCAATAAAATAGGAATCCGGTTGGAAATTCAAAATTGCAAGATGTTGTACCTCACCCCCTCTTCCCTCTTCCCTCTTCCCTCAATTATCGGGATGCAAACCTTGAAATGAGTTGCCGTTTTTTCCACTTTTACCCCTCCCCCACCCAGCATTCCATAGCGGCGTTGGAGGCTTGCAAGCCCAAATTTGGTGGAGGGTTCGGGCTTCAATTTTGGCTGCAAATTATTGGTCACGGAGATGCAATTCCCCGCTTCCATTTTTACCTCCACGGTCAGGGGCTTCAGCTTTGAAATGACGTTGTGCTTCACGGCATTTTCCACCAAAATTTGTAGCGTAAGGGGCATGATATAGCCCGTTTGGCCATTCAGGTTGACATGGAGATTGAAGTTGTCGCCGTACCGCTTCTTCAACAGGTACCCGAAATGCGCCAGCAATTCCGCCTCTTCCTGGAGCGGAATCACCTCCTTGTCCCGTAGTTGAAGCATGGAGCGGTAAAAATCCGATAGCTGCTCAACATACTCCACCGCCGTTGGCGGGTCTTCTTCGATGACGGCAATCAGGGTGTTGAAACTGTTGAACAAAAAATGCGGGTTTATCTGTGCCTTGATGACGGCCAACTCGTTTTCCACCTTATCCTTTTCGAGTATTACGGCCTTTTGATTGCGTTGGTCCCTCAACTTCAAATACCAGTAAAACAAGCCACTACCGACCAAGATGCTGCCCAACACAAACCACCAGCGTTGCCAAAAGGGCGGCATGATTTCAAAGGCCCATGTTACCACCTGCTCGTCCAGCCATGCATCATTTTCCGTGCTGGTAACCATGAAGGTGTACTTGCCCGGCGGTAGTTGGGGGAAGTTGGCTTGCCGGTCTTTTGAGACCACCCAATCGGCATGGTGGCCGCTCAATTTGTAGCGGTACTTCACGCTTGCCGGGTCGGTGTACCACAGGCCCATATAGTTGAACGTGAGGTCGTTTTGGTGGTGCGAGAGCTTCGTAACCGTTTGAAAATCAATGGGAACGAGCGACGCAGATACCAGTTCCAACATCGTGCGTGGGTGTTTTTCGAGCGCTTCGCTCAAAGGGGTGTACTTGATAATTCCCTTTTTCAAGCCAATCCAAATATTGCTCCATTGGTCAGTAAATGTGGCGTTGAGATTTGGCTCGATTTCATTCAAGCCCAACTCGGTGTGGTAGTAAATCAAGTGATTGGAGCGGGGAGTCAGGAGGTCAATACCAGATGGATGGACAATGATTACCTGGCCTTTCGAGTCGGTCACGAGGCCGGTGCTGGCCAAATCACGTAAGCCCTCTTTCATGGCCAAGCGGCTAAAAGTCGTTCCGTCAAATTTAAAAATCCCATCCGACGCCGTGCTTACCCAAAGGTTGCCGTCGTGGTCTTCCGTCATTGAATACACGGCTTTGAGGCCGTCGCCAACAGAGCTTGATTTGGAGTCGTCCCCCAATGCAGGGTAATTGGTGATTTTTCCATTTTCGAGCTTGCTGATGCCTTGGCCGTCGGTGGCAAACCAAATGCGCTTCTTGCTGTCTATCAAAACTTTGTAAATATAGTCGGTGCTCAGGCCGTCCTTTTTTTGGTAGTTGCGGATCACGGGCGGGCCACCATCCAGCAAGTTTGCCGGATTTTCCAGCTCAGAGACACCGCCGACTGTCGCTAACCAAACCTGCCCGTTCGCCCCGGCAATGGACAGCACGTTGTCGTTGGCGAGGCCGTCCTTTTCCGTAAACTGCCTGATGCGCCCGGTCTTTGGGTCAAAACAGAACGCACCTTTGCCAAAACTGCCCATCCAAATCCGCCCGAACCTGTCATAAAACAGGCTGATGATGTTCAGGCCAAGTTGGCCAAAATGGGCTTGGAACCTGCCCGTTTTGTCCTCACTCAGGTTTTTGGAGAAAAGGCCGTCTGGCGTGCCAATCCAAAGCTTGCCCGCCCGGTCCACCACCAGCGCCTGAACGTCGTGGTCAAGTGCTGGCAGGAATTCAAAATGCCGGTTGGCAAACGTGATGCCCTCTGTGTTGCTCACCATCCAAATATTGCCCTCGATGTCTTTGTGCAAATCGTAAATCTTCGCCCGCTCCAAGTTTTTGCCGCCTTTGAGTTGCCGCAAGCTCCCGTCCTGCAAGCTGAGCCGCCACAGGCCGTTCCCTTCCGTGCCAATCCACAGTTCCTTGTCCTGTATTAGTGCCAACCGATTTACCGTGCCGTGGTTCCAACTTTTTAGCGGAAAGTCGAAACGCCGCTCCTTTGTCTTAAACAGGCACACGCCTTGGTCAAAACTGCCAATCCACATGTCACCGTTGCTGTCTGGCAGTATTTCACGGACAATCTCATCGGGCAGGCCGTCTTCACGGGTGAGGTTTTCGACCATTTTTTTACCCGCTTTCACGCTGCAAATACTGATGCCCCCGTCCGTACCGAGCCAAATTCTGCCCTGTCCATCTAGCGCCATCACATAGATTTCGTCGCCCAACAACCCATCGTCCATGTTGAAATTGTAAAGCCTGCCCGCCTCTGAATAATAGACGCCCTCGCCGTAGGTAGCCATCCAAAGCCTGCCCGCTTGGTCTTCGGCAAAACCCATGATTGGCGCTTTTGGATTGCCTTCTTCGGGCATCCAGGGCCGTAGTTTGTTGCCTTTCAGGTAATAAACCGAGCCGTCCTCGTAGCCAATCCATAGCCTCATTTTTTGGTCTTGGTAAATGGCCCGCACATGCTCGCTGGAGGCGTCGTTTTTCAAAAACTGCCTGAACGCTATCCCATCAAATTGGAAAAGGCCCTGCGCAGCGCCCAGCCAAATCAGGCTGCTCCTGTCCTCGTACAGCAGCTCCACCTTCACATTTGGATAGGCATCGCCGATGCGACAGGTTTTGAAGTTGGGCGACTGCGCCCGCATCGTCGCCACCACGGCAGCCAGCAAAAAGATTGGAATGGTGTATTTTTTCATCAAAACCAAGTCGGGACGGGAAGGCGAAATGGTGTGTCAACCTCCCATTAACATGAAATCCGCATCTACTATGACGGATATTTCCTCGGCAATTTTCTGATAGACAATCTTGGGGATGGCTATGCCATGCTCGTCCAAAAGCACAGTAAAGGTGGAGCGCACCTGGATTTTGCCGTTCTTGGTCGCCACCTCGCTTTTGATGATGCGCTCTTTGGAAATGCCATGTACGGTGAGCTTTCCCTTGGTTCTGATGATGTAATTGCCGTCCTTGGTGATGTCGTCCTTGTCAATGATTTTGCCCGTAAAAGTCGCTGTTTTGTACTTTTTGGTTTCCATGTAGTTTTCGTTGAAATGCTCCTTCTGCAACGGGCTGTTGAAGCCTTCAAAACTGCCCATGTCCACTGAAAAGGCGAAGGTTCGTTCCTCCATGTCAATCACGCCCTTCAGCAATTTTGACTTGGCCTCAATGAGTTCCAGCGGAGCGTCCGACTTGAAGCTGACCTCGCCTCTTTGGACGGTGTATTTGATACCTTCGGGAAAAGCAAAACCCCACAAAACGAAGGAAAACAAAAACCAAGAAAGTCGAGAAGCCATGCAAGGGTATTTTGAAAAATGAAACCAAAGTTACCAAAAAGCCGCCTACCCTTTCCCGATTTTGCCCAAAGCTTTCCCAAACCCGCAAAATTCCCAACCGAACTGGCATCGCCGGGTACTTTCTCTCGCCCATTAATAAAAAAAGGTGAGGACAAACACGCCCCCACCCATCCATTAAAAAGAGGATTCCTTAATGTTGCTATCTTTGAATTTGGACGTACCCCGTATAAGCCTTACCTTTTCCATCCTCCAGCAAGTAGTAATAAGTACCATTTGGCAAATTGTTCTGCCCCCAAGAGCCGCCCCAGTCACTGCGGTAGTTGCCCGTTATGAAGACTATTTTGCCCGAACTATTGTAGATTTTTAGCTCATGTTGAGGGTACAGCGCAAGACCGTCAATGCGGAAATAATCATTCTTGCCATCACCGTTCGGCGAGAAGCCATTAAAGACCATGATGCCCGGTGGCATGGTTCCTTCCTCCGGCAATTCCTCTTCACGCACCACCGCCACCTCCTCATCGGCGATGTTCACCAACAACTCATCCGAGCAGCCCGTGACTGAATTCGAGACCGACACCACATGCTTGCCCGCAGGCAATGTCAGGAGCGTTCCTGTGTTGGAAGTGGTGGAAACAGCGCCTATGCTCGTCACAATCCCGGTCGAGTTTTGGCGGATGGAAAGCAGTCCGTAGTTGCCATAAACCTTCGTTGTTACCAGCTCTTTTGCCGCCGAATCATTGAACCAATGCCCATGCGGGTCCACGGCGTTCATCGCTGCCGCCAGCTCGTAGAGGTTGTTCACGAGGGTGTGGAATGTTGCGCCATCGTGCAGCCAAGTCACCGAGTAGTTGCCGCCAGTTGGCAGTCCAGCGTACCCGTAGAGCGTCACCGGGTGCGGGCTGCATGGCTCCAGCATCCCATCGAAAAGTTGCCCACCCACCATGATTTCGTGGTCGGCGACCATGCCAAATGGCACAGGCAGACAAACCTCCGTTACGCTCTGCTGTGGACCAAACATCTCCTCGGCATCCGAGAAAATCGGCCCACAATCAGGGCATTCGTCGTCCATGTCGAACGAAACCACGGTCACGCAACCTGCCAAACTTTTGGCGGAGATGGTCACTTCGTAATGCCCTGCTGGCAAATACGTCCGAGCGTGTCCAGAAATGCTGGGTTGCCCCAGATCCGGCGACCATGTAAAGTGGTAGTCAGTCACGCTCTGCTGAATCAGGTGAATCACCGCCTTGCCATTGTTGCCCCCACATTTCGTGGTGTTCTTCCTTATTTCCTTGACGATGGCGGGGCTGCAGTTGCAGGCCATTGCAACGCTCACGTTCATCGTGGCGGAGCATCCATTGGCATTGGTGGCCGTCACCGTGTAATAGCCTGCTGAAAGTCCAATTTGCAAGGCTCCCACAGCACCATTCCCCCAAACAAAATCAAGCGTGGAAGGCGTTAGCAGCACCGAACCATTCGAGCTGTTGCAAGAGTCGGCGGTCATGGTGGCAGCAAACTGCACCACATCCGTCACCGTGATTGTCTGGGTCTCCGTCACTGTTGAGCCATTCTGCCCCACCGCCAACCAGCGGCGCTCAATGACCGAGTTGCAGCCGTCCAAAACTTCTTTGTTTTCTTCAAAAATGAGTGGCAGCGCAGCCCCGCTGCAATTGTCAACCGCCTCGACCGAAGCCACCGGCGGCACTACCCCGCCGTTGCTAAGGTCAATCGTCACGTCCGCCGGAACGCCCACCAATTGCGCAGCGCCAATGCTGTACACCTGCACGGTTTGCGTGGAAGTGGCCGTGTTGCCACAATTGTCCGTGGCTGTCCAAGTGCCCACGACGTTGTGGCCAAAGGAGGTCGTGAAGTTTTGCGAAGCAAAATCAAGCGTCACCTCTCCGCAGTCGTCCAGCACACTCGGTGTGGCGAACGTTGGGACGGCTTCGCCGCAATTCACCACCAAATTGGGCAGGTTCGGGAAAACGGGCGCTTCGTTGTCCTCCACCCGAACGTTCAGCACCAGGGTGGAGGCATTGCCGCAGTCGTCGGTGGCTGTCCATCTAAACTTGGCGGCAACGATGTAGCCGTCAGAAAGGCAGTCGCCGTAATGGAACCCGGACATGTCCATCTGGACGTTCACGTTGCTGCAGTCGTCAGCTGCCAATACATCCAAAGCATTGAAAACCAGATTGTTGGCGCAGCTCAGAATCATGGTATCACCGTTGGTATAGCCCGCCAGCACTGGGTTTGCAAAGGTCAAAACAGGCCCCGTCAGGTCGGTGACGTAGATGAGCTGGTCCACTACCGTGCTGTTGCCGCAATGGTCAGTGGCCGTCCATGTGCGCAACAGGTTCTGGCCGCAAGCCACCTGCGTCGCTATTTCCGTGAACTGAACGGTCAGGTTTTGGTCGCAGTCATCCACAAATACGGGGGTTATCGGCGTTGGCAATTCGCCACAGTTCACCGTCAAGTCCTGCGGCTCTGTCGCCGTCGGAGCGGTGTGGTCGGTAAGCGTGATGGTTTGGCTGACGGTGCTGGTGTTCCCACAATCGTCCGTGGCCGTCCAAGTACGCAGGATGTCCTGTCCACAGGCAGTGGCATTCATCGTTTCCACCAAAACCACTTCCACGTTGGCGGTGCAGTTGTCCGTGGCGACTAATGTCGCTGGGACGGGTATCGGGTCGCCACATGTAAGTGCCAAATTGGCCGGGGCAGCGACCAGCACGGGTGGCGCTGCATCGTTGACCTCGATGGTCTGGCTGGCCGTGGCCGTGTTGCCACAAGCATCAGTGGCCGTCCAAGTGCGCAGGATGGTCTTGTCGCAAATCCCCGTTGCCCCCAGCAACGTTTCGCTCATCGTCACGGTGACAGGTAGGCCGCAGTTGTCAGTGGCCGTCAATTGGGCGGGCGCTGGTACATCGGTGCCACAGGTCACGCTGAGGTTGGCCGGGGCAGCAGAAAGCACGGGTGGCTCATAATCCACCACGGTGATGGTCTGGGTGGCTTCGGCCTGGTTGCTGCAGTTGTCCACGGCTATCCAGTTGCGAACGATATTGCTTGGGCAACCGGAGGGGCTTGGCACGACCGTTTCCTTGAAAATTACTTCCACGTCAGTGTCGCAATTGTCGCTGGCCAATATCGCCGAGGCAGTCGGGATGCCGCCACAGTTTACCGTAATGTCCGCAGGGATATTCGCAATCGTTGGCAGCGTATTGTCCGTGACTTTTATGATTTGCTCCGCAATGGCCG
Source organism: Saprospiraceae bacterium UBA6168 (assembly GCA_002435785.1). Classification (GTDB taxonomy): domain Bacteria; phylum Bacteroidota; class Bacteroidia; order Chitinophagales; family Saprospiraceae; genus UBA6168. The sequence goes on along the minus strand of DIUC01000070.1, from coordinate 15,062 downwards.
AGTTGCCACAGAAGTCGGTGACCGTCCAAGTGCGGCGCACGGAGTAGCTGCAATTGTTGGGGCCGGGCAGCACCGTTTCCACCAAATCCACCGTGGGCGAATCGTCGCAGTTGTCGCTGACGGTAATGCTCGGCACGGGCGGCAGGGCCTCGTCGCAGCTCACGGTCAGGTTGGCAAGTGGGTAATTGGCGATGGTCGGCGCTTTGTTGTCTGCCACCCAGATGTATTGCTGTTTGATGGCCGAGTTGCCACAGGCATCGCTGGCTGACCAAGTGCGGGTGATGGTGTATTGGCAATTGCCCCCGGAAATGGTTTCTGAGAACGCCACGGACAGCGAGCCTGAGCAGTTGTCAGTGGCCAATACGTTGGTCGGCACGGACGGTATGTTTTCGCAGGAGGCCAATATGTTGGCTGGCACGTTTGTGATGGCAGGAGCGACATTGTCCGTCACGGTGATTTTTTGCTCCGCAATGGTCGAGTTGCCACAGCCGTCGGTGGCCGTCCAAATGCGGGTGATGGTGAGCGGGCAGCCGGGCACTTGCACTTCGTCAAAGGCCACGTTCACATAGCCGCTATCATCGGAGGCTGAAAGCACCGCCGGAACTGGCACATTGCCGCAGGTAACCGTCAGGTCTTGTGGCAAATTGGCAAAGCTGGGTGCATGGTCATCCTCGAAGCCGACGGTGACGGTGAAGTGGTCGGGCGACACATTGCCGCAAGCATCTAATACCTCGAACACCACCAAATAGCTGCGCTCACAACCGCTGCTCACTTCTAGTATGTTGGCCACACGGAAGCCGATTTGGTCAGGTGCCGAGCAGTTGTCGGTGGCCACCCCGAGGAGGCTTGGCATGGTTTGGTTGCCGATGCTCCAAGTTTGGTTCGCCGTTATTTTGGCGCCAACGGCCAAGCTCACGCCACCATTTGAGGTCGCATTTTGCGAAGCGAAAAAATATATAGCAAGCTCATTAGACGGGTCGAACACAGGTGCCTCCGTGTCCTCCACCGTGATGTTTTGCTGCGCAATGGCCGTGTTGTCGCACTCGTCGGTGAAGGCCCAAGTGCGCAGGATGTGGTAACCGCAAGCCAATTGGGTGGTGTCCGCTGTGAAGCTCAACGTGAGCAAATCGGTGCAATTGTCCGTGGCGGTGATTTGAGGTATTGGCACAGCGCCGAGGCTACAAGTGCCAGTCACATCGGCAACTGTCCCTGTGATTACAGGCGATTGGGTATCGGTGACGGTGATGGTTTGGGTGGCACTACTGCTATTGCCAAAATCGTCGGTGGCCGTCCAGGTACGGGTGATGACGTAGCAGCAGATGCCGCCCGTGCGGTCTTCCACGAAAGCAATTTCGGGATGCTCGTCAAGGTCGTCGGTGGCCGTCACCCCAAAGTCGCCGGGCAGGTCGGAGACGGGGCCTTCAATGGTCACATCTGCCGGGACATTGTACAGTATCGGTGCGGTGATGTCATTGGTAATCAAAATCGTTTGCACGGCTATTGCAATATTGCCACAATCATCTACCGCCGACCAAGTGCGGGTAGTAAGCTGGTTGTTTGGTGGCCCGGTAGTAGTCGTGTTGTAGCTCACTGGGATGGAGTGGTCGCAGTTGTCCACCGGATACACGACAGGCAGCGCAGGCAGCGGGCTACCGACTGGCAATACCAAGTTGCCCGGTACGCCATAGAAGGTTGGCGGCGTGTTGTCAATCACATAAACCGTGAAAAACAGGCTGTCCGAATTGCCGCAACAATCGGTGGCAATCCAGCCACAGTGCATGATGGCCAAGTAGCCATCGGTCTGGCAATTGGCACCAGCCACTGTTTCATAAAAAGTGATGGTCGGAGCGCCACAGCAATCGGCAGTAGCGGTTACACTTGCTGCGCTTATGGGCACGAGGTCACCGCATTCCATGAACAGCACATCCCCGTCCTGAACCCCAGCCATTGCTGGCTCGACGATAGTGATGACGGGAGCATCGGTATTGCTCAAGGTAAAAGTGCGGGATGCAATGCGGATGTTGCCGCAATCGTCAGCAGCCGTCCAGGTGCGCACCACCTGCGTCACGCAACCAAACACACTGGATTGAATTTGGTCAGAGATTGTGATGGTCACATTGGGGTCGCAGTTGTCCGTGGCAGTCACGTTGGCGCCGGGGAGGTTGTCACAAGCAGCGACCCCATTGGCGGGCAGCCCCACGAAATTAGGAGCTTGTGTATCAATCACCTGTATCAATTGCGATTTGGAATCGGTGTTGCCGCAGTCGTCGGTGGCCGTCCAAGTGCGGGTGAGCAGGTAGCAGCCAGCGGTCGGGTCGCCAAGATAGGTGGCGGTCATTGTCACGTCCACGTTGGCATCGCAGTTGTCGGTGGCAGTCACGACGGGTGGCAGGGGCACGGGCGAGCCACAGGCTATCACCACGTTTGCCGGAACGGCCCCAAGTACGGGTGCAATGGTATCGTTGACGGTGATGGTCTGCGTCCATGCAGTTACGTTCCCACAATCATCGGCGGCAGCCCAAGTGCGCAGGAGCTGGTAGTTGCAGCCAAGCGGGTTGCCGGTGTAGGCTTGAAAGAACAGCACTGGAACGTTGGTATCGCAGTTGTCCGTGGCGGTGATGGTGGGTGCGGCGGGAATGGCGCTCACGCAATTTAGCGAGAGGTCAGCGGGCGTTGCTGATAAAATTGGGGCGATATTGTCCTGTACGGTGATGGTCTGTGTGGCGCTCGTGGTGTTCCCACAATTATCGGTGGCCGACCAAGTGCGAGTGACGACGAAGCAGCCCGTGGCAGGGTTGCCGTTGATGTTTTGGTTGTAGTTCACCGTGCCGATGGCCGCACAGTTGTCGGTGGCGGTGACGGTCGGAGGCGCAGGAACTGGAGTTGCGCAATCCAAGGTCAAATCGGCTGGAACGCCCGCCAATACTGGGCCGCTGTTGTCAAATACAACGATGTTTTGCGAAGCGGTGGCGGCATTGCCGCAGTCGTCAGTGGCCGTCCAGGTGCGCACCAAGGTGAAGCAGCCGGTAGTCGGGTCGCCGATATACGATTGGGTCAGGATGGCGGGCACGTTGCTGTCGCAAAAATCCGAGGCTGTCACAGTTGCAGGAGCCGGGATTGGCGTCCAGCAGTTCAGTGTCAGGTCGGCTGGAATGCCCGCCAAGATTGGCGGCGTGGTGTCCGTGATGGTGATGGTTTGCGAAGCGGTGGCAGTGTTGCCGCAATTGTCGGTGGCCGACCAAGTTCGGGTGATGGTGATGCAGCCCGTGACGGGGTCGCCAATGGTGGATTCTTGCAGCGAGACTGGCACATTGGGGTCACAAGCATCCGTGGCAGAAACAGTTGGGGCGGTGGGAATAGCGGCGGTGCAATCCAAGCTGAGGTTGGCAGGTACGCCCACCAAGGTCGGTGTGGTATTGTCCAAAACGATTATGGTTTGCAAAGCGACAGCCGAGTTGCCACAGTCATCCTCCGCCGTCCATATTCGAATGATTTGGGTGATGCAACCATTGGAATCAATGGACTCAATTTCGGTCAAGGTCAAGGTCGGGGTGTCGTCGCAGTTGTCGGTGGCGGACAGTATTGCCGGGAGCGGTATTGCGGAGCAACTCACTGTTACATCGCCCGGTGCGGGCGAAATAATGGGCGGCAAATTGTCATAAATGATGACCGTGAAAAAGAGGCTGTCCACGTTGCCGCAGGCGTCTGTGGCCGTCCAGCCGCAGTGGCGCACTTCGTAAAAACCGTCCGTCGGGCAATGACCGCTTGAGATGTTCTCGGTGAAAGTCACTGTGGTGGCGCTGCAATTGTCGTAAGCCCCAAACCCGATGGAATCCAAGGCGGGTATCATGCTGCAATCGGCGTAGAGCGTGTCCCCGTCAAGTATGGCACCAAAGAAGGCATGGTTGGCCGTCATAATGGGGGGCTGGTTGTCATAAATGATGACCGTGAAAAAGAGGCTGTCCAAATTGCCGCAAACATCGGTGGCCGTCCAGCCGCAGTGGCGCACTTCGTAAAAACCGTCCGTCGGACAATGACCGCTCGTGATGTTTTCGGAGAAAGTCACCGTGGTCGCACCGCAATTGTCGAAGGCCGAAAAGCCAATGGAGTCCAGCGAGGGAATCTGGGTGCAGTCGGCAAATAGCGTATCCCCATCCAGGATGGCACCGAAAAATGCATGGTTGGCAGTCATTACTGGCGGCTGGTTGTCATAAATGATGACCGTGAAAAAGAGGCTGTCCAAGTTTCCGCAAGCATCCGTGGCCGTCCAGCCGCAGTGGCGCACTTCGTAAAAGCCATCTGTTGGGCAATGGCCGCTCGTGATGTTTTCGGAGAAAGTCACCGTGGCCGCACCGCAATTGTCGAAGGCCGAAAAGCCAATCGAGTCGAGCGTAGGAATCTGGGTGCAGTCGGCGTACAGGGTATCACCGTGCAGGATGGCACCGAAGAAGGCATGGTTGGCCGTCATGGTCGGTGGCAGGGTGTCGTTCACGGAGAGGGTTTGGGTAAATGAGGCCGTGTTACCCTCGTCGTTGGTGGCCGTCCATGTGATTTCTTGAACAAACCCACAGGGCAAAAGAGTAGTTACGGTGTCCGCCAAAATGGTCAGGTTTGCATCGCAATCATCTGCAAACACTGGTGTTTCTGAAGGAATTGGGGCGCACTCCACAGACAGTTCCGTGAAGGGCATATTGATTAAGTATGGAGAGGAAGTGCCCACATTCACCAAAATGGTATCGGAAGCCAAACAGCCGAACCCATCGTTGAAGCTGACGACATAGTTGGTCGTAACCGCAGGTGCGGCTACTGGGTTTTGGATAGCAGCATTGCTCAGGCCAGCGGCGGGCGTCCAACTGTAACTGCCTGTGCCGTGCGAAAGGTTGGCGTCCAACAGGGAAGAATTGGTATTGGAGCAATGGTCAATATCCGGCCCAAGGTTGATGGTCGGGCAAGGATAAATGCAAATGGTTTTGGTGGTGTCACATTCGCCCCAAGCCAGGGTCATGCAATCAGAAAAGCCATTCTGGTTGATATTTCCGGAGGAGACGAACCGGAGATTGGGGGCAGAGGGGAAGCCCACCACATAGTCGCCGGCGAGCAATCCATCAAATTGGTAGCGGCCAACCGAATCGGTGACAGTGGCAGCAATGGACGTGGTCAAGTCTGCGCAGTCATAGAGGTAAACAGTGGCACCTACTTGCGGTGTGTCCCCAGCATCGGCGGCATCGTTGAGGTTGGTATCGTCACATACGGTGGCGCTGATGAAGACGCAGCTTAAGGGCAAGTTGTTCAGGTTGATGTTCGGGTCGCCCGGCTCAATGTCAAAAGAGAGGTAATAGGGGTTGCTGGCGCAAGTTGGGTCGGCCAAGAACATGCTGTTGAGGGTGTCCCCACCAAAAACCACGGGATTGGGCAGTCCAGTTGGGTCAAATGGGCCAGCTTGGTCGGCGCAATTGGCACTCAGCGGGTAGCCGTCCGGGTGGGAGAAAGTGAGGTTATAAACGCCTGGCGTACCATCCGTGTAAAACTCGAAGTAGCCATCCGACCCATCGTGGATGATGTCCACTTGGTCGTTGGGAATGCCGTTGGGGCCAGTGACGATGATGGTGCCCCCGGTGATAATTTTGCCCGTTTTGTCACAATAAACCCAACCTGTGGGGTCGTGCGGCAGGAGTTCGATTTCCACTTCGTCCATGTCGTCCTCGCCCGGTTCGGCATTGTCGGGTGTGGAGTCAAAGTCGGTCACCTCGTTGCCGTTGATGTCCTCCACCCTGTTCACTTCTGCCATGTTCACCAGCGTCGGGCCAATGGCATCGTAATGCACCGTCATCCAAATTTCCACGGATTCCGATTGGCCAGACCACAACGGCCCAGCGATGGTATGGCCGACCGTGTTCGGTTCGAGTGTAACCCAACCGGGGTTGCCAGGACTGAGGAATAGCCCTGCCGGGATGTAGTCCACAATTTTTATTTGATAAACGGGGTTGTCGCCCTCGTTCGTCACGGTGATGGTATAGGCGATTTGGTCGCCGATGTTGACTTGGGTTGGTTGTCCGGGGCTGAGTGTTTTGGTGAGGGCGAGGTCATAATTTGTGGAGAAAATGCCCATGTCCACACTGTTGTTAATTTCGCCAGCCCCCAAAACGATGATGTCGGTCTGGCCCGAAGGGTTTGCGTCGCTGTCGTCGTCTTCATTGCCCGCATCCTTTGCAGTCGGCCCGAAGCCTTGTGGCAAAGTCGTTAGGTCGAAGGCGATATAGTAGTTGCCGGGATTGAGGTCGGTAAAGCTGTACTGACCATTGGCATCGGTGGTAACTGTGGCAATTTGGTTGTCGTCATGGCTTTGCACCCCGTCGTTGCCGAGGCCGAACAAGTTAACCTGAACGCCTTCCACACCTGGCTCTCCAACGTCCTGAATGCCGTTGCCATCCCAGTCAATCCAAACGAAATTGCCGAGGTTGGACGGTGCTGGTTCTATCCCAAAATCTATGTTCACATTTACCTCCCCCGCCAGCAAGGTGAATACCGCCGTCATGCCCATTGCATCGGCGTCGCTGTCGGTCAGGTCGTCGCCGTGGTTTTGGAGGGTTGGGTAATAGTTTGGAGGAAGACTTATCAAGTCGAAATGCACGTAGTAGCTGCCAGTAGGAATGTTTTGGAAATAATAAATGCCAGTGGAAGAAGTGGTTTGAGAATCGAATATGTCATCATCACCGCCCCCTTTCAGGCCATCGGCACCAGTGCTGATAAGGTTCACCAACACCCCTTCCACCCCTGGCTCGTTGAAGTCTTGCTGGCCGTTGTGGTTGTTGTCGTACCAAACGAAATTGCCCAGTGAAGCTGGCGGGGGCAGTGGCTCGAACAAGCCAAAGTCCACGGTCAGGTTGACTTCAATGCCCGGCTCAGTGCCGTAGAAAAGCCCAATGACTTCTGACAAAATCATGCTGCCCATCTGCGTACCATCGTCCGTATTGTCCACATTCAGGTCAGTGCCAGTAGCTGGCTCGAATGGGCCAGCGCCGTCGTTGTCGAAGATGCCCCCGCCCGTGGAGGAAACGAAGTTGGTGGGTATGCCGTTTCCGTTGAGTTTTACGAAGTAGAAACCGCTGTTGAGGTTCGTGAAAAGGTATTCCCCATTATCGTCCGTAACATCGTTGGCTATCAAGTAGTCGTCAGCAGTGCCCAAGGTTTGGTCTGGGCCTGCGTTGTAGAGTTCCACTTGGACGTCCGGTATCCCAATATCGGCATTGTTGAAAACGCCGTCATTTTCTTTGTCCCAAAAAACGAGGTTGCCGAGGCTCAGCGCTGGGGTGTTTTGGGGCATGTACAGCCCAAAATCCACCGTGTAGTTTTCATTGTCGTCCGGCTCTCCGCCAAATGTCAGTTCGACCACCCCAGACACTATCATGCTCCCCATTTGCGTACCGTCGTCCGAGCTGTCTTCATTAGCGTCGGTATCGGTAGCTGGCTCAAAGGGGCCTGCACCATCATAATCAAAAATACCATCGCCAGTGGAGGAGATGTAGTTTGGGTGGATGCCGTTTCCGGTGAGTTTCACGTAGTAAAAACCCTCGGGAAGCCCCGTGAACAGGTACTCACCGAAGCCATTGGTCAACTGACTGCCAACCCATTGATCATCCGCAGTACCCAAGGTTTGGTCAGGCCCCGCATCATAGAGTTCTACCTCCACATCTTTGATTCCAGTATCGAAATGGTTGAAAAACCCATCGTTGTTGTAGTCAAAAAACACGAGGTTGCCAAGGCTGAGTGAAGCCAATGGGGTTGGTTTGTACAGGCCAAAATCAACCGTATGGTTTTCATTCCCCTCTGGCTCGCCACCAAGGATAAGTTCAATGACCCCTGACTGAACCGCTGAGCCTATCTGAGTGCCGTCGTCGGTGTCGTCCTCATCCGAGTCGGTATCGGTGGCTGGCTCATAGGGCCCAACGCCGTCATTGTCATAAATGCCTTCCCCAGTGGAGGAAACAAAACCGAAAGGGAGGCCGAAACCATTGAGCACGACGAAATAGAAACCTTCGCTCAATCCGGTGAACAGGTACTCACCAAGGCTATTGGTCAGTTGGTGGTCCACGAATAGGTCGTCGGAGGTGCCCAAGATTTGGTCGGGGCCTGCGTCATAAAGTTCTACCTCCACGTCTTCGATTCCGACATCCGCATTGTTGAAGCTACCGTCGTTGTCCTTGTCCCAGAACACGAGGTTGCCGAGGCTCAGGGTGGGCAGTGGCTGCGGCTCATAGAGGCCGAAGTCCACCGTATAATTGTCATCGCCGTCCGGCTCGTTGCCAAAGGCCAATTGGATGGTTTCGGACAAAATCATCACGCCCATTTGCGTCCCGTCGTCAGTATCATCCTCGTTAAAATCGGTGCCGATGGCTGGCTCGTATGGGCCATCCCCGTCTGCATCGTAAATGCCATTGCCCGTGGAGGAAACATAGCCGGTAGGTATGCCAACGCCAGTTAGTTTTACGAAGTAAAAACCCGCTCCAAGGCCCGTGAACAGATATTCGCCAAAGGCATTGGTGAATTGGCTGCTGACAAACTGGTCGTCCGCAGTGCCGGGCAACTGGTCGGGTCCCGCCGCGTAGATTTCCACTTCGACGTTGGGCAAACCACTGTCGGCATTGTTGAAAACCCCGTCATTGTCGGCATCATGGAAGACAAGGTTGCCGAGGCTCAAGCTTGGAATGACGACCAAGACCGCCGCCCCATCATGGTCGTCCTCATCGGTCAGGGGGTCGTTCGAACCGGGTGCGCCAGTGCCGTTGCCCGTGATGACATCATCGGCTGGGCTGCCGGGAAGCCCCCCTGGGTCGTCAAACTGGAAGGCATTCGGCTTGGAATCAATGTCTTTTGGCGGGTCTATGGTATTGGGGTCGGCATCGTCTGCTGCGCTTATTTCCGCATAGTTTTTGATGACGCCACTTGGGGCAAATAGGCTGACTTTCAGCTTGATGTTTTTGGTGAAACTTGCCCCAGGTTGCAGTGATGGGATGAACAGGGTAGGCCCGGCACCGAAGTTAACCCAACCGGGGTTTTGCGCAGCGGAGAAGGTCGTATGTGCGGGCAGGTAGTCAATCACCAAGACATTGGTGGCAGTAAGTTGGCCTTGGTTGAACACCGTGACGGTGAAGGTCACATCATCGCCCGGCTGAACATGGTAAGGCTGGCCAGTGGCCAAAGTTTTCCGAAGGGCAAGGTCAAAAACCAATGGTTCATCCACTGTAAATATTGCGGTTGCAGTGCAGTTATTGGCATCCGTCACATTGACAATATAATCGCCAGCCACTAAGTCGTAGAGGTCCTCGTCGTCGTTGTCGGGCGTTTCCGCACCGTCGTTGTCCCAATCAAAAGTGTAGCTGGGCGTACCGCCGATTACCGTTATGTCAACGTACCCGTCATTGCCGCCAATGGAGGTCACGTCGCTAACGTTGCCCGCTATCTGGATATGGGTGGGCTGCTCGACCAGCACCGTCAACATCTGTTCACAACCAAAATTGTCGGTCACTGTCACCGAATAGCTGCCCGCCGGGAGGCCGCTCAGGTCTTGCGGGTCATTGTCGGGGGTTTCTGGGCCGTCATTGCTCCAGTCGTAGGTGAACGGGGCGCCGCTGCCGGCCACCACCAGGTCAATGGCACCGTCCGCTGACTGGTAACAACTTGCGTGCGTGACCAAGGCTGAGATTGCGAGGTCGCAAGCTGGCTTGGTATCCATTCCGGGAAAATGGTGTCGAGCCACGGCAGACAAAGGCAGTGCATCAGAAGGCACAGCAGCAATGGCAAATAATTGCACAGCAACCAATACAAAAGCTTGAACCCTTTTGTGAGAAGTAATCCTCTTTTTCATGCTAACTTATTTTAAAACTCAGCCAACACACATGGCGATGCCCCTGCGGGCCACATACCTGGGCGCAACATTTTTTCTTCAAATGGATGGAATAGTCAGAAGGCTGAAAGCGCAGCGGGGGGGAATACTTTCAGTTAAGGGTGAGTACTTGCGTAATAGATGGAAAACTTGCTTTGAATAGTCTTGTGTGTGCTGGCATCCACCGGGTTGGTAGTGGATTCGGGGAAAAGGGGGAAGTAATTCGAGCTAATGGATGCGGAAAGAGCTGCCAAAAATCATTCCAAACAACCTTGGGCTATCAAAACAAAAGCGTGACAAGCTTTCACCTGCCACGCTTTTGTTTTCAAACGAGCTGAAAAACTCAGGGCAATTGCTCCCGAACGATGAAGTTCGCCAAAAAAGAACTGTTACCGGGATGGCTCAAAATGGTGTTGTACAAGACGATGGCCCGTTCGTTGCCCGGCCCTTGATAGATGATGTTGCCGTCAAGGTTCAGGTCGGTGCGCTCGTAGCCCGTGCTGATGTAGTTTGCCAAGTTGGTGGTATTGAGCGGGTCGCCCACCACTTTTGAGAACAGGTAAAACACATCGTTGCTGGGGCCTTGGTAAATAACCGACCGGTCGCCATTGAAGTCGCCAGCCCAGTGAGTCCGGTCGCCGTTGGCCAGTTTTCCGGCTTCGTTCCAGCCCCTTGCGCCCATCTTCACATCCGTAAAGTCCACCAATGGCGGTGCAATGGAGGTCAAGGTCATCGTGGCATCCGTCATCATGCCGATATGGTTGCGGTGCCGGACCGCCACGTAATATTTGCCCTCCTCCAATGTCGGGAAAACTATGATGTCAGCGCCGTCGGCGGCCACCACGTCGCCGTCCCGTTGCACCAGTGCCGACTTGGTGGCCAGCACCGTACCGCTTGCAGCAGAGTCCCGTATTTCTACAAAGACCCAATCCACAATGGCATCGGGGCCAGTGACTTGCAGTAGCGAGGGGTCCAGCACTTCTCCCCCACCCCTGCCCTTGTGTTGGTAATTGGACAAGCCCGTGTAGGGTTCCAAAGATGGCAGGAGGCTCTTTGTGCGCAAATCGTCCCGCATGAGGCCGTTGCCGCCATTGCCAAAATAGGGGCCATGAAGGATGGTCTTCAGCCGCACGGCGGCTATGGTGCAGGTGTCGTTGCGGCTGACGATGGTAGTTTTTCCACAATCATCAATGGCCACCCAAGTACGGGTGGTCATCATGCCGTTTGCCAGCATTTCCTCCAGCACCGATTCGCCGACGCTGAGCTGGTTGTCACAATTGTCGCTGGCAAAAACGGTCTGGTTAAGCACCAGATTGGTGGCCTTGCCTTGGCAATAATACCCTGCATCGGCAGGAATGCTCCCCTCTACCACGATGTACCCGACCTGCTCCATGCCGTGTGTGCCATCTTGGTAAGTCCATTCCTGCAATCGGGCCTGAAAACTTGTGGCACCGACATTTCTTGCCCGAATGGTCACAGGGGTGCCATCGTTGAGCGTAGCGCCACCCAGGATGACGATGGGCTTGCTGTATTTATGCTGCAATGGGAAGGTAGCCCAGGCATTGGTCAAGCTCAAAATGCCCGTCTCGCCAATGTGTTCTCCATGCTCATCCGTGAGGTCCACCTCAGGGGTCACTGCCAAGTAGGCCAGCGATTCTGCGGCATGGTTCGTCTCATTGTCTTTGGACGCCTCCTCACCCAGCAGCACCGTTGCGCCCGCACTTGAGATGCTGAGAAAACGGGGCGTAGCCACGTCCAGCTCGTTGGTGGTTTGCTGGGAAGCCAGTACTGCTGGCACCGCCGAAAATGCCAAGTCGAAGTTCAGGGTGGTGGGTGAGCTGGTCGCATTGGTCACCATCCCTGCATCCAAACCGAAATTGTTGTTGAAGGTCGAGCCTTTTTCCATAGCCACCCACGAAACTGTTTCGGGCAAATGTGCGCCCGTGGAGGCTTCTTGCTCCGCAAGCCGTAGTTCAAAACCTTGGGTTGAAATATTCCGGAGTTGTACGGTAGCCGCTTGGCCTTCCACCTCCGTGACCAATTGGGCAAACACTACCGGCACCGTGCCGAAGGTGGTTGGGAAAGCAACGTACTTCCACCGTTCAGCGGTAAGCGCCGCATTGCCCGAAATTAACTTTTTGCCATTGCCCAAGGTATAGAGCCGCTGGATTTGCGGTGCCGTCAAATCTTGAACCGTGACAACTTGCTTGCCGATGGTTTCATTGCCGCAAAGGTCGGAAGCTACCCATGTTCTCGTGATGTTAAAGGTCTCGCAGGCCCCATTGACATATTGGGTGTTTGTTTCTTCAAATGCCATGTAAATACCCGGGCACCCATCATAAGCAAAGACCTGGGATGGGGATGGCACTTCATCGTCGCAACTAATGGTGATGTCGGCGGGCAGGTTCAGCATGACCGGTGGCTGGATGTCTCCCAAGAAAACCGAAACGGTGGCTTGGCCACAACAGCCGGACGATTGGTTGCAAACCTGATATACAAAAGCATCCGTGCCGCAGGTCTGGCCGGACGGCGTATAAATAAACTTCCCGGTGCCGTCAATGGTGACGGTGCCGAGTGTAGGCAACGAAACGATGCTAAAAGCAGGGTCTTGCAAGTTGCCATCGTTGTAGGTGACCCGATCGGTATAAACCGTTCCGGGGCAGGTCGTATAGTAATCGTTCGCCAAAACCGGAGAACCGACAGAAGCACAGTCCGGGTCTTCGCAATCCACCAAGCCGTCAAAATCGTCGTCAATTCCATTGGTACAGTCTTCGGCGCAGTGCACTACCACTACTTGTATGGTTCTCGTGCCCGAACAACCTACAGTGGGAGTAACAGTCACCGTATAGGTCGTGGAGGTGGTGGGGGACACGAGTTTCGATGACCCAGTGCCCAACCCGTGGCCCCAATTGTAAGCATACACTCCACTGCCGCCTGTGGCCGATACGCTCAGGAACAGCTCTTGGCCGGTGCAAATACTGAAATCGCTGCCGGATTCGATGGTCACGCCACAGGATGGGTCTTCGCAGTCCACCAATCCATCGCCGTCGTCGTCAATGCCGTTCGTGCAGTTCTCAACGCAATTGGCCACGGTTACCTTTACTTGGTCGGTAAAGATGCAGCCATTGCCTCCTGTTATGGTGACGGTGTAAGTTGTAGTGCTGTTTGGGGCAACGGTTTTCACGGCGCCATTCCCCAAGCCATTGTTCCATTCATAAGAATATGGGCCTACCCCACCGCTTCCAACCGCCGTCAGCACGGTACTTGTGCCGGGGCAAATGGATACGTCCGGGCCTGCGTTCACGCTTGGGGCTGCATTGACCAATACCGCTACTTGGTCGGTGGTGGTGCAGCCATTGCCCGATGAAACGGTGACGGTATAAGTGGTGCTTGAACTTGGAGAAACGGTCTTTGAAGCACCTGCGCCCAACCCATTGCTCCAATTATAGGTCAAAGGAGCGGGGGCGTTGGAGCCTATGGCCGTCAGCGTAGCGGCGGTGCCCGCACAAACAGCAACATCTGCCCCCGCATTCAACGTCGCTGCTGGCTTCACGACCACCGTATAGGCAGCCAACGGGGCGCAACTGGCAGGGAACTGCGGTGCTGGTTTTACAACGCAATAAACATAATAGGTGATGTTGGAAACCGTATTGTTTGGGAAATTATTGGAGGATACCGTACCCGAGCCATTGGTATTTGCAAATTCTCCAAGCCATACTTTGGCGTCAGTGGACAAGTATGGGTTCGTCTGAGGTGAATTAAACCTATAATATTCAATATAGGAATATGGCGGTTTCGGTGCGTTGGTACTCACGCTTAAGGAAACCGTCTCGCCTTCGCAAATATTGCGGGTAGTGGCACCGATGGGCGTAATGGATGGGCAGAGGCAATCTTGGTCTTGGTTGTCAATATAGCCATCGGCATCGTCGTCAATGCCATTGCCGCATATTTCGGTGGCTTGCGGACAGTTTATAGGCCCCGTCAAGTCCCATATTTTTCCACCAAAGTTAATGATGTTTCCATAAAAATAGCCTGTGGAACGGTTGATTTTTTGAATCATGCCACTGGACAAACTGCCTGCCCAGGTGTTGCCACTTATGTCCACGCCAATTTGCATTTCGGTGGGCAAATCATTTCTTATGAGCGTATATTGGGCGGTGTTGACATTGTACTTAAAGAAAAAGCTTTTATTGGCCGCTGCCATCCCATAAATAATGGTTTGCCCCCCCTCAGTCGTAGCTATCATATCGCCCCAAGAAAGTTGGTTTGGAATGGGCACGTTCAAGTTGGTGGGAGAGCCAGCCGCCGACTTCCCATCGGGAGAAAGTGGCAGTCGCCATATTCTCGGATTGGTGCCGGGATTTCCGCTTTCCGTGCCAAGGTAAATATGCCCATTGAAATACTCGCCTCCGCCACTGCTCAGCGATTCGTTGTTGCCGATGGCGCCAGTCAAGTCAACCACCTGACCGTGCTGGCCAGAAGTAGGCACCCAAAAAAACACTTTTTTCCCGCTGCAATAATAGACGAGGCCGTTGTCCGGATTGGCAGCGAGCGCATTGAGGTTGCCCGTGACATAAGGCGATGAGGTGGCGACGCTGCTCGTACCGCCCGTAGCGAGGTTAACGCTGAGGATTTGGCCATTGTCCCGAGCCACCATCATGATGGTTTGGAGGCAGCCGCAATCCGGGTCGGCACCATCTATAAAGCCATCTCCATCGTCGTCAATACCATTGGAGCAGTTTTCGGGCGCCCATGAACTTGGTTCAAAACCGACTTGTGGCGTGGTCGAAAAAGGTGAGGATAAGCGATATTTCCTTGAAATTTTTTGGTAGAAACTTGCCTTCAGCAGCGCCATTTTTTGGAAGGGAAGGGTGCGTGTTTCTGGCAGGGTAGTCGGGGGGGGAGGATTGAATGGTGTCGCCTCCATTTGGTGGGACAACAATATAGTCAGCATCAGTACGCATAATTTTGTGTTTAGTGTTTGTGTTGTAAGTCTCATTTTCACACATTGGTTAAAGTATTTGTAAGTCAATTCATTCAGGCTCCTCGGCACCATTGTACCGAGACACCCCAGTGGTTTTGCCCTAAACAATTCCGCTGGGGTAACCCTAGTTTTGTCGTGTTGTGTGTGAGACTTATTACGAACTGCAAAAGCTTAGCTCGACTTTAGCCAATTAAG
>DIUC01000091.1 GCA_002435785.1 Saprospiraceae bacterium UBA6168 | reverse complement strand
GAACAAAGGTCATAACTTTAGGGCGCACATCAGACTTCGGAAATCTGGTGCCCCAATTTTTACGCCGTCAACCTTCCACCGATTATGCCGTGTTATTTCTTCTGGTAAACCCGCACGTAGTCCACTTCCATTTTTTGCGGCCAAATGCTGTCGTCAATGCCTTTTTGTCCGCCCCAGTTGCCGCCTACGGCAATGTTCAGGATGAGGTAAAAAGGGTGGTCGTAGGGCCACTCCTTGTAGGTTTTGTGCTCGTTGGCGAAGCTGTGGTAGCGCTCCCCGTCAATCAAGAAAAATAGGGAATCCGCAGACCACTCCACGGCATAAACATGAAAGGCGTCCATCGCACCCGGCACGACCAGCGTATCGGATTTATTTGTGCCAATGACGTGGTTGTACGCCTCCGTATGAACGCTGCCGTGCACCACCCCGGGGTTGAAGCCCACATGCTCCATGATGTCAATCTCGCCACTGGCGGGCCAGCCGCCGTGTGTGTCCTTTTCTGGCATCATCCAGACGGCGGGCCAAGTCCCCCTGCCTTTCGGCAATTTGGCGCTCACCTCGAACTTCCCGTAAAGCCAGCTCTGGTTCCCACGTGACACGAGCTTCGCCGAGGTATAGTTGGAAGTGTCCCATTGCTCCTTCCTCGCCTCGATGATGAGCTTTCCGCCTTCCACCCGTGCGTTTTCCCGTCGGCGGTGGGTGTAAAATTGTAGCTCCCGGTTGCCCCAGCCGTGGCCACCCGCATCATAGTTCCACTTCGTGGAATCCGGCAGGCCTGGCTGTTCAAATTCATCGGACCAGACCAGTTCGTAACCATCGGTAGTTTGAGTATCGGCAGGTTTGTTGTCCTGACTGCAATTGGTCAGGAGCAGAATGAGGAAAAGCAGGAAGATGGTGGATTTCATCGTTTGTTTTTGCGCCAAATTTAAGAAACTGAACCTGCTGTAAAGCTCCCTCGCTGGTTTTTGGTGAAATTCGTGGATATGCTCCACAAGGTCGAAAGGCGAAAGGCTGCCCTGCCGCCATTGCCCGAAATGGGCATCCAATTTTGTAAGTTCGGCGTTCAGTTCCTTTTGGTACAGGAGGCCGGGCAGTTCCCTGATTTGCCGCTTTATATTTTTGGTCAGTTGCATTTTGATTGATTTTGTTCAAGAACCAAAGACGCAGTGTAAATTTAGCCCAAAATTACAAATCTTCTATGGGCGAATTCCAATGCTACAAATTCAAAACGATTGACCGTCCGCTGTCCGAAGGCGAGCGCCGGGAGGTGGACGGGCTTTCGAGCCATGGACAGGTGAGCAACACATCTGCTGTTTTTACTTATCAATACGGCAGCTTCAAGCACAAGCCGGAGACGGTGCTCGAAAAATATTTCGATGCCATGCTCTACTACTCCAATTGGGGCACGAGGAGGCTCATGTTCCGCTTGCCTACAAAGTTGGTGGACGAAAAAGCCCTCAAGCCATACCTGTACGGAGAGGAGTATTATTGCCATATAGATTTGTTGAAACGTGGCGAGTACCTCCTGCTTGACATCCAATTCGCTCAAGAAGAAGGCGGCGGCTGGTTGGAAGAGGACGACTTTGACCTCGACGACCTCACCCCCTTGCATGACGACATCCTCAACGGCGACTACCGGACGCTGTACCTTGCTTGGGCCTCATTTGCGCAGCAGGAAGGCAAGTACGATGGTGAAGAGGAAGACCACAAAACCCCGCCCGTTCCGCCAAACATGAAACGAATGAGCGCAGCCCTGAAAGCGTTTACCCGTTTTTTCGAGATAGATGACGACCTCGTTTCTGCTGCCCAAGCCCTCAGCCCCGACCTGGCTGCCCCCTCCCTTGACCATGAAAAGCTGCTGGCGCAATTGCCTGAAAAAGAGCGCATTGACTGGCTTGCACGGCTCGTGAAGTCCGAGCCGAGGCTGGATGTGCAGTTGCGGAAGCGGCTCGAACAGTTCGCACAGAAAGGTACTGCACAGAAGCCCGTACCATCCACCACCTCCGAACTAAAATCACTGACTGCCCAAAAAGGGCAAGAACGAAAGGAGCGGGAGGCCGCCGAGGCAAGGGAAAGGCACGTTCAGCGCATGAAACAGTTGGCGCCACAAGCGCAGGCACTTTGGAAAAGCGTGCCTTTCAACCTGGAGCGACAGACTGGGAAATCCTACGACCTTGCCACCGAAGCCTTGAAGGACTTGAAAGCCTTGGCTGAGTACCAAGGCAAAATGGAGGCTTTCAAGGAACGAATATTGGAACTTAGGAAGGAATATGCCCGCAGGACTGCCGTCATTTCGAGGTGGGAGAAGGCGGGGTTGTTCAAATAAAAAAAGAAAGAACCATGACCTACTCAGGATTTCACGTGCGTTTTGAAAAAATAGCTATGCAGCAGGTTCGCTCCTTGAGTTTCAGGAACCACAAGCGCATACCCGATGGCGATTACGCCTTCATGCCCATGTGTTGCGACGACAAGACCTGCGATTGCCGCCGGGCACTCATCGGTGTGCTGCAAGTGTCGCCGGAGTTTGGACTGGGGCAAATGGCCACCATTTCTTATGGTTGGGAAGCTCTGCCCTTTTATCGGAAATGGAGCCACGGGCTGCCTGAGGACATGCTCAAACTGTTTAAGGGGCCAGCGTTGGATTTCATGAACCCAAACGGCCCCTTTGCCGAAGCCCTCCTCGAATCTTTCGTAAATACGGCATTGGATGACTTTTACATCGAGCGGCTGAGGAAACAGTATGCCATGTTCAAGTACAAGCAAGGCATGAAAATGCCGCCGGAGCTTCAAAACTTAGTGGGAATTTACGAACCATGCCCATGCGGGAGCGGCAAAGTGTTCAACTTGTGCTGTGGCAAAAAGAAATTCTCTGAGCGTTTTGGGCGTAGGCGATAAGCGGCCACACCGTCAGTTTCGAGGAGGTGGCGGGCGGTCATTTCATGGAGGAAAGCAGTAAGGCGCATGGGCAACAGCAAATGCCTCGTTCTCCAAGTCAAAAGTTGGAATGGAACAATTCTTCCAGCGATTCAGTGTACCAATAATCGAGGTTGTTGAGGCGGAATAATTCTTCACAACGGATACTGAACTGGTCGCCCAACTTGTGCGCTATCATCATTTCTATGGCTTTTTTGAAGGCACTAATGCTGGCATTGTAATCACCATCCGACATGCCGCCAAAATCATGAGCAAACTCGGTGGCTGTTTCTACTCGGTAAAGAAAAAGGTCAATGACTTCGGAAGGGAAAACCGACACTTTTTCAAAATTGGTGAGCAGGGTGCGCAGTTCCGCATTGCTGGGACTGCGAGGGTTGCCAGTTCGAGTCCAGAACTGGTTGTAAACCTTCTTTTTGTATTCTTCCAACATTGCCTTCCGCTCTGTATCGGACATGAGTTCCTGGGCATAAAACTCCTGCACCTGCGGCAGCTTGTTGAAAAGTTTGAGCATTTCTTCCCGAACTTCCGCTTCGTCAAGGGCGGCGAGGTATTTTTTGAAATCCGTAAGTTTAGGTTTGGCCATGGTTGTTCAATTTAATCAATTGTTTTAATGGCAAAGATTGGGGAAACTCGGAAATACTCAATGCTCCCGCCATTGCTCCCATGATACTCAAGCAAAATTCGGCTCTTTGGGGCAACGGGAATGTTGAACCTATCCGAATTGTGTTCGGCGGCTTGTCTTGAGCGGGAGAACAGCGCCCTGCCTTGCTCCGTGGTTAAAAATGCCAGCAAAACGCAAGCGGCCACGACAATGCCGAGCAGCCAGTATTTATATTTTTCACCAAAAATAGGTTGGAGGTTGGTGACACACCAATTGGCCATGTCCTGCCCAAGGACCTCTGGAATCAGCGTCACTGCCACCGTCAGGAGGATGATAAAAAGCAGCAGCAGGAAGGTGAAAAGGGTTTTTCGATTCACTTGGGCATGGTGGTATTTGAAAGGGTGAACGAGCGGCTAAGTTTTAAGCCGTTACAATTTCCACCCTGCGTTCCCACTCCTTCGCCGTATATCCCGCCAATTCAGAAATAGCGTTCGCCGGCAAATCCTCTGGCAAGGAGGAAAGCAGTTTGACCACCGCCTTCCTTGGCGAGAGGTCGGGCTGTTTGGCGGCGAGTTGGTCTATTTTGATTTTCAGCTTAATCTTGTGCGCTTTGGTTTCCAGTTTAATAAAACCATCCAGCAAAGATGCCCGCTCGGCAGCAGTCAGCTTTTCGGGTTCAAGTCCTTCCCTTATTTCTTTCAAAGTCTTATCAATAGTGGCGAGGACTTGGTCTGCATCAACCTTAGCTTTGGTGGTATTCATTGAATTAGTTTTTTCCATTTCCTTTTTGTTTGCTCAAGGCTTCAAGCAATTTTCGATTCCTGATAATTTCGTCCAAAATTTCGTCAATACGGGCTTGGTAGCCCCTGGTTCCCAATTTTTCCATGTACTCATCGTGCAGAATCGTTTCCATCAACTCAAGCTGTTGAAAAAGTATCCGTTGCCTGTTTTCAAGGTCTTTGATTCTCATAGTTGGTTAGCGAAGTTGTCAATTTATACTGCAAGGTACATAGATTCTAAAAAACAAAAACAAGTTTTCCTCCTTCAAGCCACCTGCCACCACGTCACCCAAAATCCAACAATCTGTGTCAATATGTCACCTTCTTTTCCATTTTCCCCGACAATTTAACTTGAATAAAGTCATGGCACACCCCTTGAACCACCTCCAATTGTCAACCGTTTTAATCTGATACGGCCTTTTGCAGCAGGCAACAAACTACCAACTGCCAAAGACCAGTCACCAACAGCATAAAGCAATGAACTTAAACAACCTAACCATAAAATCCCAGGAAGCCGTCCAGCGGGCGCAGCAACTGGCGATGGAAAACAACAGCCAGCAGATAGAGCCGGGGCACCTCCTCGCCGCCATCATGGACGTGGACGAGAGCGTGACGCCCTTTGTTTTCAAAAAGCTCGGCGTCAATTATGACGTGCTGAAAAAGGCAACTAACAGTATCGTGAAAAGCTACCCGACCACGACGGCGGCTGGCGAAGCGGGCAAGTACATGGGCCGCACCACCAATGAAATCATGCAGCGGGCCAATAGTTTTCTGAAAGAATTCGGCGACGAATACGTGGCGTTGGAGCACCTACTCATGGCCATATTGGTCGTCAAGGATTCCGTTTCACAAATACTGAAAGACAGCGGCGTAAATGAAAAAGGGCTGAAAAACGCCATCAACGACCTGCGGAAAGGCAGCAAGGTCACCTCCGCCAGCGCCGAGGAAACCTACCAATCTTTGTCGAAATATGCCGTGAACCTCAACGAGCGTGCCCGCAACGGCAAGCTCGACCCCGTCATCGGGCGGGACGAGGAAATCCGGCGGGTGCTGCACATCCTCGCACGGCGCACGAAGAACAACCCAATTTTGGTCGGCGAACCGGGCACAGGCAAGACCGCCATTGCAGAGGGCCTCGCACACCGCATCGTCAACGGTGACGTGCCGGAAGACCTACGGGACAAGGAAATCTACGCCCTCGACATGGGTGCACTCATCGCTGGCGCAAAATATCAGGGCGAGTTCGAGGAGCGCCTAAAATCGGTGGTGAAGGAAGTGCTTAGCGCCGAGGGCCGCATCTTCCTTTTCATTGACGAGATACATACGCTGATAGGCGCAGGCAAGGGCCAAGGGGCGATGGACGCCGCAAACATCCTGAAACCGGCCCTTGCCCGTGGCGACCTCCGGGCCATCGGTGCCACCACGCTCGCAGAGTACCAGAAGTACTTCGAGAGCGACAAGGCGCTCGAACGCCGCTTCCAAGTGGTGACGGTGGATGAGCCTTCTGAAACGGACGCCATTTCCATCCTGCGGGGCCTGAAAGAGCGCTACGAAACCTATCATAAGATTACCATCCGGGACGAAGCAGTGGTGGCGGCGGTGCAACTCAGCACCCGCTACATCACCGAGCGCTTCCTGCCGGACAAGGCCATTGACCTAATTGACGAGGCTGCCGCCCGTTTGCGCCTTGAAATGAATTCTATGCCTGAAGAACTCGACGAGGTGGAACGCAAAATCCGCCAGTTTGAAATCGAGCGGGAGGCCATGAAACGGGAAAACGACGAGCCTAAAATCGCCCGCATAAACGAGGATTTGGCCAATTTGGAAGAAAAACGTAACGGCCTCAAGGCCAAATGGGAGAGCGAGCGGGAAATCGTGAACGGCATACAATCGGCCAAGGAAGACATCGAAAACCTGAAGCTGGACGCTGCCCGCTTGGAGCGGGAAGGCAAGTTCAGCGAGGTCGCTGAGATACGCTACGGCAAAATCCCGGAGGTGCAAAAACGCCTCGATGGGTTCAACGTGAAGCTGCAAGAAATGCAGACGGGCGGCAAGCTCCTTGTGAAAGAGGAAGTGGACGCCGAGGACATCGCCGAAATCGTAAGCCGCTGGACAGGCATCCCCGTCACCCGCATGTTGCAGAGCGACAAGGAAAAACTGCTGCACCTGGAGGAAGAATTGCACAAGCGAGTTGTAGGCCAGGAGGAGGCTGTAGAAGCCGTCTCAGACGCCATCCGGCGCAGCCGTACGGGGTTGTCCAACGAAAAACGGCCCATCGGTTCGTTCCTGTTTTTGGGGACGACTGGTGTGGGAAAAACGGAGCTGGCCAAGGCACTTGCCGAGTACCTTTTCAACGATGAGAACCTGATGACCCGCATCGACATGAGCGAGTACCAGGAGCGCCACAGCGTGAGCCGATTGGTCGGTGCGCCTCCGGGCTACGTGGGCTACGACGAGGGCGGCCAACTCACTGAGGCCGTGCGACGCAAGCCCTACTCGGTGGTGCTTTTGGATGAAATCGAGAAGGCGCACCCCGACGTGTTCAACATCCTGCTGCAAGTGCTGGAGGATGGCCGCTTGACCGACAACAAGGGCCGGACGGCGAACTTTAAGAACACCATCGTCATCATGACGAGCAATATCGGCAGCGACCTCATCCGGTCGAGCTTCGAGACCATCAACAAGTCGAACCGGGAGGAGGTGATTGAAAGCACCAAAGAGATGCTGTTCAACCTGCTGAAACAGACCGTGCGGCCTGAGTTCCTGAACCGCATTGACGAGACCATCATGTTCCAGCCGCTGACCGCCAAGGACATCAAGGCCATCGTGGAACTGCAACTGCACCATGTCGTAGAGTTGCTGAAAAAGCAGGAAATTGAGCTGACCATCAGCCCACAAGCCGCCGAGTACATCGCCGACGAGGGCTTCAACCCTGAGTTCGGCGCAAGGCCAGTGAAGCGGGTCATCCAGCGGAAAGTGCTGAACGAACTGAGCAAGCAGATGCTGCTCGGCAAGGTGCAACCCAAGTCCAAAGTCATGCTGGATGTGTTCGATGGGCAGGTGGTGTTTCGGGCGCCGAGGGTGGAGGCGGCGGCGGTGAGCGAGAATTAATCTTTTCTCATAGATATTGGGCGGTCGGGTGCGTGAGTGTCCGGCCGTTTTTTTGTTTCAGGTAAAAAGAACAGAGATTGCTACTTTTGCGTTGCAATTCAGCAGTTTACAACTAATTGAATGATAAAATCCATCCACATAGAGAATTTCAAATCCATCCAATCGCTCGACTTGGAACTTGGGCGGTTGAACGTTTTCATCGGGGCAAATGGCAGTGGCAAGTCGAATATCTTGGAAGCGATTGCGATGGGGAGTGCGGCGATGGAGGATAAATTGGATGATGAGTTTTTGGTGAATAGAGGGATAAGGGTTTCAGATGGAAATCTTATGGTTTCTGGATTTGCCAAAGGTTCAAAAAACAATCCAATTAAACTATTTTTTTCAAATAGTGAATTAGGGTGGCTATATACCTTAATGCCACCTTCGGGAGTATTAAAAACATGGACAAATAAAGGTGAAGTAATTAGTAACGGCAGTGAATATTCAAGTAAAATTGGGGGTAGGCTTGATTTTACAATACCCTTATTGAAAGAAGGTGCTTTAGTAGATGAGTTAGAAAAACAGGGTAAAAAACTCGACAAAGACTCCAAAAAGTGGTTAAAAGTTTGGGAGTTTCTTGCACAAGCAACAGCTGATACCACATTAGCTAATGATTATTTTAAGCACATTTTTGAGAAATCTGTAATTTTGGAATATGCAGGAAATGACTTTTTAAACTTCCTCATTTACGCCCCCGAAAACCACTTTCTCCGCCGCTTCGAGGAAGAAGCCGCCATCAAACCACTCGGCATCAAGGGTGAAGGCTTATTCAAGTTAATTAGCATCATCGCTGAAGAAAAAACAGACCAGTTCAACGAAATAAAACAACATTTAAAACTCATAGATTGGTTCGAGGACTTTGAAATCCCCGGCGATTTGAAATTCACAGAAAGAAGGATAAAAATCAAAGACCAATACCTCGCCGATGACCTCCAATACTTTGACCAGCGAAGCGCCAACGAGGGCTTTTTGTACCTGCTGTTCTACCTCACGCTGTTCGTTAGCGACCTGACGCCGCATTTCTTTGCTATTGACAATATTGACAATGCATTGAACCCAAAGCTTGGCAGCGAATTAATCAAAGTACTGGCGAAGCTCTCCAAAGAACACAACAAACAAGCGCTCCTGACTACCCATAACCCCGTCATCCTCGATGGGCTTGATTTGAACGACGAAGACCAACGGCTTTTCGTGGTGTATCGCAATGCGGACGGGCATACGAAGGTGAGGCGGATACCACCACGCAAGCCCGTGAATGGGATAGTGCCTGTCCGTTTGTCAGAGGCATTTATTCGGGGTTATATTGGTGGAATCCCAGACAACTTCTAACCTATGCCAGTTTTCGGACTCATCACAGAAGGACCAACAGACCAGGTTGTAATAAAGCACATCCTGTTCGGTGTATTCGACGACCCAGATTTGCCGATAAACCCGTTGCAACCAAAAGCAGATGGAGACCCTGCAAACTGGGTGAGGGTATTGGACTATTGTTGCTCGGATGATTTCAAGCCCTCTTTAGTGGATAATGATTTCGTGATTGTCCAAATTGACACGGACGTGTTGATTCGGGAGCAATTGCCTGAGAAATATAAGGTGGATTTGCCTTCCAGCCTTTCGGTTGATGAAATAATCGAGCGGGTTTCCCAATTGCTCATAAAGCTGATTGACGGCGATGATGATTTTTGGGAACACCACGGCAAACAAATCATTTTTGCCATCTCCGTTCATCAAATCGAGTGCTGGTTTTTGCCTATCTATTTCAAAAACAAAACAGTAAAAGCAGCGAAGATTACAGGCTGTATTGACACGCTGAATGAAGTTTTACCACAGCAAGAAAAAGGATTGTACATCAATGGCAAAGACCTCAGTTATTACAGACAGATTTCCAAGCATTTTAGGAAAAAAATCCACGATATATACGAACTCAATCCAAGTTTGAAGGTTTTTGTTGAGAAGCTTTTAGAGGTGGGGCACCGGAATGAAAACCCACCATCTATTGATGATGTCTGAAGTTATTACCCAGTCGAACCAAGCCTTACAGCAGCCAGCCTTGCCACCTACAAGATTCCACCCAAATATCCTTCCCAACCCCCTCACTTACGAGCTACATTTCACCATTTCCCCCCAAACCCCGAAGAGCCTGTCCCGATTTTTCGGGAGGTTAAACCCGAATAGCCCCGGATGAAATCCGGGGTATGGATGTGGGGTTCGGCCGCAACCCCGAAGGAATTGAATTTTCAGATGACACATTTACATTCAACCCCTTCGGGGTTTTATTACACCCGTGCCACGTTTCCCCGGGTTGTACCCGGGGCTATTCATGATCAACCTCCCGAAAAATCGGGACAGGCTCTTCGGGGTATTGTGTTTCGGGAGACCGCACAAATTCGAGGGCTTTTCAATCCAAATATTTCTCGTTGAACTCCACACTGTGCTCTTTCAACAATTCAACCAACTCCTCCCGAAACGTCTTCTTTTTGTGGTGTTCTTCTTGATTTTTGACGTAATGGATGAGCTTGTCCTTTGCGCTGAAGGCATAGGTAAACGCTCCATATCCATCCTGCCAACCGCCAAAATCTGCGAGCAAACCCGTCTCTTTAATATGATCACTGCTGGCGAGTTTGATGTCTTATACGAGGTCGGCAAGTGCAACAGATGGGAGGAGGTGCGTAACGATATGGATGTGGTTTTCCACGCCGTTGATCCGGTACAAATGGCATTTCTTGTTCTTCAAAATGCCCCAGATATACTTGGACAACTCGTGCGCCCCGCTTTTTCCAGCGTCGGCTGGCGGTGTTTGGTGCTGAAGACGATTTGATAGAGAATTTGGGTGTAGGTACTCATAGTAATTGGCTTGGAATATAACAAGGGTGAGCAAAAGATAAAAAGTTGGGCGGTCGAGAGATTTCTTGACCGTTTTTTATTGTTCAACCTCAGCCGAGAGATTGAGAGTTTGAGAGGGGCAGCGCATATCCCACAGCCCCTCTCAAACCTCAAATTCTCAATCCCTCAATCTCTAAAATCCCCCCCCTCACATCTCATGTATCTCCCAAGCATTCTGGTTCTCCACATCGTCCAAGATGGTAAGGTAGTTCATGTACCGCAGTGGGCTTATTTCGCCGGATTCAACGCCTGCCTTCACGGCGCATTTCGGTTCGTTTTTGTGGAGGCACTGTCCGCCGAACTTGCATTCCACTGATTTTACAAAAAACTCCCGGAAGTTGTGCGCCACGTCCAGTGGGGTCAGGTTGTTGAAGGCCAGCAGCTTGATGCCGGGGGTGTCAATGATGCTGCCGCTAAAACTGAGCGGGAACATCTCGGCAAACGTGGTCGTGTGCGTCCCCTTGCCGGAAAAGTCGGAGAGATCGCCCGTGCGCAGGTCGAGGTTCGGCTCCACGGCATTCACGAGGGTGGACTTGCCCACACCCGACTGCCCGGCGACCAGTGTTGTTTTGCTGCGCAAAAAATCCCGCAAGGCATCCAGCCCATCGCCCGTCTCCGCCGACACGAGCAGCACCTCGTACCCGATGGATTCGTAGAGGTCCTTCAAGATTTGGAAAGTTTCCAGTGCGTAATCGTCGTAGAGGTCTGCCTTGTTGAAAACGATGCAGGTGGGGATGTTGTACGGCTCCGTCATCAACAAAAATCGGTCAATGAAGCCCTGCTTGAGGTTTGGCTCCACGATGGTGGTGATGAGCATGGCCTGGTCCACGTTGGCGGCCAGCAAATGCATGTCCCGCTTGCGGCGGGGTGATTGCCGGATGACGCAGTTGCGCCGGGGCAGCACCTCTTTGATGACGCCCCGGCCTTCCTCGTCCGGCCCCACCATCACCTTGTCGCCGACGGCCACGGGGTTGGTGGTCTTCATGTCTTCGAGGCGCAGCTTGCCGACGATGCGGCATTCCTGCACCTCGCCTGTCTCCAGCAGCACTTGGTACCAACTGCCGGTGGATTTAATAACGGTTCCTTTGTTCAAATTACGTTTCGATTGTAAATGGGCGATGGTTGGTGGAAATGGGAGCTTGCCACCAATCCACAACCTTCCTCCGGAAAAAACAAAGTTAACGGCGATGGGCCGTGAGTAGTTCCACTATGTTCAAGGGAGCCTGTTGGGTTTATCGAACCACCACTTTACGCACGCCCATCTCCCCGTCCACGTTCAAGCACACCACGTAAAGCCCCGCTCCAAAATCGAGCGAAAGCGCCAGCCGCTGCTGGCCCGCCGCCAACCGCTCCTCGTTCAGGGCCAACACCTGTCGGCCCTGCGCATCGAAGACGGTGAGCCGCACCGCTGCGGTTTTCTCCAACAGCAGGTCAATCGTCACGTCACCAGCCGTGGGGTTTGGGGCAATAAGCCACTCGAACGCCTTGCCGCTGGCCTCCTCCGTGTCCGTGTAAAAGCTGGGCAGCGCCACCTTCACGTCCGTGTAGAGGCGGTATTCGCCTGCGGCAAAAGGCAGTGGCGTCGCCACTTCCGCCACGTTCAGGCTGTCCCCCGTAAAGTAGTCGTACCACCAGCCCGTGTGCTGGAAATTGGGGGTGACGTCGCTGGGCTGCACCGCAAAGTTGCCGAGGACCACGGCGTTCATGGCCGTGTGGTTGAGGCGAATGGTTTTCTGGAAACCATTCGCGTTCATTTGAAAATCAGTCGTTTGGAAGGTCTCATAATTGGTGCGCAGCAGGTTCATCTGGCGCACGACGTTCCAGAGGTCCACCCGGTCGCCATTGGTCATGTAGTCCCACCGGATGGGCTTCGGCGATAGGCGGCAATTGTTGTTGACGGTGCCGTCCTCGCAACGGTTAATGGAGAAGTCGTAGCCCATTTCCCCAAACTGCCAAAGCATCTTCGGGCCGGGGATGGTGAGGTAATAAACGCTGGTAAGTTCCGCCCGGTCAAGTGCGGTGGACAGGTGGCGCACGTTGTGGTTGGGGTTCGACTGGTTGCCGAAGGTGAGGTTTTTATACATCATTCGCTCTTCGTCGTGGCTCTCCATATAGGCGATGAGGTGCGGGTCCGACCAGCCCTTGCTCTTGTAGCTCGCCCCGGTTAGGTTGCTCGCATAGCCCATCGAGGCTTCCAGGAATTGGTCGCTGATGCCTGCCCCTCCCCATAACATACAGCCGTAGTCGCTGAGTTCTTTCTCTTCCGTATTGGCGGTGAAATGCTCCAATATCACATAAGCATCGGCATCTTCATCCCATACGGCGTCAGCGTAGTTTTTCAAAGTGGCAATGCGGAAGGCATCATAGGCGCCAGCATCGTAGGGGCCGTTCGTGTTCTGGGTGAGGCCCTTGGAGAGGTCGAAGCGGAAGCCGTCAACATGGTATTCGTTGAGCCAGTGTTTCAGCACTTTGCGGACGTAAACTTTGGTGGCCTCGCTTTCGTGGTTGAAGTCGTAGAATACACTGTAATCGTGCGGGGCCACGGGGTTCAGCCACGGGTTGTTGGCGGCAGGGCGGAAGTTGGCAGCGTCCCAATACAACATGCACAGCGGGTTTTTCTCGTGCGCATGGTTGTACACCACATCCACGATGACGGCAATGCCCCGCTCGTGACAGGCATCTACCAGTAACTTGAATGCCGCTGGCGTACCATAGAATTTGTCCAAAGCATAATGGTAAGTGGGGTTGTAGCCCCAGCTCAAGTTGCCGTCGAACTCGTTGATGGGCATGAGTTCAATGGCGTTCACCCCCAGCCGCTGGAAATAATCGAGCGTGTCCGTCAGCGTTTGGTAGTTTTTTCTTTGGGTAAAGTCCCGCATCAGTATTTCATAAATCACCAGCTTGTTCTTGGCAGGGCGGTCGTAGCCGTCGTGCTGCCAGTCGAAGGCCGGCTCGGCGGTCCGCAGCAACGAGGCAATGCCCGTTGTTTTTCCCGTAGGGTAGGGCGGTATGTTCGGGAAGCTCTGTGCTGGTATGTACTGGTCGTTGGAGGGGTCGAGGATGAGCTTGCTGTATGGGTCGCCGATGCGGATGTCCCCGTTCACGACGTACTGGAAGGCATAGTATTGGCCGGGGGTTAGGCCCGCCACATCAATCCACCAAGTGCTGCCATCGGGGGTGCGCTTCATTTGGTAGCTGTCGCTGAACTGCCAGTTGTTGAAGTCGCCGATGAGGTAGGCGAAGGTCTTGCCGGGTGCGAAAAAAGCCAGCCGCACCTGCGTATCGGAGAGGTAGTTGATGCCAAGCTCCGTCCCGCCGGGCAGTGCTTGGGTTGTGGTGGTATTCGGCACCACGTAACTGAATGATTTCGTGATTGCGGTAGTGCCGTTGGTGGCCACGACTTCCACCAAATGCACACCGCCACTGCTTACCGTCAGGTTGTAGTTGAGCGAGGTTCCGCTGGTAGTATAAATGGGCGTCCCATTATCAAGCACCTGAAAATCAGCGGTTTGCGAAGTAGCCGCCTGCACGGAAATCACCTGTCCGATGCTCGCAAACACCGCTCCCGCCGTCGGCGAAATCAGGGTCATGGAAAACGTCGTGTTGTCCGGTGCCACGTCGTAAAAGATGTCCGTGCCGCCAGTGCCCTTGCCCTCCAGCGAGCCATTGCCGTTGCGGAACACAAAGGCCATTTTCTGTATGACTTCCGTGGGGTTGGTCACGCCGTAGTATGCCCGAATGGTGGGCTGGATGGTGTAGCTAAAGACGTTTGGCTGGCCGCTGACTGGGGTCATTTTCCAGGCCGCATTGGCTTGGCCCCAGGTGGTGACCACGTGCTTCCAATCGCTCAGTCCCGTGCTCAGCGAGGTGATGACCCCCGTGTGGAGATAGACGTCGCAGTTGCAGTTGGCGAGGCCGCCAGTGCCCTGCGTCGCATCAAAGTAAATGGTGACTGGCTGCTGCTCCGTTGGGAAAACGGGGTCGGCCCAGATGACTTGGGCCTGGGCGGTAGTTGCGAAGCAAAGCAGCAAAAATAGGTGGGTGAAGTACCGGGTCATAAACATTTTTTTGGTCAAAACCGGAGGATACCGGCCATGCAAAGGTAGGAAAATGTTGGTATGGGTGGGTGTCGTAGCAGCGACAGCAAAGGCGCATTTCAGGGGCTTGGTGAGGCTTGGTTGTTGCAGCATGAAGGCAATTCCTTATTTTTGCAAACACAAAAACAGCACAACACCCTGCACTTCCGTTTTTCAACACTAACGAGCGACAACACCCAATTAACAAAATCGAAGATGATGCACTTTCTCCGCTTGCTGCTCTATGCGCTAACCGTTGTCCTTTTGGCTTTGCCAGCAGCAAATGCCCAATTTGACGACCACTACTGGACGCACCAGTATGGGGCCAAGGGCCTGCTGCTGAACGGTGCGGTGATTGCCTCCACAGAGGACGAAACGGCAGTCTTTTACAACCCCGGTGCGTTGGGCAAAGGGGAGGACTTTGGCCTTTCTGTTTCCTTCCTCACCCCTACCTATTCTGTCCTGACGACCGATGGCTACTTAGGGCGCAACACCGAAGCCAATAACCGTCGCCTTGGTTTTTCCTCCGACCTCAGTGCCGTCGGTTTTCGCCCATTTAAGAGCCACCGATTCCGTGCCGCCGTGACCTCATTCAGTAGGTACAAGTCCAGTTTGAACCTGCGGGAACGAGAGGTCGGGCCTGTCTTCAACGAGCCAAACCAACTCTTTATCGGCAACCTTGACTTCAGGAGGTCGGTTTCCGAGCGCTGGTTTGGCGGTGGGATGGCCTACCGCATCAATGACAACCTGTCCGTCGGGGCCTCCCATTTCCTCACTTTTCACTCAGAAAGCACCTCACTCTCCATCCAAAAGGAAATTGTTGATAAGGACAACCCGTTCAACCTAGCCCTGGGCTGGTCCACGAGGTTCAAATATTCGCTCTCGACCAAGGCGGGCATGTTGACCAAGTTCGGCATGACGGCTAATTGGGGCAATGTCAAGCTTGGTGCCACGGCCACCACGACGACTTACTACTACTTCGCCAAAAAGGCTGGTTACGACGTTGCCGACCTTCGGGTGTTCGGCAACGACAGCACCGTGCTTGTTGCCAATTTCGCCTCGGCCACCTTGTACGATTATAAATCGCCCTGGTCCGTTGGCTTGGGCGCCGATTTCAGGATTGGCCGAACGCGGGTTTCTTTGTCCACGGAATATTTTGACCATATCCCTCGCTACACCGTCATTGACGCAGTGGATGACCCCTTCGACGGCCTTGCCAACGGCAACCATTCCGTGGCAACCAAGGTGCAGTTGGAAAACCGATCCGTGCTAAACGTGGCCATCGGATTGCAAACCCGGCTTCGCAATGAGCAGTCCATCATCATGGGTTTTCGCACTGACTTCAACCAACGGATAATTGACCAAGGGCTACCGACACTTAGCTTTTTGAGCACTTCGCCCTCTGTCTTTCACTTTTCGCTCGGCAGTCTTTTCAAGCTGAAGCAAAATCAATTGTCCATTGGTGCTGACTTCGCCTTTGGCAAAAAAATTACCGCCGGACAATTGGTGGATTTGACGAACATCACCCCAGAGAACCTGTTCGGGTTCAGCGAAACGGGCATCATTGAATCAAGGTACCGCTCCGTGGTTTTCATTTTCACCTATGATTTTATTCTAAAAAGCTGGAAGGACTGGCGCAAGCGGAAGAACGATGAAAAGGGCGGGCTTTAGGTAAATATGAGGTGTTAACATTGCGCTCCGCAATTTTTTACCGGAAGTAATTTCCGGCACAAAAAAACTCCCGGTGGTAGTGCTCCCGGGAGTTTCTTTTTAAAGTTGGGAAGTGTGGTACAAGTGACCGGGTGACTTCGTAGTCACCCGGTCACTATCCCACATGCCCTCCGTCAGTTCCCCATCTTCACGAACTGCAAGTGCCTGCGCTCTTTGCCATCAAAAACCTGCAGCAAATAGCTGCCGGGCTGTAGGTTGCTCACGTCGAGCTGCACCTGCTGGAGGCCCGTGCCGTTGGACGCCACTTTTTTCTGCTGGATGCGCTTGCCCGCCATGTCCGTCACCATCAAGGTTGCCTCGTTTTCCGACTGGCTGAACTCAACGTTCAATACCTCCCTCGTCGGGTTCGGGTAAGCCAGCAGGCTGCTGATTGGGGCGGCTATTTGGCTTCCTTCGGAAATGGTGCGTGCCCCCTCCGTCGGGTCGTTGGTGAAGTTCAGGCAGCCGGTGATGACCACGTCGTCTATGTAAACATTGTCGGAGTTGCTGTTGCCAAAACTGCGAAGGCGCACACGGGTGTTGGAAGTAAATGGCCCATTGACGGTGTGTGTGCCCGTGCCCCGCACGTTGTTCGTGAAATTCGTCCCTGCCACCCATGTCCTCACGGTGGTGTAGGTGCTGCCACCGTTGGTAGAGATTTGCAAAGCGAAACTTTCACCCGTAGCGTAGCCAGTCGTGATAAAGCTAAAAGCAACCGTTGCTTGGTTATAGGTTGTCATGTTGATGTTTCCGGTGCTCATCAAGGATGTGGTGGTGCCGTTCCGCAACCGGATGCTGTAAGCTCCGGTATTTGGAAACGAGGCCACCCGTGTTGAATTGGTTCCTCCACTTACCCAAATTCCCCAGCCAGTCTCGAACCCCTGCGAGTTGATGGTCTGCGTGTTGCAGCCAGAAGCCACCAAGGTCACGCTGCCCGTTGCGGTGCAACCGCCAGTGCTCGTCACCGTGCAGGTATAAGTGCCAGCACCGAGGCCCGTGATGGTTTGGGTACTGCCGCCATTGCTCCAGAGGTAGCTATAAGGTGCCGTGCCGCCTGTCGGGTTGGCGGTGGCCGTGCCGTTGTTGCCGCTGCTCGGGTTCACGCCAGTCACGTTGGCTGCCAGTATAGCGGGCTGCGTGAGAGTCACGCTACCAGTGGTAGTGGCGCTGCCGGAGGTAACCGTACAGGTATAAGTACCAGCTGTGAGCCCCGTGATGGTCTGCGTGCTGCCGCCGTTGCTCCAAGCGTAGGTATAGCTGCCCGTGCCGCCCGTTGCGGTAGCGGTGGCGGTGCCGTTGTTGCCGCCGTTGCAGCTCACGGTCGTTCCGGTCACGGAAACAGCAAGTGGTGGAGCGCCAGCCTCATAGCAGATGTTGAGGCTCCAACTGTTCAATAAGCCACCGTCTTGGTCGGCCAAGTCCTGCACGGTAAGCGTCCAAGTGCCGTTCACATTCTGGCCGTTGAAGGCCGATAAGGCTTGCAGTGGCTGGTAGGTGCCATTGTTAGTTGGCGGGCAAGGCAGGGTGGAGTAGGGGCTGCCAGCATCGTCAAAATTGGTGAGCACGTTGTCCTGGCTGCTGCAAATCTGGCTGAACAGCGTGATTTCCGTGCCAGTCGGGCTTTTCAACTTCACCACCAAATCCTGCACATAAGTGTGCGTGATGCCGAGGTTCAGCACGTTCACATCGCTGATGGTGCCGCTGGCGGCAATGGTCAGCGTGGAAGTCACGATCGGTGTTCCAGTTGCCGAGATGGCCTTTGGCACATCGGTGCTGGCCTGTGTTGGGCAAGCAGTGTTTGCCGTTGTGAAACTGAACACCGTGGAGTAAGCACCAGTGCCGCAGCCGTTCACCGCACGTGACCGCCAGTAATAGTTGGTGTTGGAAGCGAGCGGCGTGGTCACGTTGTAGCTTGTTCCGGTCACGCCTGTGGCATTCACGACCGTTGTGGTAAAAGTGCTAATGGTGGACACCTGCACGTCGTAGCTCGATGCGCCAGCAACGGCACCCCAAGTAAGGGTCGGTGTTTGCGAAACGCCCGTTGCACCATTGGCGGGAGCGGAAAGCACAACTTGTCCTGGTGCCCCAGCAAGGATAGTGAGCGTCACGTTTTGGGTCTGGGTGTTGCCGCCACTGGTGCCAGTCACCGTGAGGTTGTAAGTCCCAGGGGATGCGCCCGACGTATT
Organism: Saprospiraceae bacterium UBA6168; assembly: GCA_002435785.1. GTDB lineage: Bacteria > Bacteroidota > Bacteroidia > Chitinophagales > Saprospiraceae > UBA6168. Next base: position 40,963 of record DIUC01000091.1, on the reverse strand, counting down.
GCTAACGGTCAGGTTGCTGGTGCCGGGGGCAGCTACGGGGTTCACGCTGAAGCTGCTCGTTGCGCCAGCGGGGACACCTGTCACGCTGAGTGTCACGTTGCCGGTAAAGCCGCCCGTTGCGCCCACGTTTACCCCAAAGACCGCATTGCTCGGGGCGCAAACGCTTTGGTTGCTGGGTGTCACGCCTAAGGTGAAGCCGTTGGAGGCTGCCGTGATGGTGAAGTTAGCATTGGAAATATCGTAGAAAATATTGCCGTTGGCCTTCACCATGACCCGTGCGGTGGTGCTGGTCACGTTGGGCAGGGTGATGGCCTGTGTGCCGTCGTTCTGGGTGGCGGTCGCCAAAGTGTAGGGATAGGTAAAGCCTCCATCGGTGGAAAGCAGGATGTCCACGTTTGCGCAGCTAACCGGAGCGGCCGTCGTTCCGGCCACGTTCCAAGTGACGGTCTGGGTCGAGTTTCCGGGCCAGCTCACGTTGGTGTTCGGGGCAGTGACCACGAACGGGCCGGCGGTTCCGTTCACCGTCACGACCATGTTGCCTTCTGCGGTGCAGCCGCCGCCCAGCTTATTGTCCCGCACGGTAAGGCGGAAATTGAGGGTACGTGCCACGCTTGGCAGCACCTCCCATGTTGGGTTGACGTTGTTCACGACGTCCTGCAAGCGGGGCAGGTAGCGGGAGGGCGAGGTGGTTCCCTTGAAGGAGCGGAACACTGGGCCGACCGTGTTGGTGGCGAGCGGCGGCATGGTGGCCGTGTTGTTGTTCATTTGCTCCCAAGTATAAGTCAACACATCGCCAGGATTCGGGTCGGAGCCACTGCCTGTCAGCACGAACGGGGTGGACCTGGGTATCACGTAGCTTGGGCCAGCGTTTGCGGTAGGCGCATTGTTGATGGTGGTATTGGTGGAGCAGGTATTGCCACCGCCAGTGCCGTTGCTGGTCAACTCCGCTGCCATTTCCTGTAAGCTGATGGCGTGGAAATAATCGTCGGAGTTGTTCTGCACGTTGGGGGCGCAAATGCCAGCATAGCCCATGATAGTGCTGGCGCTGCCCGGCTCCATCGCCGTGGCCGAGTTGCGGTTGCAGTTGTTGTTTTGGGTATGGTTGGCACCGAACTGGTGGCCCATTTCGTGCGCCACATAGTCAATGTCGAAGGGGTCGCCAACGGGGTTGGACTGGCCGGTCACGCCGCCCGCCTTGATGGAGTTGGAGCAGAGCGCACCGAGGTAGGCCACCCCGCCACCGCCCGTGGAGAACACGTGCCCGATGTCATAGTTGGCGTTGCCAATTACGTTGTCGCAGGTAGTTTGGTTTTGGCCGAGCATGGTGCTGCCGTTGGTGTTGGTGTACGGGTCGGTATTGGCGTTCAAGAATATAAGGCTCGTCGTGTTCGGGTGCAGGGTCATGTGCACGGACGCATCTTGCTCGAATACGCCGTTCACACGGGTCATGGTGGTGTTGAAGGCCGCCAGCACCAGGGCGGTAGTGCCGCCGTGGAAGGTGGCATACTCGCCCGTACAGGCCAAGGCGAGGGTATAGTCACGCAGTTGGCAATCACCGGCCATGAACATGGCCGGAGGGGCTGGCTGGGTGGTTTTGGCCTCTTCGTTCACTTCGTCGAAGTCGCATTGCCAAGGGTCTTCTTTGGAGAAATCCTTGCGGTAATAAACTTGGTAGTGCTGTGCATCGGCGGTGGAGTAGGGGTCAATATAGACCGTGCTGTGCTCCGGTGAACGCACCATCCCATGGAATCCCCTCGGCGTGAAGTCGCCCCGGAAGTAGGCCAGTGGGTCGTCAATGCCCTGCCCAGCATAAGAGCGTATGCTGGGGTATTGGGCTTGCAGGTCGGGGTGCATCACGGGTGCTTCCACGATGCGGAAGCGCTTGAACTGGCCATCTGGCATGGGCAGCGTGACAATAACTTCTTGTGTTTCAGCGGCTTGTGTTTTCCACATCGGTGCTTGGGCGAGTAGGGACTTCATCTGGGGCACGCTCAGGTTGAGCGTTCGGTACTGTTTCGGGACGATTTGGCGGTGCTGGCTCTTGTTGGCCAATGTAGTTTCGGGAACGAAGTTCCACGGGTTCGTGGACTTGGTTTGTGAAAAAAGGGAGTGACTGGCAGCAAGGAGCAATGCCAGCATCGTCAACTTGAAGGTTCTCATGTAAAGTCAGTTTTTATGTTAGTGATAGAATAGTTGCAAATTATTTAGCGGGCTCCCTTGGCATGTCAGACAAGGATGGCCTATTTCTGTGTTCCGGTTTTTGCAGTTCTCTCAACAATGCTGATAAAAGTGTCAGGGATACTTTAGGTGCTGGACGTAGGGTTGTTGGCAAAGGCAAGAATCGAGCAGTGTTATGTAATCAAAAGAGGTGTTTGGCCAACGATGCCATTAAAACTATTGCTCGGGGGCAAATATAGTTCTATCGCTAATATCGCAAAGCGCTTTGAAAAAGATTATTGGTTTCCTTGGCAATTTTAGTGTGGAAGAGGGGTTTCTAAGCCCGGTAGGGATTGGAAAGCCCGGTACACCCAGGATTGGAAATCCCTATCGGGCTTTCCAATCCTGCGTTTCCACAAAAATTGTCATAGAACGGATTATTTTGAAAGGGAAAAATTGGTAGGATGATAAGCCTGAGTGTGATGGCGTAGCAAAATCTTAATGAATTGGTAACCAATGATTTACCTGATTTTTTATCAACCCCAATCCCGAAGGCTTTGCATCATAATTTTTCCAACGCCCGCCCGATTACTTCATCCCAAGCTTTATTGATACCTGGGTCACGCTTCCAGTAGAAGTCGTTGTCTGCCATCTCCGCTTTCAGGGCGTACAGGAAATTGGCGAAATCAGGCTTTTCGAGGCCCGCATGGCCGCTGAACTGCTTAATCGCAGAAAAATTGGTTGGGGCATTCGGGTTGTCCACGTCAATGAGTTGGAGCAGCATCACCCGCAGCTTCTTCCGGGTGCGCTTGTTCGCCGTCCCCTCGCCGAAGCGGGCGGCGTAGTTGCGCTCGGGGTGCTCCCGGAACAGCCGTCCATAGAAGCTGCTGATGAAGTCCCGGTTCTTTGCGCAGCAACGCATATAGCTCTCGTGGACCAGCTCCGTGGAGCGCTCGCCGTGGGTGGGCAAGCGGTAAAGTTCCTTGTCAAGCTCCACGAGGTTGGAGTAGCGCTTGGTTGGGTCCTTTTGGAGCAGCCTTTCGAGGATGTCGAGCAGTTTTTTTGGCAAATTGGTAGCCTTGAGCAAGGTTCGGCGGTACACCGGCTTGTCGAAGAAATTCCTCCGGCATTCCATCACCTCCTCCACCGTGCCGCCTCGGAACAGCGGGTCGCCTGTCAGCATTTCGTACATCAGCAGCCCCATCAGGAATTGGTTGACCTTGTCGTAATCAATGTTTTCAGCTTGGGCGCTCAGTTCCTCCGGGCTGGAATAGACGAGGTCGTCCTTGATTTTGTCCAATCGGCTGAACCCCTGCTGGTTCTTGAAAATCTCGAAAACGGAAATGACGGGCTTCAACTCATGGTCAATGATAATCTTCGAGGGGCGCAGGTTTTTTAGGTCAATGCCGAGGTTTTGCAGGTAATACAGCGCATCACAAAGCTGCCGGACAATGGAGATGGTGTCCCGTTGGGGGAAGTAGCCCGCCTCCAGCAGGTTGTCGAGGGTGATGCCATTGATGTACTCAAGTACGAGGCAAAACGGGATGTCGCTCTCGTAGCTGCTCAATACCTCAATAATGTTGCGGTGCTTGAGTTGATAGACCTTTTTGGAAAGGTGGTCGGAAGGTGGCTTGATGTCCTTGAGCGCCCGGATGGCCACCGTTTTGCCGCTCGAAAGCTCCCTCGCCCGGTAAATGACCGCCGAGGCACCACTGCCCAACAGCTCCATCACCTCGAACTGGCGCATCATTTTCAGCCGCACCTGCTTATCGAAGTCCTTCGCATCGTACCTAAGCCCCAGCACGGTGTTGACCCGTTCCTCCAGGTTCTCAAAAAAATACAGGAACGAATCGGTGATGCGGTTCACCTCGATGCGCAGCTCGTCGGCAGTGGCGGTCTGTTTCAGCCGTTTGTCCTCCACGCCGGCCAGCCTCGACCGCAGCAGCACCAAGGTATTGGCATCCGTGTTAAGGGACTCGTGCAGCTTTGCCAGTGCATCGAGCGCTTCCTCGATTTTCCCGTCCTGAACCAATTCTCGAATCATGGTTGGCGTATTGGCTGGTTTGGCTAAAGTATTGGCTGGTTGGCATATTGGTTTCCCAACACGCCAACCAGCCAATGCGCTTACTGTTTCACCACTTTCAGTACGGCTATTTTGCCGTCGGCAATGACCTTGCAGAAATACATGCCCGATGGTGCGCTGCCCAAGTCGAACTCCCATGTTTTCTCCAGCACCAATTCTGGGTTGGTTTTGGATAAAATGCGACCCGTCACGTCCATCAACTCCACCTGCACAGCTATGGCGTTTTCAAAGGCGATGGTCAGCCCGAACCTGCCCGAAGTCGGGTTCGGCGAAAGGGCAATGCGGCGCAAGCCAGTCAGGTCGTTGGTAGCGCTTGTGCCAGCTTGTATGACCACGTTGCCAGTCAGTTGGCAGCCGTTGGCATTCGTTACTACCCACTCATAGGTGCCGGGGGCAAGGTTGCTGGCCGTTGCTCCGGTCTGGCCGTTGCTCCACTGGAAGGTATGGGGCGGCGTACCACCCACCACCGTAATGGTGGCCGAGCCATCATTCGCCCCAAAGACGCTTTCGTTCGTAACGATTACCGAAACTTCGGTCGGTACGAAGCTGCCCGTTGTGCCGCTGGCCGTGGCGGTACAGCCGTTGCCATCCGTGACCACTACACTATAGTTGGTGCTCGGCGGTACTGGCGATGGTGGCGTGGTCACATAGGTGTAGGGGGCCGTGCCGCCTGTGACCTGGATTATCAAGTTTGAAAAACCGTCGCAATCCACAGGTTGGGTGGTGACGGAAATGCTCAAGGCAGGTGGCGCCGTCACGGTCACGGTTTGCACGTTCGTGCAGCCGGTTGGCGATGTGGCTATCACGGTATAGTTGCCTGGTGGCAATGTCTGGGTTGGGCTGTTGCTTTGTCCCACCCAAACCACGGTAGCGCCAGCGGTGGTACTGTTTGCGGTCAGCGTGGCCAAATTGCCCGCACAGGCAAGCGTGGCATTTCCCGAAATGGTCAAGTTCGGCACGTCCGCCGAAAGCGTTACGTTGAAGTCATCGGAAGCGGTGCAGCCGCTTTGCACGTGCGTCACCAGCAGCACATAGTTGCCGGGCTGGGCAATGGTCACTGGGCCGGTCACAGGCTGACCGTTCAGGAGGCAAGCATAGCCGGGCAGGTTGCACACCGCCGACACATCGAGGATGGACACGGGCGAGGCACAGGTCAGGTCAATATTTGGCAAATTAAAGCTGATGGTTGGTGGCACCAGTTCGCTCACCACCGCCGAGAAGGTGGCGGTACAGCCCGTGGCCGGGTTCGTCACCAATAAGCTGTAAAGGCCGGGTTCCCCTACTGCCGGGTTTTGCGCAGCGGAGAAAAAGCTGTTTGGGCCTGTCCAAGCGAAGGTATAGCCCGCCATGTCGGGGTTGGCCATGATGACCACTTGCGTAACGATGCAGGTCAGTACACCCTGTGCCATCGGGCTTGCCTGCGGCAAATTATCGGACTGGACAACCGTAGCCGTTGCCGTGGAGTTGCAGCCCGTGGCCGGGTTTGTGACCACCACCGAGTAGAGGCCAGGCGCCGTCACCACTGGGTTTTCGTTCGTGGAGGTGAAGCCGTTCGGGCCCGACCAAGCGAAGGTGTAGCCCTGATTGTCAGGGTTGGCGGTGAGGGTAACTTGGCTCACCGTGCAAGTCAAATCACCGGAAGCCGCAGGGCTTGCCTGTGGCAAACCGCCAGACTGAACGACCGTAGCGACTACCGTGGCGGCGCAACCAGTGGCAGGGTCTGTCACCAATACTGCATACTGCCCAGGGGCTGTCACCACCGGGTTTTCGTTTGTAGAAGTGAAGCCGTTGGGGCCTGTCCAAGCGAAGGTGTAACCAAGCATATCGGGGTTGGCCGAGATGGTTACTTGGTTGTTGGCACAAGTCAGTTCACCGGAGGCGGTAGGGTTCGCCTGCGGCAAATTGCCGGAAAGGTCAACGGTCGCCGTGGCCGTGGCCGAGCAGCCGTTGGCGGAGGTTACGGTCAGCACATAAGTGCCCGCCACGTTGACCGATGGGTTTTGGAGGTTGGAGGTAAAACCGTTTGGCCCTGTCCAATCGAATGCTACGTTGGAAGTGTTTGAGTTGCCCGTCAGTTGCACCGATGGTGCGCCGCAAGTCAGGGTGCCACCCGTGGCGGTTGCATCCGGCACTTCAAATGCTGGCACCGTCAGGTTTGTAGCGGCCGTGCAGCCGTTGGCGGTGTTGGTGGCGGTCAGCGTGTAATCACCAACCTGCGACACCGTTGGGTTTTGTTGTGTGGAGGTGAAGCCGTTGGGACCTGTCCAAAGGTAGGTCACGCCGGTCGGGTTGGAAGTTCCTATCAGTTGCACTGTTTGGGCTGGACAATTGATAGCGCCTATGGTAGCCGTTGGCCCCGCAGGTGGGTTGGTGGAAAAAGTAACAATGGTAAAGCTCTCTGCCGTACATCCCGTTGCATTGTCGGTAGCGGTGATGATATAAACACCTTCATCACTGATGGTGACGGGTGCATTGGCGCTCACGCCCGGCCCGGAAACAAAGCAGGTGGTGCCGGGTGGACAAGGGTCAAGCACAAACGTCGGGTCCGTACAGGTCAGTGGTGTAAACATTTCCACATCAAGGACTGGCGGGGTGGCCGGCACATAATCCAAGCTAATGGAGATGCCTGTACTCGTGTTGAAGAAAATACCACTTGCCGTTTCTTCCCGGACTACGGCCTTTACCAAATAATAGTTAGTGCCCGATTCTGGAAACTCGTCGGTAAAGGCAAGGCCGACCACCGGGTCGCCCGACAGGCGCTGATAGTAGGAGTTGAGGGCATTTGAGCGGTAAACATGGTAGCCCACCACGTTAGTTTGCGGGGAAGCGGACCAAGTGATTTCAATTTCGTTGCAGTTTTGCGAAGCGGCCACATTGCTTACAGGCGCCACGACTTGCGCACGAATGCTGGGGTCGCCCAGCAGTGCGACATGTGCGCCGCATTGGCCAAATGTGCCAAAGTAGCCTGTGTTGTCGCATTGGTTTTGGGTTTGCAGGTAATTGTAGCCGATGGTTTCCCCAGCGCCGAGGTGGTGAGTGAACCAATGTGGGCGGCCCGCCCAGCCACAGGAAAGCACACCGCCATTCGAGGCCAGCGCACTCATCATAAGTGGATTGGGATTGTAGTCCCAGTCGCCGTGGTAGCTGCCGAAAAGCTGCACGAACACGGCGTTCACGGTTTCCGTGGCAAACTGGCTGCTCGTGCCCACGCCGTTGGCACTTGAGTACCCACCAGCGCCACATCCATACGCAAAAAGAAAGCTTTCATTGGCGGTATCGGTGAAGAAGTCGCCATTCACGACATTGTCCACGCCTACGAGCGGGTAGCCGTTGCGGTAGCCGTTGGCGGCGAATGCCTCGCCACCGAAATAGCCGAAATTGTCGTCCACCAGCACCCGGTCGGCTACGGTATATTGTTTGGAGCGCCAGTTGTGGTTTTTGTTGAGGTAGCGGCGGTAGAGTTCCACACGGGTAGTACCAAAAGTAGCTTCGGAGAGGTTGGAGAAATCAACCCTGCCCACCATCAGTTCGGAAGTAGTTGGCACCAAACTGTCGTCAAATTTGCCATCGCCCGGCACGTTCACGGTTTCGGGGCGGTTGGGCGGGGTGGGGTTGGTTGCCGTGTTGACGTCGAGGTCGCTCCAGTCGGCGCTTTGTATGTCACCATAGTAGGAGTCGGCGGGCCAAGCTCCTTGGTGTTCGGGATGCCCGTCCCATGCGGTGTTGCCGGAGTAGGGTACGGGGATTTCACCAAAAAGGAAAACGGCTGTGGTGCCGCCAGCACCGCTGTAATCGTTCACGATTTGAGTTTTGATGCTGGCCACCGTGGCGGTTGGCGGCACACTGTGCCAAATCAATTGCCACCCATCGCCGATGAGGTCGAGGCGGAGGCGCTCCAGTTCGGAGGCCAGCGGCGCTTCGAGGGCAGCTTCCACGAACACGGACATGATGCCCCGGTCATCCACCACGGGTGCTTCAATTGGCACGGTGATATAGCCAAAGGCGTAAACGTTGTTGATGAGCCGCTGTATGCCGTACTCGTAGGTTTGGCCAATGCCAACGAACCCATCTTCGACGGTAGTCAACGTGGAGGCAGTTCCCTGGAAGAGAACGTACCAATCGTCGGCGTCCTTGTCCCGCCGAAAAAGCACGACGTTGGAGGGCGAAGGACTGTCGAAGGTCAGCGTCACCTTCGGCTCGTTGATGTCAACGGTGGCAGTGAGCTTCACCACGGCGTCTTGGGCGGTTTGTGAAAAAAGCGGGATGGCGACCAATGTAAAAAAGGCCAATAAGCATGTAATCGTTGCTCTCATAAATAAGATGTTTGGTGATGAAAATGGTGGCGTCCAGTAGGCTTGCTTCTTTGGATTATGGACGGAAAGGTATGTGTTTTTTTGTAAAACAAAAGAAGTTACCATACCAATTTGTAATCTTGCGGCCAATTAGAAAATCTCTTTTTATCAAAATATTCGGTCCATGAAAAATGCCATCTTACTTTGTTTGTTTGCTTGCCTACTGGGCTGCAAGCCCAATACCCCCAATACCGCAGACACCACTACCGAAAGCACTTCCGGCGCTGGCAGGCCACTCACTGCCGAGGAGCAAAAAGCAGTGCTGCTCGTAGGCACTGCCATGACTGGCGAGGCCAAGGGGGCAGTCTCCGAGGACGGCAGGACGCTGGAGTTGACCATCGCCAATAGCGCCATCTTCGACCAAGAGCCTGACCTGCTCCCGCTGCACGTGTCCCGTGCCGCTTGGGTGTTTTACAAAAACATGGGCACGGAAAAGCCGAGCTTTGACCAAATCAAACTGGTGGCCCAGGTACAGGACACTGCCATCAACCTCTCCTATTCTATGACTGACCTCGCCTTGGTGAAGGCTCGTTTTCCAACCCTGGAAAAGGCTTCACAATTGCTGATTGCTGGTGATTACGAGGGCTTGTACCTGCTGTTTGACCCTGCCGTGATGGGCGTTGTGAAAGTGGATGGGCTGCGGGGATATTGCACACAAATAGAACCGCAATACGGCAAGGCCCTCACCTTTGAGTTCCGTGGTTTTGCCTTCAACAAAACCTCCGGCGGACAGGACTTCCTCAGCCTTGCCGGGCACCTTAACCGGGAGATAAAGGATACCCCGCTCAACATCGCCGTGGACCTCACCAAGCCCGGAATGAACGGGTCGCTGAACTCCATTAAGTTTGATTATTAGTGCGGAATATGTGCAGAAAATGAGGGGGAGCCGTTTACAAAACCATCAAGTTTTCTGGCCGTCCTGTTTAGTGTCCACGGCCAACATTGAAAGCGCATCCCCCGTTAGGCGGTACACCGTCCACTCGTCCATCGGCACGGCGCCGAGGCTTTTGTAGAAATTGATGGAAGGGGTGTTCCAGTTCAGCACCGACCATTCGAGGCGGGCGCAGTTGCGTTCCACGGCCAAACGGGCCAAGGTGGCCAAGAGCAGTTTCCCGTAGCCTCGCCCTCTGAACGCAGGCCGCACGTACAGGTCTTCGAGGTAAATGCCCGGCCTACCCCGGAAGGTGGAGTAGTTGTGAAAAAACAGCGCAAATCCCGCCGGGACTTCCCCTTCATGGCAAAGTATGACCTCCGCAGCCGGGCGTGGCCCGAACAGCGTTTCCTGGAGCATGTCTTCCGTGGCCACTACATCGTCGAGCATGCGTTCATACTCCGCCAACTCCCGGATGAACTGGAGGATGAGCGGCACGTCGTGGATGGTAGCTGGGCGAAGTTGGGCGGTTGGTGTATCCATGTTTTTGATTTGTTGATTTGGGAATAGCGCAATTTTGAGAAAAGACAAATTTCTCAATCCCCCCTAATCCCCAGCCTTCCACCCCGCCCCAAACTGCTCCACCAGCACATTGTCGTAGTAGTCGGCCTTATCGAAGAGGTAGCGGAAAAGCTTCATGCCCGTTTCCAAACTGAGGTAGCGGTCATAGATGGTGAGCGAAAGCACGATTTCTTGCCCCTGCACACTGAAGCTCAGGGTTTCCATCTCGTGGTTTTGGCGGAGCAGGAATTCATAGACGGGCTGGATGTTGGTAGCAGGGAGGTCGCAGAGTATGGCGTCCCCGGCAATGAGGCCGTTGGGTTCGTAATAGCTGAGGAAGATGCTGGCGGAACCGTTTCGCACTTCCCAGACGTTGGGGCCACGGCGGGCGAGGCGGGTATCGTGCCCGCATTTACCCAAAATCTCCTCAATGGTGCGGGCAATGCCAGCAGGCTCGTAAAGTTCGGCCTCGCTTGGTAGTTCGATTTGCGCTCCGCAATTGGGGCAATAACTATCCTGCTCCGCCCCTTCGAAAACGGCTTGCCCACAATGCTGGCAGCGGGCACCTACCTGCCCCTTGCCCTGCTTCCACAGCGCCAACGACTCAGCCAAGTAGCGCACCGGCAGGGAAAAGCCCATGCTTTCGCCTTCATTGACAATAAATGTGTTCACGCCGATGACTTCCCCCAGTTGGTTGACAAGTGGGCCGCCGCTGTTGCCGGGGTTCAGGGCCGCATCGTGCTGGATGTATGGCAGGTTGCCTTGGATATGCTCGGTGCCGGACACGATGCCCTGCGTCGCCGTGAACTTCAGCCCGAACGGATGCCCGATGGCCACCACCGCATCACCGACAGCCACTTTGTTGTTGGTGGAAAGTGGGGCCGCTGGTACGTCGGGGACAGCGGGGGCTGCTATAAAGGCCAAGTCGTACCGGGGGTCGCTGAACACCACTTGGGCCATTTGGCGGGGGAGCAGGATGCCGTCCACCACCACCTCCCGGTTGCCCTGTACCACGTGGTCGTTGGTGACGATGACCCCGGCCTCCCGCAAGAGGAAGCCCGTGCCAGTGCTGTAAGGCGTGGCTATCTGGATAATGATGTTGCGGTATCGTTCAATGACGTCTTTCATAAGGCAGCAGTGCCGGCAGGGCGGGACAAATGTAGGATTTGATGCGAATTATTTTCGGGAAATGGGGTAGGGGAGAAATATGGGATGTCCCCATTTTTTAGGAGAATAAGATAGGAATTGAAGAACGGGTTGGCGAGGCAATGAGGAATTAAGCTTTTTCCAGCACCGCTCTCGCCAGCGTGCCTTCCACGCCAACTACTTTCAAAGGCAGGCAAATGAGCCGATATGTCCCCGGCTCCACCTCCCGCAGGTCGAGGCCCTCCACGATGACCGTTTCTTTGGAGAGCAAAATCACGTGCGTCTCGAAGGAATCGTGGTAGAGCTGGATGGAGAGGTAGTCAATGCCGACGAGGTGTATGCCGTTGTCCACCACCCATTGCGCAGCGTCGGCGGTGAGGGCGCAAAAATCCTCGTTGAACGGGTGCGCCATGTCTTTCCAAAGCTGGGAGTTGTCAGTTTTGAAGAGCAGTTTTTCAGTGCCTTGCGGCAAATGGAGTGCTGCCAAGTCGGCGGCGGTGATGCTGGCCTTCCCCCGGAAATCCACGACTTGGCATGGCCCGACGAGGTTCTCCAGCGGGATTTCGAGGGTGGTTTTTCCCCCGTCCACGAAGTGCAGCGGTGCGTCTATGTGCGTGCCCGTGTGGCTGCCGATGTCGAGGTGGGTGACGTTGGCCTCGTCGCCGTCGCTCATTCGCATCTTGTGGATGATGTTGGGCTGTGGGCCGCCGGGCCAGACGGGCAGGTTGGGGTGGAGCGGAACGGTGATGTCAATGAGTTGTGGCATTTATTGGGTGTTTTTCAAATCCTTTAAGTCCAGTTCAAAGCCAGGCATGAGGTCGCCGACCACCAGCGTTGCATTGAAATTGGTATAATCTTCAACCACGTCGCCCTGCCTGTACACCCATGCTTTTTCACGTATTGGGTCAATCAGCCAAGCTACTTGTACCCCATTTTCCATCCACACTTCGGTCATTTTGCGTTTGATCTTTGCAATGCTGTCGGTCTGTGAGCGCACTTCCATGACGAAATTGGGGACGATAGAAGCTATGTGCTTGCGGTCTTCTGGGGTTAGTTTGGCAATTTTTGCCATTGAAATCCAAGCCCCATCGGCTTTGTACGTGGAGCCGTCAGGTAAGTCAAACGAGGTGGAAGGGCTGTATGCCATCCCCAGTTTGCGATTCTTCAGTGACCAGATACTCAATAAGGTAAAGGCTACGCCTTCGTGAAAGCAGGAGTCTAATGTCATCGGAGGGTAAATTGTAATATAGCCATTTTTGTCACGCTCGATTTTGAAGTCGCCGTTTTGGAGTAGAAAACGGTGGAATTGCTCCTTGTCCATGCGCGGTCGGAAGGTAATGGGGCCCGTTTGGACCAATTGCCCCAAAGGGTTTTCCAATGCCAAAACCATTTCATCATCTTCATCTATTTCAATCATGTCCTGATAAATTTAGGATGCTAATTTAGGTGGAATAATCGAACTGGCAAAACGGCTCGAACCCGCAATTCCGTGTCACTTGTGTATTTTCGAGTAGTCAATCCGCCGCCGCTCCTCCGCTGGGCTTCCTTTTTTGCTGACGAACCCCTTTGGGTAATAGAACCGTTCCCGCACTTGGTTGTCCATCAGGTAGGACTGCTTGTAGCCCCGGTAGGTGCCGTGGAGCTGGTTGAAGCGGAACAGGAGTATGCTGAAAAACTCCCGAAGGAACACCCCATCGTGCAGCGCCTGTTGCCAGTCGTGGCGGGCGTTTTTCCAAAACAACGTGATGAAAGTCAGGAAGTTGAACGTCTCGTTTTTTTGAATCAGCCGCAGAGCGATGGCCTCCCGACGGTAGCGGTTGAAGACGTTTTTCCAGCGCTCCTCATGTACGTGGATGATGGTCGCCTCGGCTTGGTAGGCGATGCGGTGTCCGTTGGCTTGCAGCTTTTTTGCCCAGTCGAGGTCTTCGAGGCCGGTGAGGGTTTCGTCGTAGGGCTGCTCCAGCCACAGGCCCCGGCGGATGGCGCAGTTGGCGTTGTTGCAGAATGGGTGGGGCTGGTTCATCGTGCTTTCCTCCGGGAACCACTTGGCGAAGATTTGGTGCTCGCTGTACTTGTTCAGCTCGCAGCCCCGCTGCTTGCCATACACCAGCCCGATTTTTTCATCCTGAGAAAAGGGCCTCAGCATCAGTTCCAGCCAGTCGTTATACACAGGGTACACATGTGCGCTGGCGAAGAGCAGGATGTCGCCCGTGGCTGCCTCGCAGCCGAGGTTCAGGGCATGGCCAAAGGAGAAGTCCTGCGGGCGGAGGTTGACGATTTTGGTGGGGAAGTTGGAGGCAATGCTCACCGTGGCATCCGTGGAGCCGGAATCCACCACGATGATTTCCACGTCTTTCACGGTCTGCTCCATCACCCCGGCGAGCAGCCGCCCGATGTGCTTTTCTTCGTTGAAGCAGCGGATGATGAGGGAGATTTTCATAATAAGGATTGAAGAATTGAAGGATTGAATGAGTGAAGACTGCTCTAATTCAATCATTCAATCCTTCAATCCTTTCTGTCGTCCACGTACAAATCACTTGGTCTTCCCGGCTGGCGAGTTCGGCGATTTGGTAGTTGCTTTCAATCAAAAATTGGAAAATGGCTGTCAGGTTTGTGTCGAAGGCGGGCAGGTACAGTGGGTGTAGTTCGAGCACCAGTGCACGGGGTTTTTTTTCGCTCCTCAACAAGTTGGACATTCCCTTCATTGCCATCATTTCTGCGCCCTCGATGTCAATTTTCACAATAGTTGGCAGCGGGATTTCCTTCTGGGCGATGAGGTTGTCCACCGTCTCGATTTTCACTTTTATGCTGGTCGAAATCTTGTTCACCGGCTTGAGACTTGGGGAGGCGGCGTAGGCCCCTGCGGTGAAAAGCTCCAGTTCGCCGGGCTTGTCGCCGAGGGCGATGGGCATGATTTGGAAATTGGCCAAGCCGTTCAGCTCGTAGTTGGCGAGCAGACGCTGGCGGTTTTCGGGGTCTGGCTCGAAGCTGATGACTTTTCCGTTGCTGGCTTTCGCCGCCGCCGGGATGCTCCAGGCACCCACCGATGAGCCGATGTCGTACAGTACATCGTCGGGTTTTAGCAGCGCGAGTAGGGCTTCAAGCTGGTCTTTTTCACCGCCAAATTTTTGTAGCCGGAACATCTCCACGGGGTTGTTCACGTGGAAGCGGATGGTCTTGCCTGCCACCAGCCCTGTGTGCGAGCAGGTGTAGGGGTATCGGAACTTGTTGAGTATTTTTTTTAAAGTCTTTTTCATTGAAAATCTTTGTAAAAAAAAGGGCATGCTATCGTAAAAGTGTCACATCGCCCTTGTAAACTTGTTCTCTACCGTCGGTCAAAATTACGATGATATAGTAAACGAAAACATCCGAGTTCATGTCCTTGCCTCGGAACTTGCCATCCCAGCCATACAACGGGTCGTTGGGTGGGGTGTTGCTTTTTTCAAAAACCTTCTCCCCCCATCGGTCGAATACCCGGAACAACCTCACTTCGACCACGCATCTGCTCAAGACATAAAACACATCGTTGATGCCATCTTGGTTGGGGGTAAAAGCATTCGGAATATATGCCCTGCCCTCAAAATCCACGACAACCCTAATGCTGTCGCTGGCCTCACATCCGTTGGAATCAACAACGGTCAGGTAATAGGTGGTGGTGGTGAACGGGCTGGCAATTGGTTCGGGACAGTCCGTGCAACTAAGGTGTTCCGAAGGTGACCAAGACCAAGTTAGGGGCGAGGTGTTGGAGCTTGCCTTGATTTGGATGGAGTCGCACATCGGTGCTTCGATGCTGCTGGGCAGTTGCAGCACGATTTTGTCTGGGGCCTCAACCACGAAAAACTGAACCCAATTGCAGCCAAAAGTATCTATGACGAAAAATTGGTCACCGCCCGGCCAGAGGTTTGGGTAAACGGTTTGCGAACTGGCAGGTGAGCCTTGATAGGTAAACTGGAGGCTGGGGTCGTCGGCGATGATGGTCAGAACGCCGTCATTTACGCCGAAACAACTGGCGTTCTGGACTTCGCTGCTGACCAGCGGTCGTTGGGCTGCTACAAGCGCTACGGAATCCATGGCTTTGCATCCATGAGCGTCCGTAACAGTGATGGAATAAGTTCCAGCGTCAAGGCCCGTGATTTGGTTGGTAGTGGAAGTGCCAGTTTCCCAAGCGTAGCTGTACGGTGGTGTCCCACCATTTGGATTAACGGTAATCGCACCATCGAAAGCAAATGGGCAAGCAGCGGCTATCGAAAATTCAAGGTTTGTATTTGGAAAAAAAGAAAGCGTCAGATGCCTTACCTCAACACATGGACCAGTGCTGTCAGTAAGGGTGTAAGTCCCTGGTTGCGAGAGCGTTGTTCCAAAAAAAACAGTCGAATCCCCTTCGCAAATCTGGAGGTTTTGGTAGTTGGTGGCAGTGTCCGTCACAATTGTCACACAAACTGTGTCATAACTGGGACAGCCACTTCCATCCGTAGCCACAAGGGTGAAGCAAGTGTCTATATCTGGGGAAATGGTGACACTCGGGCAGGTCGGGCAGTTCACGAGCGAGGCAGGAGACCACTGGTAGGTATTGAAGCCGCTCACGGTGAATGTAAAGGACCCGCCCAAACAAAGTTCTACTGAGTCATAACCAATGTCCACTCCCGAGGCTGAGCTTAAGCTCAAGGTGATATCATCGGTTTGGGTGGTGCCACAGGCATCGGTCACGGTGATGGCGTAGGTGCCGGGCTGCGAGGCGGTCACTGTTTGCTGGGTGCTGCCGTCGTTCCATAGGTAGCTGACAAAACCGCTGCCCGCATTCAGGACAGTCACTTCAAATTGGCAGTTGGACTGATCAGGCCCAAGGTCGAGCAATGGCGGGGTATAGCTTATCATGAAGCTATTGATGTTGTTAGCGTAATCGCATTCCAGCGTGTTCGTGTTTGGGAAGTTGGCATTGAGGCCAAACGGAGTTGGCGTTGTGCCGTTGTCGTTCACAACGGCGAAGATTTGCTGGTTGGTGGGCAAAGCCAATGGGCCGCTTAGCTCTAAACAAACTCCTGGTGGTATTGGGGTCAGAATCAATTCAGTGGTCAGCAAATTAGCGGATGTGGAAGTAGGGTCTCCTATGTAAAAACTGATGGGTGTGTTTTGGGGAAGAGCCACACTGTCAGCATTGCAAATGAGGATTGTCAAGACAGTGCTGCCCCCAACACAATTGGCGGTGACGCTCTGCACCACGGCATCGGGTGTGGAATGGAGGGGGAGGCCATTAGCGCAGGTATCAACTGCAGGGTTTTCTATACACTCGCAACCGGGTATTTCGTAAGTAGCCAAATTTGCCGGCAAGGGGCTGTGGGTGGTGTTAGCATAATTATAGCTTGTGGAAAAAATCGTGGGTAATTGTGACCCATCAAATGGGTTGGAGATGTTGCTGGCAACAAGGCTAATGTCCTCAACAAGTGGACAGTCAGGCTGAACCTGACCGTTGAGTGAGATTTTTCCGAAAAGGAGGTCATTGTTTTGTCCGCTATCAAACTGCGTTGTTTGAGCAGCAAAAACGATAAACCCGTCATCAATAAGGGTCAGCGGTCTGGTGAGGCCCGTGGCAGCAGCAGCAATGACCAACCGCTTTGCCCAGACTACATTGCCATTTTTGTCGAGCCTTGCCACAAAAAAACGAGTCATTGAAGCACCATCGTTATAAGTACCCTGGATGACATAGCCGCCGGGAATAGGGTGCGCACGGTATCCCGCCACCGTGTTGCCGCCTGGTACCGTGTAGCTTTTGGCCAAAATCAAATTCCCATTTAGATTGGTTTTGTAAAACAATAGTTGAGAGTTGGAGAGGTTGTCACCGGTTAGGCTGCCACGACCACAATTTATGATGGTGTCGTTCTCCACGAAGAGGTCCATGTTGTACAACCTTGAAGGCTGGCTGGGTGAACGGAGGTGAATCCTTGCCCAGAGCATATTGCCGTTGAGGTCAAATTTTGTGAGCGTTGGTCGGATGTCGTCAAGTCCGCTGCCGAGCCTACCTTGCCCAGCGTAATAGATGGCGCTGTTCGTGGCGAAAATTCCGCTGTAAACATCACCGTTGTCTCCATAATCAGAGACAAACTGCCAAGTTACTGTGCCAGTGCTTTTGTCTGCTTCGACGATGTAGTTGTCAATGGCTCCCGTAGTCATGCCGCAGAACAGGTAATTGCCACTTGTTGGGTGTTGAAGCACTCGGTCAAAACGGTTGTAGGCAGGGTTTTCCACCTTTTTTGCCCATATCAAATTGCCTGTTTGCCAGTTGATTTTGAACAAAACGTTTGTGGTGTTGGTGTTTATTTGGTCACGTGCCGAGCCAACCAAAAAACCTTGGTCATCCACCATCAAAGTGGCAACGAAGTCATCCCCGTTGGTGAAATCGTAACTGCGTTGAGCGAGGATGTTACCTGATTGGTCAACCTGAAGAATCAGGGAATTACTGCCTCGTCTTCCTGCGATGAAGAAGGCCCCATTGCCATCGGGTATCAGGGAAAAGCTCTCTTCATTTACACCGAGGGCACCGAACCGCCGGATGAAGCTTGAGTCACAAGCGGCGACGGTTGAGGCTATGTTGTTGTTTCCCGCTATTTCCAAATGATAGGCTTCCAATAACTTTTCACAAGTCAGGTTCTGGCTGAGTTCAAGATTTTGGAAAGTGGGTTCCAGAATTTTGGAAGGTTTTTCCATCCCCATATTTCCAAGTACAAATAAATAGGATAGCAGGAAGGGCAGAAAGAATTGCATGTTGTATAGGGTTGAATAAGATATTTGGGTTTGAGAAAAAAGATTGGCGAGTTTTGCGGCTCAAAATTCTGGTGCAAAATAACGAAAGTCTTCATAGTCTGCAAACAATGGGCGTCATCAAACGGCAAGGCATCAAGCAAAGCGTGGTCACGTATGTAGGCATGCTCATTGGTGCGGTCAACCTGTTGGTATTGTACCCGCTGGCTCTCACGAAGGAGCAGATTGGCATCAGCAAGTTCGTTTTGGATACGGCTGTGTTGGCCTCGCCGTTTCTTTTTTGGGGCGGTGCTGAGCTGATAGTGCGCTTTTTTCCAAGATTCAAGGACGAACAGAATGGGCACCGAGGTTACCTGTTTTTCCTGCACCTCATCTTCGGGGTTGGTGCAGTGACGCTGTTGGTGCTAAGTTTTCTTTTCAAGGACCAACTGTTTGGCTTTTACTCCGAAAAATCAGCCCTTTTTCAGGACTACCTCCCGTTCGTGCTGCCGCTTGCTTTTTTGCTCACTGCTGCTGCCATCTTCACCAGCTACGCCTCCAATTTCCAGCGAATCGTAGTACCGTCTATTTTCAACGAGCTGGTGCCCAAGCTCGGCATGGGCATACTTGTCCTTTGCCTGCTGCAAGGTTGGATGGGCTTTGAGGGCATTTTCTGGGGCCAACTTGTTTTCTACCTGCTCATCCTCATCGGCCAAATATGGTACGTGGCTTCCCTCGGCCAGCTTCACCTGCGCCCCGACTTTGCTTTTTTGAAAAAGCCATTGCTCAAGGAAGTGTCAAATTTCGGACTCTACGGACTGGTCGGAACGCTTGGCAGCCGCATCGGGGAGCGCATCAACACCATCATGCTCGGCACCATCGCTACGCTGGGTGACACGGGCGTTTACACGGTGGCATTCTTCCTCAGCGATGCCATAGATGCCCCGCGTCGGGCCATTTCCCGCATCAGTTCGCCGTTGATTTCCGACAAATGGAACGCTGGCAAGCTCGACGAGATTCAGGAGATTTACCAAAAATCAGCGCTCAACCAGCTTATCGTTGGGCTTGGGCTGCTGCTGGCTGTGTGGGTGAGCGTGGACGAAATATTCACGCTCATGCCAAATGGCGAGGTTTTCAAGGAAGGCAAGTACGTCATCTTGATTCTCGGCTTAGCCAGGGTTTTTGACATGCTCACGGGCGTCAACACCGAAATCATCAGTTACTCCAAGTTGTACAAGTACAATTTTTACCTTGTCATCTTGTTGGCGCTGTGCAGCATCGGGTTCAGCCATTGGTTCATCCCGATTTACACCATCAACGGTGCAGCGCTGGCGACGCTCGTGTCGCTCACGATTTACAACTTGCTGAAATTCATCCTTTTATGGGTAAAATTCCGGCTGCAGCCGTTCACTTGGCAGGTGTTCTGGGTGCTTGCCATCGGAATATTGGCTTACCTTGCGGCGGCACTGGTACCCCAGCCAGAAGACAGCAACCCGTTGCTGTGGCTGCTTTTAAAATCTTCAATAACCACAGTAGTTTTCGGCGGATTGGTATGGTATTTCAAGCTCTCGCCAGACATCAATCAATTGATTGAAAAAGCGTGGAGGAAGGTAAAATAATTCAGACGTTTTGACCATGTTCGGTAAAATTGCAAGGCTCGCAAGCCTCTTCAAAATATACGGATTTCATGCTTTCCACCTGATTGTCAACCCCATGTTGGGCCGCCCGATTTGGGTGCCGCTCAACGGACGAAAGGTCTGGCTCAATTTCGACTCTGCCACCTACTACCACCTTATTCACTCCACCGAAAAGGTCAAGGCGCTGGTAGATGCTGTTCCGCCAAACCTCAAAGGCACCATCATTGACGGCGGAGCCAACCACGGGATTTTTTCGTTGTTGGCTTCGCAAAAATTCCCGCAGGCCAAAGTCTTCGCCCTCGAACCCTACCACAAAGTGTTGCCTGTTTTAAAGAAGAACGTCGCTGGCACATCAGTCCAAGTCATAGAAAAAGCGCTGGCTGCCGAAGATGGTGAGGTGGTTTTTTACACAGACCCATCCTCTGACCAAGTCGGGTCGGTCCTCCTTGAAAATGTGGAAAGCTTTGTCTCAAAAAATTCAACCATCATTGAGCGTAGGGTGTTTGCAGTTACCCTTAATACACTTGTTAAGACGGAACGTATTTCAAGCATTGCAGTATTGAAACTTGACGTGCAAGGTGCTGAATACTGTATCCTTGAAAATGCCGACGATGTACTGGCTATTACAGAATGCTTGATTTTGGAGGTGATTTTAATCGAACCGACCTCCTTGGCTTTGCTGGAAAAGGCCAACCGGCTTTTCCCCTACTACAAAGCCTTGAACCCAATCGCCTATGGTGCTGATATCATTTTTTCCAAATCACCACTTTGACTTGATATTGAGGCCACGATTGCGAAGCTCCTTTTAAAAACTTGTACCAGGCTACCTCTAAATTCATAATCTGAATGCACCGAGTAGCCCACCAACCCCTACATTTGCCCCATCAAAATCATTCCAATGAAAAAATCCGACCTAAGCTGGAATCCCACCTACTTCGACACTTATATCAACAAGGTAGCGGACGTCGAACTGGCCGAGGCACTCGCTGAAAGCCTTGCCCAACTCAACCACCTTGACGTCAATAAATTGCGCAGCCTCGGCAACCAAGTCTATGCCCCCGGCAAATGGACGGTACGGGACATCTTCCAGCACCTCAGCGACTGCGAGCGGGTTTTTGCCTACCGTGCCTTGCGGTTCGCCCGGAACGACAAAACGGAACTGCCCGGCTTCGACGAAAACCTTTACGCTGAGCATACCGGGGCCAATACCCGCCCGCTGGAGCAGGTGCTGGAAGAGCTCAAGTCAATCAGGAAAAGCACCATCGCCCTGTTCGATACTTTCGACGATGCCGCGCTGCAACGAACCGGCGTCATGTTCAATTCGGAGCTGCCCGTCCTTGCACTGGGCTTCACGGTCGTGGGGCACCAAGCACACCATTTCGGCATTTTGGAGGAGCGGTACCTGCCGTTGCTCAACCCATAATTTCTTGCCATGAAAACGAAAAACACCCGCACCGAAGGCAGCCGCTACTACCCGAAGCGCTATGACTTCGACCTCAACACCCGCAACGCCATCTTGGACGAAGGGCTGGTCTGCCATGTGTCGTTTGTCATTGACAATCAACCGTTTATCATCCCGACGGGCTATTGCCGGGTGGAGGATACGATTTACCTGCATGGCTCCGTGGGCAGCCATTTCTTTATGCAAATGGCCAAGGGCATACCCGTCTGCCTCTCGGTCACGCACGTGGATGGGCTGGTGCTGGCACGGTCTGTTTTTCACCACTCCATGAACTACCGCTCTGTGGTCGCCTTCGGCAAAACCCGTCTCGTGGAAACGGAAGAGGAGCGCTGGTTGGCAGCAGAAAAATTTACGGACCACGTCATCCCGGGACGATGGGCCGAGGCTCGCCACCCCAATAAGAGCGAACTGAAAAAGACTATGTTCATTGCCGTGGAGATGGAGGAGGCCTCCGTCAAGTTTCGGGCGCACGGCGTCGTGGACGATGAGGAGGACATGGCCATGGGAGTTTGGGCGGGGGTGCTGCCCCTGAAGCTCATGCCCCAAACACCGGAGACCGATGAGGCTGGAGCAAAGGAAATCACAGTGCCGGATTATGTGAAAAACTATCGGAAAAGCTGATGTTTTCCCCCTAATTTCCCCAATTCCTCAATTCAACCAATCCCCCAGTCCTATGTCCAAGCCGCCCACCCTCGCCAATTGGCTCACCCTGCTTTTCCTCTCGCTAATCTGGGGCAGCAGCTTCATCCTCATCAAGAAGGGGTTGCAGGGCTTTGGCTTTGTGGAAGCAGCCAGCATCCGGCTCATGGCAGGCGGGGTCGTTTTCTTGCCCGTAGGGCTTTACCACTTCAACAAGATTCCCCGTGAAAAATGGCCTTACTTAGTGCTAATCACATTCGTGGGCATGTTCATTCCGGCTTTTTTGTTTTGCTTGGCGCAACAACATGTGCAGAGTTCGGTGGCGGGAATCATGAACGCCCTCACGCCCGTTTTTACTTTTGTGTTTTCCATTTTTTTGTTCAAAAAAGGCTATAAAATCAGCCATGTGGTGGGGTTGCTGTTGGGCTTGGTCTGTGCGGTCATGCTCATCGTGGAGCGCTCCGAGACGGCCTTCACGTTAAATATCTATGCTGGGCTGATAGTGCTTGCCACCATTTGCTATGGCTTGAACATCAATTTGGTGAAGAACTTTTTGGGCGATGTCTCTGCAATTGCCTTGTCTGCCGTCTCGGTTTCGCTGGGTGGGTTGCTTTCGTTTTTGTTCATCTTTTTGCCCAGGCATGAGCATTATGCCATGAACGAGGAACGGTGGATACCGCTGGCAGCACTTGTCTTGCTCGGCATTTTGAGCACGGCCTTGGCGCAGGTTTTTTTCTATAAACTGATAAAAGACACATCGGCCATTTTTGCCAGTTCCACCACTTTTATCATGCCCATCATAGCGGTGCTCTGGGGGGTGTTGGATGGCGAAACTTTCCACCTGATACATGCTTTGAGCATCGCAGGAATCTTGACAGCAGTGTTGCTGATTCGCAAATAAGGTTTTTCTTCCAACAAAATTTGGCCCCGGTAGCATGGCCTTTAGGCCGTCCCGTCCAAGCCCTTTAGGGCGTTACCGGCGTAAACGCCTTTGACTGGACGGCCTAAAGGCCATGCTACCGGGCTTCAGTTTTTCTTGGCCAGTTTCCTCACCTCGTCCACCCGTGGGTAAAAAACGACTTCGATACGGCGGTTCATTGAGCGGCCATCTTCCGTTTCGTTGGAGGTTCTTGGCTCGAAGTCGCCCCGGCCAGCGGCGGTGAGCTGTACCCCGTTCATATAATAATCACGGGTCAGCGATTCCGTCACGGCTGCTGCTCGGCTGGTACTGAAGTCGAGGCGGTTCTTGAATCCCTTGACGCTGGATTGGCTGTCCGAATGCCCGACGACCAATATTTGCAGCTCTGGGTGGTTGTTCAGTACCCGTGCGATTTTTTCCAGTACGGCATTGGCGCCCTTGGTGAACTGGTCGGTGCCCGGCTTGAAAAGCTGCTTCTCCGAAACGACGAGGTGGCCCCGGTAGTCCTTGTGCTCGTAGCCGAAATCCCGGGGTGGCAGGTCGAGGAAGGTGGCCTTGAACTCGTTCAACACAACGTCAATACCCTCCTCCTGCTTTTGGAGCATTTCGCTGAAATTGCTGATAACCTGCTCCTTTTCAACCAATTGCGCATCACGGAGCCGTAACTCCTCGTTCAGCGACTGCTGGGTGGACGTGGACTGTTTGCTGAGTCGCTCGATTTCCTTTTCCAGCTTTTTTATCTCAACGACTTGCTTGTCGTAAATTTCCCGAAGGCCGTTGCCCTCGCCCGTTTTTTCAGCGAGTAGGAGCTTTGTCTGCCCAATTTCCCGGCTGAGTTCGAGGTTTCGCACGTTGAGGGTATGGGATAGACTGTCACGGTTTGCCATCTCCCTTCGGAATTTTTTTTTGCCCACGCATCCAGTGTTTAGGGTGAATGTGCCAATCAACAGGGTGAAAACCGAAAGAATAATGATGCTTTTTTTCATGCTTTTTTTGTGAAACAAAGTTAAAAAACAAACCTGCCAACGTGTCATCGTTGGCAGGTTTGTAGGGTCGGTCTAACGTCGGAGGGTTTGAAACAGACCCACCGACAGGGACTATTGGAGGCGGAAGCTTGCTGCTCCCAGCATACCAATATCGGTGTAAACGGCTACCCGGTAGAATCCAGACTTTAGCTTGTCTTCCAAGTCGTGGGTAAAGGTAAGCCGCTGATTTTCAACAATGTCCGTTTCTTTTTGCTGTACGGCCAGCAGGTCCATTTGTTGGCCGTTGACGTTTACCTTCGCCTGAATCGGGTTTGCATTTTTGATGGGCGTCCCTTTGTCGTCGGTGATGACGAGGAACAAGGGACGCAGGCCCCGGTACTCTTGTTTTACCCCAGTGAGGTCGAAGCTGATGAGGATGCGGCGTGCCCGGCCAGCCTTTGCGGTGGCTTTGGGGCGCTTGCGCTCCACTTCCACCCGGAATGCGCTGGCCTTGAAGTTGGCCAATGTCAGCTTTTTCATTTCATCCTGGATGGTCCTGTTCAGTGTGGAAAGCGCATCATTATCCGATTTGGCGCTGGCGAGGTCGGTGGTGAGCTGTCCGGTGAGCGTTCGGAGGCTATCATTTTCGGCCTCCAAGCCCTGTATTTTGCCCTCCAACTTAGCTTTGGCTTTGAGCAGTTCCTCGATTTGCGTTTTCAGGTTGCCCGATTCATTGGTGCCTTGTTTTTTGAGTTTGGTAATAGCAGCCGATTGCGATGCGATGGTCTTTTCTGCTTCGACCACCGAACCTTGGAGGTTTTTGTTCTCTTCGGCGAGGCTGGAGTACGCTGTTTCGAGGCTGTCCACCTGCCGTTGGAGGCCGTCACGCAAGCTGGACAGGTCGCCTACTTGGCCGGTGAGTGCTTCGTTTTGCGCAGCGAGTTCTTTTTTCCCTTTGTTGGAGGTGAACCCCCAGTAGCCAAGACCAATAAGGCCAAGTAGCAAGAGGATGATGAGGATAATTAAGCCTTTTTTATTGTTGTCCATTTTTAACAAATTGAATGGTGAAGGAAGGTAATTGGCAGTGGTTCTGAAACTGCCATTGATGAAAGCATCTAAAGGCAAAAGTAGCTCGGATGTTGTGTTGGACAAGGGCGGGGGCTGATTTTCACCAAATTTTAATCAAAAAATTAAAAAGCCAACAATGCTTCGGCTTGTTTTTCAATGGCCATGAGCGTTCCATTATCGGTGATGTTTCCATACTCGTCCAGCAGCTTTTCGATGCTTGATATTGGCAGCACTTGCGGGAGTACGATTGTGCCTACATGGTGGAGGATACCGGTGAGGTGCTCGATGCCTCTGAGGTTTCCCGCCCGGCCACTTGCCACGCCGACCAAGGCCGCTTTTTTGCCAAAAAAACTGGCCTTGTACTCCCGGATGGAGCAGCCATCCAAGAAGAGTTTGAGTGCGCCTGGGAAGCCCCCGTTGTATTCAGGAATGACAAAAACAAATTTTTGGGCTGGCAAAATATACTCATCCTGCAAGGCGGTGAGGCTGGGGGATTGCGCACCCCGCTCGTACATGGCGGCGTGGAACCAGTCGTGTGGAATGTTTTCAAGTGCCAGGAGCTTAACGTTTTCAGTGGTCTTGGCGGTGAGGAGGTTGGCATAGTGCTCCGCAAAATGCAGTGCCTCGCTGTTCAGTCGGTTGGTGCCGGATATTACGGTAATCATGGATTGCTACTGAGGGTGCAAAAGGACAAATCAATGGGCGGGGTACCATTCTTTTTGGCCTTTCGCTGTTTTTTTTTCACCAAACAACCATTCACCACAATGGTTTTCGAGACTTGTCCTTCTCGTTGATGATTACCACTCTTGACCCGGATAAGCTCGCTGGAGGAACTGCATTTCGGCGAGAATGAACCCAAGGTGTTCTGAGTGCTTGCCATCCTTGCCGCCTGATTGCATCCAAGTGCCAGTAGGAGCTGTGAGGTTAGCGGCGGCGAGCACTTCCGCCATTTTTCCTGCGATGGCGGGTTTTATTTTTTCCAAATCAGCGCCGATGCCTTGGCTGGCCATGACTTTTTCCACTTCGTTGAGCGTGGTGAGTTCGCCAGAGAATGTCCAGATGTCCTCAATGGCTGCTTGCGTTTTTTCGTGGCTGATGGGTGTGCCGTCGCCGAGGCGCATCATCCATTCCGAGCTAAAACGCAAGTGATAGGTGATTTCCTTAAGGGATTTTACGGCGAAGCCGGCCAGCCATTCGTCTTTGCTTTGGGTCAAAGCCTGACACATATAATAATGGTAGCTGTCGAAAATGAACTGCCGGACGATGGTATGAGCGAAATCGCCGTTCGGCTGCTCCACCAGCAAGGTGTTGCGGAACTCCCAAGCGTCGCGCAGATAGGCGTAATCGTCCTCGGTTTTACCAAGCCCGTCGAGTTCAGCGACTCGTTGGTAAAGGCTGCGAGCCTGTCCGGTCAAGTCGAGTGCGATGTTGGTCAGTGCGATGTCCAGCTCCATTTCGGGAGCATGGCCGCACCATTCGCCGAGCCGATGGCCGAGGATGAGGGCATTGTCGGCAAGCTGGAGGAGGTATTCTTTCATGAAGCTTCGATTACTCAGTTGGTTACATGTGCGTCACTTCGTCCGGGACGTTGTAGAACGTTGGGTGGCGGTAGATTTTGTCTTTAGCCGGGTCAAACAGTGGGTCGGAGTCGTCGGGGTCGGAGGCGGTGATGTGCTTCGATTCGACCACCCAGATGCTTATGCCCTCGTTGCGGCGGGTATAGAGGTCACGGGCGTTTTCGAGTGCCATTTCGGCGTCGGCAGCATGGAGGCTGCCCACATGCTTGTGGCTGAGGCCGCTTTTGCTGCGGATAAAGACCTCCCAGAGTGGCCATGTATTTTTCATGCGGAGATTGTTTGAAAAGAAATTTAAATTAAGCTGCTTTAGCCGTTGCTTCCGGTGCGAGTTTGCGCTGCTCCTTTTTCTCGGCATAAGCAGTGGCGGCATCCCGCACCCAAGCGCCATCTTCGTAGGCTTTCACCCGAGCTTGCAGGCGTTGGCGATTGCAGGGACCGTTGCCCTTCACCACGCTCCAGAACTCGTCCCAGTTGATTTCTCCGAAATCGTAATGGCCTCGTTCCTCGTTCCATCGGAGGTCTGGGTCGGGCACGGTGAGGCCGAGATATTCGGCCTGTGGCACAGTCACGTCCACGAACTGTTGGCGCAGCTCATCGTTTGATTTGCGCTTGATTTTCCACTTGAGGGCTTGGTCGGAGTGGGTGGAATCGCTGTCGTTCGGGCCGAACATCATCAGTGAGGGCCACCACCAGCGGTTGAGGGAGTCTTGCGCCATTGCCTTTTGTTCGGGCGACCCTTTTGCCATGGCAATCATGATTTCGTAGCCTTGGCGTTGGTGGAAGCTTTCTTCCTTGCAAATGCGCACCATCGCACGGGCGTAGGGGCCGTAGGAGGTGCGGGTGAGCATGACTTGGTTCATGATGGCAGCGCCGTCCACCAGCCACCCGATGGCACCAATGTCGGCCCAGTTGAGGGTGGGGTAGTTGAAGATGCTGGAATACTTGGCCTTCCCGGTGAGCAATTGCTGCACAAGGTCATCCCGGTCGGCACCGAGGGTTTCAGCAGCCGAGTAGAGGTAGAGTCCGTGCCCTGCCTCGTCCTGTACCTTGGCGAGCAAGATGAGCTTCCGACGCAGGGAAGGTGCCCGGGTAATCCAGTTACCTTCGGGCAGCATCCCCACGATCTCGGAATGTGCGTGCTGAGAAATCTGCCGTATTAAAGTCTTCCGGTAGGCTTCCGGCATCCAGTCCTTTGGTTCGATTTTGGTTTCTTCGTCAATCTTGGACTGGAAAATAGTTTCGAAATTCAAGTTATTCATAATTTGGTAAGGCTGAAGTAGGCAAATACAGATTTCTTGGTCAAAGGTAATACCTTTTTGGTCAGAAAGGCGAACAACTGTTCGGAAAAATTGATTACAAAAAGTTGATTTTTAGTTTCGTGGAATGTTTTTTTTGAATTTTCCTTTCCGCTTTCTGAATGCAATTGTACCTCCTCATTATTTCAATTTGGCTTTGAGCCTTGGTCTTTTGGCAGCACCATGTTATTTTTAATTTTTGCAAGAATTTTTCCCCCAATCCAAAGTTGTGTTTACCTTCGCACCTGATAATCCTGCCCATCTGATCAATTGTGTGTTGTTGATTTCCCAATACAAATAATTTTTGATTGAGATCCTTCGGTTGGAGGTTCTAATCTCTCCCATTTTACCACTGCTCATCCTACCAATGCAATTTTGGGGTTAAAAACGATGACTCAGCTTAGCTGAGTCTATTTTGTTGTGGCGCTCGCATCGAGTGGATATTTAAAACAATGCTGTATGATACGCCTTGATGGGTAATTCTATAAACCAGTGATAAATAAAATTCAAGACCAGTATTTTAATTGTTAACAAAATATAAATTCAAACAAATGACAGCACAAAACACCAGTCAGATTGAAATTGTAAATCAAATTGTTTTTAATTTAAGAGAGCAGGGAATAGTCCACTTGAAGTTGGATGATGCGCCCATGCCCGACAGGAGGGTCATTTATTTGGACAACAAAGCGATACTTAACTTCTCATCTTGCAATTATGTTGGGTTGGAAGCTGACCCACGCCTGAAAAAAGGAGCAATTGAAGCAATAGAACGCTACGGGACACAATATTACTGCGTACGGGCATACACTTCTCTTTACCCCTATCAAGAATTAGAGGCAATGATGGACCAAATTTTTGGATTCCCATCCATTGTAATGCCGACAACTATGTTGGGACACCTTTCTTGCTTGCCCTCTTTAGTGGGGAGTGAAGATGCAGTTATTATGGACCATCAGGTTCACACAAGCGTTCAAATGACGGTGAAAATACTGAAGGCCAATGGTATCCACTCAGAAATGATGAGGCACAATCGAATGGACTATCTTGAAAGTCGGATACAAAAGTTGAGGAATGACTACAAGAAGATATGGTATCTTGCGGATGGGGTATACTCTATGTACGGCAACATTGCACCAATGGGTGAACTTCATGAATTAATGCAACGCTACGAACAGTTTCACCTCTACATTGATGATTCGCATGGGATGAGTTGGACAGGAGAACACGGCACTGGGTCTGTACTTGAGGGAATGCCATTCCACCCCAATTTGGTTTTAGTGACTTCTTTGGGGAAAGCATTTGGAGCCTCAGGAGGTGTGGCGGTTTTTCATGAGCAATCCACGAAAGATTTGGTCATGAACACGGGCAAGCCCCTCATTTTTACAGGCCCACTTCAACCAGCAACTTTGGGGGCAGCCGTTGCGTCTGCAAAAATTCACCTAAGTGATGAAATCGTGATTTTGCAAAATCAATTGAAGTCAAACATAGACTATTTTGTAAGCAAGGCAAAGCACCTTCAATTGCCCATAATTAGCAAGGACAAAACCCCTATTTTTTTCCTTGGGGTCAGCCGAATTGAAATTGCTACCAAACTTGTAAGAGCGCTACTTGATTCTGGATTTTTCGCAGGAATTGCCTGCTATCCAAGTGTCCCCTACAATAATACTGGCGTAAGATTTATGGTAACCTTGAACCACACTAAGGCAGACATTGACAACTTACTTGAAACAGTAGCAGAATTGTTGCCGGGAATTTTAGTGTCTGAAAGCTTCTCCCTGGAACAAATTTGGAAGGCATTCAGCAAAGACTCTACAGCGGTCAAAAGCATGGAAGCGGGCTAATTGGCAGAAATATTGTACTGCTTGGAGTTGAGCGTATATTACTCAACTCAAGCAATGCATAGCCTAAAAAAATTTTTTCGGTTCTTATTCAGGAAGTATGATGAATACTTCATTGCCAAGAATTTGATGTCCTCCCCATTGGACCTTCGGAAAGCACGTGTTTTAGCTTTCATGCATTTATTCACCATTTCGATTGGTGTACTTTATGAAATAGCAAACAAGCTTTTTCCAAGTGTGGACAGTCCTGATACCATGATTGGGATTGTGTTGGTAAGCGCCCTTGCATACATTTTCAAGCGATTCGGCAATTTTTTTGTTTCAGGCAATTTGATTTCCCTAATTATTTTTCTGGTAATGCTTGAGTCTGTTTTTGGTACTGGCGGCCTCTACTCCGACAACCTGCTCTGGATGATGGCAACCCCTTTGACTGCCCTATTGTTTGCAAACCCCAGGTCGGGCATGGTTTGGCTTGGACTTTTGGTCGGAGTCACGTTTTACTTGTTCTACCTGGACATAATGAACCCGGGTTATTACAGAAAACAAACAGAGAATTTGGATGGCCTGTACTACCTGATAACCTATGCTGGCCTTTTCATCATGCTCATCGGTATTGTACTGATTTTTGCAACTGGGCAGTCCATGATTATCCGGGCATTGGACGAAAAGCAAAAGGAACTTACCATTCAAAAAGCCGAACTGACCCGGCAAACGGTAGCGCTTATTGAGGCGGATGAAAAACTAAAGTCCATCAATGCGGAACTGGAGCAATTTGCCTACTCGGCATCGCACGACCTGAAAGAACCGTTGCGCATGATTGGAAGCTACGTCTCCCTTATCAAGCGGAAGCTCGGACCAAACCTTGATGCCAGCACTATCGAGTACATGGGGTTCGTCACTGGCGGGGTGAACCGGATGGAAAAAATGCTCAACGACCTGCTCCTTTATTCCCGCTTGGGTCGCAACGATGCGCAACTCAACGACAACGACCTCAACGATACACTATTGGTTGTCATGCAAAACTTGATGGCCTCGATGGAACGCACTGATGCGGCCATTTACGCCAACAAGTTGCCGGTATTGCGTGCCTCATCCGTAGAGATGGTCCAGCTTTTCCAGAACCTTATTTCCAATTCCATCAAGTTCCGCAAGCCCGGCATGTCCCCGGTTATTGGCATCACGCACCACGATGGCCCCGACTTTCATCGTTTCATGTTCATGGACAATGGGATTGGGATACCAGAAAAAAGTCGGCAAAGCGTATTCAATATTTTTGAACGCCTCCACTCTATCCAAGACTATGAAGGCAGTGGAATAGGGCTTGCTACTTGCAAGAAAATCGTGAACAACATGGGGGGGAATATTTGGGTAGAACCAGAAAAGCAAGACGGGACAGCCTTTGTCTTTACCATCCCCAAGTCGAGAAACAACTGAGGCCAGTTGACAGCATCTGCATCCGTGGGGGAATTTGGCACTTCACCCAACAGCATCCAAGTTGAGTCCGCCATAGTAGGCGGTGTTGATGTTCTTCCGCCATTTCACATAATAGGTTATCTGCCCTGTGTGGTAGGAGAAATGTTCTATCACATGAACCAGCACACTTACGCCATTTTCGGTAAAACCCTGTACCTCAACGGGTTGTAAGAGTTGTTCCGCCGTCAGTTTGTTCAGCACCTTGTTTACCTCCTCCATGAGCTCGTCCAGGTGCCGTATCAGGATGGAAGTCGGGAAAGGCCCCCGTTCGTCGAACTCCTGCTTCCTGCGGCGGTTGTCGGTATAGCCGCCCAGGCCGCTCAACAGCCACTGCCGCACGTTGCCGCAGAGGTGCAGCACCAAGTTGCCCACACTATTGCTGTTTTCGTTGGGGCGGTACCAGATTTCCTCCGTAGTGAGTTCGGCAAGGCATTTTTTGATGCGCGGCACGTTTTCGTCCATCAACCGGCGGCGCACTTCCTTTATGAGCAGTTCTCGATATTCTTCCATTTCCTGTGGCTTTGATTTATTGCCAAAGGTTAAAAAAAAGCTTGTAAACCAGCACTAAATTTCGGAATTAGACTACCTTTCGGCAGCAGCATTGTTCTGCCCAAGTCCTTACCTGCCCTGTAAGTCCTTGATTTTCAGCCACAAAACATCAACACCATGAAAAAAATCGTTTTCCTATTGAGCGTTGCCGTGTGGTTTGCAGCATGTGACCCCTACCACCAAGATGAATCCACGTTCATTGAATTGAAAAAAGACCCGTGCTTCGGTGTTTGCCCGGTGTACAGCTTCAGGTTGGACGGCAAGGGAAATGCCAGCTTCACCGGTCTGCGCAACGTGACAAAGAAGGGCGAATGGACCCGAAAACTCACTCCCGAAGCCACTAACGCTGTTTTTAAGGCTTTTGAACAAAGCGATTTTGCCCAGTTCCAAGATGAGTACACCGATCAAGTGACCGACCTCCCTACCACTTGGGTGACGTTCAGCAATGGCCTGTTCAGCAAGACCATCAAGGATTATTACGGCTCTCCAGAAACCTTGAAACACCTTGAAAAAATGGTGGAAACAATCGCTGAGGAAGATGCCGGTTGGACACCAACAAACGAGAACTTTGATAAGTAAGCCCACCACAAAAAAATCGGTTTGACGTTGATTTGGGGCCTTTATTTTGGAGTGCCTTTTTTGCTTTTGGTAAATGTTTTTTCGACCTTTGTTAGACCAAACTTCCTATAACAAATGGCAACAATGTCGCAACCTCCTACCACTTCCGACCAGCCCGGGTACTTTGATAGAGGCATAACCACCCTTCACCAGTTTGTTTTCACCCTCCTCTTGCACAAAAAAGCGGTCGAGTTCATCCGGGACCACAAGCCGTGGCGTGGCATGGACCGTCTCGGCTGGGTGCTTTGGGTGATGGCCATTTCGGGGGCGCTGCTCAGTTTCCAGTTCTTTCAGGGGCTTTTTCACACCATAAAGGAGATACAAGTAAGCCAGCTATCTTTTTCGGCGGGCATAGCAAGCACTATTTCTTTTGAAAAACTGGCTTGGATAGCGCAAGGAAGCCGCAAGTACCTCATCATGATTGTGCTGGCGCTGGTCGTTTTTTACACCATCCAGCGAACCCTTGAAACCCTAATTGGGCGCAAGCCGGAGTTGTCCACAAAGGCATTCATCGGTGCCCAATTCCGCATTGTAAACTCTACCATCCTTGCATGGGTACTCGAAACCATTGCCCGCTTTTTGGTGGTCAACCTTGCGCTCGGGATGCTTGGCTTCGAATGGTTGAAGGAGCCCACGGGATTCCTCATCCAGTCCTATTTCTTGGGCTTCACAATGGTTGACAACTACCACGAATGTTTTGGATTAAAGGTTTCGCAAAGCGAAAAACGCACCCGGAAGGCGGCTGTGGGGGTGGCAATAGCGACTGGGATGGTTGCGCATGCGCTGATGCACGTGCCACTAATTGGTGCCTTTGCTGCCACTATGATTGGGGCAGTGGCAGCTACCCTGGCCATGGAGCGCTTTGCTCCGGTACTGGAGGAGGAGCGGGTTGTCCTCATTGCGGAGCGAAAAAAAGAACGACCAAAGGCGCCAAGCGATGTACAATCCAGTCAATGAAGCGCCATTTTTCAGCAGTCGGTAAATCGCCCCGTCCTGTCGAAGAAAATGAACATTGGTGAAATTGTGGGTTTACACTTGGGGACTTTTTACGAAATTCAATTTTTTTAAAATGGAAGACATCATCAAATCAGCAGCCGAAGGGCTAAAATCAAAAGTTATGAACGAGTTCAAAGACTTAAAGCAGGAGCGTGGAAAACACGCCGACACCATTGTGCGCAATCATATCCTGTTCAGCATGGGCGCTGGTGCCATCCCGCTGCCAGTGGCCGATGTGCTGGCCGTCAGCGCTTCCCAGTTGGACATGATTCGCCAACTATGCAAGGTGTATGACATGAACTTCAGCGAAACCCAAGGCAAGGCTATCGTCAGTTCGCTGACGGCAAGCACCTTGGGAAGGATTGGAGCGGCAAGCCTCGCCAAGTTGATTCCCGTGATAGGTACGGTGGTCGGCAGTGTGGCCAATTCCGTGATGGCGGGTGCTTCCACCTACGCACTTGGTCAGGTGTTCAAAGCGCACTTCGAAACGGGCGGGACCATCCTCGACTTAGATGCGGCACGCCTGAAAAAGCGCTACAAGGAACAGTTTGAAAAGGGGAAAAACGTGGCGGAAGAGCTTCGCAAACAGCAGGAAGCGAAGCGCAAAGCGGAGGCAGCGAATGCCTCTGAAGTTGCCGACGAGTTCGTGCCAGACCCCGCTGCTTCAAAATCCTCGGCAGATGCTGACATCATCACCCGCCTGAAAGAGCTTGGCGAGTTGAAGGCCGCAGGCATCATCACGGATGAAGAGTTCGACAGCATGAAGAAGCGCATTATGCAATAATTTTTTGAGCGATTGGGCGATTGGGTTATTTGGGTGGTGGAAAAGAATCGCCCCAAGACTCAATCGCTCAAAACGCCATCCTCGCTACGGGCGCAGCATCTTGCCCCGCAAAATCCCCTTGTAAGTATTTGTAGTATCCAGTGACGGCAATCATGGCGGCATTGTCCGTGCAAAATTCAAAGCTGGGTATGTAGGTGTTCCAGCCCGCTGTTTTCCCCAATGATTCGAGGCCATCACGCAGGCTGGAGTTGGCGGACACGCCACCGGCGATAGCGATTTCCCGAATGCCCGTTTGCTCGGCAGCAAGCCGCAGCTTTTTAAGCAATATACGCACGATTCGGTCTTGGACGGAAGCGCAGATGTCGGGCAGGTTTTCGCTGACGAACGCTGGGTTCTCCTTTGTTTTTTCCCTAATAAAATAAAGTATAGAAGTCTTCAGGCCACTGAAGCTAAAATTGAGGCCAGGCACCTGCGGTTCAGGAAACTGAAAAACGGGCTTTCCAGTTTGGGCCAGCTTGTCAATGACCGGCCCGGCGGGGTAGTCCAGGCCGAGCATCTTTCCCGTTTTGTCAAAAGCCTCGCCTGCCGCATCGTCGAGGGTTTGGCCGAGCACTTGCATGTCGAGGTGGTTTTTCACCAATATTAACTGTGTGTGGCCACCGGAAACCGTCAGGCAAATAAAGGGAAGCGCTGGCTTGGGGTCTTCGGCGAAATGCGCAAGAACGTGCGCCTGCATGTGGTGAACCTCCAGCAGGGGGATGCCGAGGCTGAGTGCCATTGCTTTGGCGAAGGAAGCCCCCACGAGTAGCGAACCGATAAGGCCAGGGCCTTTGGTGAATGCCACCGCAGTCAATTCCCCACGGTTGACCCCCGCATTGCGCAGCGCCAAATCCACCACCGGGACAATGTTTTCTTGGTG
Source organism: Saprospiraceae bacterium UBA6168 (assembly GCA_002435785.1). Classification (GTDB taxonomy): domain Bacteria; phylum Bacteroidota; class Bacteroidia; order Chitinophagales; family Saprospiraceae; genus UBA6168. The sequence goes on along the minus strand of DIUC01000091.1, from coordinate 6,319 downwards.
GGCACGGGAGGCTACCTCCGGCACTACGCCACCATACTTGCGGTGGACTTCTTGGCTGGCCACCACATTGCTCAGGATGTTGCCGTCACACAGCACGGCGGCGGCTGTATCGTCGCAAGAGGACTCGATGGCTAAAATAATTATGCTCACCGTTTCAGATTTTTTATTTGTTTATTCTACTTTTATGCCCAGAAGACTACCACAGGGGCAAGCGCATCTTGCTACAAAAGTACCCAACCACGCAAAGGAACAAAAAAGAGATTCAGACAGCAGTATTTTTTTTTGTGAAAAATTCAAACTTAAATAACTGGTAATCAGTAGTTTAATTTCTTTTTTGACAAATTAATGCTACGTCGCACCATTCAATAACATTTTCCAAAACGACACAAGAATGCTCGGTACAAAATCAAAACCATCGAACGAGAAGAACCTGACGGTGGTCGCAAACGCCGCCAAAGATTCCCAAGACACCTGCGTGGTAGCCGCTGGCACTACCATTGAAGGCAAGTTTTCGGCCACCGAAAACGTGCGCTTGGATGGCCAAATAAAAGGCGAAGTAAAATGCTCCCAGCGATTGGTGATGGGCGAAACGGGCCGCATTGACGGCAACGTCCGCACCAAAGATGCCATCATCATGGGCACGGTGGAGGGCGAGCTGATAGCGGAAGGTTCGTTGCACTTGAAAAGCACCGCCGTCATCAGGGGCTTGATCACTGCTAAGAACATGATAGTGGATGAAGGCGCCAAATACACTGGAGAGTGCAAGATTGGATAAGGAAGGGCAAACGTTGGCCTTGCAATTATTTTGAGAAAAGAACCTGGGCCACGCGCCGTGACCGCTTAGGATTGCATCTACGGATGTTTGGACATCTTGCGTTTTTGCGGGTGGTGTTTGGTTGTTTTTTCAAAAATCAAACTTACTGCCATTCAAAACCGGATGATTCCTTAAAATTGCGACCTGAAAGGTCGAACAACTAAAAAAAACTTCTAACATTGCATCAAAACAAACGGGAATGAAAAAGAGAACGATTTTCAATGTGCTGATGTTTCTGCTCATCCTTGTCTTGGGGTTCATACTCTACAAGCAAATTCAGGAACCAATTGCTTTTCAGCAAACAAAGACGGTGCGTGAGAAGGCCGTGATAGACAAGCTGGTAAAGATCCGCAAAGCCCAAGAAGCTTACCGGGGCGTTACTGGCAAGTTTGCACCTTCCTTCGATGTCCTTACCGAAACCCTTAAAAATGGGCGGTTCATGCGCATTCAGGTCTATGGTGACGTAGATGATGTAACCCAAAAGGAAGTCCGCTATGACACCACCTATATGCCGGCCATAGATTCTATCCGGTCCATGGGTATCGAGCTGGAAGACCTTGCGATTGTTCCCTATGGCGAGGGTGCCAAGTTCGACATAGAAGCAGATACCGTTACCTACCAATCGGCATTGGTGGATGTGGTGCAGGTTGGCACGACCTACGAAAAATTTATGGGCGATTTCAAGGATGCCAGATTTAAAAAGTACGATGAAAAGTACGACCCGAAAAGGAAAATCAAGTTTGGCGACCTTGGCAAACCCCTGTTAACCGGAAGCTGGGAGTGAGCTACGACATCCTCGAATCTGATTTCAACAAGAAATTATCAACTGCTTACCAACTGTCCATCCTAATTGGGGTGGACAGTTTGGTTTATTTTGCTTTTGATGCCAACAACAACGTCCTGTTGTTGCGGGCGATACCTTATGCGCAAACGCCAAGCGCTGAAGGATTCAGCCTTACTGAAGAATTAAAAAAGATTTTTGCAAGGGAAGACCTTTTGAGCTACCTGTTCCGGCGGGTGAAAATCACCATGCCAGACATACAGCCCGTGCTCGTGCCAGCCCGGCTTTACAACGAGTACGAGAAAACCACCTACTTCTCCGAATTGATGAGCCAGGGCCGAGCCGATTCCATCCAGAATGACGAGGTGGAGGAACTTGCCCTGCAACTCCTTTACCCGACCGACCCCGCCCTGATGGCCGTGCTAAAAAAGCAGTTTCCCACCGCCAAGTTCTACAACAATACAACGCCCTACCTCTTGGGCTGCCGCAAAACGCTCAACGAAGCGCAAACGCACAACCTGTACGCTCATTTCACCCAAAAGAACGTGTATATCTCGCTGTTTGAAAAGAAGAACCTGTTGTTCTCGAACAGCTTTAAGTTCCAAACGGCAGGGGACATCCTCTACTACATCCTGCTGACTTACAACCAGCACAACCTCGACCCCGCCAAGCACCCATTGAATCTTTCTGGCCAACTAATGGCCAATTCCGAGATTTTCAAGACGCTCTACCGCTACATCGGCGATTTGAAATTCGTGCCGTTTCCCAACTTCCTGAACTTTGGACGGAAGTTCGGCGATGTGCCAGCGCACATCTTCTTCGACCTCTACTCGCTGGCACTTTGCAAATAAGCCGCCCCCTCAAACCATAAATCCCTCCAACGCTCAAACCCTTCCCAATGCGCATCATTTCTGGCAAATTCAAGGGCAGGCGATTCAACCCGCCAGCCGACAAATGGCCCACCCGGCCCACCACCGACGTGGCCAAGGAGGGCCTCTTCAACATCCTCCAACATGCCTTGAACTTTGAGGAACTGAAAGTGCTGGATCTCTTCGGCGGCAGTGGTAGTCATAGCTACGAGTTCATCTCTCGTGGTTGCGAGGACGTCACCTACGTTGACAAGTTTCCCGGCTGCGCAAAGTTCGTGGAGAAAACGGCCAAAACGCTTGATATCCAGCAGTTTATAAAAATCGTGAACGCCGACGTGTTCAAGTTCATCGAGCGCTCAGTGGTACAGTACGACTTCATCCTCGCCGATCCTCCCTTCCAGATGCCCACCATTGACACGTTGCCCAACCTCATTTTTGAAAAAAACATGCTGGCGCCCGGAGGATGGTTCGTGCTGGAACACAACTACCTACACCAGTTCGAGATGCACCCACGGTACGTGCAGCAGCGGAACTACGGCGGAACTATCTTTAGTTTTTTTGAAATGCCGGAGGAGGAGGTCTCCTGATAAAACTGTGTTAACCCTTTGCCAAGTTTCCCAAGCCAGCCCAACGAAAGCAATATCCAAAATCCTCTCACCGGTACTACTTCACCGCCTCCACATAAAGCATCGGCACGGTCATTTTGAGTTCGCCGTCCCAGTCGGCCTGTTCGTTCAGCTTCTTTTCAAGATGGGCAAAGACCTGCGCCTCCGCCTCGGCAGGCACCACGTTGCGCCAGCCCGGCAAGAAACCGATGATGGTGAGCAAATGATGGAACAGGGCCGTTCCGTTAACAAAGCGCAACTGGAATTTGTCTCGTACAATTTTCAGCACTGAGAAACGGGCATCTTCCATGAGGTCCCGCACGGTTTCATCGGTTCCACGGTGCTGCGCTTGCGCTTTTAGTTTGGGCAGTAGCTCGTCCAAGCCCAATTCCCGTAAGGTGGCCTCGAAGACAGAATAGAATTCCAGGAAATGGCCCTCCAAGTTGGTGGTCAGGCAAAGCCGTCCGTCCCGCTTGAGCACCCGGTGGCATTCCCGAACTGCCGCTGCGGGATCATCGAAATTATTGATGCCGAGGTTCCAGGTAATCAAGTCGAAGGATTTGTCAGGGAAGGGCATTTTTGCAGCATCGCCGAGGAGGACTTCGACGCTGGGCAGTAGCAGGAGGCGTTCTTTTTTCCAATTGGCCCGTGCGATGGCTGCCTCCCAAGTGTCAATGCCGGTGAGTCGGGCAGTCGCATCGAGCCGTTGCGCCAGCTCAAAAAGCGGGAAGCCCGCACCGCAGCCCACGTCGAGCACCGACATCCCTTTTCGCAGCGGGACGTGGTCGAGCAGCAGTTTGCCAAAATAAGCGGACCAAAGGGAAAGCTCCTCGAATAACAGCACCGTGTCTGGGTTTTCGAGGGGGAAGTTCTTGTCGAGAAAAGTCATGTATGTTTGTTTGCCTGAGCGAGCATTGCGTCCAAATTCAGGCAAATTTAGGAAACAAAAAGGCGCTGGAATAGTGAATCGAGTGCAGTAATCGTGGGCTTCCAAAATGAACGCCCCTTGGTGCGGGGCAATCGCTCTCCCGAACACCAGTTCAATGCCGCCACCTCACCCAAAAGGTGTTTGGCAAATCAGTTCCCTGCACTCGTGATGGCGCTACAACCGCCTGCTGATTTGCACGATTGGCGCTACGTTCGTGAAGTTTGGAACGTCTTTTAGCAAATCTGCCTCACATTGCCCCATGCACATCTCCATCATTTCATGGTTTTTGAATACCAAGTGGGCTATGACCGAAAAGGGGGGCCGCTCATAAGGCATCGGTGTGCCCAACGCTTGGTCAACCAACACCTCCTCCATCCCCATCGGCTTCAGCATCCTTTCCATCATGGGCACGTGCTGCGTGACATAGTAATCCAAGTTAAACATGCTTTCCGTTGTGTTTGGATAAAACATGGATACGCTTATCATGGCATTTTTTTTTGTTTAATAATGCGCTCACTCTAATATGGGAGCGCTTTGGTGAGGCTAAATTAGGGCCATTGACAGTGGTAAACAAAGGCATTTGACAGCGTTCAAAAGTGATTTATGTCATGGTAATGCAGGGCCTTGGCATTCGGTTATTTAGTTTGGCAAAAAATAGGGTTATACCAAGTAGTTCAATAGGGGAGTGCTCCGATTAAATAGGCTACTCCATCATATTTTTTTCAATGGGCCAGCTTTAAAGGCATCCCAAATAAACCGGAGATAGGAGCCATACACTCTGACACCAGCTTTATTGTATTCCGGCAGGAGCAACGTATGCAACTTTGGCAAGTTGTACCATGGTATTTTCGGGAAAAGGTGATGCTCCAAATGGTAGTTGAGGTTGATGTACAAAAAGGAGAAAACCGTATTGCTTGTGACTGTCCTAGTGTTCAGCAAAAGATGGCTCTTATCCGTAAGCATGTGCTCTGCCCAACCCCGTACATTGCCCAGAAGACCTGCGAAAGGCATTGGTATTATCCAACAGTGGAGCACGATGTCAAACTTTCCGAAATGTAATGAAGCAATAATTATTGCGCCATAAACGGTTGCCATGAAAGCATATTCCAATAGGATGGAGATTCTTTCCTTTTTGTTGCCATATCGAAAACCATTTATGGGGACATGGACCAAGTACATGAATAGTCCAACTATCAACCACAAGTAAAAGAAAACTTTTATTAAAAACTTATTTTTGGTCAGGTTGCCAAGCTCGTCTGGGTCTTTTGTTGTTCCAGTATATTTATGGTGAATTAAATGGTTTACTTTATACGCAGTTATTGAAAACAAGGCGGGCATACCCGTGATTAGACCATAGAGCCAATTGTTTTTTAGCCCATTAAAAAGGTTGTTGTGAATGCATTCGTGCATTAAGTTTGCCATGCCGTGAATGCATAATCCAATGACCATGTATCCAAGCAGCTTTACAGGGACAAAGGGAAAGTTTACGATAGCCAAAGCAGCCAAAACCCAAATTAGGATAAACAGGGCCAATACCCAATTCCAGCGTACATTCCGTTTGTGCAATTGATGGATTTGCTTTTTGGTTTCATCATTTAAAGTTTCAAACCAGTGTTTGAAGTCAATGCTATACTCACTCGTCTTTGTTTCCATAAAGGCATTTTTTTTAGAGTAAAAACTACGAATACCCGTTTTTGTGCAAAAACAAAAACGAGAAGGCTCATTCAAAAATGTTTAGAGGTGCTTGTGCAAAGGTATATGCAGAAAAATAATTTTTCCAAAGCAAAATCGAGCAAATGACAAAAGTCATCACATGGGCCATCGGGCGGTGTTCCTGTAGGCAAAGTTTGATGGGTGCTCAATTCCCACCGCCGCTGCAAAACTGCCGGTCATAATCCAATCTCCAGCCCGATTTTAGTTCAATTCCTATCTGGTAGGTGGAGGGAATGGTCACCCTCAGCACCTGCACGGCAACGCCATTGCTCCCCTTTTCGGTGATAAAAATGTCACTATTGCCTTGGCTAAAGCTGATGGTATTGAGGGCGAAGTCGTCACTTCCAGCGGTGGGGCAGTTCAACACTTTGATGGTGGCGGGGCTGCTGCAATCACGCAAGAGGCGCACTTTAAAAACCTTGTTGTTTTTGGACAACTTTAAGTCCAGGTAACCTTTCGGCTGGTCGGACAAGCAGATGTTCCAGGTGATAGCACCCCGAACGTACCTAGTCGTGGCAGCGAACCCGACGCATACAGCGCATGGGCTTGCGCTTGGTAGGCCCACCTCCTCGAAGCGGATGCCCGTAACGCAGACTGTGAAATAAGTCC
>DIUC01000073.1 GCA_002435785.1 Saprospiraceae bacterium UBA6168 | reverse complement strand
GGTTGCCCACGATGCCGATGCTGCGCCCCGCCAGCCTTGCGAAGCCGACGACGATGTTCTCGGCCCATTCCTCGTGTATTTCGAAGAAAGAATCCTCATCCGCAATGCCGCTGATGACCTCCCGCATGTCGTAGGGCTGGTGGGCGTTTTCGGGGATAAGGTCGGTGAGCTGTGGGCGAAGTTCCTCGCCAACTGTATAATCCATCCGGGGCGTTTTTTCTTCGCAATTCTGGGGGATGTACGACAGCAGCCGCTTGATTTTTTCGATACAATCAAGCTCGTTCACGGCGGTGAGGTGCGTCACGCCAGACTTGGTGGCATGGGTATGTGCCCCGCCCAATTCCTCGGCGGTCACTTNNGGGCCGGTGACGAACATATAGCTGGTGTTTTCGACCATCACCGTGAAGTCGGTCATGGCGGGGGAATAGACCGCCCCGCCAGCGCACGGCCCCATGATGGCCGAAATCTGCGGGATGACGCCGCTGCTGCGCACGTTGCGGTAGAAGATATCGGCGTAGCCGCCCAAGGAGTTCACGCCTTCCTGAATCCTCGCCCCGCCGGAGTCGTTGAGGCCGATGACGGGTGCGCCGTTCTTCGTGGCCAAGTCCATGATTTTGCAAATCTTCTCGGCGTGGGTCTCGGAGAGCGAGCCGCCGAACACGGTAAAGTCCTGTGCAAAAACATAGACCAACCGCCCGTGGATGGTGCCGTACCCTGTGACGACGCCATCGCCCAACACGATTTGCTCTTGCATCCCGAAATCGTCGCAGCGGTGCGTGACGAGCATGCCGATTTCCTCAAAGGAGCCTGCGTCGAGCAGGAAGTGCAGCCGCTCACGAGCGGTCAGTTTGCCCTTTTGATGTTGGGAAGCTATGCGGTTTGCACCGCCGCCGAGCTTGGCTTCGGCTATTTTTTGGTCGAGTAGTTCGAGTTTGTGGTTCATAATTTGGATTTTCGATAAGGTTCCCTTCGGGAATGACAAGCGATTTATGATTGCGGAGCATCTTGCTGCCTACGGTCAATTTCGGCGGTAAAGGTAGGCACAAGCTTTTCAAATTATCAAAGCCAATTGCTCAAAACAACAAGGGGCGAAGCTATCAAAGCAGCTTCGCCCCCAATCGTAAATCCGCAATCGTAAATCGTTTTATCCTTCCTCTTTCCTTCGGGTAATCTCGTCCCGGATTTTGGCGGCTTGCTCATAGTCCTCTTTGGCCAGCACGTCTTCCAGTAGGCGGGCCAGTTCTTCCGGTGAGTAGGAACTGAGTGCTGCGCCTTTTGCCGCACGTTGTTTGGTGGCGGCGGTGCCGCTGCTGCTGCGGGTTGTCGAGGCTTTTTTGGCAGTGCCTTCTGGTTCTTCGAGTACCACGCCGGCGGCATCGAGGATGAACTCGTAGGTGTAGATGGGACAGTTGAAGCGCACGGCCATGGCCAGTGCGTCGGAGGTGCGGGAGTCAATTTCGTACACCTCGCCGCCACGCTCGCAGACCAGCCGGGCGTAGAAAATGCCGTCCAGCAGGTTGTTGATGATGACTTCCTTGAGGTCTATGTTGAAGGTCTCAAAGGCATTTTTGAAAAGGTCGTGGGTCAGTGGGCGGTTAGGGGCCATGCGTTCCATGGCCACTGCGATGGCTTGCGCCTCGAAGCCACCAATGACGATGGGCAGCCGCCGGGTGCCGCTCTGCTCGCCCAGCACGACTGCGTAGTTGTGGGACTGCGTGACGCTGTGGGAAAGGGCTACTATGTCGAGTTCTATTTTTTTCATCGAAGCCAATGGCGTTTATACGTGGTTAACGGTTGGCGGTTGACGGAATCCAAAACACTGATTTTCAGCATATTGCGGCATATCAAATCTGCGCAACCACCCTTGTTTTTATTTACTGGAAAAAAAGTTGCAATCCTTTTTTCCAAAACGTCTGCGAATTTCAGTTTTTTCGTTGAAAACAACAATCCACATTTTGAAATAGCTTGGTTTTTACTGCATTTACTTGTCCAGCCAGCCAATAGGATTACTTATTTTATGTAAAAGTAAAAAGAACCGATGAAATGTGGGAGATGTAGATTGTAATGTTGTGCCATTCGAGGTTTAAAATCCTGATGTGCTGGCCTTGCCTAAAACTATATTGTTTCAATTTTATCGGCTCTCTTCCAGAAAAGTGCAGGCGGCAAGCCAAGTTGGCTATTTTGCACAAAAAATGAACATTATTGTTGCAAAAGCCGCTGTTTTGCTTATAAAAGTCCATGTTTTGTCAATCAAAATCCATTTTTCGTCAATGACAATTCATTTTCTGCCAATCACATTTCATTTTTCGTCAATCACTTTTCATTTTCTGTCAATCACAATTCATTTTCTGCCAATGAAAGTCAATTTTTTGTTTCTAACAATTCATTTTTCGTCAATCACAATTCATTTTCTGCCAATCAAAGTCAATTTTTTGTTTCTAACAATTCATTTTTCGTCAATGGAAAATGAACTATCATTGACAGAAAATGGACTTTGATTGACAGAAAATGAACTATCATTGACAAAAAATGAACTATTAGAAACAACCTGTTTCATTTTTCCTTCGGCAATACGGCATTATTTATCAACCTCAATCACCGTCGCCACCACGTTCTTCCCGTTCAGGTCGCAACTAAACTCCACGGCATCGGTCGCACTGAACTTCACGTTCGGCACTTCCTGCTGCGCAATGGCCTCCCGAACCTTGCCGAGGTAAGTGCTTTGGCGGCTGGTGTTGATGCGGCTGTTGAGGGCATTCCAGTCGAGCGCAGTTTTGGATACCACCACGGCGATGTAGTCCCGTTTGCCCTTGTCGTCGGGCGTCATGGAATGGTCCTTCGGGAAGAGGCGAGTGCCCGTTATGCCGCAGTACGGCGAGTGTTTTTCGGTGTAGGGGAACAGCACGTAGCTCGACCCGTCCACCTCCTGCCCGAACACATAGACGTAACATTCGATGGAGTTGGTGATGGCTACTTTGAACTTGGTGCCGACCTTCATCGGCGAGCGGGTGCGGAAGGTGCGGTCGCCAGCGGCGGCCAGCGGGATGAGGGTTTGGCTGGTATTTTCCACCAACCCGAATTTCACCGAAAGCTTGTTGGCGTCGTACTTCATGGCATCGCCCATCGGGTAGAGGCCATAAGCCTCCTTGGTGAAATGCTCAAATGCTTGGTAGGGTATCCATGCCGTGCCGTTGGTGCCCCATTCCGGCCCCCAACTGTTCATGATTTGCACCATCTTCTTGTCGTCGTCGTAGCCGGTGACGCACATGGCGTGGCCGCTGAACCCATAGCCGCTGTAGTCGCGCTGGGTGGGCTGCCAGGCGCTCCGGCCCACCATGTCCTGCATGAAGGTGCCGCCGACCATCATGCCGATGACCACTGGCGAGCCTTGCGCCAAGTGCTGTTTTACGCCCTGCATGTCGAGGCCGTAATTGTTGCCGTCGCGGGAGAGGCGGTTGTAGCCTTTGATGCGGAACTGCGCCGCTTCGGTGGTTTGCGACTGGTTGGGTTGGCGGTTGCAGTTGCTGTCGTCGTAGCCAAATTTGGAGAACGGGAGGACGCCGCGCTTGAGCAGGGATTCCATGGCGTTGTTCATGTAGGCGCCCTGACAGCCTTTGAGGGCAATTTGGTTGTAGAGGTAGGCGGGGCTGAACGCCGTGTTGTTTGGGTCAACGCCGGTGGCCCTTGCCTGCAATATGGTGCGGGCGGCATAACTGCTGGCCCAGCCCACGCAGGAGCCTTGGTTGCCTTGGTGCATGCGCTTGGGTGCGTATTTCAGCAAAGAAACCGAGCGGGGAAGTTGGTTCTCGGCACCGCCATAGCTCGTGGACAATGGCTCAAAAACCTCGGCCTTGTCATACTCCGCTTCGCTCAACACTGCGCCAAAGGAGAACTGGTTTTGTTCATCGTCGCCCAGCAAATCGTTTTCATTGTTGGACATATTACCACAGCCGCCGCTCATAAAGTACCAGATGGCCACGCCAGCCAACACGAGCAGTAGGAGTTTCGGCTTTTTGAACAAAAAGCCGAGGAGGAGCGGTGCAAATTGGAGGAGGCCGCCCAGCCCGCCGCCGCCTCCACCACGATTTTGATTGCCAGGGTTTTGCCTTTTGGGCTGTTCGGGGTCTTGTTCCATCCTGATTGGCATAAGTGTTTGTTTTTTGCGCGTTTGCGCGTCTTTGTGCTTGCGCAATTGGCCGTCCCAACTTGGTTTGCACAAAACAGCAAAAACGCCCTTTTTTTGTTTTCCTAAAAATGCAAGAGGAGTAGCGGATGGATGGAGCCAAGCGGCTCCATCCATTATCAGGTGTTATTTTCCTGCGGCCAGTTCCAACCGTTCCATGAGGCGGGAAGATACCCGCAGGAAGTCCATTTCCGTGATGATGCCCACGAGTTCATGCTCCTTGTCGTGCACAACGGGCAGGCACCCTATCTTGTTTTCCCGCATGATTCTCAGCGCCTCCATGATGGTGGTCTTGGGCGTAACGGTGAGGGGTTTTTTCAGCATCATGTCCTCCACGATGACGGTGGGCGTTTTTCCAGCCAGCTTGTTGTTGTGGGAATAATGGCGCAGCAGTAGCCGTGAAGTGACGAGGCCAACGAGCCGCCCTTTGGCATCTTCCACGGGGAGGTAGCGGATCTTGCGCCAGTTCATCATTTCCGCCACAAAGTCAATCAGGTCTTCTTTTTGGACCGTGATGATGTCGGTGGTCATGAACTCTTCCACTCGGAGCCGGCTTGGTACGTATTCCTCCAGCTCGCTGGGTTCGGGCAAGGGCCAAGTATGGACGGGCATTTCTTTTTCCTGGTTTTTGACGATGCAGGCCGTCACGACGGCAGTGGCCTCGTCGGTGGTGATGGATTCTTTCAACTTCGTAAAGGCTCGGAGCTGCCAGCGGGCACCGGTCATGTGCGCCTCCGCCCGGTCGTGGATGATGCCGAGGTAGTGGTCAATATCGCTTGAATCAACCCCCTGGATTTTAAGACCTTCTTTTGCCAGCGGCAATAGCTCCTTGATAATCAAATCGGTAGCTGAGTATTTTTTGTCGTCAAACCAATTGAACTTGGTATCAATGCCGAATTGCGCAGCCTTCATGAAGTTGTCCCGGACATCCTCCCAGGAGAGCTTGGTCGTCACGTCGGGGCAGTGCTTTTGCATACCGATGATGGCACCGAGCCAGAAAGCCGAGTTGGCCACCTCGTCCACGATGGTAGGGCCAGATGGCAGCACCCTTGCCTCGATGCGCAGGTGGGGTTGGCCGTTCTCGCTGATGCCATAGCAGGGGCGGTTCCAGCGATAGACGGTGGAGTTGTGCACTTGCAGCGCCTTTAGCTTGGGGGTTTTTTTCTTCAAAACCTGCTCGATGGAGTTTTCCACCTCGTCGGACGTCATCAGCACCCGGAACCGGGCGATGTCTTCTTTGTAAATTTCGAGGATAGAGCCGCGCAGCCAGCCGTTGCCGAAGTTGACTCTGGGGCTGCGTTCCCGCAAGTGGTCGTGCGAGGTGCGGGTGTCGAGCGATTGCTGGAATAAGGCGATGCGGGATTCGTGCCAGAGCCGCTTGCCGAACACCAATGGCGAGTTGGCGGCGATGGCGATGGTAGGGCCCGTGAGCATCTGCGCAATGTTGTAGAGGCACACGAAGTCCTTTGGTTCTACTTGCAGGTGTACTTGGAAGCTGGTGTTGCAAGCCTCCAACAGCGGCGAGTCGTGCTTTACGTGCAGCTCGTCAATGCCGTTGAGGTTCAGCTCAAAGTTGCTGCCGATAAGGTGGCTTTTCAGCGCCTTCATCAGGCCCATGTAGCGGGGCTTTTCGGTCAGGTTTTCGAGGTCGAGGTCGGTTTTGCGGAGCGTGGGCAGGATGCCTGTTAGGCAGATGTTGGCGCCCATTTCCTTCACCACCTTGCGGATGGCGGCGAGGTTGGTGAGGTTTTCCTGCTCCATTTGTTGGAAACACCGCCCGGTGAACTCCATCGGGGTCATGTTCGTTTCCAGGTTGAATTGCGCCAGCTCCGTGTCAAGCCACGGACAATCTTTCATGGCGTCTATGACTTGGAGGTTGATTTTGGCCGGCTTGAACGTCTTGCTGTTCACGATGCACATCTCCTGCTCCGCCCCGATGCGGGTAATGCCTTTCTCGAACCAGTCGTTGTCAATCATGTATTCCAACGCCTGCAGGTCGTTCAGCAAGTTGCGCATGAATGTCTGGAGTTCGTTCTGGTCTTTCGCTACTGATACTTTTGCTTCGCCCATGAGTAAAAATTGTTTGAAATTGCTGCCCTTTTGGGGCTTGATGTTAGGATTGTTTAGGTTGTGAGAATGTTTGAGGGGTTGGGTACGAAAATTCAGACCAAAGTCAAAAACCCGCACCTTTTCCATCCATCTTTTTCCTTGCAGCAAAAGAATCATATTTGCTGTAATTAGTCAAACTTGTTTGCGAATAAAATTTTTTAGACCATGTTTTACGTTTCAGGAAATAAACCTTTAGTGATGAAAATATCGGCACTACTTATCCTTGTTGCATGCGCTTTTTTTGGTTGCAAAAAAGAGACAGAGCCGCCTCGCACCCGCATCAGGGTCGGCAACTTGAAGTTTGCGATTGACCCCTCGGTACAGCCGCCCTTCACCTATTACATCCCCATCAACAGCGTCAACCTCGCCTCATTTGCCCAATTGGACGCAGAGGGCATAGACACCGCCGACATCAAGAGCATACTGCCAAGAAGGGCTACCCTTACGGCACTCTTTGGCGGTGGCGAGCTTAATTTCATTGAGGCCGTGTCCGTGCGGCTCTGCCTGCTCGGCGACAACGTTCAAAACTGTGGGCAAGAGGTCTTCTACCGCGACCCCACCCCCTTCAACGTCGGGTACGAACTGGAGCTTGGGGGCAGTGCCGTTGACGACATCCGGGAGTATGTGCTGCAAAAGCAAATCAACGTGCAGGTGAAATTGGAGCGCTTGCGCAATGTGCCGCAAGGTTCTTTTGAGGTGTTATTGGACATGGAGTTTGAGGTGCGGTGAATTTAGTTTGCCCCTTACAGGGTGACAAAAGGAGTTGGCAGTCAGTTCGACAGTTGTTTAGCAGTTTATCGCAAAAACAAAAGGGCGAAGTTGGATAACCAATTTCGCCCTTTTTGTTTTTCTTAAAACTTGAAGGAAGCAGCCCCTGACTGCCAACTGCCTTTTGTCACCCTGTAAGGGGCCAACTTATTTTATCGTCAGCAGGTCGTGCATGATATTGACCGTTTCGAGGAGATAGACATCTTTTTTAATGCCTTTCAGCCACTCGTCGTTACGGGCTTTTTTGCTTTCGTCGGATTGGAGGTCTGCCATGTCAACCGGAAGGTTCTGTATGCCCGTAAGCACTTCGTTGTCGAAAAGCTTGTTGTACATGCTGTCCTCCTCGTCCATCCGCTTGTTTTCAGCCATATATGCGTCAAGGTCGAGCGTGCGCTCGGAATTGTCTCTCAACTGCTTGAGGCGCATAGCACGTTGGTCTATCTTCTGGAAGACATCGTTGCCCTTGATGCGGGCATTGGCCAGTTCCTTGATTTTCGGGAGGGCGGTGAGGGAGTAAACCTTTTGGCCGAAAGGCACGGGGTCTATCTGCGTCCACTCCATCGGGAAGTCCTCTTCCTGCTCGCCCGTCTTCACGTACAGCCAGTTGTTCGGCAGGATGATGTCTGGCACCACGCCCTTGAGTTGCGTAGAGCCTCCGTTTACCCTGAAAAACTTCTGAACCGTGAGCTTCACCTCGCCCAGCGGCTTCACCTCTGGGTTGCCCCGCACCACGGCGTCGAGGTCGAAGAAGCGCTGCACCGTCCCCTTGCCGAAGGTGGAAGTACCCGTGCCAACGATGACCGCCCGGCCATAGTCTTGCAGGGCTGCCGCCAAAATCTCGGAGGCGGAGGCGCTGAACTGGTCCACCATCACGATGAGTGCACCTTTATATTGTACGCTTGGGTCGTCGTCGGTAAGCACTTCTGGGGTGCGTGACCTCGATTTTACCTGAACGATGGGGCCTTCCTCCACGAAGAAACCGCCCATTTTCACCACGTCCCGCAGGGAGCCCCCACCATTGCCACGGAGGTCGAGGATGATGCCTTGTACGCCGGATTGCTTGAGTTTTTCAAGTTCTATGGCAATGTCGTCGGCGCAGCGGCGGCCATCCTTGTTGTTGAAGTCGGCATAGAACTTCGGCAGGCGTATGTAGCCGATTTTCTCTTTTTGTGGCGATTCGATGAGCAGCGACTTTGCGAATCCTTCCTCCAGGATGACCACATCCCGCACGATGGTCACTTCCTCCGTGGTGCTGCCCTCTGCTTTTCTGATGAAGAGCGTCACCTTGGAGCCTGGCTTGCCACGTATGAGCTGCACCACGTCGTTGATGACCATGCCGGTGAGGTCGGTCCATTCGGTATCGCCCTGCTGTTTCACCTTGACGATTTTGTCGTTTTCCTTCAAGACGCCCTGCTTCCAAGCTGGACCACCCACGATTACCTCGCTCACCTTGGTGTTCTCGCCGTCCGTTTGCAGGCGGGCACCGATGCCCTCCAGGCGGCCGGACATGCCGATGTCGAAGTTCTGTTTGTCAACAGGCTCGTAATACTCGGTGTGCGGGTCGAAGATATTGGTGAAGGCATTGAGGTACATGCTGAGGAAGTCGTTGCGCTTGCGCTTTTCGAGGCGCACGTACCAGTCGTCGTACACTTTGAGCACGTCCTTGCGGGCTTCGGCTTCAAGCTCTTCGTAGGTTTTATCTTTGAAGTCTGCTTCGTTCTTTTCTTTTTTCTCCAACTTCTCGGTGAGGCGGGTGAGGGTTTCCCACTTCATCTGTTGGCGCCAATACTCCTTGAGTTCTTGGTCATTTTTGGCAAATGGCTTTTTCTCGCCATCCGTCTCTATCGTTTCTTTTTGCTTGAAATCAAAAGGTTGTGCGAGAAACTCCCGGTACCATGCTTGGGTCTTTTTGATGCCCGCCTCCTGCAACTGCGTAGCGATGCCGAGGAAAGCAAAAGTGCCCTCGTTGGCCTCGTTGTCCAACTTGAACTTCCAGGCCTCGAGCTGCTGCACGTCCACTTGGGTGAGCCAGCGGCGGCTACCGTCGAGGCGCTCCAAGAAGAGGCCGTGCACCTTCTCCGAAAGGTTATCGTTCACCTCCAGCGGCTGGTAGTGGTAGTAGTTCAGGTCGGTCAGGATGGACTGCATGAGCGTCGCCTCTTTCTGGGCGGTGTTCACGGGCAGGTAAAACGCTAGGAACAAGGCAGTAGCAGCCACAAGGGTGAGCAAAAGACCTTTGTTTTTCATAATCACTTCTTTTATGCGGTTTAAAATTGATGTTTGCTGAGGGTGGTCTGTCATTTTCTTTTTGATGTTGAACAAAATCGGGGCTTCAAAGTTACGGGCCAAAAATTAGAATCCCAATTTGCTCAACAAGTTTACAGTTTGGAAGATAAAATGTTTGTGCATACACAGGTAAGGAGACTGCTTTTAACGGCGTTTTAACCACCGGAAGCTAAAGACGCTTTTTTTGGGGAATGATTGCATGAGCGACCAAATTCCCAGTGTTTTGTATCAAATTTGCCAAAATGCTGCCAAAGTGTAGGGTTGAGCGTTTGAGGGTTGAACGTTTGAGGGGTTCCTCGCTCCCTTGTGTGCTCAAGTCCTCAAATTCTTACCCGCTCAAACCCACCGCAGATGAACAAAATCAAAATCTTCAACGACCCCGTTTACGGCTTCACGAGCATCCCGCACGGCATCCTGCTCGACCTCGTGGACCACCCGTACTTCCAGCGGCTGCGGCGCATCAAGCAGGTGAGCCTCACGCACTACGTCTATCCGGGGGCACTGCACACCCGCTTCCACCATGCGCTGGGGGCGCTGCACCTGATGGGGCAGGCCATCGAGGTGTTGCGCAGCAAAGACGTGGACATCACGGACGAGGAGGCGCAGGCCGTCAGCATCGCCATCCTGCTGCACGACATTGGGCACGGGCCGTTTTCCCACACGCTGGAGCACACGCTCATCAACGTCCACCACGAGGAGCTTTCGCTGCGCTTCATGGAGCGCCTGAACGAAATCTATGGGGGAAAACTGACGCTGGCCATCCGCATCTTTCAGGACGAGCACTCAAAGAAGTTCCTGCACCAGCTCGTGTCCGGCCAGCTCGACATGGACCGCATGGACTACCTCAATCGGGACAGCTATTTCACCGGCGTGTCCGAGGGCGTCATTGGCTTTGACCGCATCATCAAGATGCTGGCCGTGCACGACGGCGAGCTGGTGGTGGAGGAAAAGGGCGTTTACTCCATCGAAAAGTTCCTCATCGCCCGGCGGCTGATGTACTGGCAGGTTTATTTGCACAAGACCGTGCTGGCCGCCGAGCAGATGCTGGTTAAAACCCTCGAACGTGCCAAGAACCTGGCCATGCACGGCGAGCAGTTGGACGTACCGAAAAGCCTCGGGTTTTTCCTTTACCAAGACATCTCGCTGGCGGAGTTCGATGCCGAACCCGTGGAGATGCTCGGCCATTTCGCCCGCTTGGACGACCACGACATTTCCTATGCACTGAAAAGCTTTGCCGACCACCCCGACCCGCTGCTGGCCTACCTCGCCGAGAGCATCGTCGGAAGGCGGATATTTAGGATTGAACTCAAAAGCCTGCCCTTCGAGCAGGCACATTTGGACGCCGTGAAGAATATGGTTGAAAGGCATTTCGGGCATTTTCCCGAAGGGTACATGGACTACCTCTTGATGTCCGGCGAGCAGACCAACCATGCCTACAACACCGCCAAGGACGAAATCAAGATTCTGTACAAGGACGGCTCGGTGCTGCCCATATCGCAGGTGATGGATTTTGGGCTGCAAACAAACGTTACGAAGAAATACTACCTCTGCTACCCGAAGGGGCTGGAATGAGGGGTGAGGGATGAGGGTGACTGCGTAATTCAAAATATACCGCTGACTGCTGGCTGTTGACAAACAGCCAATGGCTAATTGCCAATTTCAAAAAATATAAATTCACCATGTTCCGAGATTTCAAATACCTGATAGCTTATGTGCTGCCCGTTTCCGCCTACGTTGCCGTATTGTGGCAGGGTTGGTGGTCATTTTCGTCGGTGGTGCTGGCATTTGCCATCATACCGCTCATGGAGCAGGCCATCGGGGGCAGCGCCCGAAACCTGACGGAGGCAGAGGAGGCAATAAAAGCCGCTTCTCCCCGCTTCGACCTGATGCTCTACCTGAATTTGCCACTGCTTTTCGGCTTGCTGTGGCTGTACTTTACGGCCATGACGAGCGGCGGGTTGGGTTGGCTGGAAACCGTGGGGATGACCCTCAGCGTGGGCATCACGGTGGGCAGCCTCGGCATCAACGTGGGCCACGAACTGGGCCACCGCCAAACCCTGCACGAGACTTTGATGGCGAAAATGCTGCTCACCACGGCACTCTACACCCACTTCAACATCGAGCACAACCGGGGGCACCACCGCTGGGTAGCCACCGACCAAGACCCCTCCAGCGCCCGCCCCGGCGAGGGCATTTACCGCTTCTGGCTGCGCTCGGTCACTGGCACCTATGCCAAGGCATGGCACCTCGAAAACGACCGGCTGCGTAAGGCCGGACAAGCGGTTTTTTCGCTCCGCAATGAAATGATATGGTTCCAACTGGCGCACCTCGCCTACCTATCGCTGGTCTGGTGGCAGTTCGGCTGGCGGGGCGTGGGCTTTGCCGTGGCAGTGGCCGTGCTGGGCTTCCTCCTGTTGGAGTCGGTGAACTACATCGAGCACTATGGCCTGCGCCGAAAGCGGCTGGCGTCGGGCGTGTACGAGACGGTGACGCCCCGCCACTCCTGGAACTCCAACCACGAACTGGGCCGCATCTTCCTCTACGAGCTGACCCGCCACAGCGACCACCACTTCAAGGCCACCCGCAAGTACCAGGTGCTGCGCCACTTCGATGAAAGCCCGCAACTCCCGCACGGCTACCCCGCCTCTATACTGATGGCGCTGGTGCCGCCGCTGTGGTTTCGGGTGATGGATGGGAAGGTACAGAGGATGAAGGGGTAACGCTATTTCTTCGTTATGATAAATTTCTCCACGGCCTTTACTTCGTTGCCCTCCAAATACTGCAAGAAATACATTCCAGTTGCCCAATCCGAAGGCAGTGAAAAAGAACTTTGTGGAGCGGCCGCCATTACTGTTTCCAGTACCCTGCCATCAAGATTGATGATGCGGAATACTGCTTCGGAAGATGGGGCTTGTCCATGTAGTTGAAAGTTCAAGAAATCGCTGGCGGGGTTGGGGTGGACCATGAGCTTATTCGGGATGGCAGGTTTTTCCGTTGTTCCCACTTCCAGGCCTGAAAGATAGCGGGCTACGATATATTCTGTTCCCCAACCATTTGCAGGATATTCTTTTCCTGCATAACCAGTGACGATGATTTTGCCGTCTTGCTGCATGGCGACATCAAGAAGACGGTCTGACTTCGGACTGAGGTCTGTTATCACAAGACCGCCGTCACCAAAACTGTCATCCAACAAGCCTTCTGTAGTAAACCTTGCCAATAAGTAGTCATCGGCAACCATGTCTTGTGTGCCAGCATACCCAGCAACCAGCAATTTTCCGTCGGTTTGAAGCGCAGAGGAGGTTCCTATTAAAAATTTGCCAGCAATTTCTACAAGTGCTACACCGTTTTCGCCGTAGCTCATATCCAATTGGCCATTATTGAATCTGGCGACTACAAGCTTGTCGCTACTCGTACCAATAGCCAACAACTGACCATTTAGCAGCGATTCTATCGAATTGTAAGCCCCTGTGAAGTTCTCCACAAAATACCCGTTGTTGCCAAACCCAATGTCCAATGTTCCATTTGGATTGAATCGCGCTAACGAAGGACGAAAAGGAGATGGGGCACTATTTCCTGCTACCACTATTTTGCCATCAGGCTGAAGAAGCATTGTCCTTGCGACGCAGTTTGTTGGAGAGCTATTTATAAGCGCCACCCCATTTGTTGCGAAGGTGGAATCAATTAGACCGTTGGCAAGATGCCGGACTATTGAGCTATTGTTTCCAACGAGTATCTTGCCATCTGGACGAATGGCGACCGAATGGCCTGGGGTACCTACTGGGCCAACTGTGTATCCAATTCCATATCCACCAAAAGTCGGGTCAAAGGAACCATCCTCGTTTTGCCTAAAAAGGATATAGCGCTGATTGGAGGATTCGTACAATATTTTGCCTACGATGACTATTTTCCCGTCGGGTTGTACGGCAACGGCGTTAAATATCGGGTTTTCAACATGCCCCAATTGGAAATGGGTATAACCATCGAAAAAAAGTGCGCCACCTGCAAGGAAAAACCCCCAATAGTTTATATTGCTTAAAGTGTCAGTTGCCCCATTGGTATAAAACTGGGCAATAACACCATTATTGCTTGCATTGCCTACCGTAAGTATTTTACCATTAGGCGCTTCCAAGACGGCATGGCCTTCGTACCATTTTTCAGATGGGAATTTAAATGAACGGCCCACGATTCCACCCACGCCAAAGTTGGCGTCAAGTGTACCCGGTTGAGCAGCTCCAATATTGACTAGTAAATAGGTTGCCAATAGACAGCACAAGGTTTTCGATTTCATAATATTTATTTTATCGTGGTGAAACAATGAACTTGGAGGTAGCTAAAAGAATGCCCCCATCAAGGTACTGCAAAAAATACACCCCCGTCGGCCAGTTCATGACAGGCAGTGTAAATGTAGCGGTTGGATGTGGTGTTTTCATGGATTCCACCACTTTTCCCTCGGCATTGACGATACGGAACTCAGCTTTGTCGGCCATGGCCCGCCCACGAAGTTGAAAGTTCAAGAAATCACTCGTCGGGTTAGGGTACACGGCCAAGCTGACCGCTGGCCAAACCGGCTCCTCCGTAGCGGTGACATGACAGCCGGGCACGAGGCAGCCGAAGCTGTCCACCTTCATTATCCAGCCGGGCACGTGCAGCCCCACGTTCAGGGAGTAGCCGACCACCACGTATCCGCCGTCGGGGGTGGCCTTCATATCCCAAGCATCCGGCGCTACAAACTGCCCGTCGAACCAAGCATAGTGCCGGGCCCAGAGGCTGTCGCCCTGTGGCGACACCTTTACCAGCCAACTGTCGTGGTAGGGCCACTCGCCCGGTAGGCTGTCCGAGGTTATGCCGCAGGCCACGTAACCGCTACCATCGGGGGCGGCCACCATCTCCGTAAGGCCAGTGCGGCTCGTGGGCGTATAGCCCCTGAACGGCCGCTGCCACTCCACGTTCCGGTTGGCGTCGAGCTTGAAAATGAGCGCTTCCCACCAAAGCGTATGATAGATTGGGTGGTCGTTCGATTCCACTCCCCTGCCGCTGGCCACCACAAGGCCGCCGTCGGGTGCCTTTATCATGGCCTTTGCCCCGTCCTGAAGCTTGTTTGCGGGCGAAAGGTACTGCCATTGTTCTGCCCCCATGCTGTCCGTCTTGATGATGAGCGTCCGGCTACTGAAATTGGCGTTGACCTGACCGTCGTTCGTTCGCTTCGCACCGATGATATAGCCTCCATCATCATCCAAGCTCAGTGAATGGGATATTTCGTATTTTGTTGAATTGGCGTAGGACTTATAAGATTTGATTTGAAACGTAGAATCCAATATCAATAGCGAAATGTCAGCGTCATGTGGATTCTCATTGGTCTCATAGCTGATAAGAACAGCCATATCCCCGTTCATGCTTCTCCGAATGTCCAGTACAACCAAATAAGAATGAGCAGGATAAAGTATGCTCCGAAACGACTTAGTCAATATGGTATCCCCATTTGTGTTGAACACTCTTATTTGGGCATTTGAGGTGGTGTCATATACGCCACCCGCTGTTAGCAGAAATCCATCGAGATTTCCTATTAAATCACTGTATGTATTAAAGTAATCAACATCAGTGCCTGGGTTGTTCAAGGTTTTGAATAATTGCAACTCACCAGTTAGGCTGATTTTTGCAAACAGAACTCCAGATGTTACCGGGGAAACAGTGTCCGTAAAATTGCCAACAATATAATAACAACTATCGGTAGGATAAACGCCCCTAAACGTGACTGATTCTGGGTAGTCAAAAAAGATTATATCATGGAATGTTAATTGTCCCTTAGACACCATAGAACCAAACAACAATACCATTGAAAGAAACAACTTCTTCATAAAGGTAAATTTAAGAAGGGCTGGTGTATAACCAGCCCTTCCCGGTTCAACATTATTTTATGATGACCAGCTTTGAAGTGGCTGTGGTGCCGTTGGGAAGTCTTATCTGGTAGAGATAAACCCCGTCGTTCAACTTTTCGGCGTTCCAATCCATTTTCCCATGCTGACCTGAGATTTTCAGTACCTCAATGTTCCTCCCTTGTAAGTCGGACAATACGATGGTCCCTTTTTCCATGTCATTGGGCAGGTCCCATTTAAAGGTGACATTGCCCTTGGCTGGGTTTGGGAAAGCCGTCAGGTAATTGCCAGCAGCAGCGGTGGCACCAATACTGGAAGGCGGAAAGACGATGGCCTGTGTGCCACCAATAGGCAGTCCAGGTATCACCCGGTAATGAGCATCGTACCAAGTATTGAGCGCCCCTTGGGCCATGGCGCCCGCACGTAGTTTGCTATTGTCGGCGATGTATTTCAGGCTGGCAATGGTCGCTGAGTCCAATGCGTAGATAGGCGAGCCACTTGTATATATGGCCTCCCACAAATCCACGAGGTCTTCAAAATAACCATGCTCTGCCATCTCCTCTTGCGTGTCGAAGGAATAGGCATGAGGAATTGCGCTCAATTGTTGCAAGGCGGTTGTGAAATCCCCGACCGAAAGGTAAGTGCCCACTACGGCGTAGCTGGCTTCGATGCTTTCCTTGTTTGCCAGCCATGTCCTCAACAAACCAAGGTCAGCCTGAAGGCTGTCGTTGGCGATGTCAATCAACAACAGGTCGGCACTGTGCTGCATGGTGGCACGGTACTGCCCAGCCTCGTTCTCCAATGTCGTGCGTGACGTTTGGTTGGCTGTGTTCGCAAGGATGCCATTGGCAACGGTGGTGGAAAACGAAGTCTTTACCAAGTTGTAAATATCAGATGCCCGCAGCCCATCGGGGTTGGCGTTCAGTACCTGCACCACTGCATTTTCAGTGAGTACCTGCTTCTTGGCAATGGCAGCCGACAGTGCCTGGGTAGAAAGGTAGGGCGATAAGTTCAGCAACTGTTGCGAAACCTGCCCTGCGTTTAGGGCTGTGGCACCATTGATTTGTGCCAGTAGGCTTGCTGTGTTCCCGCCGTCCAACAAGGCCAATAGCTGGGCTTTCTTGGCATTCCAGCCTGTGCGAGCCGTATAAAAATCGTTCTCAATATTCGCCCATTCTATGGAGGTTAACTTTAACAACCCAATATCTGTACCGCCACCTCCTGGGCAAGTGTTTAAGGTTTGTATCTCAATTTTATCGATGCCAACCGAGTTTAAAGGCTCATGCGCAGCGTCATTTTGCTTATAATAGTAGAGAATGGGGGCAAGGTTGTTTTGAAAGTCGTTGCCAGTATGCGTAAAGACATTCATGGTCGCCTTTCCATTGCCTTGGCTGGTATGGATGCCTGCACCTACTCCTTCTACATAGAAGTCAGTAGCGACATTGTCCTCGTCGGTATTGCACCAGTATTGCAAGCCGGATAAAAAGCCCCGGTTGTTGCCTTGGGCAAAGTTGCCGCGCTCAAGGTTTTTGAAGAAATTGCCTTTGATGAAATTTGCATCGGGTCCACTGTCCTCCGTTATGGTGCCGTAACGACCCATAGCTGAATTGGTAGCCTTATAGAAATAGTTCTTTTCGACCACATAGCCCGTGCTGTTGTCCATCATCAAGCCAGTGGGGTTGTCAAATATGCTGCTGGCGCCTTTAATGTAAAAGGTGTTGCGAGTGACAACGCAATTTTGCATGCCCAAGGTGAATACCCCAGTCTGGTTGTTGGTGAAAGTACAATTGTCCACAGTAATGCTTTTGAAGGGGCTAAAAACCCCGCCATCGGCATGGACACCTGTGTCGAATCCAGTAAAGGTGCTGCCAGCCACATTGAAATTGGAACCGTCACCGTTTATTCCTGTGGTGTGGAGAAGCTGTCCTTGAGGTACATTTGATACACTGAAATCACAGCCAGTGAACTTGACGCCTCTTACGCCTTGGAGCGCAGCGTGGAAGTAGGGGTTTGTAATGGCAAAAACATTGCCGTTGCAAGTAAAATTGCAGTTGTTGAACCTACTTACGTTGGGGTGCGAATATGGCTCGAACAAAGCCCCACCAGCGTTTCGGATAGAACAACCAGTGACCAACGCCATACCCCCTGATTCTACCCGAATGCTCGTATTCGCCCCCTCGATTATGCTGCCATTGAAGGCCAAGAAATAGCCTTGGTTGACGGGCGGAAAAGTCTGCGGAAGCCCAGAATTGCCATTGACGACGAAGCCTTGCCAGCGTTTACCAGTACAGTTGTTGTAAACTTCGCCATAGAGGGAGAGCCTGCCACCCTTTTGAACAGTGATTCTTGCACTTTCGGGCATTCCTATCCTACAGCGTATAACCAATTTCCCGCCTGTTTCAACCAAAATGTTGGAGCGGAGGCGGCGAGGCCCCTTCCAGTCCACTGTTTCACCATTGTGTATGACGATGTCAGGCTCAACGATTTTGCAGTTGCCCTCCATTGAGAAAATGGGTTTGCCATTGGCATCCTGCCCAACCAAGAAACGTTCAAAACCAGGTTGCTCATTTTCAAAAAAACTGTGCATCCTGCCCATCTGGCATTGGGTAAGATTGCAACGGGGCGCCGTGAAATTACAACCCAACATGTTGTTTGAATTGGAAGAACCATCTGTGTCCGCACACCCATCCTCCCCAACATCGTGTTGATGATGTATCTGGAATGGCGATGGATGGTCGAGGCCCATCACATGGAAAAACTCCCCAGTGAGCGACTGCCCTAATACTGATGGGTCGATGTTCGGGTTTATCAACATGTCATAGAGTCCAAACACATATTGTGCTGGGGTGTCGGTACAGCCTGCCTCATCAGGCCAAGTATACCCCCCCGGAGAAGGATTAAAGCAGTCAGGCCCGGTGTGGTTTGTTGTGCCAAGATTTGGGTCTGGACCATCGCCATTCATGTCAATCCATCGCCCCCTTGAAATGAAAATATGCAATGCGTTTCGATTTTCCGGTAGTTGAATCCAAGTTACATAATCGGGGGGCAAGGTCGGGCTCGGGTTGGTCACATAAAAGTTTCTTACCGCATCGGGAGACCCGTTGGGATTGCTACCGCAGCTTTGAAGGGATATCCCCCAATGGGTGGTGTTGGGGTGAAAAAAAATATCCTTCCCTTCCTCCCCATGTTCCAGCAAAAAGCGGATACGGGAATCGGGTATGTAGGGAGAGGGACTGGACCCAGCAGGGGCTGCGGGGCAAATATTGGCCAGCTTTCCATCGTTTGCCCCTTGGGGGCCATTGATCCAAGATTTGATGGCATCAATATCCGAACTTGTAAAATGCTGGGGTCCATTATATGGCTGGTTGGGGTCGCCAGAGTCTGCTACTTGAAAGATGTGGAGCATAACCTTCACGTATTTCAGGGGTGTATGCTCCAAATGGTCAGGGTCAGGGGCATGGTTGAGCACATCATTGCAGGCTTCAGTCGGGAGTTCGTCAGGCCAGCAATCCGGAACTGGTGTGTTCCATGCCCCTTGGTCTGCTGTGCAAACTGAACAAGGCCTAGTGTGGTCTTCGCCGTTCAACGAAATATCAGCGGTACATTCTGTAGCTCCTGTGCTACCGTTTTTTATGGTGATGGTAAAATTGCCCATGGGTACGTGGCCGGGTACTGCACTGGTTATGTTAATATCTGTTCTCATTTTGTTCGAATAGAGTTCAGCGTATCCTTGCGATACGATTTGAGAAGTTACCACTGCAAATTGGGGGTCTTGCTCCAGAAGGTGGGAGTGAGACAATTCTATTATATCCCCTACTTGTACGCCAGATAGAAATATTTTGAAATTTGCCAAATAGTAATCATCTGAAACATCGGGATATGTGTCATTGTTACGGCATCCAGTTTTGCCCATCAATTCCATGTTATCAATAGAACATGCCGAAATTTCTGAGGCTTTGTTCAACCCACAGGTAAGATTGGAAGCATCAACTGCTTGTTTTGTAGTGCTTTCTTTTTCTGTAGTTTCAATTACCTCATTTCCCATAACCTTAAATGGCAAGGGACTCACAGCCGCACCGAGCAGCACAACCACAATGGAAAAGCAAAGTAGCAGCGTTAGCGGCTTGGATAAGCCCCGGAATTTGGAAAACTGAAAAGCTCCTTGTTTCGGAAACGGAGGGGGGGGGGTAAAATCGCATTTTCATGATAATAAAGGTTTGCGGCCTTGCCCTTGCGATTTGGTCGCAGTGGCTAATCCAGGTTATTGATGTTGTATTTGCACCTTGAAAAACTTCCTTGCGAACACTATAACCAGTATTCTGAGGCAAAGCGCCGAGCCCAGCATGCCTTTTCTTTAAAAGGCGGTTTAGAGTGGCTCGGCAACAAAAATAAGCAGGAAGGCGAATCATGTCAAATAATATTTCAACAAATATCCTTTTTCCAGTACCACGCTTTAAAAGCCACCCGCAAGTGCTACGCCAACGTTTCAGGTACAGGAAAACCAATTATTGGAAGATGAAGTCCAAGCGTCAGAACGAAAACCCGATGCTCACCTGAATGGTCAGGTTGCGGTCGTCGTCGCTGCGAGAGATGAACGCCTTGTTGTCGTCCAAGGAGGCGAGTGATACGTCGGCCTTGGTCTTGGTCACGTCCCTCAGCCCGTAGTTGATGCGGCCGGAGAGGTAGAGGCTCTTGCTGAGATAGACCGAGAGGCCACCGACCACGCCAATGTCGAAGGCATTGTACAGTTTGCCACGGTCTTCTACGAACTCAAAATAGGCCCCTGCCGTCTGTGGGTAGGGCACGTTGTTGTTTTTGATGCGGACGGTCTTGGCGGGGTTGTCATACGTTTGCTCGCCCGGTTTGTCGGAGAAGTAGTTGAAATCAAGTTCGTGGGCAATGGTGTTGGGGTCAACGGGCAGCCTGGCGTCGTCAATGAGTTCGCTGAACTTGAGGTTGCCGAAGGCGGTGGAATTGACCAGCACGGCAAAGCTCATGCCCCCATATATCTCGAAGCGGCTGTGCGGCTTGAAATAGCCCATGACGGGCAGCTCAATATAGGAATTGCTGACGTTCAACTCTTGTTTTCGGATGCCGGTCGTGAGGTATTTCTCGTTGTTTGAGGTGGTGAAGGTATAGTACGACTGCCCCTCAAAGCCCCGGTTCGTGCCCTTCTGGCTGTACATCAGCTCGCCCCGCAGCCCCATGATGTCAGTTGCTTTCCAGACAAAAGTTGCCCCAAAATGAAAGCCGACGTTCTGGTTGAGGGTTTCTTTGGCATCGGCGGTTTTTTCCACCTCGCCCTTGATGTTGCTGAAGTTAAGGCCCGTCTTGAAGCCAAAACGGAAATCCTGCGCCAGAACGGCGCTCGAAACTAAAAGCATTGCGCAGCAAATAAACAATCGGGTCATCAGTACAGTATTTTTGATTTAAAATTAGCGCCGCAAGATAGCGGGATTTGGGCTTTTTGAAATGCAAATGGCACAGTTTCCATTTGCAACTTGAGAAAGGAGGGTTTTCGGGCGCAATACAGTTGCACCCATTGCCCTGTTTTTTTGCCCCAAAAACTTGCAAGCCGCTATCTTTGCGCACCTTTTCATACCAAGTGTTGCGGTGGGGAACGGCTCGGTGCCAAGCGCCAGTTTTTCCCAGCAGCACGTAAAAAAATTGAATCGAAATGAAAGTTGCAGTTGTAGGGGCCACTGGCTTGGTCGGCACGGTGATGCTGGAAGTATTGCAGGAGCGCAAGTTCCCGGTGACAGAGTTTTTGCCCGTAGCCTCGGAGCGTTCCGTGGGCAAGCCCATCCATTTCAATGGCAAGGAATACGCCATCGTGAGCATGGAGGCTGCCATTGCCGCCCGCCCCGATGTGGCCATCTTTTCTGCTGGCGGCACTACCTCCAAGGAATGGGCACCTAAGTTTGCCGAGGTCGGCACCACGGTCATTGACAACTCCTCGGCCTGGCGCATGGACCCCGCCAAGAAGCTCGTCGTTCCAGAAGTGAATGCCCATGTGCTCACGCCAGCCGACAAAATCATCGCCAACCCCAACTGTTCCACCATCCAAATGGTGGTGGCAATGGAGCCGCTGCACAAGGCTTTCCAAATAAAAAGAGTGGTCGTGTCCACCTATCAGAGCATCACGGGCACAGGCGTAAAGGCCGTGAAGCAGTACCAGTTGGAGCAAAAAGGCTTCACGCCGGAACCCGAAGAAATGGCCTATAAGTACCAAATCTTTGAGAACGTGCTGCCGCATATTGACGTGTTCACCGAGAATGGCTACACCAAGGAAGAGATGAAAATGGTCAACGAGACCAAGAAAATCATGGGCGACGACAGCATCGCCGTCACCGCCACCACCGTGCGGGTGCCCGTGCTGGGCGGCCATTCCGAGAGCGTGAACCTGGAGTTTGCGAAGCCCTATGAACTGGCCGAGGTGCGCCACCTGCTCGAAACCGCCCCCGGCATCGTCGTCGTGGACGATGTTGACAAGTTCCAGTACCCCATGCCGCTCTTCTCCCGCCATAAGGACGAGGTGTTCGTGGGCCGCATCCGCCGGGACGAGAGCATCGCCAATGGCCTTAACCTCTGGATTGTTGCCGACAACCTGCGCAAGGGCGCTGCCACGAATGCCGTGCAGATTGCCGAATATTTGGCCGGAAAGGGGTGGATTGGGTGAATTTAGTTGGAGTTGTTATACTTCACGCCAATAGGTTTTGTGCAAATAGGGGTTTGGGCGGAACGCCCCAAAAGACCCTATCCCCCGACAAGCCGCCGAAGAGCCTGCCCCGATTTCTCGGGGCGGCGAGGAGGGGCAGTGGCACATAATTTTTGATTTGCACAAAACATATTAGCGCTGAGTATAGCAAAAAACTTGGAACCTGCATGAGGCGTGATGCTTGCATTTTTGCTGTTACTTTCTGGTGAAAGAATGGTTTTTGCGAATTTTCGCTAAATATTTTTGAGCGAATGTTGTGAAACAAAAAATTTGAAGGTAGTTTTGTCAGCGAATATTCGCTAACTTCTCAACCTTCAAATCATTTCGTCATGTCAGACACACTTGTAGCTTCCAACGTTAAATCCAACCTCCTCAAAGGTGGCGAGTTCGTCATCAAGGAAAGCACCGCAGCCGATACCTTCATACCCGAAGACATCAACGAAGAGCAGTCCATGGTCCGCCAGATGGTGCGGGACTTTGCCAATGGCGCAGGGGAAAAGCCCCACAAACTCGAATACCAGGTGGAGTTGATGGAGCAGGCTGGCGAGCTGGGCCTGCTTGGCTGCCATATCCCAGAAGAATACGGCGGCACCCTGCTCGACACCAACGCCAACACCTTTATCAGCGAGGAACTTGGGCGCATGGGCGGTGGCTTTGCCACCACCATCGCAGCGCACACAGGCATAGGCATGTTGCCCATCCTCTACTTTGGCACGGAGGAACTGAAGCTGAAATACCTGCCCAGGCTCGCCTCCGGTGAATGGAAAGCCGCCTACTGCCTCACCGAACCCGGAAGCGGCTCCGATGCCCTCGCCGCCAAGACTCGTGCCGACCTATCAGCCGACGGTTCGCACTACCTCATCAATGGCCAAAAAATGTGGATTTCCAATGCCGGGTTTGCCAACATGTTCATCGTGTTCGCACAGATTGACGGCGACAAGTTCACGGGCTTTGTGGTAGAGGCGGACACGCCCGGCATTACCTTGGGTGCCGAGGAGCAAAAAATGGGAATAAAGGGTTCCAGCACCCGGCAGGTGTTCTTCGAGAAC
This sequence comes from Saprospiraceae bacterium UBA6168, assembly GCA_002435785.1. Lineage (GTDB taxonomy): Bacteria > Bacteroidota > Bacteroidia > Chitinophagales > Saprospiraceae > UBA6168. The sequence continues at coordinate 95,164 of DIUC01000073.1, read as the reverse complement.
GTGAAAGTGCCCGCCACCAACTTGCTCGGCCAAATCGGCAAGGGCCACCTCATCGCCTTCAATGCCCTCAACATCGGGCGCTACAAGCTCGGCCTCATGTGCATGGGCGGTGCCAAAAGAGGCATTGCGACCAGCGTAAAATATGCCAACGAGCGCAAGCAGTTCGGGCAGCCAATCGCCAGTTTTGGGGCCATCAAGTACAAGCTGGCCGAGCAGGCCATCCGCAACTTCGCCATCGAAAGCGCCTGTTACCGCATCTCTGACCTCCTCGACGACAAGAAAAACGCCCTCATGGAGCAGGGCGACAGCTACGCCGATGCCACCCTCAAGGCCGCAGAAGAATACGCAATCGAGTGCGCCATCATCAAGATATATGGGTCCGAAGTGACGGACTACGTGGTGGACGAAATGGTCCAAATCCACGGCGGGCTTGGCTTCTCCGAGGAGTTCAGCGCAGCCCGTGCCTACCGGGATGCCCGCATCAACCGCATCTACGAAGGCACGAATGAGATAAACCGGATGCTGATGGTTTCCCAATTGCTCAAAAAGGCAATGAAAGGCCAAGTGGACTTGGTCGGCCCAGCTTGGGCGGTGCAAAAGGAACTCGCATCCATGCCGTCCATGGAGGGTGTGAGCGGCCTGTACGCCGAGGAAAAGAAGGCGCTGAAAGACTTCAAGAAAGTCATCCTGATGACCGCCGGGGCTGCCGTGAAGATGCAAATGGAAGGCCAACTCGACATCAAGGAGGAACAGGAAATCGTGATGAACGTGGCAGACATGATGATTGACACCTTCGCTGCCGAGTCGCTGCTGCTGCGGGTGGAGCGCCTCGCCGATATGCCTGACAAGGCGCACGACCAATCGGTCTATGAGGCCATGCTGAAAGTCTTTTTCAACGACGCCACCAGCCGGGTTGCCAAGTGCGCCAGCGATGCCATCGCCTCGTTTGCCGAAGGCGACCTGCTGAAAACATTCCTCATGGGCGTGAAGCGCTTCACGAAGTACCCGCCCGTCAATGTCAAAATCGCCCGCCGCCTCGTGGCCGATACACTGATTGCGGCTGACGACTACTGTTTCTAGGAATGAGGCGTGAGGAATGAGGATGAACGGCGTTCCGCAATTGAACCTTTAAGTTTACGAAAAATATGGGCAGTCCGAGTGGTCGGGCTGCCTTTTTTTGTTTTTGCAAAACAACCACCTTTGCCGTGACCGGAAAGGACTACCTCTCGTCGTGACAAGTGGGCATTGTGCAACACCAAAAAAAAGGAGTGTTGTGAACCGAAGCGACACAAAACAAACGAACCGTGCTGGAATAATATCCAGCACGGCCCATATTGAATGATTCATGTGCCAAACTCAAGAATTTGATATCAACTTGGGTTATCTACGCTCACATACCACAACCCGTTCCGTGATGTACTCACCATCCAAGTGGATTTTGACCATGTAAACACCACTGTTCAATGTTGACACATCCAAGGAAACTGGTTCATTGGCCTTCATGCTTTGGCGAATCAACAAACGCCCTTGCAAGTCAAAGACGAATACTTCGCCCTGTATAAAGTGCTTTTCAACAAACAAATTAACCTCATAGAAGGCGGGGTTAGAGAGAAATAGACTGCTAACATGTCACTGACTACCAACTGTCGAACTGCCAACTAAGGCTACTTCACCCGCTTAAATGCCACCCGCTTCCGCCAGCATCCGGCTCGCAGAGGCCGTCCGTGGACGGAGGGCCGGCCTTGGCAACAGTACGATTGGGCATCAATAGTAGAGGTCGAGGCTGCACGGGCGTAGCACGAAAGTACAACTGTGCAGCTTGATTGTACAGGCACGAAGCAATAGGTGACAATAGCAGTAGCAACGGCCACCATGAAAGTACATCAAACGTACATAGATGTACATAAAAGCACAATAAAAGTACACCGAACGTACACGAGCGAAGGAAAAAGCTCCACGAGGATACTCGCCGGCTACACCGGAGGTACAATTTTTTCAATAAACAACTGATTATCAGTTGTTTTAGAAAATTTGGCTCAAATACAGGCCAAGCGGCGATGACCCGTTGTTGCGCAAGCAAAAAAAACCGGCGGGGGTGGTAGTTCCTCGGCGTGGCATGGGCTATGAGTGGGACTGGGTTGGTGACTTCAATGAAAAATCCTTGCCCGCACATGAAGGCAGGCAAGGATTCTAAAATAATGTGTGAGGGAAAATTATTGTTTGACAAACTGCACAGGAAGCTCATTTTGGGCGCAAACAAAATAGATGCCTGATGGCAAGTTCGTGATATCAACCGTGTGGCGCTCAGTTTCCGGTGCTATTACTTCCCGTTGCATCAAGATGCCTATGCTGTTTTTGATTTCAAGCAAAGAAGACACTTCTTTTGGGGTTAACACCACCGTAAGTACTGCACTGGTCGGGTTTGGGTAAACGCTAATGCCAGTTCCCGCCTTTCCCTCGTACTGGACAAAAACGATGTGGGACAGGCTGGCCTTTCCATCGAAGTCCACTTGCCGTAGGCGGTAGTAGGCGTCCTGCCGTAACGCTTCATCCTGATAGTGGTATGTTTTCATTTGGTGGCTGGTGCCAGCACCTTTGACGAAGCCGATGTCCTTGAACCTTTGCCCGTCGGTACTTTTTTCGATGACGAAGCCTTTGTTGTTGAGTTCTGAAGCAGTTTGCCACTTGAGTTGGGCAGTGTTTTCATTTAGTGCTCTGGCAGTGAGGGAGACCAGCTCGACGGGTAGGGATTGTGCCAAAATAAGCTTTACTTCGTTCGGGTTGGTCATGTCTATCTGCCAGGCATTGGGGTTGTTGCCGGGATAAACAATATTGTTGAAGCTGCCGCTGCACCCACCGGAGCAAGTCATGATGATGAATTCGTCGCCGATGGTTGGCTCGTAGTTATTTAGGAAACTGATGATCAACGTACCGCTTATTGTCCCTGCCCCTGTTATGGCAATTTGGTCGTAGTCCGTGCCGGGCGTGGTACTGCCTTGCAGCTCGATGAAAGTGGTGGTGGTGCCGGCTGGGAGAGTATTTAGCGTGAGGATGCCGGGGGAGTTACCGGGGCTTATGGAGCCAGTTTGGGCGAAGCTACTGCCAAAATTGATTGTGCCATTACCCGCTAAAGCTCCATCGTTAGTGAAGGGGTAGTCTATTTGCAACGTCCCTGCGGTTGTTGCCAACAAGCCATGATTGTCAAAACTGAAAGGGCCTCCACCACAACCGGAAATATTTTGAAAAAGCAGTGCTGCCGGAGTGTTTTTGCTGATTGTCCCAAAATTGGTCAAGTTGGATGCCCCCCAATAACGTGTGCCCCCCCCACCAAATACCAGCAGCCCACTAGCCTCATTGATGAAGTTACCCCCGCTGCCAGCGCAGAAATAGTTGATGCTATGGTCAAGCCAGTTGGTCGTGCCAAAATTATGGATGTCAGCAGCAAGTTGATAGCTGCCCGTGGGGTTGCCGCTAAAGTTCAAAGTACCGCCACTTGCCACCGTGACCTCCCCCGTGCCAGCTATGGTGCCAGCGTCGTTGAGGGTACAGCCGGAAGGAATAGTCTTGATACCGTTGCCGTTGAGGGTTCCGTTTAGGTTGACCGATGTGCAGGCAAAACTGTATAGTACATTAATGGTGGTGGTGCCCGTGATGTTGAAGTTTCCCGCCCCTGTGACATTGCCGGAGGTGGCAAGGGTCTGAATGCCCCCAAAAATGAGCGTCCCAGCATTGTTGAAAGTTCCGCTATGTGTGCCGTTGTGTGACTCTATGGTCAATTGTCCAGCAGAAATATTAAGAACCCCACTGTTGTCAAAGCTGAAAGGCCCGCCACCGCAGCCACCTATGTTCTGAAAGCCAATTGCAGCCGAAGTGTTTTTGCTGATAGTGCCAAGGTTGGTGAGGTTTGATTTCGCCCAATAGCGGGGGCTCGATGACCCGCCGAAGATGAGCGTACCGTCCGCCTCGTTGATGAACTGACCGCCAGCGCAATAGTAGTTGATGCTGCCGTTGTTCCAGTTGGCCGTGCCGTGGTTACGGATGGTGGGGGAGAACTCGCTGGTGCCAGCGTTGCCGTTCAACTCTAACGTTCCTCCGCTTGCGACTATCACCTCCCCTGTGCCACCTATGGTGCCGGCGTCGTTGAGGGTACAGCCGGAAGGAATAGTCTTGCTTCCTGTGCCGTTTAGAGTTCCGGTAAGGTTGACCGATGTGCAGGCAAAACTGTATGGTATATTAATGGTGGTGGTGCCCGTGATGTTGAAGTTTCCCGCCCCTGTGACATTGCCGGAGGTGGTAAGGGCCTGGATGCCACCAAAGGTGAGCGTCCCAGCATTGTTGAAAGTTCCGCTGTGTGTGCCGTTGTGGGACTCAATGGTCAATTGTCCAGCAGAAATATTTAGAACCCCGCTGTTGTCAAAGCTGAAAGGCCCGCCACCGCAGCCGCCTATGTTCTGAAAGCCAAGTGATGCCGAGGTGTTTTTATCTATTATTCCAAGATTGGTGAGATTCGATTTCGCCCAATATCGTGGGCTTGACGAACCGCCAAAGGTGAGCATTCCGTCCGCCTCGTTGATGAACTGGCCGCCAGCACAATAAAAGTTGATGCTTCCATCCAGCCAATTGGTTGCACCATGGTTTCGGATAGTAGGGCTGAACTCATAGCTGAATGTAGGGCTACCACTAAAGTTCAATATGCCACCGCTTGCCACCGTGACCTCGCCCGTGCCAGCTAAGCTGCCAGCGTCGTTGAGGGTGCCGCCAATAGCGATAGTTTTTGCACCACTTCCCGCCAGCGTACCACTCAAGGTAACAATTCCATTTACCACCAGCGAACCGTCAACGGTGACTGTGCCCGTGATGCTCACATTGTGGCCAGCAGCGACGATGACATCGTCAGCAGCGTTAGGTACACATGTACAATCCCATGTGTCAGCATCTGCCCAAGGGCCGGACTGAATGGAGGTTATGGTAGCTGCTTGTACTGCTGAAAAGCAAGCGGCAAGCAGGAAGGATAATATCTTTTTCATGTCGTAAAGGGTTTAAAAACAATAGCACAAATGTCTCCTTCGAAGAATTGCTGTGAAATCGGACTTTAGTCGTATTTTTTTTTCATGAAAAATTGGACAACACAGTTTTAGGACTAATTTTGTGAGGACTAAATCAATTTTAAAAAATGAAAACAATAATCCTGCTCATTTTCCTTGCCTTTCATTTTGTTTTATACAGCCAACACGATTTCCCTGGCTTTGCTTCTTACAATATTGCCAACATGGGCTTTAGGTCCAACACGAACTTGTCAATTTACCAAGACCCGCTGGGCTATCTTTGGTTCTGCAACCTTGGTGGGCTGGAGCGCTGGGATGGCACCAACTTAAAACACTACCCGTATGACCGATTGAACCCTCGTGCCATGCCAGAATCGCTTCATTCCAGTATCATCATGGACAAAACGGGGAAATATTGGATTATTACGCATTCCTGCCTTTCCGTACTCGACCCACGGCTTCCGATTGATTCCTCCGTGACAAGAATTTCACGGGTCACCGACAAATCGGATGCACCGATTCTTCAAGGGCTTACCGATGCACCGATAGTATCTGATGAAATTGGCAACTTCTGGTTGGCATGGAAAAATCAGAAAGGACTGATATACATATTGCCAGACAAAATGAGCGTGGGATTTAAAAAAATCCGATGTGAGAATGGCAGCGGGGATATGATAGTATCGAAAACTCAACCTGATTCTTCTGGCCATCGCATGTGGCTGGTTTCCACCAATCATGGCTTTTGCAGTATGGGTACGAGGGATTTCAAAGTGGAACATTATGAAAGTGATGTAAAAAAGGAACTTATGCGCCTTTGGCAGGAGTCCGACGACATTCTTCTTCGCACCACGTTTTTTTGGTCAAAAAAAGGCTTCTTTTGGTGTGTGTCCAACAACAAACCTTTCACTCAGTTTGATGTAAATACCCGCAAAGCAACATTATTTGACGGTGTAAACCCTATCTACACAGGACAGCCGCACATAGAACCGGAGTACTGTTATGAAGATTACCGGGGCAATTTCTGGTTTTCCGTTGCAAACAATGGGGTATTATTTTTGGATATGGCCGCTCGAAAATGTAGTGCCCTCAATACAAATACTTCCAGCATTGCAGGCAATCTCATTAGTTCTATAAGCGGCGACAACCAGGGCAATATATGGATTGCCCACCGAAACTCCGGAGCCAGTAAGTTCAACTACAATCTGAAACACACCAAATGGACAAGGCCGTTTGGGCCTCCCCCTCCTGACATTCGTCATTTTCACAACGTTGTCTTTTTAGAGACAGACCCCGCCGGAAATGAGTATCTGCAAGCATACTGTGGTTTCTTCATCAAACCAGTAGGACAGGATAGTTTTGTTAAAGTGGGCAGTTTTACCGGGTTGGAGCAATATTTTTCATCCACCGACGGCACACGCCATGTCGTTTCGGAGGATGGTATTTATACGTTTTCGGCGAATCCACCTTCGAGCCAAAAACTGCCAGTTCAGCCAGACGCCGAGGCAGCCGCCTTGCTCAAAACTGCCAGTTCTTTTAAGTACGACGATATGGATGGCGAACCATCATTGTGGATGACGCATGTAGGGAAAGGGCTTTTTCGATATTTTTTAAATAAAGGAACATCTGAACTCGTCAGCAACGACACGTTGATTTATGGCACCGACCCCAAAACAATATCTACCAGAATTGGCCGTGACTCAAAAAAAAACCTCTGGCTGTTGCTGCAACAGGGGTTTGCACGTTTCAACTTGAATACTCGGGAATGGAAAAAATGGATTTATGACCCCGAAGACATCAATTTTATGGCAGTGCCACCACTCAACGGCATGATGGTGGATAGCAAGGACAGAGTTTGGTTCTCTTCTATCGAAGGCGGAGCTATCTGGTTCGACGGTGAGCATTTCCACAATGCATCCCGAAAAGTACCAGGGGTAATTCCACGATGCTACACAGTTGCAGAGCGAAAAAATGGAGAAATCTGGTTCGCCAACAACAAAAATGTTGTAAGCTTCGTGCCTGAAACCGGTAAATATAAAATTTACAACAAGCACGGCGGCATTCAGTTGATTAAATTCAAGGACGATAGTACTGCTATATTAATAAGTTTTGAACCCATTATATATGCGCCAATCGAAACTTCGAGTTCAATAAAGAACAAGAGCACACCCAAAACCGTCATTTCCGATTTTAAAATTTTTGAAAGTGTCCATTCCGAACTGCTTGACCATGCTGAGATAATCTTACCCCATGACCAGAATTACTTAACGTTCACCTTCGGCTCCCTCGATTTGGTAAGCATTGACGGCGGTCGTTTTTCTTGGAAACTCGAAGGTGCCGACAAAGCCTGGGTCGAACCAAAAGACAACCGCAGCTTTGCCGCCTACTCAACTTTGCCGCCCGGCAAATACACCTTCCGAGTCAAGTCCTGCAACGCTGACGGCATCTGGGACGAGCAGGGCGCAAGCATAAAACTCACCATCCTGCCGCCTTGGTGGAAAACTTGGTGGTTCCGGGCGCTGTACATTGCTGCGGCATTAGCGCTGGTTTGGTGGCTGTTTCACCAAAATACGATGCGAAAACTAGCCAGCCAGAGGGCCGAAATCGAAAAACAACAAGCCCTCGAACGGGAGCGGGAGCGCATCGCACGGGACATGCACGACGACCTCGGCTCCGGCCTCTCGGCCATTCACCTGCTCTCTAATTTTGCCAAGGACAAGGCCAACGACCCAGCCATCCGCTCGGAAATGGAAAAAATCGCAGCCTCCAGTGCCAACCTCAACCAGAACATCCGGGAAATCATCTGGACAGTCAACTCGGCAGATGATACGCTGCCGTCACTCTCGCACTTCCTGCGGCGCTACTGTGCTGATTTTCAGGAGAATACGGGGCTGGCGGTGCAATTTGAGGCACCATTTCTTTTGCCAGAAACCACCCTAAGCGGAGAGGTGCGCCGCAACCTTTTCCTTTGCGTGAAAGAAGCCCTGAACAATGCCGCCAAGTTTGCGAAGGTTTCAAAAGTGGACGTGAAATTGGCATCAAACGACAGCCGGGTTTCCATCATCGTGCAGGACGATGGCAGCGGGTTTGATGTAGAAAACGCCCTAAATAACGGCGGCAACGGCCTGAAAAACATGCAACACCGGATGAGGGAAATTGGTGGGATAGCCATGATTAAAAGCCAAAATGGTGCGACGGAGTTGCGGTTTGAGGTGAAAGTTTGAACGGATTTAATTGACAATGCTCCGAATCAAATTTCAAAAATTAAGCTACAACTAATTGTTGACGGTTCCCCTTTAGGCATCAGGGGCTTCACCGCCCAAAATACTTGTTCAGCGCCTCCACCCGTGTCCGCACATGGAGCTTTCCGTAGATATTCGAAATATGTGATTTAACCGTTTTCAAGCTGATGAACAGTTCAGCGGCCACTTCTTTTTCCAATTTCCCTTTGCTGATGAGTTCAATCACCTCCTTCTCACGGGTGGTGAGGAGTTCCGACTCAGGCGTCGGCATTGGGGTGGGCTTACTGAACGACCCTGCAATTTGTCGGGCAATGCTCGGTGACATCGGAGCGCCACCCTCGTACAGTTCCCAAATGGCCTCGATGATTTTTTCTGGTTTGGCGCTCTTAAGCACATAGCCCAACGCCCCCGCCGATAGGGCGTCGAAGACTTTTTTATGGTCTTCGTACACCGTCAATACCATGAAAAGCGTACCGGGCAGTTGGGGTTGCAGGCGAGTGATGCAATCAATCCCATTGAGTTGGCCTTGGCCGAGGTCAATGTCCATCAGTACAATATCGGGTTTAAGCGCTGGCAGTTTTTTCAATGCGTCACTGCTGCTTGAGAAAGCATAGGAGCAAGTAATTCCAGGCCCCGCATTGTTCAGCAGCATATGCATGGCATCTGCAAACACGTTTTCATTTTCGACAATGGCAACCCGGATAGGCATTTGAAGCAATATTTAGGACAAAATTAGTTTATATAAAGGCGATTATTTATAGGGCTTTAGTCGGATTCCATATTGTTTGTGAGCGTTTACCCATTCAACAAATAAACCCCATTCAACGCCACACAAAACCCCGGCAAAAACAACACCCAGGCCCGCTCCCAGCCCATCGGTGCCAACCTGCCCGCCGCCGTGATTTTCGGCAAATGCGGCACCGCATCATACACGAGGTTGAAGCTCGGACAGTAGCGGTCATAGAGGATGCTCTCCGAATCCTCGTCCTCCACCAGCGCCGGGTGGGGGGTGCGACAAGTGGCATGGAACACCGCCCCGAGGTGCTCGAACCGGAACTCGAACCGGAATACGGGCAGCACGTGCGCCCCGAAGCGCTCCACTTGGCCCGTCGGTGTTTTCGCAAACAGCTTGCCCCTCGTGAAGTCGCCGATTTTCAGCAGCCGCAGCACCCGCCAATTGCGCCGAACGGGGAGCAGCACCATCACCAGCCCAAGCATTGGCAACAGCAAAAGCAGGTTCACCTGCCAAGTGTGTTCGCTCCGACGCAGCCCCACGGCGAAATTGGTGCGGGGGTCGTCCACGTTGTAGCGGATGAAGGCGAGCTGCCCGGCATCGAACTTTTTGCCCACCGAATAGCTCGTGCCTCGGTAGCGGTAGCCATCGCCGGGGGCCACCGAGTGGCGGTAGCGCCATACCCGCTGGCCGCCCTCCACCGTCTCCGTGGAGTCGGCCTCCAAAATCACGCCCTCCCGGTCTTGCCAGTGCACGGTTTTGTCCTCCAACCAGTACCTTACCTCTGAGTTCACCGCCGTCGTCCAGAAGAAAACCGAGCCGAGGGCCAGCAGCGCCCAGCCCGCTTGGCTCACCCGGTCGCCCAACAACAGCACAGCCTGGGTGTACCAGTCGAGGTGGCGGGGCGGCAGTTCCCGGAGGGTGCGTTGATTTTCGGCAGGTAGATTCACGGTTGAAGGTGCTATTTTTGCCCAAAGTTAGTTCACAGCTTCGACAATGGCATTTGACTGCAAACATGTTTTAAAATGAACAAATACCTATTGATTTTCGCTTTCGCTGGCTTCGCAATGGTTTCGCTGGCGCAATCGCCGGGGCAGACGCTCCGTGGCAAAGTGACCGACGCCGACACTGGGGAGCCTATACCCGGCACTTCCATTTCATTGCTAAAATCAGCGGCTGTATCAGGTGCAAGTTCCTCAGAATCAGGTGGTTATTTTATTGAAAAGCTGCCCGTCGGCCGCTACCAAGTCCAAGCCACCCACCTCGGCTACGAGACCCTCACCATCGCCGAAGTGCTGGTGGAGGCAGGCCGGGAAACCGTGCTGAACATCCAATTGCGGGAGAAGCTCAGCCAACTCCAGGAGGTTGTCGTGAAGGCACCCTCGAACAACCCGGCGGTCGCCCCCATCAACAGCCTCACCTTCAGCGTGGAGGAGCAGTTTCGCTTCCCCGCCACCAACTTCGACCCGGCCCGGCTCGCCACGGCCTACCCCGGCGTGGCTGGCGACAACGATGGCACCAACATCATCTCCGTGCGGGGCAACTCCCCCAACGCCTTCCAGTGGCGGCTCGAAGGCGTGGAAATCGTGAACCCCAACCACACCGCCAACGCTGGCACCTACGGCGACCGGCCCAGCGGGGCGGGGGGGGGCGTGAACATCCTCAGCGCCCAGTTGCTCGGCACGAGCACCCTTTACACCGGGGCTTTCCCGGCACAGTATGGTAATGCGCTCGGCGGCATCATGGACATGTACCTGCGCAAGGGCAACGACCAGCGCCACGAGCGTATCGCACAGGCCGGGTTCATCGGCATCGAAGCGGCAGCGGAAGGCCCATTTTCAGTTCGCAGTTCGGCAGTGGGCAGTGGGCAGTCAGGGGGTGCGAGTGGGCGGCAGCCTTCATTTTTGGTGAATTACAGGTACTCGTTCACTGGCCTGTTGACGGCGATGAGCGTGGACTTCGGCGACGAGGAAACAGCGTTTCAAGACGTGGCTTTTCATGTTTCGCTGCCTTCGGCTAAGGCGGGGCAATTCACCCTGTTCGGCATGGGGGGTAAAAGCTACAACCGTTACCTATCGCCCACCGACTCGGCGACCATAGATAAGGAGCGCTTCAACATTGATTTTGAGTCAAAAATGGGCGCATTGGGAGCCACCCACGTGCTGCCACTGGGCAGGCGGAGCGTGTTGCGCACCGTGGTCGTTGGCTCGGCCTTGGAGCATGAGCGCACCGCCGATTTTGCGGCAACCGGGGAGCGCTGGGAGGACGACCGTTTGCGCCAGCGAAAACTATCCTTTTCGAGCATTTTTAGCCATAAAGTCAATGCCCGGCACCGCTGGCGGGCTGGCGTGGAGGCGGCGCACAACGATGATGGCTTCCATTCTTTTTTCAAAAACAATTTCGTCTTTTTTGAAAATGGCGGCGACGCTGCGGGCTGGTTGGTACAGCCGTTTGCGGAGTGGCGGGCGAATTTTGGGGAGAGGCTGGAAGTGGTGGCGGGGCTTCATGCGAGCATTTTCACGATGCTGCAAAAGGAGGTATTGCTCGAACCACGTTTCAACCTAAACTATGGTTTGGGCAGGGGCAAGCTCGCCTTGGCTTATGGCCGCCACAGCCAAAACATGCCCACTTACCTAATGGCTTCGGACTATGCTGACGAAAACAGCCGTTCACAGCAGGCACACCATTTGACGCTGGGCTATCAAGTTGATTTTGGCAAATCATTGGTGTTTAGGGCGGAGGCTTATGGGATACGATTGGTGGAGATGCCCGTTTTTCAAGTTGGGCAAACCTATGTTTCCACCATCAATTTCACCGATTTCTCCCAAACCTACTTGGGCCGTGGGACTCCGGGCGACAATATTCGATTGTCGAACGCTGGAACGGGCCTCAATTATGGCCTCGACCTTTCTCTCCAAAAATACATTACCGAGGATTTCTTTTTCCTGCTGGCTGGTTCGCTCTACCGCACTGAATTTAGTGCCGCTGGATCAAGTTGGACATCAAGGAATCGGCGGCATAGCACCCGATTCGATGGCCGCCACACCCTCAACCTCACCGCTGGACGGGAATTTGCGAAGCAAAAAAACGGCAAGACCATCATCAACGGCATCAGCAGCCGGGTGGCTTGGCTCGGAGGTTTTCGGGAGCCGCTGGTTGACTTGGTGGCCTCAAAAGAACTTGGCTACACCGTTTTCCAAACAGTGCTCAATACTCAATTCTCGCAAACGATTTCCTACTCCCAACAGCTTGACGACTACTTCCGCATTGACTTGCGACTCTACAAAAAATGGAACAAAACGGGCAGGAACTCGATGCTATCGCTTGATATTCAGAACATGACGGGCCGAGAAAACGCACAGTACCATTACTACGACTCGGTGCAGGACAAAGTGCTGCTGAAGCGGCAGCTCGGCTTGATTCCTATTTTGACGTGGCGGGGAGAGTTTTGACGATTTACGATTGGGGCAGTCGGTTCTTCAAATTGAAAGTGGTTCGTGGCAGTTTGTCCACGAACCACTTTCTCATTTTGGCTGCATCTCCAATCATAAATTGCTAAATCGTCATTCTACTCCGCTTTCACCATCTTCAGCGTCCGCTGCGCCCCATCCACATTGATGTTCAGGAAATAAAGGCCCGGCGCAATGCCCTTGCCGGCGCTGTTGAACCCAAAGAGGTGGTCGCCAGCGTTCATGCGGAGGTTGGAGAACAGGTTTGCCACGGGGCGCCCAGCCACGTCGAGCAGGCGCATGGATACCACGGAAGCCTCGTCCAAGTGGTAGCTCACCGTGAACTGTTGCGTGAAAACCGAGGGCAAAACCGCTACCTCCAATTGCCCGGCCAATGGGTTGTTTGTGCCAGAGGGAGGGGCATTGAACACAGCAATCAGGGTGTCGGGCTGTGTGAGCGTCAAGGCGTTTTCGGCCAAGCTGGAATCAACGAAACTGTGGGTCGAGCTTTCCCAATGGCTGAAGGTGTAGCTGGTGTCGAATGCCACGGCTTTCAGCAGCGTTTCAATGCCGCCGAAGAAGGGCGTGTTGGCGGGCAACTGGTTGTAAACCAATGAGTTGGCATGGATAAGCCCGGCGTTTGGCGGGTCTGTTTGCAGCACCACCTCGTATGGCCCCGAGGTTTGGTAGCAGTCGTTGAGGCCAGCGGACAGTGCTGCGCAACGGCGCTCAATAAAATAACGGAGCCGCTTGACATTAGCCTGCCACTGTGCCACGCTGCCCCCCCAGCGGGTGATGTGCATGGGCATTTCGGGGCCAATGGTGGCGATGGTGGTGTCGAGGTAGTTCAGCATATTTTCGCAACTGAAAGCTGTCTTCATCATGTCTGCCTGCCGGGTCACGTAGAACTGCCGGAACTTCGGGCTGTCCTGCAGCTTGTTGACGAGGTTGATGTGTCGTTGCGGTTGGGGGTCTCCCCAATTGGTAAGGTCAATGACCTCAGGGTTGCAGGGCAGTGCGCTGGCGCTGGTGTCTGGTATGCCCGTATAGTTGATGTAGTATGCGAAGGTGGCATCGAGGTCCCATAGGGTATAGCCCCATTTCTGGTGAGTGCCCTCAGGGTTGAGGCCACGCCACCAGCTTGTGTTCCAATTGAGCCAATCGGAGGCCACGGTGAAGGAGTTGGCGATGAAATAGTCGCAAAGGCTGACCACGTCTAATTGGCTTTCCACGTAGGCGTAGTTGTTGGGGTCGGCCATGTCGTTGTTCTCCACGAAGTTGTAGAAGTTGTCCCAGTTCTGCAAGGCATTCCCGCTGCCGTCGTATTCCACCCAAGTATTGCCCCAAGTCATCAAGTACTCCAAGTCGTATTTGCCTTGGTTGTACTCGTCGGCAGTATGGTCATGGTCGTCGGTCTTGGAGCGAAAGTCGTACACTCCCCAGTATTGGCCATTGAAGTAAACGATGACCTTTGAGCTATAACGAACATCCAGGTGCATGCCCCCAAGGCTTGCTATATTGTGGATATAGGCATCCCGCACGTGGGCGCTGACCACTTGGCCATTCTCCGTGTAGTTGCTACCGCCGGGGTAGTTGTCGTCGCCGGCAGCCCGCAGGATGATGCGCTGGAACTCGTCGCGGTCGGTCAGGCCAGGGAACAGCACTTCCTCGATGGCGTTGTTCTCGCCCATTTCGTCGCGGCTCACCCAGTCAATGCTGCGCTGGGCGTTCACCCAAGAGTCCTGTCCGTGGCTGTTGAGTTCGCCCGTGACCTTGGCATTGCGGGTTTTATCCAAGCCAAAAAGCTCGAAGGAGCCTTTCGGGCGCAGGTTTTGGCTGCCGTTGGCCAACTGGAGCAATTGTGTGCCGGAGGCGGACACGACGGGCAGCGTGTGGTTCACGTTGATGAAATAGGTGGAAAACTCCAAGAAGCTAGGGTGCAGGGTGGCGTCGCTGCTGAAAGCAATGGCCTTTAGCACCTTGGTCTCGTTCAGGGTGATAGGGCCGGTGTAAATGGTCGAGTTGGCCGTTGGCAGGTTGCCGTTGGTGGTGTAGCGGATGGTGGCGGTGGTGTCTTCGCAAGTGATTGCCACCTCCACGGAATTTGGGTAGAACCCGGCGGTCTGGCTGAAGTCTGGTTTTTTCACAAAGTCCTCATAGAAATAAACCAAGTTGTTGCTGGCACCAGGGGTGGGGAGGTTGGCGAAGCCCCAATCGGAGCCGCCATCGGTCTTGCGGCCAGCGGACTGGCCGAGCTGGAGCTTTTTCACTTTCCGGTTTTCTAATTCCACGCCGCTGGCACTGCTGAACACGATGCGCTCTGCGTTTCCCTTGGTTTGGGTGAGCTTGAAGTTGGCGTGGTAGTGGCCGCCCAGCACTTCGTCCCGGCCACTGAGCCAGACGATGAGGTAGCCGCCCGCTGGGATGGTGGTGCCCTGCGGGAACGCCCACTTGTCCGGCTTGCTCGGGTTGTCGCTCAATTTGTAGGCACTGATGTCGGCTTCGGCGGGGCCGGGGTTGTAGAGTTCCAGCCAGTCCTCGTGTTTGCCGTAGTTGTCGGTGATGGTGGCGAGGTTGGCCGCCGAGTATTCGTTGACGACGACCTGCGCCGAAAGCTGTGTTGTTGCGAAGCAACAAAGGAGGGCCAATAGGCCAAAGTAGGGTTTGAAATTAAGCATAGGTAAAAGCTTTTGGTGAATTTTTTCCAAAGTAAAACAAACTATTGCGAACGGTAGCAAGTGGGGCAAGGAATGTTAGGGAACTGTCACCGAGAAATCAATTCAAGCCCTGCCGAGAGGTAGTTTCTGGCGGGTTCGGCGGTGAGCAGGCCGGTTTCGTTGAGCAGGCTGAGGTAGCTGACATAAATATCCTTTTCCAAAGTTGCCATTTCCAGGTCGAGGCGCACGAGGCTCTCCTGCACCCTCAGCAGGGTTTCAGGGTTTTCGAGGCCACTCGCAAGCAGGCGCTGGGGGTCGTAGGCTTGCCGGAATGTTTCGGCCTGTTTTTCCAAAAAATCAAAGCGCTCCATCAGTTGCTCCCATTGGTTCGACTTCAGGAGTATGGATTGTTCGACGGCTTGGCGCTCTGCCTCGGCACGAGCTTGTGCGTTCAGGGTTCGGAGGTGCAGTTCCTGTTGTTTGAGCTTCGAGCTGTTGGGCCAGGGCAGGTCGAACCCTGCGCCAATTGCGATGCGGTCTTCAAACGGATCGTTGGTTCTGCCGGTGTAGCGGATTTGGAGGAAGTTGAGCAGGTTGCGGCCCTCCATGATGCTCATTTTTTCTTCCTGTAAAGCCAGTTCGGCCTGTGCGGCCCGGCGTCGGATGGTGGGGAGGGTGGTGGCAGTACCGGTACTGGTGGCCAGCCCGATGAATAGGAGGATTTCATCGGTGGTGACGAATTGGCCAACCGACAAGGTGTCCTCATTTCCGGTAAAAATTTTCGTGCGGAGCCGGCACCGTGCTTCGTCGCTTTTCTTTTCAAAAAGCTTTCGCTCCAACTGCATGAGGTCGTCCTCGGTTCGGAAAAAATCGTCGAGGCCCTCTTCCAGCCCAAGTGCGAGCTGTTGGCCGAAGACGGCCTTTTTGTCCAACAAGACTTGGCGTTGTTGCTCCAGCAAGCGGATTGTTTTTTTGGTAAAATGCAGGTCAAGCAGCAGTTCGTACCGGTCGAGCAGGGCTTCTTGAACCAGCATCTGGCGCTCCGCTTCGGTCAGTTCCTTCATTGAGCCGTAAATGGCGGACTGGGTGCGCATCATGCCAAAGCCGTTGGTGCCGAAGCGCAGGGAGTAGCTCTGTTGCTTGGGGTCGAGGTCACGGGTGGCGGTGCGGATTTCCATTTTGCGCAGCAGGGGCATACCAAAGTCGGTGTCTTCGAGGTAGGCTTGCTGCGCTCGTTGGAGTTGCACGGCGGGGTCGGCCCAAGCCGAGGCCAAGAGTTGACCGGGCGTGGTTTGCGCCAAGATTGCGGAGCAAAAAAGCAGGGCGAAAAATGTATTGAAAAGGTGCTTCATCAAACTTGTTGATGAAAGTTGATTCGGGTTGATGAGAGGTTGAAAACCGGGTTTTATCAACCTTCATCAACCCCGAATCAACCCATATCAACTTTCTAAAAAAAGGAAAAAGCCTTCCCCTGCTTCATCGCCACCTTTACTTTTTCGCCTTGCAGGAAGGTGTTGCTGAGGGGGATTTGCAGTTGCACCTCGCGGCCCCATGCCTTGAGTTCGGGTATGCGGCGGAGGCGTTCGGGCAGTTCTTTGATGCGGGTGCCGAGGCCGAGCACCACGCCCGGCACTTGGTACTCCGGCTGGTTGATGGAGCTGACCGTGAGGGTATCGCCCAGTTTAATTGCGGCCAACCGCCCATCGCCGATGTAAGTGGTCACGACGTCGGGATGCGTGCCGTAAATCTTCATGATAATGGTGTACGCTTCGATTTTTTCGCCGGGGAGAAAGTCCAATTGCCCGACGATGCCCGACTGTGGTGCGTAAATATTGAGGTCGGCCTCTTGCTTTTTGATGAGTTCAAGCTCGCCTTCCAGCTTTTTGATGCGGAGGTCAATGGGAGCTTGGGCGATTTCGATTTGTGCCCTTATTTGGCTCAACTCTATGTCCAACTGCTTGATGGTCAGGGCTTTTTCGTTTTTGATGGATTGTACCCTTTGTAGATGGATGTCCGCTATGCCGCTGCTTTTTGCCGATTCGAGGTCAATGGTTTTTAGGTTGGCAAGCACCTTGGTCTGGGCCGCATGTTCGGTTTCGAGCTGCGCAATTTTTTGGTCGTAGGTGACGCTAAGTGCCACACGCTTTGCTTCGAGCCTACTGGCCTCTGCCTGCAGCCTGTCTATGTCCATCCAGCGCCTCACTTGCAGCTCCCGGATTTCATAGTTGATGTCGTTGATTTTGATGGGCAGGTCGGTGCGGTAGAGGCGGGCCAACAGTTGGCCTGAGTCCAATTTCTGGCCGAGTGCGACATTGATTTCCTTGATTTCGACAGGATACTGGAGGTTGATGGAGCGGATTTGGTTTTCAGCAATGCCGTAGAACTCCTCCGGGTGGCTGACGAGCTTTTTGGTGATGGGGATAAAGAAAACAACCCCTACCAAAAAGACCAGGTAGATGAAATTGAAACGAAAACGCATTTTGTGAAACGATAAAAAGGGTTGATAATCAATTGTTTATCAACCCTTTTGGATGTTTTATGCCGCTAAACTAATCAAAACAACTGACACCGGAGCGAAAAGCCCAGCGAGCGTTTCAAAATGGTAAAGTGCGTCGGCCCGCCGAAGGAAGCCCGGTAGCCAAGGCCCTTCCTGAACTCCAGGCCGAACTCCATTTTTTTCAAGAACCGGATGCCCATGCCAGCTTGCAGGAAAAGCCGCTGGTTGATGCCCTCCCATTGGTTGTACGTTAGGTCGAACTCCTGCCCAGTCGCCGGGTTGTCCGCCACCGCATCGTCGAGCAGGAAGCCCTTCACGTGGACCTTTCCGCTGTGCGAGTAGCCGATGTTGGTGCCGAGGCCAGCGTGGAAACTGAGCACTTTGGTGGCTTGGTCCCGTTTCAGATAAACCACCTCCACGGCGGTCTCCTTGTTTTCTGCGTTCACTTCGAGCCACTGGTAGTCCGCAGCTCCCTTGGTGCCCAGTTCGTAGTGCACCATGTCAATGCGGCCAGAAATGTCGAGCAGCGAGACCTGGACTTCCGTGCCGGGCGACCGCAGCGGCGAGAAGGACAGGCCGATGCGGAAAGTGCCGTTATCACAGTTCATCCTCGTCATTTCGCCTTTCGAGAATGGCAGGTCGCTGTGGTCAAAGTCCACGTCCCGCCCCGTCCTGAGGAGGTATTGATGGTCCAATCGGTGCGGCATGTCAATGTCGCCGCCAGCAGCGATGCCGAACCGGGCCACTTGCCAATTGGGGGCAGTGGTTTCTAGTTGTGCGGCCAATTGGCTGGCAATCATACTTGCCAGCAAGAACAAAGGTAGAATACGTTTCATGCGGTTGACTTTTTAGTTGAAAAATATGGGTGGAAAATGCGGCTTCGCAATGGAAACGACAGGCGAGTGATTTACCCTAACTGTTAGCTGCTTTTTGTTTTTCTGACGGCGATTCTTCCAGCATCCCCTCCAACCCCACACTGCGTGAGCCTTTCATCAAAAAATGGGTTTCCTCAAACACCTGCGAGCTGTACCAGTGTTTTAGTTGGGCAGTGTTTTCAAAAAAAGCGGCGCCAGTCGCCTGTGCAGCTTGCCGAAATTCCTCACCAACCAACACCACTTGGTCAAACCCGCAGACTATGGCCAACTCGGCAAGGGCCATGTGTTCGTCGTCGCTGTACTTGCCAAGCTCCTTCATTGCGCCGAGAATGGCCACTTTGTGCCGGGCGGGCATTTTGGAAAAAGATTGGAGGGCCATTTTCATGCTCGTTGGGTTGGCATTGTAGGCATCGAGTATGAAGGTGTTGGTGCCGATGGTCTTCAATTGCGAGCGGTTGTTGCTTGGCACGTAGCTTTCGATGGCCGCCACGATTTTTGCCGCAGGCACTTTGAAGTATTTGCCGATGACCACAGCCGTCATGATGTTGTCGAAGTTGTACCGGCCAATGAGCTGGCTCTTGGCGAGGGCGAGTTGGCCGTTTTCATCCAAAAAAGCTACTTCCAAGAATGGCTCCTCGGCTACCAGCTTCACCTCGAACGGCACATGGTCGGCATCCGGCATTTCGCTTTTTTTGTAAAAAAGCTTTAGTCGGTTGCCTCCAGCCAGTTCTGTCAAGTGTGGTTCGTCCATGTTGATGAACACGAGGCCGTTGCGCTCGGTCAGGTAGCGGTATAGCTCCGATTTGGTTTGTTTCACACCTTCAAAACTGCCAAACCCCTCCAAATGCGCCTTCCCGACATTGGTGATAAGGCCGTGAGTCGGCTCGGCGATGCGGCAGAGGAAGTCAATGTCACCAAGGTGGTTGGCGCCCATTTCTACCACTGCCACCTCCGTTTTCGGAGTCATTTCCAATAGTGTCAGCGGTACGCCGATATGGTTGTTGAGGTTGCCCTTGGTGAAATGGGTCGGGTAGTGGCTCTCCAACACGGCGCTGACTAATTCCTTCGTGGTAGTCTTGCCATTGCTGCCGGTGATGGCCAACACGGGGATGTAGAACTGTCGGCGGTGGTGCGTGGCCAATCGTTGCAGGGTGGCGAGTACGTCGTCAACTTGTATGGCCCTCCCCGCTGGAACTTCGACTGGTTCGTCCACGATGGCGTATGCGGCACCCTCCTTTACCGCCTGTGCGGCATAGTCGTTGCCATTGAAGCGCTCGCCCTTTAGGGCAAAGAAAAGGCAGCCCGGCGTCACCTTACGGCTGTCGGTAACGATGGTGGGATGCTGCTTGAAAAGCCGGTATAATTTATCAATGCTGTCCATTGTTTTTTTTACGGCCAAATGTAGGATAGGGATGGTGAATCAAGCGTCGGAAAATTGTAAGAATTGCAATTTTGGTTCAGCCTAATTGCCACAAAAAAGTCCCCGCATCAGAACGATACGGGGACTTTTCATTTTCAGGCGAAGTAGTCGCTTTGAAAATTATTTATAGCGACGTTTTGTTTTGCCCTGCTTGGTCTTGAAAGTATTACCGGCTGAATCTTCATTGCCCGTTGGACCACCAGTGCGGGTCATAGAGCAACGGAAGCCGAGGTCACGGTATGACTTGTCTTCGTCGCGGTAGCGGCGTGTGCCTGGGGCGAGCCAGAAGGCCCGGTCCTGCCAAGAGCCACCTTTGATTACCCGAGCCTTGTCGCTGACGAGGGTGTGCTTGCCAAAATCGTAGAAAGCTTCTGAAGTTTTGTCACCGTCAAGGAAGTTGTACGGTTGGCCCACTTTGTAGTTTTCACGAGTGGCAACTTCATCGTCTTCCACGTAGCGGTAGCGGAGGCGACCAAGGCTGTCTTTCTCGATTGGCTTGCCGTTTTCGTCAAGCACCTTAGTTTTGAACTTGTTGCCCCGGAAGGAGTTCAAGTCCTGCTGCTCCACGTCTTCCAAGGTGAGGCTGGTGAGTGGGCGATATACGTCCATCGTCCATTCGTTCACGTTGCCAGCCATGTTGTAGAGGCCAAAGTCGTTTGGCATGTACTTGCGCACGTCAGCAGTGATGTGGGCTTGGTCATTCAGCTTGCCAGCCATACCCATGTAGTCACCAGCGCTACGCTTGAAGTTGGCAAGGATTTCACCTTGGTACTTGTTGCGTTTTTGGTAGCGCACGGTATTGCCGTTCCAAGGGTAAATACGGCGGTCGGAGATGCGCTCATCCTTTTCAGACACCATGTTGCCGATAAGGCCAATGGCTGCATATTCCCACTCAGCTTCGGTTGGAAGGCGATAGGAAGGAAGCAGGATGCCATCCTCAAAGCGCACTGCGCGCTCACCACCAGTTTTGATGTCTTTCATGTTCTTGCGCACACTACCTTGGTATTGTGCGGCCAAGTAGGACTCCGTGTTGAAGTTGTCCTCGTCCTTTTGCTCGGCATTTGGGTTGAGAACGCCTTTTTCAATCAGTATCATCTCGTTCACCCGGTCGGTACGCCATTGGGCATAGTCGTTGGCTTGGAGCCAGCTAACACCAACCACGGGGTAGTTGTCGTAGGAGGGGTGACGGAAGTAGGTCTCTACGAATGGCTCGTTGAAAGCCAATTCTTCCCGCCAAACCAGCGTGTCTGGAAGGGCATTGAGGGTGACCTCTGGATAGGACTCGCCAAAGACCCGCTGCAACCAGTAGAGGTATTCCCGGTAGTCAATGTTGGCCACTTCCGTTTCGTCCATGTAGAAGGAAGAAACCGTCACTCTGCGAGGAATGGCGTTCCAATCGAAGGTGACGTCTTGGTCGGTAACCCCCATTGTGAAGGTGCCGCCCTGAACGAGCACGAGGTTGGGGCCAGTGGATTGGCCTTGGTAGTCAACTTTCTCGAAACCGCCCCATTTGGCATCATTGTACTGCCAACCAGTGGTGGCGGACCGCTCCTTTTTGCCGCAAGCGCTCAACAGCATTGCTGCAAGGAGAATTACTGGACTTAACTTCAACAGATTTTTCATCACTTTTATTAAGATATTTTTACTTTAAAAAAAAGACGTGCAAATATAGAAAAGTAGTTTTCAAATCAATGGCTAATGTCGGGTTTTAACAAGGATTGTTTTTTCAGCAGTGTGTTTATCGGAAAATTTTGAAGCAATCGTTGTAGCGTTCAGCTCGGCGTTTCGAGCGCATGGCCTCGCTGTTGTCAAAGTTCAGCACCAGCGAAATCTCGTGTGCGCCCCCTGTTTTCGCTGCCAAACTGCTGCCTACCGTGAAGTCGTAGCTATATCCAATCTTCAAAATATCGTACTGCACTCCCACTACGGCAATCACGGCATCTGCGTTGGAAAAGGCGTACCGGAACCACCCACCGGCGAAAACAAGGCCATGATTGTAGTACGCTCCGGCGTTTATTTGGCCTTGGTCGCCTTGTTTGGCAAAAAGGATGTTCGGCGAAACAAACGATGAGGGGTTGCGCTTATTGCCTTCTTTAACAATAAACTCTGCCCCTGCGTGGATGGAAGTGCGCAGCGGCAGCCCATCGAGCAAGCTTGCGTTGGTCTTGAAAAAACCCTCGTCGGGAGTGGTTAAGTGTTGGAGGGAAATGCCGCCGTAAAATTTGCTGGTGTAGGCCAACAAGCCTGCCCCTACATCAAAAACGGTGGTTTGCAGGTCATCTGGTCTTTGCTCGTTGGTGATGTTGGGGTTGCCAAAGTTGTCAACCGAACCCGTGATAGGGTTCAATTGGTCGAGAAAAACCAGCCTGCCCCAATCCACCGTAGATTGTTTGAACCCGGCGTTGATGCCCAGCCGGATGTTGAACTCGTCGTTGACGGAGATGCGGTAGGCATAGCTTGCGCTGAAATTGGTGGTCTTAAAGAGGCCGCTGCCATCGTTGTCCGCCAAAACCAATACCCCAAACCCGCTGTTAAAGGCAGGGATGAACTGCTCGTAGGAGGCGGCGTAAGTGGCGTAAGCTATGGTGTTGTCGTCGTGTATCGGCCATTGGTTGCGGTAGGCAGCGGAAATCCTGGGTGCGTAAGTGGTGCCAGCGAAGGCCGGGTTCAGCACCAATGGCATCGAATAAAACTGACTGAAGAGCGGGTCTTGTGCTTGGGCCAACCCGCTAAAAAGCAGCAAGAGCAGGATGGTATTCAAAAATTGTCTTGACATTGACCTTGATTTGATGGTTTTTCCGGCGGCCAAAAACATAAGTTTGCGAACTTCGCACCGGAAGCGAGAATGTAAAAATGGTAAAAAGACACCGATACGGGACAAATTATTTTTTGAATTGTCGGCACTGGTCAATTTGACGGATTTTCAAAAAATCTTGATTTAAAAAGGTTTTCCGTTTTATGTGATTGATTACCAATGAGATGCAAAGCGAAGTGTGGTTCTTTCTCCTGTTTTTTTCAAACGTTCCGGACTGTTAAAAAATCTGGGAACAACATAGTGGCCTTTGCGTAACGTTTTAGAGCCGTTTGAAATTATGTGCGTCAGCAACACCTTCTGCCCCATTTTTACCCGAAACCAGTTCCAGCACTCAAATTATCCATGAAAATGAAAAGAAGATTCCTATTCGCTTTGGCCGTTTTTTCCGTAGCAGTCGCCATGGCCGCCCCTCCAACAATCGTGCAGCGTACCTTGCAGTGGTCGGAAGAACTAAAGGTAATGCCCTACGAGGACAGTACCGTGCCAGTAAACCTCCTCCGCTTCAAGGGTGCCGTTTACAGCCCCGCTTACAACACGCTGCCGCATTACTCCGAGCGTTTTGCCATACCTGCCCACGGCGAATTCTTGGTTTCCTTCGGTAACATGGTGTTCGAGCCGCTTGAAAAAACGCCATCAGAAGATGACGAGGGCATTGCGGAGCAAATAACCATCAACACGGCGATAGAACAAGACCGCTCCGAATATTTTGGGCGGGTGACTTTTATGCCGATACGCAAAGTAGGGCAGGGCAGGTACGAGCGGTTGGTTTCCTTTGAACTGCGCCTCGATTTTGAGGCAAAACCACAGGCCGCCAAGCCCAGGGGCGGCAATACCTATACCTCTGTGCTCAGCGATGGCAACGTATATAAGGTGGAGGTGAGCAAAACAGGTGTCCACAAATTGGATTACGATTTTTTGAAAAACAAACTGGGCATACCGCTCGAAAGCATTGACCCCCGTACCATTAAAATTTACGGCAACGGCGGCGGCATACTCCCTGAACTCACCAATGCACCACGCGCCGACGACCTCGTGGAGAATGCCATCGAAATAGTAGGAGAAGCTGACGGCAAATTCGACGCCGGGGATTATATCCTCTTCTATGGGCAGGGCGCCGACAAATGGTACTTCGACAACATCAAACAAACCTTCAGTTACCCCAAGAATTTTTACGCAGAGGAGAACTATTATTTCATAAAAATCGGCGGCTCAAACGGTCTCCGCATTGGCAGCCAGCCCTCACTGACCGGCGCCACCTATTCCACCAATACCTTCAGCGATTTTGTGCGCCACGAAAAAGAAGTCTACAACCTGCTGCACGACTGGCCCTACGGCCAAGGCTCTGGACGACAGTTTTTTAGCGACTACTATAAGGTGAAAACCGAGGACGACTTCAGCACCCAACTGCTTGCACCCAACCTCGTCCCGAACGAACCGGTGAAGCTCACCGCCGTCTTCGCAGCTCGCATCGCACAGGGCAACACGGCCAATTTTTCCATTACGGCCAATGGCAAGACCATGACCAGCGGTGCTTTTGGCAGGACCAACGGCGGCACCACCGATACCTTTGCGAGCCTTGCCACCATATCGGACGAGTTCACGCCCACGAGCGGCAACCTCAGCGTGCAGCTCAAGTTCAACCGCCCAGACAACACCTTCAACGAGGGCTGGCTCGACTACATCGAACTCAACCTGCGCCGCCAACTCCTAATGGCCGGCGACCAGCTGCACTTCCGTGACCTGCGCTCAATGGGCAATCCGGTCAGCCGGTTCAACCTCGGCAATGCCACGGCGAACACCACCGTCTGGAACATCACCGACCCACTCCTGCCCAAGCGGCAAGAAACCATGCTTGCGGGTGCGGAGTTGAGCTTCGGCGCTGCAACTGACACGCTGGCCGAGTTCATCGCCTTCGGCAATACGGGCTTCCTACAAGCTGCGGCCGCCGGTAAAGTCGAAAACCAGAACTACCACGGCCTTACCGACATTGACCTCGCCATTGTTTACCACAAAAAATTCGTGGCCGATGCCGAACGCCTTGCAGAGCATCGCCGCCAGTTCAGCGGCCTGTCCGTGGCTACCGTGGACATAGAAAAACTGTACAACGAATTTTCGAGCGGCAGGAAGGACGCCACTGCCATCCGTGATTTCGCAAGGATGCTATATGGCCGCAACTCCGACAAGTTCAAAGCGGTGCTGCTCTTCGGCGATGCTTCTTTTGATAGCCGTGACGTGTACAACCTCGGCGGCGACTTTGTGCCAACATTGGAGACGCCCCTATCTATCAGCCCAATATTCTCTTACCCAACCGATGATTACTACACCCTGTTGAGCGACGGCGAGGGCCTAAACCTCAGCACCGGTGCATTGGATATTTCCGTGGGCCGCATTCCGGTAAAAACGGAGAGCGAAGCGAGGGCGGTGGTGGACAAAATCATCTATTACGATGTGGAGCCCCAAAACCTGCGGGACTGGCGCAACCGGGTTGCCTTCGTCGGGGACGATGAGGACGGCAACCAGCATACCCGGGACGCCAACAACATAGCAGACAAAATTGGGGCGAAAAACCCCAACCTGAACATTGACAAGATTTATTTGGATGCTTACCCACAAGTTTCCACTTCTGGCGGTGTGCGGGTTCCGCTGGCCACCGATGCCATCAACAACAATATCTTCAAGGGCGTACTGGCCATGATATACCTCGGGCACGGCGGCACTAAGGGCTGGACACAGGAGCGAGTCCTGAAGATTGAGGACATTTTGAGCTGGCGCAATTTGGAGAAAATGCCCATCATCATCACGGCCACCTGTTCCTTTGCCGGATACGACAACCCCGCCTCCGTTACCGCAGGCGAGCTTTGCCTGCTCAACGAAAGGGGCGGCGCCATTGCACTTTACACCACCGTCCGCCCAGTTTTTGCGGGCGACAACGCGAACCTGACGGAGAAGGCGGTGGATACCCTTTTTTACAAACTGAACAATGAACGCCCAACCATCGGCGAGGTGCTGCGCCTGAGCAAGAACAAACTCGGCAACAACTCGAACACCCAAAAATTCACGCTCCTTGGCGATCCGACCCAAAAGCTGGCACTGCCCAACTTTCAGGTAGCCACCACCGCCGTCAATGGACGCTCCATTGATGCGGGCATCGTGGACACCATCAAGGCGCTGCAAAAAGTGACCATCGAAGGGGAGGTGCGGGACGATGGTGGCAACCTCCTCACCAACTTCAACGGGGTGGTTTATCCGACCATCTACGACAAATCCATCCAGTACCAGACCCTCGCACAGGATGCCGGAAGCCCTCTGTTTAATTTTGACCTCCAGAAAAACATCATCTTCAAGGGCCGTGCGAGCGTGACCGCTGGAAAGTTCAAGTTCACCTTTGTGGTACCAAAAGACATTGACTACAGCTTCGGCAATTGCAAGGTCAGCTACTATGCTGCCGATGAAAGCCGTATGGAAGATGCTGCTGGCAACTTCAAGCACATCATCGTGGGCGGCACGGACGAGAACGCCCTTGCCGACACCAAAGGCCCGAAAGTGGAGGTTTTTATGAACAACGAAAGTTTCGTGTTCGGCGGCATCACCAGCCCGAACCCGGTTTTGTTGGCCAAATTGGAGGATGACAATGGCATAAATGTCATCGGCAACAGCGTGGGGCACGACTTGGCAGGTATTTTGGATAAAAACTCCCAGAATACCTATAAGCTCAACGATTTTTACGAAGCTGCGCTCGACGACTATACAAAAGGCGAGGTGCGATATCCCCTCTACTCCCTCGCAGAGGGGGTGCACCAAATCAAAGTACAAGCATGGGACATTGCGAACAACCCCGCCGAAGGCTACACGGAGTTTTTGGTGATGACATCGGCAGAGGTGGCACTAAAGCACGTCTTGAATTATCCGAACCCCTTTACCACTTCCACCTGCTTCATGTTCGAGCACAACCAAGCGGGGCAAGACCTTGATGTTATGGTACAGATTTACACGGTTTCTGGTCGCCTGATAAAAACTTTGGAGGAGAGAATAAATTCCACAGGCTACCGTTTAGGCAGCGGCGATTGCATCCAATGGGATGGCCGTGACGACTACGGAGACCCACTCGGCAAAGGAGTCTATGTTTACAAAGTGAAAGTCCAGAGCGCCAACACAGGCGACGTAACGCTGGAAGGCGAGAGCAATTTTGAAAAGCTCGTGATTTTGAAATGACGAAAACGGCTTGGATTTCTGAGGTATTTGTTAAATAATTCATGCTTCATTCATCTTCGCTACCCTATATTTGCAAACTTTTTTCAAAAAAACTGAATTTATCTCATGAAAGGTTTACGCTATACAATTGCACTTTTTGCCCTATCGAGTTTGTTCTTTTCGAACGACCTGAACGCCCAATGCTTCAAAGACACCAACGGCATTTGGGTGAACGCTGACGGCGGCCTTTGCACAAACACCATCCTTACAGCTGTGCCGTTCCTGCGCATCGTATCCGATGCCCGCTCGGGTGCCATGGGCGATGCTGGCATTGGCCTTTCTGCCGATGCCAATGCCATGCACTTCAACCAGTCCAAACTCGTGATGGCGGAAAGCCCCCTGGGCATATCGGCCACCTACACTCCTTGGTTGCGTTCGCTCGGCCTCAACGACGTTTATTTGGCCTACTTGACGGGCTACTACAAATTGGACGACAACCAAGCCATCGGTGCTGGCCTGCGCTACTTCTCGCTCGGCGATATCAACTTCACCGACGAAAACGGCAGCCCAATCGGCACTGGCAACCCCAACGAATTTGAAGCGACAGTGGCCTACTCCCGCCGACTTTCCGAGAAGTTCACGGCTGCAGTGGGAGCCAAGTTCATTTACTCCAATTTGGCCAGTGGCCAACAGGTGGATGGCCAAATAATCGAAGCCGGGAAGGCTGGCGCAGCCGACTTCTCCTTTACATACGATACCGACATGAAGGTAAATGGCCGCAAAAGCGACCTTACCATCGGACTCGCCGTGACCAACATCGGCTCGAAAATCACCTACACCAATGCAGCCAACGGGCAGAAGGATTTTCTTCCAACCAATCTCGGCCTTGGTGGCGCTTGGGGCTTCCAATTTGACGAATACAACAGCCTGACCATTGCTGCAGACTTGAACAAGCTGCTGGTGCCAACCCGCTGCTTCGATTGCGACGACGATGGCGATGGCATCGCCGACTGGCGGCAGAAGTCCCCGATTTCGGGCATTTTCTCATCCTTCAGCGATGCGCCAAACGGCTTAGATGAAGAGTTGAAGGAAATTAGCTACTCGGTGGGCCTTGAGTACTGGTATGACAAGCAATTCGCTGTACGGGCCGGTTACTTCACCGAAAACCGCACCAAGGGCGACCGCCGCTTCTTCACCGTTGGCCTTGGCTTGAAGTACAACATTTTCGGACTGAACTTCTCTTACCTCGTGCCTACCACCAACCAACGCAACCCACTTGACAACACGCTGCGCTTCTCGCTGCTCTTCGATTTTGGTGCTTTCGGTGCTGCTGAAGGGGTCAATTAAGTCGAACATCAAATCCATTCCGCAAGACGGAAATATTGAAAGGGCTACCCGCCAATTGGCGGGTAGCCCTTTCAATTTATTGGATTTGGGGTGAACTTGTTGCTGGGTTTATTGCCCAAAAAGCCCGCCCATGCCCGGTGGCATCATCTGCGAGAGGAGCTTTTGCGTTTCGGCCTGCTCCTTTTCCACCGCCTTTTCGAGGGCATTGTTCACGGCGGCCAGCACGAGGTCTTGCACCTGCTCCACGTCCTCCCAGTCCAATTTCGAGCGGTCAATGCTGATGTCGAGGATTTCCCGGTTGGCGCTGGCGGTGACTTTGACGGCACCATCGCCCGCATCGGCGGTCACGCTGATGGTGGCCAATTTCTTGCGCATTTCTTCCTGCTGCTGTTGTACGTTTCCAAGTAGGTCTCCGAACATGGCTTTTATTGATTAATGGTGAATGTAGGTATGATGAATCTGGGCAAAAGTAGGGCTTTGCAAGTTCAATTGGTGGCCTCAATCGCCATTCGTCCATCAAAAGTCCGTCAATCCTTCACAAACTTCAATGCTGCCTGTCCCTCTGCCATGATGATGCGGACAAAATATTGGCCGCTGACCAAGCCTTCCGTCTTGATGCGGTTGTGGTTTTCGCCAGCCCCGGCACTGATTTTTTCACCCAAGACCAACCTGCCCATGAGGTCGAAGACCTGCACCTGCACGTCACCGTTCTTTTTGGTGGAAAAATCGAGGTTCAACTGCCCGCCAACTGGGTTCGGGTAAAGGCGGATGTTGTTTTGGGCGACCAAATCATTCGCTCCAAGTACCCGGTTGCCGTTGGCGAACCAAACGCCCTTGCGGCCACCTTCCACGAAAAGGGAGGCATTGCCTGTGGGATTGATTTTGTCGCTTTGCAGGGAGCGGAAGGCGAGTACCTCTGTGCCGTCAGTCAGGTTGCCGTTGAAAACGATGCGGCTGTCGTTGGTGGAGTAGCTGGGCCAGTGCAGTTCGCTGCCTTCGTAAATGGTGCCCACATTGCCCGTTTCGATATTGGCGCCGAGGAGGAAGTATTCATCGTCAAATTCGTCAAAATAGTCAAAGGCGATGATGTAGTCGGAGTTTTTGGAAAATGTGGGGTTGCCAACGCTCACATTTTGGGGCAAGCTGCTGAACAGCTTTTCGATATATCCGTTGCCGTAGTTGCTGCCGTCCCAGACGTACATGAAGCCGATGTCCCAGTATTCGATGGCTGTTCCGGTGGTATTTATCTTGCTCAGGGCATCGTACATCACCCATTGCCCCGTGAAGTCCCACTCCAATACGTCGGCGTAAACGACGTTGTCACTGGCAGGGCCGCCTTGGGCGGTGGTGGGGTTGTAAAGGTCGAAGGGTACAAAGCTCCCGCCCAGCCCATAATCGTAAATATAGACTTTGTTGTCGTTGTCGGTACTTAGTGCGGCGAGGCGGTTGCCGTCTTTTGAAATGGCCACGTTGTACCAGATTGGGTCTGCTTGGATGACCTGGTTGTTGAAGGTACCGTTGCTCCAGTTGATGGTAATTGCCCGCATCCTGTTGGTTTGGTCAATATAGACCAACAGGCTGCCATTGTCGGTGACGCTTGGTCGGCTGAGCGGGGCGATGGAAGTGAGCGGGTTGAAAACGGCAGTGCCGTTCGGCCTGAAAACGTAGAGCTGGTCGCTGTTTTCGTCGGTCATCAAGATGAAGTCCTCTCCGGGGTTGGTCTGGATGTCGGTCTGGTTGTTAGAGCCTCCACTGTTCCCGATTCCCACGGCATCGAATGCAGCCTTGGCGGCGTTCGTTTCGGCGGAGGTGGCACCGTGGAGGTCGGTAGCGGCTTGTACGACGGCGATGCGGCAGTCCACGAAGTTGGAGGATTTGGTTAGGTACTGGGTCAGCGCTCGGTACCACACTTTTTCGGCTTTCCCCTTGCCCACGCTGGCATTCTTTGCGAAGAGGACAAACGCCTTGTTCACGATGCCGCTGTTGATGTGCACGCCACCGTTGTCCTCGCTGCCAGTGTAGCGCTCGGAATAGTGGGCGGGCTGCCAGCCGTTGTCGTTGAGGCTGCTGCCGCCGTTGTGCGGGTTCTCCAGGTCCCGAAGTGCGCCAGTGGGAAAGAACTGGGTGTTCGTGATGTCCTCGCCCATTTTCCAATCATCCCGGTCAATCATCGCACCGAACACGTCGGCGAAGCTTTCGTTGAGGGCGCCACTCTCGTTGAGGTATTCCAGGTTGGCAGTGGCCTGAATCACGCCGTGCGACATCTCGTGGCCCGACACGTCGAGCGCCTTTTGGAGCGGGGCGGTAAAGGCTTGGCTGCCATTGCCATAGAACATGGCTTGGCCGTTCCAGAAGGCATTGTCCATCTGGCTGTTGTCGCTTTCCACCACGTTGATGAGCGAAACGACGTTGCCGCCGAGCCCATTGATGCTGTTTCGCCCAAAGGTATCTTTGAAATAATCGTAGGCCCGCTCAGCATGGTGGTGGGCGCTCACGGCCTTTGCGTTGTTCCAGTTGTTGTTGTTGGAGGTAATGTGTACCGCCCCGAAATTGTTGTTTTCTGGCGAAGTGTTCTGAGCATCAATGGACCAGATGACCCCGACCGGGCTGTTCGGGAAGGTGGTCTGCGCACCATTGAACATCGTTTGCGAAGCGTCAATCAAGAAGTAGGAATTACCTACTTGATAGGTATTGATGAGCCGGATTTGCCCCAAAAGATCGGTGGCGTTGGCGGTGGCCGGGCCGTCGAGCGGTGGTTCCCAGTTCCCAGTTCCCAGTTGGCAGTCTGTGGCTGCTTCCTTGTCATTGACAGCCAACTGATCACTGTCGAACTGCCGAACTCCATGAAAATGTCTGGCAATCTTGCAGATTTGAGAGTGGTAGCTGAGGACGTCGCCCGTTTTTGCGTCCAAGAAGTAGCTATACCGGGCGGCAATATTGGGCACTACCGTCACGTGCCAAGCGAGGTGCGGCTCATTTGTTTTGGGGAAATAAATGACGAGCATGGCGGTTGACTGCTGCGTCGTGTTCACCAAGTAAAGGTCGTCGGGTGTCAGTGGCCTCACCTTTTCCATGCCGCCGACGTGGTTGAGGGCGAGCAGTTCGGCAGTTGCCTGCTCGATGGTCGGCGTCACATCGGCGAGCTTTGGCGATGGGTAAAACCGGCCATTGAACAGGTAGAACATGCCATCTTTTTCGTGCAAAATGGCTTCTGCGCCATGCACCGGCACGCCCTGCCACTGCTGTTGCAAACGGATGTGCCGATAGCCAAGGTCGTCCGTTTCCGTTTTTTCGATGCGAAATTCCTGCGTGGGGTTGTCCAACTGGAGCACCGATTTGGCGGCTTCGAGGTAGTCTTGCACTTGTTGCCCAATTGTCTTTGCTGGGTCGGCGGCGAGTTCGCCCCTGATGAGGTAAGGCGTTCCGGTTTCCGGCGATTGGAGGGCTTGGAGGGAGAGTTGGCCGCTCACGGGCTTTGGCAGCGTAGCGATGGGCCAGAAGTTTTGCTGCCCAAACAACTGTGTGGGGGCTGCTGGTACACCTGGCGTGATGGACAGCACGGGGCCGAGGTTCTCAACCTTTACGGGAGTGCTGTTGATTGGTTTTTCTGGGCGGGACTTCATTTGCCCAAAGGATGGGGCGGCGATGATTAGCGCCAGCAAAATCAGGTGAAGTTTCTTCATTGGAAAAAAATTTGGGAATGAGGAAATGGAAATTGGGTGGAAGCCAATTGTGGTGAACCAGCACTTCGACCTTATTTCAAATTCATGTTGTCAGCTACTCGTATCTACCACTTGGTGGTGTTGTCGGTGGGTTTTACATCGTTGGCCTTGCCCGGGGCATTGGCCTTATCGGAATGCTTCGTGTTGGCGACTTCCCGGTCCTTGGTAAGTGCCTTGAGTTCTTTGTAAGTGCTGACGAGGCTTTGCGGGGGGAAGTAGTCGCCAGCGCCCCACGTCACCCGGCTGTCGAGGTTATCGGTGATTTGCCGCAGAAAGAAGTACATATTGCCCGGCTTTTGAATGTCGAGCTTGAACAGTTGGAGCGAGTTTACCTTGTCGAAGAGCATTTTGGCTTCCCTTGCCTTGACAGCCTTTAGCTCAACGAGCGCACCTTCCACGCCCACTTGCTTGAAAAGTTGCCCATTTTCCAGCAGGGTAAATGAGGTTTCTATACCAGCGAAGCCGCCGCCGTCGCCGAAAACGATTTGGCGGATGGGGAGCTTGTCGGAGGTGTATTTTGAAACTTTACAGGCTGGCGAAAGTGCCAGAATCAGTAAGGCAAGCACAGGTAGTAAGTATTTCATGCAATAAAATTGAGTAGGGAGTTGGAAGTGTGCAGTTTTACGAGAATTTTCGAGCCAAAGGTAAAAAAAACCTTGGGGAAAATTTGTAACTTTCGCCCCGTTAGAATGGCTTCGTGGGGCTTTAACAAAAGGTTAAAATTCTGCTAAAGGCCAAATGCCAAATAGGTTTATAACGCATTTGCCGCTATTTTTGGCATTGTATTTAAAGGTCGTTGCAGACATAGAATACTTTTAATCAATCATTTCATCCAGTAAAATACATTCAACAATGAAAAAATTATTTTTCCTGTTCGCATTCATGGGCTTGTTCGCCTTCGTTGGCACTGCCCAGAAAAAAGCTTGTTGCGCCTCCAAAGCTGGCGCTGAGAAAACATCTTGCACTTCCTCTGCTGCCGCAGCCGCAGCCGATACCGACAGTGCCACCGCTGCCGATGCCGAAAAGGCTGCTGCTGGTGATGCAAGCATCGTAAAGCAAGTGTCCAACACGGGCGACGTTTCTTACGCCCGCAAGGAAGTTTGCGCCACGACTGGCAAGGTGTCCTTGACCAGCTTGGAGTATTGCACAAAGGCTGGCAAGTTCATCAACGCCTCCCCTTCGGACAAGGCTTCCTGCACGAAGAGCGGTGCTGCCACCAAGGTTTCCTCCGCTGGCGATAAGAAAGCTTGCTGTGCAGGTGCCGACAAAGGTGCTTGCTGCGCAAAGAAAGGTGATAAAGTTTCCACCACTTCTAACACTACCAACGAGGGTCAGGTGAAGTTGGTCAACGACAAGGTCAACAACTAATCTGTTGATTTCAAGGCATAAAAAAAGGCTGTCGGTTCACTCCGACGGCCTTTTTTTATGCTTCTATTAGAAAGCTTTTGAGCTATTAAAAACGTGTGTCCTGCTAATTTTTGAACTCCGAGTACATCCTTCCTACCCGGTATTCCTTTAGCACGTGCCGAACCGTCTCGGATAAGTTGGACGGCAAGTTTTCCAATGAAAACCAAGCAACACCCTTGAACTTGTTTGGCTCCCCAGTGATGATTTTTCCCTCCCAAGTACTGGCTTTGAAGTAGAGCGTTATACGGTGGCCATTGCTGTTGGTGCGCTTGTGGAGCACGTGTACGAGGTGGAGGTCTTCCGCCTTTAATTTAAGCCCCGCCTCTTCTTCAGCTTCCCTGATGAGCGCTTCAAGAGCGTACTCTGTGACCTCAATGGTACCCCCCACCAACGTGTAATTGCCGCCCAGCTTCTTTTTTTGCCGCAAAAGCAGGATGCTGCCTTTGTTGTAGAGTATAAGTCGAACTTTAAGGTTTGTATCTGTCATGACAGTGGTTAAGTGAATGGACGGGTCAAAGATAGAACCAATGGGATATATCAAAAGTTAATTTCAAAATCCGACAAAAGTTCACCTCCCCGCCAATTGTTCTTCGCTATTTCGCATGGGTTCTTTGCCGTTGAGGCACCTACAACCTGCACTTGAAAGTGAGCAATGGCGTACCTGCTCGTCAAGCCCAATCCATTGGTCGGGCTCGATGCCGTTGAGGTCGGAGGCCCGACGTGGCATGAAAGATTTTAGAGCGAGTTGGTATAAATCATCAGTTTGCGATTGCACGGAGCTAGCGTATTATTTGGGGCAAAAAGCGGCCTGTCGGCAAATTTTGACAAAATCATTTCGGGTATTATCTGCTTTTAATAACTTGTGGCTGCCAATTTAGAATCATCAAAACATTGCCGCATGAACCCTCATGTAGTTGCCATTTTCGGAGGAGCCGTTTCCGGTGCGGAAGCTTCCCACCAGCTTTCTCAACGGGGCATACGCTCCGTGGTTTTTGAGCAAAATGCCTTGCCATACGGCAAAATAGAAGACGGGCTGCCCAAATGGCACGCCAAGCTCCGGGACAAGGAGGAGGCTAATATTGACGCCAAGCTCTCCGACCCGCACGTGACCTTCGTGCCGCTGGCCAAGCTGGGGCAAAACATTGAATTTCAAGATGTTGCAAAAAATTGGGGCTTCTCGGCAGTCTTCCTTGCCACGGGCGCTTGGCGTGACCGACCGTTGGGCATACAAGGCATTGACGACTATGTGGGCAGTGGACTTTACTACCAAAATCCATTTATGCACTGGTACAACCACTTCCATGAACCGGGCTACCAAGGCGGGCAAAAAGTGCTGGCTGATGGGGCGCTCGTCATCGGCGGCGGCCTCGCTTCCATTGACATCTGCAAGGCGCTGATGATGGAAACCGTGCAAGCGGCCCTGGCAGGGCGGGGTATCCATACCAACATGTTCGAGTTGGAGCGGGGCATCGGCAAGGTGCTGGAGGCGCATGGCCTCACGCTCACCGACCTTGGGCTGCGTGGCTGCACCCTCGTCTATCGCCGCCGGGTCAGGGACATGCCGCTGTTCCCAGGCGACACCGATACACCCGAGAAGCTCGCCAAGGCAGAGGCCGTGCGGGAGAAAGTGCTGCTGAATGCCCAAGCCAAGTTTGGATTCAATGTGCTGCCTTGCCACGTGCCTGTTGACAAAATCGTGGAGGATGGCCGCTTGGCTGGGCTGGTGCTGCGGGAAACCTCGGTGGAGAACGGGAAAGCGACAGAAATCCCTGGTTCCGACAAGCCCATCCTAGCCCCCCTCGTGATTTCGTCCATCGGGAGCGTATCGGAGCAGTTGCCTGGGGTACCGATGAAGGGCTATGTGTTCGAGGTTGTGGATGGGCAATGCTGCCGATTGAAGGGCTTTGAAAATGTGTTTGCCGTCGGCAATGCCGTGACGGGGCGAGGTAACATCAAGGAGAGCGTGGAACATGGCAAGAGCATCACCGGGGCCATTGCAGAAGGTTATCTGACCAACCCGGATGGGGCTGTGAGTGACCAGTTTCGGGAGAAGGAGGACACCGTGTCGGCCAATGTGGCGGCGCTCTCCGAACGGATTGCGAAGATGAAGCCGCCGACCGATGAACAGCGGCAACTTATTTTTGAAAAGGTAAAGTCACTGCAAGATGCGGTTGGATACGGCGGCGATTACAAGGCTTGGGCCGATGCCAAGCGGCCGGTACGGCTGGAGCAGTTGCTGGGGTTGGAAGCGCATGGGTGAGGTTTGATGCCTATTGGGTGGGGTTCAATGGATTAAACAGCTTCAAAGAAGATTACTTCCCAAGCTAAAAAGAAAAGCCCTTGGCTCGTTACCGAAGCCAAGGGCTTTTGTCATTGCTGGAGCTGAGCCAGCTTAAAAACGAGGTCGATAGCGGATTCGAACCGCTGTACGAGNNACGAGGTTTTGCAGACCTCTGCCTAACCACTCGGCCAACCGACCATTAAATAGGAATTCCAAGATTTCAATATGCCTTAACGCTCAAAAGAAGGCCAAGGTTTCATCATCCCGGAATTTTTACCTCAAGTCAAGGCTTCACAACTTTTTTATAAAGCGGTCGCAAATGTAGCGACTTTTTTTAAACCAAATCAAGTCACGTTTGCAATCCAGGCTATTTTTCTTTTGAAAAATGTTTTTGGATTGCCGAATTCAAGCTGAATAAGCAGCGAAAAGTATTGCAAGTTGCCACGGGCTACTAAATGTTTGAGTTATGGCAGGTCCATTTTCCTACCCAAAGTCGTTACCGAATCAACAAAACAGTGCCCCTTTTTTCGGTCGTCTTGCCGTTTACCTGCGTGACCCGGATAGCATAAGCGTAAACACCCTGGGCAAGGTTCTTCCCATTTTTCTGCCCGAACCATCCGGTATCAGGGTCGTTCGTAGTGAACACCTCCTGCCCATATCGGTCAAAAATCCGCATGTCGTAGTTGGCAATGTCCCCCAGCACTATCAGTGGCCGAAACTCTTGGTTGAAGCCCTCTGGCACAAAGGCGTTCGGTGTGAAAATCCTTGCTGCCTGCTCTACACAAGCTGTGTTGGAGCGGCTTTCCTGCGTGATGGTCTGGCCATTTTGGGTAATCAATTCCGAGGTGGCCACCACGTAGTAGCAAGCTTGCGCCGATTCGATGCTGGTCGGTGAATAGTTGTCCTGATAGCTCGTCGTGCTGCTGCCCACCATGTCCAATTGACTGGTGGCCCCCCCCGCTATTTTGTAGATTTTGTAAGCACTTGCACTTGCATTTTCGATGTCGAAGGCCGTCCAGTTGAGCGAGTTGAGGTTGCCGGGCGCAGGTTGTACGGTCAGGTAAATCGTGCTGCCGTAGTTGGTCAGCAGCACCGAATCGCACACGTCTCGGGTTTCTATTTTATAAAAAACCTTGCCCGAAGTGGCGCCACTGGCAGCATCGGTATAGCTGTTGGCAGCAGCCAGGGGCGGTGTAGCCGCCTGCGTCACAATTGCCTGATAACTAGCATTTTGTTCGCTTCGTAAAACTTGAAACTCCTCCAGTTCGGCCAGGGGGTTCCACTCCCAGGTCAGGTTCACGTCGCCGCTGCCTGTCACGTTCACGTTCTTGAGGAACATGCCCTTTGCCGACTCAAACACGTCCACCGTCAGGCAAATTTGGTTTGACTTGACCAATGTCCCGGCCCCCGCTCTTACTGCCCGCACCTCAAAACAATAGGTTGCCCCGTCCACCACATTCTCTACCTCAAAGCTCCCAGCCGTCGTGCCGGCCCCAGCGGCCTGCGTCAGCGCACCACCGTTGATGCCCAACCAGATTTGTTGCTCCGCAATGCCGTTCGTCCAACCTTGGTAGGGGTTCCACGTCAGCACCACGGATTGTCGGCAAGGCACCACCGCTGCTTCCACGAAAATGCTCGTGTGCTGTGCGTCGAAGATGCTGGTGTTCCCGCAAGGGTCGAGGGCATTGACGAAGTAGGATTCTGGGCCAGTCCCCGGATCGGAGCCTAAGTCGGTGTAGGTGTTGCCGCCGAACACGGTGTCCACAGGGATGACCCCGATGCTGGTCTGGCGGTAAATGATGTAGCCGAACACCTCCGGCGATGGGCTTAGCGTCCAGGTCACCACGGCCAAGCCGCCTTCCACCGACACTGTTTCGATGGGTGATACCGCTGGTGGGCGGTTGTCGAGAGTATCCGATGGGATGGCCGTTTGGCCGGGGCAGTTGAAGTTGCTCGTAATGTAGAAAAACCACTGCGCACCGCCAGGATTTACGAAGGGGTAGAAGTCTTGCGACTGGTTCGTCACGGTTCCTTGTAGGGCAAAAGGTCCAGCGGGGCTTTGGCTCGCCCATATTTCATAGCTCACGAACGGCCCGCAGTTGTTCACGGGCAGATTCCAGAAAAGCGTGTCACCCCGCACACAACGGAAATCGGGCGGGAGGATTTGTGCCTGGGTTTTGCCAAAAAAAACAAATGCAAGGGCAACTGTGGCGACTATTACGATACTATTTTGTTGACTTCTACTTGTCATAATTCAATGATTGTCAACCAATTAGAAATAATGTTTCTAAATTGGCAATGAGGTGCTTTGGTGGCATAAATTTACTTTAGGGTCTCTTCCATCTTCAGTTTTGCTTTGAACTTCGCTTCAAATTCCTCCATGCTATACACGGATTTCAATCGGTATTCGATGCGCCGTTGGCCGCTTACGTCCTTTCGGAAATAGACGAGGCCGAGCTTCTTGGCATACACTTCCACGCCCCCAAATTCCAGTTCCAAGTGGCCGGCCTCCTCTTGGTCAACGAGTTCTCGGGTGTTGAATTTCACGGCGGGCGTATTTTTTTCCTGAAAAATGATGGTGGTGTCGCTGTCGAATTGCCGGTTGCGCACCAGCGTGATGCTTGAAGTGTCGCCCAATGGCCGCCAGTGAAGCGAAGTAAGCACCACACTTCCGAGCGGCTTCACATCAAACGGGAAGACGTTGGCCGCTTCGATGGATGCCTGTATTTGCTGGCTGTTGCCATCGGCGTCCGTTTCATAGACGTAAAAATCGTTCAGCAACATGCCGTTCTCCACCCGCTCCTCCCGCACGAGCTGGTCGGGGCTGA
Source organism: Saprospiraceae bacterium UBA6168 (assembly GCA_002435785.1). Lineage (GTDB taxonomy): Bacteria > Bacteroidota > Bacteroidia > Chitinophagales > Saprospiraceae > UBA6168. Next base: position 56,658 of record DIUC01000073.1, on the reverse strand, counting down.
ACGTTGGCCCATAGGACGTGCCCAACAAGTAGGCCGTGCCGCCCTGTGCCAAGGACTTGTAATACCAATAAACAGGCGGGTCGGTGGGTTCGTCAACTGGCTCGTATTCATAGACTTTGCCATCTTGCAGGTCGCTCAATGGGTAGTAATAGGCTTCGATGTTGCGCAGCCCAGTGCCGTCGTTTTTGCAAGAAAAAAGAAATGCGATGAGCGCCAACGCAGCGAGGGTCGTATTTTTTTTCATCGTAAGTGCATTTGAATTTTCCACGAAGTGGCAAGATTGCCCATGCTCACCCACTCAATCTCTCAATCTCTTAATCTCTCACCTGCTCCCGCCACCACCACTACTATCTCCCCCTTCACGGTTTTCGCTTTGTAGTACGCCAGCAGTTCGGCCAATGAGTCCGTCAGGATTTCTTCGTGGAGCTTGGTCAGTTCCCTTGCCACACAGGCTTGACGTTCAGCGCCGCACACCACTGCCAATTGTTCGAGGCATTTGACGAGGCGGTTCGGCGATTCGTACAGGATGAAGGTGCAGGGCAGTTCGGCCAAGTATTTAAGGCGGGTTTGGCGGCCTTTTTTGTGCGGCAAGAAACCCTCAAAGAAAAACTTGTCGCAAGGCAGCCCGCTGGCTGCCAGCGCAGGCACGAACGCCGTGGGGCCGGGTAGGCACTCCACCCGCACACCTTCCCTCACGCACTCCCGCACCAGCAAAAAACCGGGGTCGGAAATACCCGGCGTACCAGCATCAGAAGCCAGCGCAAACGTGGCCCCAGCCTTGAGTTGCTGCACGATAGAGGACGTCACCGAGTGCTCGTTGAAGGCATGGAATGCAGAGACGGGCGTTTGTATTTGGAAATGGTCGAGGAGGCGTTTTGTCACCCGGGTATCCTCCGCCCATACCCTGTCCACCTCCTTCAATATGCGCAGCGAGCGGAGGGTGATGTCCTCCAGGTTGCCGATGGGTGTGGGGATGAGGTAAAGCATTGGTAGGGATGAGGGATGCGGGATGAGGGATGAGGCGAGGATGAGAACACCTTATGTCCCTTGTCCGTCATCCCTCAGAAATAGTGTAGTGGTAGGTTTCCATGATGAGGTTGGCGAGCAATTTCTTGCAGGCTTCGTCCACTTTTACGGCGGCTTCTTCCTTGGAGCCAGCCTCAATGTCCAAGCGGATGTGCTTGCCGATGCGCACGTCCTCCACCCCCTCTATGTGCAAGTTGCCCATGCTGTTCTGCACGGCCTTGCCCTGTGGGTCGAGGAGTTCCTTGTGGGGCATGATGTCAATTTCTGCTACGTATTTCATGAAAATTGGAATTGGGTATTAGGAATTGGGTATCAGGATATAGAAAGTGGGGAAACCCCAATACCTAATTCCTAATACCCAATTACTTGCTTACCTTCAAGTGAACAAAGAACGAGAACAGCACGTGGCCGATGATGATGAGCGGGAAGGATGCTTCCCGCAGCAAGACCAGCAGCACGACGGTAAAGGCGGCAAAGATAAACCGAATCTCATTGCCCTCCCAAGCGAGATTTTTGAATTTTAGGCTAAACATCGGCAGCCCGGCCACCATCAGCCAGCAAAGCACCGGGATGTTGAGGTAGAGGAAAACAGGATTGGTGACGAACCTCCCCAGGCCAAATGAGTCGAAGTGGTAAATCAGCAGAAGGCCGATGGCATAAATGGCGCAAGAGGGCGTCGGCATTCCAATGAAATTCTCTGTTTGGCGGGTATCAATGTTGAAATTGGCAAGCCGGATGGCGGCGAAAAGCGTGATGAGGAATGCAGGTGAGGCCGCCAGCGTCAGTTCGATGGGCAGCCCCTCGTGGCCGGCAAACCCTTTTACCAGCAACATGTACACCACGGCGCCGGGCGTCACCCCGAACGAAACCATGTCCGCCAAGGAGTCGAGCTGCTGACCGATGGGCGACTTCACCTTGAGCATCCGGGCGCAGGCACCATCGAGGTAGTCGGCCACGCCGCTGGCCAAGCTGAACCAAAACGCTTGCACAAACTGCCCGTACAGCACACTGGCAATGGCGCAGCAGCCGAAGAACAAGTTGAGCAAAGTGATGAAATTCGGAATGTTTTTTTTCATGCCCGGTATGGTTTGCACCCAACCCTGAAGGTCGGCTTAGGCGTCCTCATTTTTGGCAAAAGTAATATTTTGGTAATTACACAACCATTATTTCAGCGCCGTAAGGATGTCGCACAATGTCACACACGGGTTCTTAACTTACCGATAACTGACTTATGCCGCTAATCCTGTACTTTTGCCACAAATTCCTGCGTTCACGAAAAAAATCCAATATGCTGCATCCTGTCGGCATTTTCCAAAAAATAGAAACGGACCGTCATGAAACAACGCTTCACAACCTTTGCTTGCATCACCTTTCTTTGCTGCGCAAACAGCCTTTTTGCACAGCCTGCCAACAATGAATGCGCCAATGCCACTCCGCTCACCAACCTCAACAACTGGTGCTCGTCCGCAGCGGCATATAGCAATGTTGGAGCAACGTTGAGCAATGTGATAAATCCGTCTTGCTTCCCTTCGGGAAATGCAGATGTGTGGTTTTCCTTTGTGGCGCAAGCCAATACCGTGAACGTGCGGGTCATCGGTGCCACGGCTGGCAATATCCCGCCGGGCGGGACGCTCAAAGAACCACAGTTTGCCATTTATAGCGGCAACTGCAACAGCCTCGCCCTTGTCCAGTGCGCCTCTGACGGCTTTGGCGTCAACCTTGCGGAAACCTTCGCCGAGCCGCTCACCATCGGCCAGACCTACTACATCCGGGTGGATGCCCGCAACAACAACTCAGGCACTTTTCGGATATGTGTCAACAATTACAACGCCGTGCCGGAACTCAGCGGCGACTGTCCCACTGGCGTGATTCTTTGCGACAAATCCTCGTTCAGCGTGGAACTGGCAGTAGGTGCTGGAACCATTACCAATGAGGTGGACCCCTTCTCCTGCATTCAGGCCGAGCTCGCCGCTTCGTGGTACCGCTGGACCTGTGACCAAGCTGGTACTCTTGCCTTTACCATCACTCCCAACAATCCCACCGACGATATTGACTTCGCCGTGTACGAACTGCCGGGCGGCATAAATGATTGCCAAAACAAGCAGATTGTGCGCTGCATGGCCGCTGGCGAAAACGTTGGGGAGCCATTTGCCAACTGGCAGATATGTACCGGCGCCACTGGCCTCAGCCTGACCGAGGCCGATGTGACCGAGGTGCCCGGCTGCCCCGCTGGGCAGAACAACTTCGTTGCTGCCCTCAACATGGTCGCTGGCAGGAGCTACGCCCTGCTCATCAACAACTACAGCCAGTCCGGGAATGGTTTTTCCATCGAGTTTGGTGGCACGGGCACGTTCCTTGGTCCTACGGCCAGTTTCACGGTCACTCCGCAAACGGTTTGCCAAGGCGCTGCCATTACCTTCACTGATGCCTCCACTTCCCTCGACCCTATCACGGCCTGGCAATGGAGCTTCGGCATTGGCGCAAGCCCCGCCACCGCCTCCGGCAAAGGCCCACACAACGTGACCTATAATACGCCCGGCACCAAGTCCGTGGCCTTGACCATCACCAACGAGAACGGCTGCAAGGTCACCCATGTGGAGACCATCAACGTACTGCCACTGCCAGAAGTCAGCCCGACTCTGCTTCGTGACTACTGCGGCCCAGCCGATAGCACAGGTGCCGTGATACTTTCGCCAACTGGCGCTGGCCAGCCCTATTTGTACGATTGGCTTGGGAGCGGCACGTTCACTGCGGATAGTTCGCTATTGGACCTTGTTTCGGGCAGCTATTCCGTTGTCGTGAAAACCGCCAACGGCTGCACGCAATCCTTTAGTTTTAACGTGGAGGAGGGCCTAAGCCTTGCCGCTGGCGTGGATCCTGTGACGCCGCCTACCTGCAATGGCGACTCCGACGGTAGCATCTCCATTTCCATCCAAATCGCCAACCCGCCCGTGCAGTTCGACTTTGGAAATGGGCCCCAGTCGAGCAACACCCTGAGCGGTATCCCGGCAGGCACCTACAATGTATTTGTGGTGGACGGTCAGGGCTGCCCCGGCAATTTCACCATACAAGTAGTTGATTTTCCGCCGCTTTTGTTAGGCATCAGCCCCGTGGACATCAGTTGTTTCGGGGCCAATGACGGCACCATCACGGTACTGCCCAACGGTGGGGCCGGTGGCTACTCCTATCTATGGAGCAATGGTGCCACGACGGCGACCATCGAGAACCTTGCCGCTGGTGCTTACACAGTCACTGTCACTGATGAAAACGGTTGCTCCGCAACAGTAGATGCCGACATCATCGAGCCAGCACCGTTGACCATGACGCTCGAAACGGTGGACGTGATATGCTTTGGTGACGAAACGGGTGTGATTACCATCACTGCCACAGGTGGTACGCCGCCTTATGAGTACAGTGCCAATGGCACTGATTTTCAAGCCAATCCTTCCATCACCAACCTCGGTGGCGGCACCTACGGTGCGGTGGTGCGCGACAGCCGAGGCTGTAACTTTACCTTGCCGGCCACCATCAACCAGCCGCCGCCCATCATCATGGAAGCTGGCATTGACCAGACTATTGACCTTGGTTATACCGCTGACCTCCGAGCTGTCGTCACGCCCCTGAACTTGCCCGTGACGCTGAGTTGGACGCCGTCCGAGTCGTTGAGCTGTGCGGATTGTTTGCGTCCATCGGCCACACCTTTCGTTACTACTACCTACTATGTTACTGCTACGGACGAAAACAACTGCACGGGCATTGATTCGGTGACGGTCTTCGTGAACTTGCTGCGCCCAGTTTATATCCCGAACGTCTTTTCACCGAACGGCGATGGCCTCAACGACTTTTTCACCGTTTATGGCGGCAAGGCTGCCAAGGTCGTCAAGGTCATCAAGGTCTTTGACCGCTGGGGCGACAACGTGTTTGAGGGGTTCAACATCCCGCTCAACGACGAGCCGCTTGGCTGGGACGGCGTATTCCGTGGGAAGCTGATGGATACGGGCGTGTTTGCCTACTTTGCCCAAGTGGAGTTTATTGACGGGGTCGTAATCCTTTTCGAGGGGGATGTGATGATTTTGCGGTGATTTTCGTTCTTGGGTTCAGCGTGGTTTTGTGAAGTGAATTGCGCCAGCAAAAAAGCAATAAAAATGCCCTGCCGGGTTAAGATACTGGCAGGGCATTTTCCATTTTAGAAGCTCGAAGGCCGTCCAAAATCTATTTTTTCCAAGGCAAGTTGTTCACCCGGCGGCCACACAGGTAGCCGAGGTCAACGCCCACTTCGCAGTCCATGCGCCAGTGTACGCCCAGCGGTATGCGGCTAAGTGCGTTTTCCTGTGCCATTTCATAGAAATTGTTGAAGAAACGGGGCGTGCCGTTGAATTCGGTGCGGCCTTCGTGCGAGCGATCCAACATGCCGAAGTGGTTGCCGAACACATTGGTGAGCACCTCTGCGCCAGCGCCGCCCATCGTCGAGTGGCCGGAGGGGAAGGCTGGGAAGGAGGGCGTGATGCCTGTTTCACCCGTGAGCGGGTTCTTCAGGGTTGGCTGCCAATTCGGGTCTATCACCCGCTGGATATAGCTCACGGGGCGCTCGACGTTGTACACGTATTTTGAGTGCCAACACGCCACGGCAGCATCGTTGAGTGCCAAGCCAAGTTTGGCGTAAGTGAGCAAGGCTGTTTCGAGGGAAGGATTGTCCTTTGCGATAACCTGGTTGGCAATGGAAATCCAGCGTGGGCCGGGGCTGAAGGTCAAGTTGATGAGGTCGTCGCTCCAATAGAAGGCAATCCATTGGCCGTCGGGCCAATAGTCGTCGTTGATGGCGTTGTAAACCTCAACTGCTTGTCCGTGCAGGGCGGACAGCGGTGCTTCACTGTAAGGCAGCGGAGCTTTGCAGAGCTTGTCGGCAGGGAGGATGGCGAAGGTGCGGGCCTTGCCCCAATTTGGGTACATCGGCCTGCCGGGGCCTGGGTAGGTGGGCACCCAGTCGCCAGGGCTATCGTAGTTGGTTTGCCAGTTATAATTTCCAAACGGGTCGAGGTATGCATCATGGCCCGTGACGTCTGCCCTTGACCAATCCCAAACTGCCGCGGCCACGGCAGTGCCGTATTCCTTGGAGATGTCGTAAACTTTATCGTTGGTAACTGCCCGGTATTTGTCTTCGATGCCCTTCTCCAAGGTGGTCATCCGCGTGTACATGTCACCGGGCGGGGCCGGGAAGAACTTGTGAATCAGATTAGCGTACACAAAATGGACGACGGTGGGCCAGTGGTAGGTTGCGTTCCGGTTGGGTTCTGGAATGGCCAAGCCCGGGTACAGGCTTCGCATGGAGTTGTATTTTGGCATGCCTTGCACGCAAGCCTCGTAAGCTGCCAGGCCCATGTAGGCCAGCGCCCGTGGTGCGGGACCCGGGCGGTAGCCCGTGGAGTAGCGTTCTACTTCAAGGAACATTTGGTTCCATTTCAGTGCGGCTTCTGCGTCGTAGTCCGCTACGGAGGCCGGGGTAGGGTCTTCGTCTTTGACACAAGAAGAGAACAAAAAAGAAACGAAAAGAAAGCCGCAGAGAACGGCGAAGGTGTTTTTTAAAAATGTCATAGGATATGAATTGGATATTGTCTTAGCTGACGCTAAAATTGGGTTTATGGAGGTGGGCATTTCGTTCTGAGTTCAAAAATGCGTTGCAAATCTACCGCCACTTCTCGTTACAACCCTTACTTTAGGCATAAAAAAAACCGAGAAGATGAAAAAATTGCTTAGAAATTGATTAATTCTCTATTTGAGCAAATGATTGTCCATTTATTAAAGGAGCTTTGAACTTGAAATTTATGAAAGTACTGATAATTGAGGACGAAGTAAAGACGGTTCAGTCCCTAAAGAAAGGGCTGGAGGAGCATCAAATGGTCGTAGCGTACGCTCACGATGGCCTTTCCGGGAAACGGCTTGCGGAGGCGGGCAGTTTCGACGTAATCATTTCCGATGTGGTGATGCCCAAAATGACGGGCTTTGAGCTGGTCAAAAACCTGCGGGAATCGGGCGTGGAAACGCCCATCCTGTTGCTCACCGCCATGGGCGCCACAGATGACAAGGTGACCGGCTTTGAGGCTGGTGCTGACGACTATCTCGTGAAGCCCTTTGAATTCAAGGAGTTGTTGGTGCGTATCCGGGCGCTGGCACGGCGGGGCAAGGAGGGCGTTTTGCCCAAGTCCATCCTCAGCTTTGCCGACCTCGAAATGAACCTTGACGCCAAAACCTGCCACCGGAGCGGCAAAAAAATTGACCTTACGCCCAAGGAGTTCGCCCTAATTGAGTACCTCATCCGCAACCAGGGTCGGGTGGTTTCCAAGGCTGAGATTGCCGATAAGGTTTGGGACATCAACTTCGACACTGGCACCAATGTCATCGAAGTGTATGTCAGTTACTTGCGCAACAAGCTTGACCGCCCATTTGACAAAAAGCTGATTCATACCATGTTCGGCCTTGGCTACGTACTAAAGGTAGAGTGACAAGGGAAAATTTCCAAAGAAGAAATGTGGAAGGCCCACAACCCCACTTTGTCCTTTGTCCCATTATTGTTAAGAAATGCAAATCCGAACCCGCCTGACAATACAGTTCATGCTCATCGTGGCCAGCATCATGCTGGTGGCGATGCTGATTATCTATTTTCAGTTTAAAAACCACCTGCAGAACGAGTTCTTCGGCAACCTGCGCTCCAAGGCCAAGCTCACGGCTATGGTGGCCGTGACAAGGCTGGAGCGTGAGGGCTTGGAGGAGGTAACGAGCAACACCGCCAATGCCTCCTTTACCACTTTCACGGAGAACATCTCCATTTTTGATGATAAAAACCGCTTGGTCTATACCTTCAATCCTTCGCCAGCCACTGCATCGCCCCAAACCCTCAACGAAATCATGAAAATGGGTGAGTGCCGCTTCGAGCACAATCGTTTCAACGCTATTGGTATTCGGCACCAATCGGCTTCGGGGAAAAACTACGTGGTTGTTTCGGAGGCTATCTTCAAGCCCGATGCCCTGCAAAAACTCACCCGGATACTGGTCGTGGTTTTTTGCGCTTTTTGTGCACTGGTGGCCATCGGTGGTTGGATTTTTGCGGGGCAAGCCTTAGCACCCGTGAGCCGCATCATGAACCAAGTGGACGCCCTGCTGCCCAGTGACATGAGCCGGCGCCTCGAAACCTCCAAAAACCAAGATGAGCTGGCACGCCTCGTCGTCACTTTCAACCGCCTGCTCGACCGCCTCCAAGCGGCCTTCAATGCTCAAAAACTCTTTCTTTCCAACATCTCGCACGAGCTGAAAAACCCGCTCACCGTCATCATTTCCCAAATAGAAATCACCCTCCAAAAAGACCGGCCAGAAACCGAGTACCGACAGATACTCAAGTCGGTATTAGATGATACCCGGGAGCTAAACCTCGTGTCAGACAAGTTGATGCAATTGGCCAAAATCACGGCCACTGGCCAACAGGTCAATTTTGAAAAAATCAGGATAGACGAGGCAGTATGGCAAGCAAAGGCCGCCCTGCTCAAGTCGCACCCAGACTACAAAATCAACTTTGAAATCGTAAACCTGCCAAAAGATGAGGAACTGCTCTTTGTGCAAGCCAACGAGCAATTGTTGCGCACGGCGCTCACCAATCTGATGGACAATGGCTGCAAGTTCAGCCCCGACCACCGGGTGAAAGTGCGCCTTTCGTTTTTGCCAGAAGGCAAACCCGCCATCGAAATCCAGGACCAAGGCCCCGGCATACCCGAAGATGAGGTCCAATTGGTGTTCGAACCATTTTATCGAAGCCCAAAAACGGACAAGGTCAAGGGCAGTGGCGTTGGCCTCTCGCTCGTGGACAGCATTGTGAAGTTGCACCATATCGAGTTGAAGGTCTCCAACCGTTTGCCAACCGGCACGGTGTTCAGGTTAGAGTTCCCATTGGCTGCTCCAGTGGGTTAAATAATTGACAATGAAGATGTTATCAAAAAATAAAATAGCTGCGATTATATCAATAGGCGCAGTTTTGGCACTGGGGCTGATAGCTTGGAGGGGCTTATATGCCGGAAAAACACCCCTTAGGCAGCGGGACCCCCTCATCACACTGATGCTCGATTGGTACGAACATGCCCTTCGAGCGGAGCGGTTTACGGAAGGCTACCGACCGCCCGTCGCCGCCAGGGTGTACGCATATTCCGGGCTGGCAGCATGGGAGGCCGCCTTGGCTACCCAACGCTTTGGCGCCCAATCGCTCGCACCAAATTTCGAGGGCCTTAACCTACCCGCCCCTGACCCCAACAAAAAGTACCACCTGCCTACGGTCCTCAATGCTTGCTACAATACCATTTTCCAGAAATTTTTTATCTCTGCCAACCGAAGCATTGAGCAAGAGCGCATGAGTTTGGCGGAAAAATGGAACCATCGGTTGAAGCTTGAAACCGATTCCAACATTTATCAGGTGTCAGCTGATTTTGGAAAAAAAATGGCTTTGGCCGTGTACGAATGGTCGGCCACCGATACCCTTGGCCACATGGCGAACCTCCACAACTACGACCGCAACTACAAGCCGATCGTCGGGACTGGCTTCTGGCAGCCTTGCCAGGATTTTCCAATGCCTGCTCTGCTTCCCCAATGGGGCAAAACCCGCACGTTTGTCATAGAACCCACTGAATACCTTGCAGCACCGCTTCCGCCATTTTCTATGGAGTCGCAGTCACAATATTATGTCCAAGCATTAGAGGTCTATACGATGAACTCTCCGTTATCATCTGAAAATCAATGGGTTGCGGAATTTTGGAGCGATGACTTTTCCGGCCTTACCTTTTCTTCTGCGGGTCGCTGGATTTCCATCACCAACCAAATTTTGCGGCATGAACAGCCCACCCCGATAAGGGCGCTCGAAACCTACCTGCGTGTGAGCCTTGCCCTCTCCGATGCGGCGGTGGCTTGCTGGTATTCAAAATATCACTACAACCTCCTGCGCCCAGAAACTTTCATCCGACAGGCGATACAGCCCGACTGGCGTCCCGTAGTCCATACACCCTCGTTTCCAGCCTACCCGTCGGGCCATGCAATGCTCGCCGCCGCAGCCGCCGAAGTCCTTACTGGCCTTTACGGAAAAAAATATGAACTGACCGACCGAAGCCACGAAGGCAGGACGGAGTTCAAGGGCAAGCCCCGTAGCTACCACTCCTTTTATGAAATGGCTTTTGAAAATGCCTCCTCCCGCATCGCCCTTGGCGTGCACTATCGCATGGACTGCGACGAGGGCACACGGCTTGGCTTGGCGGTGGGGAAAAAGATTTCCGAACTTCCCTTGTATCGGCCAAAGCTTTGAGCATGCGCACCGAATACGAGATTGCGGGGCCGATGCCCTTCAAAACACACTGCACTTTGTTATTCTTGCTTCGCAAATTCAAAGTAATCCCTATTTTGGCGGTCAAAGTTTAGACCTGACCAAATCCAGTTTTTTTATGTCCAAGAATCTCACCGCCCTTTCGGGAAGAAAGGGTCTGACCGACAACCTGTTTGAAAATATCGGCAACCTGACCGAAGCACAAGGCTTTTTGGATAAAAACGCCGCCGCCGGATTGGCCGAAAAGTTCCTCGTTGGTGATGCCGCCGTTTACGGTGCCAGCACCTTTTACGACTTCACTCGCCCAGAGAACAAAGGCAAAAAAGTCTATGTCTGCAATGGCAGCGCCTGTCTCGTGGCAGGTACGCAAGATGGACTGAAGTCCCAGTTGGCGGAGCATTTTAAAGAAGAAGAAATCGGTGAAATGTGCTGCTTGGGCCGCTGCCACGAGAACAGCGCCTTCCATTATGCTGGCCACAACTACTCCGGCGGCAACCTTCCGCCCTTCGACAACACCGACTGCGTTGGCTGCATGGACAGCTACAATGTACAGTCTATCGGTGCGGGCATCCTGACCAAGCCGTTCGCCTCACTTGACGAGCTTCGCAATGATTTTGCAAAAATGCTGGCAACCACGCCAGAGGATTTGCTGGCGCAAATCAAAGCATCTGGCCTCCGGGGTAGGGGCGGCGCAGGCTTTCCCATCGGCATCAAACTGGAAGGTTGCCGTAAGGCCGAAAGCAACCAAAAATACATCGTCTGCAATGCCGACGAGGGCGACCCCGGCAGCTATTCCGACCGCTACCTGCTTGAGCATCAGCCGATTGCGGTGCTGATTGGCCTCATCATCGCTGGCTACGTGACCGGCGCCGACCGGGGCGTGATGTACATCCGCTATGAGTACCCGGAGAGCATCGAGGTCATCAAAAAAGCAATCTCCGACCTGCAAGCCGCCGGGCTAACGGGCACTGGCATCCTCGGCAGCAATTTCAATTTTGAGTTCAAAGTCATCGAAGCACGGGGCGCCTACATCTGCGGCGAAGAAACTGCCCTGCTGGCCAGCATCGAAGGCCAGCGGCCAGAGGTGCGGGTGCGTCCGCCGTACCCCGTCAACTACGGCCTGTTCGGGAAGCCGACGGTGGTGAACAACGTCGAAACCCTTGCCAATCTTCATTTTATCGTGAAAAATGGCGGCGAAGCTTTTGCCAAAATCGGGACACCCCGCAGCAACGGCACCAAGCTCGTATCGCTGGACAGTGCCTTCCGTCGCCCCGGCATCTATGAGGTGGACATGGGCACATCGCTCGCCACGGTGGTGGAGGAATTAGGCGGTGGCTTTCGTCGCCCGGTAAAGGCGCTGCACATCGGTGGCCCACTCGGTGGCCTCGTGCCAGTCCAAAAGATGTTCGACCTGACGGTGGACTTTGAGAGCTTCGCCCAAAACAGCTTCCTGCTCGGCCACGCAAGCATCGTTAGCGTACCAGAGGAGTACCCGATGGTGGCTTACTTAGAGCATCTTTTCGCCTTCACAGCCCACGAGAGCTGCGGCAAATGTTTCCCATGCCGAATCGGTTCGGTGCGGGGCAAGGAGCTGCTACAAAAAGCGCAAACCAGCGACTACAAGATTGACAATGAGCTGTTTGCTGATTTGTTGGACACCATGAAAAAAGGCTCGCTCTGTGCCCTCGGCGGCGGCATCCCGCTTCCGGTGATGAATGCGATGACGCATTTTAGGGAGGAGTTGAGTGGGTATTTTAGAGAGAAGATTTAAGTCATTTTTGCGAAGCAAACGAAATGATTCGATTGACTACACCAGCTTTTTTAGCCTTTTTTTTTCTGATTGCTTCTACTGTAAGCGCCCAACCTGACCCCCGCAACATCCAATCCGGCCACGAAATCTATTCCAACGGCTACATTGACCAGCCGTACCTCGTCACGCTGGCCGATGGCACTTGGCTCTGCACCTTTACCACCGGAAAACTGGAAGAAGGGCTGGACGGCCAGCACATCGCTGCCACCCGCAGCACCGACCAAGGACAAACATGGACCACGCCAGTGCCCATTGAACCTGCCGCTGGGCCTGCCGCCAGTTGGGCTATGCCCTACCTGACCAACTTCGGTCGAGTCTATGTTTTTTACAGCTATAACGGCGACGAAGTGGGCGAACTCAAGGGGGAAAAACTCCCCCGAAACGATATGCTCGGATGGTACTGTTTCAAGTTCAGCGACGACGGCGGCCTCACATGGTCTGAACACCATCGCCTGCCCATGCGCCTCACCGCCTGCGACCTCACCAACGACTGGCAAGGAAAAGTGCAGATTTTTTGGGGCATCGGGAAACCAGTGACGGTTGGGATTCCGCCGACTGGCGGGACGGGGGGCATGATGCTCGGTTTCACCAAAATCGGAAAGTACATGCTGGACAAGGGCGAGGGCTGGTTTTTTCTTTGTGAGAACATCAATGCCGAGCGTGACCCCGCCCGCCTGAAATGGCAGTTGCTGCCGGATGGCGAGCACGGCGTGGGCAACCTGGCTTTTGGTTCGGTGCAGGAGGAGCACAGCGTGGTGGCCATGTCCGATGGCAGCCTGTGCTGCATTTACCGGACGCAAACGGGATACCTCGCCGAATCGTACAGCCGCGACGGTGGGCATCATTGGACATTGCCGAAACTGGCCAGTTACCTGGATGGCCGACCTGTGAAGAACCCCCGTGCCTGCCCAAAAACCTGGCGCTGCGCCAACGGAAACTACCTGCTCTGGTACCACAATCATAGCGGCGACCATTTCAGCTCCCGAAACCCTGCATGGCTGGCGGCGGGCAAGGAGGTCGGCGGTGAAATCCGGTGGTCACAGCCAGAGGTGGTGCTTTACACCGACGACCGTAGTTACGAAACTGGCCGCTTCAGTTACCCCGACCTCGTGGAACAAGATGGTCTTTTTTGGCTGACGGAAACCAACAAGTTCAAGGCGGCGATACACCCAGTTCCGAAGGAGTTAATTGACGGGCTTTGGGGGCAATTGGACACGGCCTTCAATCATCCGACGTTGCCGCTGCGGCCTGCGGCCATGTCCTTTCCAGCCGATAGTTTGAAAAATGAAAAACTGCCCATCAGCGGCTTTCCGAAGAACTCGGCGGGCGGCTATGTTTTCTACAATGCGATGCAGGACACGGGCGGTCTGACCATCGAAATGACCGTGCAGCCACGGGATTTTTCGCAAAACCGGGTGCTGCTCGATACCCGGAATGAAACTGGCTCCGGGTTTTTCATCCAAACAACGGGCTATCGCCAACTGGAGCTGAACCTCTGCAACACGGAGGCTTGTGAAACTTGGACCACCGACCCCGGCCTGCTGGACATCGTGCGCCCGCATCGGGTGACATTTATTGTGGACAATGGCCCGGACATGATTTTGGCAGTGGTGGACGGTCAACTCTGCGACGGCGGCACGAGCCGCCAGTACGGCTGGTCGTTTTTCTCGCCGTTTTTGGGGCAGGTTTTGACAAACCGGAAAAAGGAGATTCGGATTTTGCCGGAGGAGATGAAGTCGCTCATGATTTATGACCGGGCGATGAGCGTTTCGGAAGCGGTTGGGAACCAGCGGGTCAATTAAACAACAATGGGCAGCCCGAAACCCGGACTGCCCACTGCACCTGTCAAACTGACAACTTAATCAAGCATCCACCTTCGCGTATTTCGCATTCGCTTCGATGAACGCCCGACGTGGCGGCACCTCCTCACCCATGAGCATGGAGAAGATTCGGTCGGCCTCGGCGGCGTCGTCAATGGTCACTTGGCGCAAGATGCGGCTGTTGGGGTCCATTGTGGTTTCCCAAAGCTGCTCGGCATTCATTTCACCAAGACCCTTGTAGCGCTGCGTTTTTACGGAGGTGTCGTTCTCACCACTGGAATAGTTGGCAATGGCCTCACGGCGCTCGTCGTCGTTCCAGCAGTAGCGGAACTGCTTGCCTTTTTTCACCATGTACAGCGGTGGAGCGGCAATGTATATATAGCCCTGCTCGATGAGCGGCTTCATATAGCGGAAGAAAAAGGTCAGAATCAGCGTGGTGATGTGGCTGCCGTCAATATCGGCGTCGCACATGATGACCGTCTTGTGGTAGCGCAGTTTTTCGATGTTGAGGACACGGGTACCTTCGCTGTTCTCGGTGATGCTGACGCCGAGGGCGGTGAAGATGTTCTTGATTTCCTCGTTCTCGTAAATCTTGTGCTCCATTGCTTTTTCCACGTTCAGGATTTTTCCCCGGAGGGGCAAAATGGCCTGGAAGTGGCGGTCACGTCCCTGTTTGGCGGTGCCACCTGCCGAGTCGCCCTCCACAAGGAATATTTCGCTCTCGGCGGGATCCTTGCTGGAGCAGTCGGCCAACTTGCCGGGGAGTCCGCTACCAGTGAGGGCGTTCTTGCGCTGTACCATCTCACGGGCCTTGCGGGCAGCTTGGCGGGCGGTGGCAGCGAGGATGATTTTCTCGATGATTTTGCGGGCAGACCCAGGATTCTCCTCGATATATGTGGAGAGCGCATCGTCCACGGCACGGGACACGATGCCCAGCACTTCGGAGTTGCCCAACTCGCTTTTGGTCTGGCCCTTGAACTGTGGCTCCTGCACTTTCACCGATACGATGGCGGTGAGGCCCTCCCGGTAGTCCTCGGCGGAGAGCGTGACTTTGGCCTTGGTGAGCATGCCGGACTGTTCGCCGAACTTGCCCAACACCCGGCCCAACGCCCGGCGGAAACCGCTGACGTGCGTACCGCCTTCGCTGGTGAAAATGTTGTTCACGAAGGAATACAAGTGCTCGGAGTAGGAAGTGTTGTACAAAATGGCCACTTCCACTTCCACGTTTTCCTGCTTTGTGATGACGTAGATGGGTTTTTCAATGAGCCTTGCACGGGACTCGTCCAAGTAAGCCACATATTCCAACAGACCACCTTCAGAGTGGAAGGTCTCCGTTTTGAAATTGCCTTTTTCGTCAACTTGGCGCTCGTCGGTGACCACCATTTTTAGGCCCTTGTTCAGGTAGGATAGTTCCTTTATACGGGCGGCAAGGATGTTGTAGCTGTATTCCAGCGTTTCGACGAATATCTCGGCATCCGGCTTGAAGTTGATGGTGGTGCCCCGCCTGTCGGATGGGCCAACTTCCCGAACGTCGTAGAGGGGCTTGCCTTTGGAGTACTCCTGTTCGTAATACTTTCCGTCCCGGTGCACCTCTGCTTTTAGGTGGATGGAGAGGGCGTTCACGCAAGAAACGCCAACGCCGTGCAGGCCACCAGATACTTTGTAGGTGTCTTTGTCAAACTTGCCACCAGCGTGCAGCACGGTCATCACCACTTCAAGTGCTGATTTTTTGAGCTTCTTGTGCATGTCCACCGGTATGCCACGCCCGTTGTCCCGCACGGTGATGGAGTTGTCGGGGTGGATGGTAGTGGAGACCTCTGTGCAATATCCTGCGAGGTGTTCGTCAATGGAGTTGTCAATGACCTCCCAAACGAGGTGGTGAAGGCCCTTCACATCTGTCGTTCCGATGTACATCGCCGGGCGCTTCCGCACGGCCTCCAAGCCTTCGAGTGCGGTGATATTTCCCGCATCATAATTGCCCTTGTCGGGCGTCAAGTCCGCTGTTTCTTCTGTATTATTCATGGCGCAAAGGTAGTAAAATTGAGGGTGAACAGGTAGCTAAATCTCCCTCGATTTTGCTGCCTGCCTCGACAAAGAAAACACCTATACAGGTCAAATTTCTTTGAGGAACGCATCAACCACCTCAAGCACGTTTTCCCTGAATTTTTGTACGACATCCGCATCGTTTTCATCGAAAAAACCTTCCTCGTCATGCGGCTTTAACTTTTCCCAAGCTTTCTTCACCACCTGTTCTACTGCATCTTGGCTAAGGGGTTCATCAATGCCAACAGGGTACATTTCATCTAAAACATTGAAGGCTTGCATCCTTGCAAAGGCATAATTCTTTTCTTCAGAGGACACCATGTTGAACGTATCCTTCATGAATTCTGAGATTTCCTCCTGGGACATGGTTTTGATTTCTTCGCCAGAATATGCGGATGGCGTCGGCCGATAGCGGTCCTTGAACATAAAGTCAACGGAACCATTGCGAAGCACTCGGGATAGTATTAGGTTCAGGAATTTTGAAAATTCGTTGTAAATTTCGTCGGTGCGTTCCAATTGGGGCAATTTATCCAACGCTTTCATCTCGTCTATTTTATCCATGAAATCCTCGGTCAGGTCTTCCAAAAAGGATTCATCATACACTTCCTTCAAAGTTTCAATGGAACCTTCTGCCTCTTCGAGCGCCATTGATACGGCCAATACCTGAAGCATGAAGTCGGTTTTGTCTTCATCATCCAACCCCTCCACCTTCCGGTCCACTTTCCAATCTGGGAAAAAATCTGCTGCTATCATCCTCCGCAAGTTTGGGGCGGAGCCACTATCATAATCGTCATCGTATTCGTCATCATACTCGACGTCGCCATCAATCTCCATCATGAACTCATAGTTGCCAGCGCCAAGTTTCTTTTCCAATTTTTGTAAAATAGCCTGTACCTTGTCATTTGGGCCTGAAAAATAAAATGGCTTCCCGTCTTTCCCGGTCTCAATCTCGATGTACTCAAAGTCGTCGGGTTCGGGCAGTAGGTATTGGGTGTATTTGAAGTCTTTGGCCGGCTCGAAGCCGATATCCTCAGCGTACTCGATGGCGGCATAAATCATGTTGAAGGCCAAGGCTGGTTCTACTTTTTCCATGTCAACCTTCACGCTGGAAAGGCCCATCATGTGTTCATATTCCGGGATGCTGACGTTGGCCCTGAAAAATGTGTCCTTCAGCCCGAGGCACCACAGGTCAACGAGGTATATGCCAATCACAAGGTTCCCGTTGGACATGCGGCGGGCTACCGCAACCTGCGCATTGCCCCGCTCGGACCAGCCTTCGTGTACCCTGCATTCATAAATCGGCATGGAACGGCCTTTCTTCACCAATAGGTTCTCAGGTTTGAGCGACACGACGGGCGCTTGGGGCTGCTTTTTCTTTTTGGACTTTTTATTTGTTGCCATTGGAAGCTGGTTTGTGATAAATTCGCTGCAAGATTAAAAACAATAGAATTTTAAAAGCATTTTTCAATTGCTTTTGTTTGAGGTAAAAAATCAACAATGCCAACCACCATCCCCGTTCTAAAAGGTAAAAACCCGCTGCTCCCAGGTGCTGGTTTTCTCCGTAACCCTTTCGAGTTTACCATCAAGCAGACGCAGTTGATGGGCGATTTTTTCATGATGCCCTTTTTGCTCCGCAAAATTTTCATCATCACCAACCACGAGGTGGTAGCGCACATTCTTCAGAAAAACCAAAAAAACTACGTCAAAAGCCCTGCTTACCGACAGCTTCGCTTAGCGCTCGGCACGGGCCTCGTCACCAGCGAGGGCGAATACTGGCGGCGGCAGCGGCGGCTGGTGCAGCCTGCCTTTTACAAGACCCAACTCGAAGACCTGTTCAACAGCATGACTGTGGTGGCCGAAAAATACATCAACGAATTGGCGGGTAAGGCTGGCGATGCCGCGCTGGAGGCAAGCCCGCCCCTCGACATTGCCAAGGAAATGATGGCCGCCACCGCCCGAATCGTCCTCAAGACCCTGTTCAGTACCGAAGATACGGCGGACATCAACGAGATGTACCGGGTGATGATGGATGCCCAAGATTACCTCACCTACCGCACGGTGAAACCCTATTTCATACCGCTCACCTATATCAATGGCAAGCACCGCAAGTTTAAAAGGGACATAACTTGGTTCAACAGCTACATCTACAAGCTCATTGCCGAGCGGCGCAACGACCCCAACCCGCCCAACGACCTGCTCACGATGTTGCTCAGTTCAAAAGACGAGGAAACGGGCGAGGCCATGAGCGACAAAGCCCTGCGTGACGAGGCCGTCACACTGTTTGCCGCAGGCCACGAAACCAGCGCCACCTCGCTCACTTGGACACTCTGGCTGTTGTCGCAGCACCCCGGTGTCGTGCAAAAATTGCGGAGCGAAATAGACTCGGTACTGGGCGACCGTATGCCCAAGTTCGAGGACTTGCGCAAGCTCACCTACACCATGCAAGTGATTCAGGAGAGTATGAGGCTCTACCCGCCGGGCTTTGCCATTGGGCGGCAGCCGATTGCGGAGGACGAGATTTTGGGGGTGAAAATCCCGACGAACGCCATCATGTTCATCAGCATTGCGGCCATGCACCGTGACCCCCGGTATTGGGAGCGGCCAGCGGATTTCACCCCGGAGCGTTTCAGCCCGGAACAGGAGAAGGAGCGGCCAAAACTGGCCTACATGCCGTTCGGGGCGGGGCCGAGGATGTGCATTGGCAACCATTTTGCGCTCATGGAGATGCAGCTACTTTTGGCGCTGCTGTTGGGCAGGTTCGATTTTGAGGTGGTGGAAGGCCAACGAATCGAGCCGGAGCCGCTCATCACCTTGAAGCCCAAATACGGGATAATGATGCGGGTGCGGAAACGAGCTGACAAGGAATCATTGTAGTGGTGGTGCGGCAAAAGTGCATTGTAACACAACCTCCAACCACTATTTAATCGTCCTCCTCCCGATTTTTTCACCGAACTTTGCGGAGCAAAAGAAATTGGAAGAACATGAAGCAGGCTTTATTTATTCTTATCGCTTTCCTACTTTGTGGCCATTGCCTATCGGCACAGTCCGACCTTGAGGTGACGCCCGCCCCTTGGGAGAACACCATTGAATTTGACCTCAGCAATACCTACGACTATACCCCCTGCCAAGCCCGCCTCAAGAACAACAGCCGCCAACCCATCAACCTGCGTTGGGAAATCATCGTGGATGCAGCCCCCGACGGGTGGCGCTTTTCCGTCTGCGACCAAAACACCTGCTACTTCACCACGAACACCACCAACGTTGACTTCTACGACCGCATACCCTACGCTCCCGTCATCCTCATGCCCGGCGACACCGCCCGGCTGAAGCTCAACGTCTATCCCATCGGGCATGCGGGCACGGCCAATGTCAGGATAAACCTCTATGACCTCACCAACCCAAAAGTCTTGCTCAACACCGCTTATTACTTCGTGACCATCGAGGGGCTTACCCCCCTCACCGAGGCGGACAAAGGGCGGCTTCGAATCTACCCAAACCCCGTCACTGACTACCTGACCCTCACCCGCAACACCTTCGTCAAACAACTCTGGGTATCCAACGTGCTGGGCAAGCGGGTGCGCACCTTCGATACCGCCTTCGGCAACAAGTACGACATCGCCGACCTACCCGACGGCATCTACCTCGTGAGCATGGTGGACGCAAGCCTCCGGGTGGTGAAAACGGTGAGGATAAGCAAGCGGAGTATTCGGCCTTAATTTTTCCCTACTAAAAGCAAGGCGGAGAACGCCGCCACAAATGGCACGAACCCCAAAAGCACCCATTTGATGGCCGCCCCGTAATTGCCCTTGCCAAACTGAATCCAGCCCACAATATCCGTGATGACAAAAGCCACCGGCGAAGCAAACATCAGGTAAACAAAAGCCCAAAGTGCGGTGGATTTTTCGCTGCCCGGCGCATCCATCGCCATTGGCGAGAACATGGCTATGAACGCCGAAACCAACGACATGCCAGCGCCAGCCACGCAAAGTAGGAGTGCAAGAATTTTCATTTGTAGAAATTTGAATGAACGATTTTGGGCGAAATTAATCCGAATTCGTGGTCGCCCAATTTATTGGCAGACNNGTCTGCCAATAAATTGGGCGACCACAAGTCAAAGCATTTTTGCCCTTTTACTTTCTACATTTGCTCCGCAATGACCATCCAGACCTATAACGAGGGCTTCCTTCGGGAAATAGAGCGGCTCAACCCGGCGCAGCGGGAAGCCGTGGATACCATCGAAGGCCCAGTGCTCGTCATCGCTGGGCCAGGCACGGGCAAGACCCATATCCTCGCTGCTCGCATCGGCAACATCCTACTGCGCACCGACGCACAGCCGCACAACATCCTCTGCCTCACCTTCACCGACGCCGGGGTGCAGGCCATGCGCCAGCGGCTGCTCTCGCTCATCGGGCCGGATGCCCACAAGGTGCATGTCTTCACATTCCACTCGTTCTGCAACACCATCATCCAGGGCAACCTCGACCTCTTTGGCCGCCGGGAACTGGAGCCACTCAGCGACCTCGAACGGGTGGAAATCATCCGGCAACTAATGGACGAGCTGCCGTGGCAGCACCCGCTCCGCCGGGGCAGGGCGGACGGCTATTTCTACGAAAACCATCTCCAGAACCTCTTCCGCCGCATGAAATCGGAGCACTGGAAAGCGGATTTTGTGCTCAAAAAAATAGACGAATACTTGGCCGACCTGCCCAACCGGGAGGAGTTCATCTACAAGCAAAACCGGGGCAACGTGAAAAAGGGCGACTTGAAAACCGCCGCCATTGAAGATGAAAGGATGAAGATGGAGCGCTTGCGCAGCGCCGTGCAACTGTTCGAGCGCTACGAAAAACTAATGCACGACAGCCGCCGCTACGACTACGAGGACATGATTCTGTGGGTGCTGCGGGCATTCCGGGACTTCCCCAACCTGCTCGCCCGCTACCAGGAGCAGTACCTCTACTTCCTCCTTGACGAGTATCAGGACACGAACGGCGCACAGAACGAAATCCTCCAACGGCTTACCGAGTTCTGGGACGCCCCCAACATCTTCATCGTCGGCGACGACGACCAGAGCATCTACGAATTTCAGGGGGCGAGGCTGAAGAACATCTCCGATTTTTACCACACCCACCACAGCGACCTGAAAGTGGTGGTGCTCACGGAAAATTATCGCTCCTCGCAGCATATCCTTGATTCGTCGGGCGCCTTGATTGAAAAAAACCAGCTACGCATCCTCAACAACCTCAAGGACCTGGGCTTGGACAAACTGCTCATTGCCCGCCATGCAGAGTTTGCCAAACTGCCCCTGCGCCCCGTCGTGACCTGCTACCCGAACCGCTTGCAGGAGGAGGTGGCCATTTCGGAGCAGCTCGAAAAACTGATGGGCGAGGGCTTCCCGCTCGACGAGGTGGCGGTCATTTTTGCGAAGCACAAACAGGCCAAGCGCCTAATGGCGATTTTGGGCAAAAAGGGCATCCCGTTCCAAACCCGCCAGTCCGTGAACGCCCTCGACCTGCCCTTGGTACAGAACCTCCGGCTGCTGTTGGGCTATTTTCACGATGAGTTCAACAAGCCTTTCAGCGGCGAGCACGGGCTGTTCCGCATCCTGCATTTCGATTTTTTTGGAGTAAAACCGCAAGACCTCGCTCGCCTGAGCATGTGGTTGGCCGCTGAGGGCGAGGGCTGGACGGGCATGGAAACGCTACCACCCAAGCCCGGTGTCCGTCCCGTGTCCCTGTACCTGCGGAGCGCCATTTCCAACAAAAAACTGCTGAAGGAAGCTCGGCTGGAGCAGCCGGAAAAATTGCTGCAAGTAGCTGATTTTCTGGAATTTATGCTCGCCGATTACGCCAACCTCAGCCTCCCGGTCTTCGTGGAGCGGGTCATCAACCGCAGCGGGTTGCTGCGCAAAATCCTGGACGGCGAGCAGCGGCAGGAGCAGGTGCAGGTGCTTTTCACCTTCACGGGTTTCATCGAAAAGGAGGCGGAACGCAATCCTCGGCTCAACCTTAGTCGCCTGCTGGAGATTTTCAAAAGCATGGACGCAAACCGGATTGAATTGCGGATTGCGGATTCCGGATTGCGGACAGGCCCCAGCCTACCCGCCCATTCCTTGCCGAAAGGTCAGCTTGAAGGAACAGCAGCCCTCCAATCCGCAATCCGCAATCCGCAATCCGCAATCCAGTTGCTCACCGCCCACAGCGCCAAGGGCCTCGAATTCCGCAGGGTCTTCTTGTTGGACTGCGTGAAGGAGCAATGGGAGCCGAACAAGCGCAGCGGTGCACAGCAGTTTTCGTTCCCCGACACGCTGACACTGAGCGGCGAGGCCGATGCGGAAGAGGCAAGGCGGCGGCTGTTCTACGTGGGGATGACGAGGGCGAAGGAGGCCCTGCACATCAGCTACGCCGAGCAGGGCGACGACGGCAAGACGCTGAACCCGGCCATCTTCGTGGACGAAACATTGCAGGTCGGCGGCGGCGAGGTACAGCCCGGAAGCGCCAGCGCCGAGGCATTGCTGGATGTGCAGGTGGCGCTTTTGCTCGAAACCAAGCCCAAGGGTATCGAGCCGCACGACCAGGAGGCGGTGCAGTCGCTGCTCGAAAAATTTACGTTGAGCGTATCGAGTCTGAACAAGTTCCTTCGCTGCCCGCTGAGCTTTTACTACGAGAACGTGCTGCGGGCACCAGCGGTGGCGACCGAGGCGGCGTTTTACGGAACGGCCATGCACGAGGCATTGCGCCGGGGCTTCGAGAAGATGCTGCGGGCTGCGCCAAACAATCGGCAATTTCCTTTTGTGGGAGAGTTTGTGCAGTTTTTTGAGCACGAAATGAAACGCCAGCAGGGGTTTTTCAGCAAAAAGGACTTCGAGCGCAGGCTCGACCTGGGCAGGCAATACTTAGCGGATTACGTGCGGCAACACCAAGCCAACTGGCCCAAAAACAGCAAGGTGGAGCAGGAGTTCAAGTACGTGGTGGTGGAGGGCGTGCCGCTGATGGGCGTCATTGACCGGATTGACTTCGTGGATAAGGCAGGCTTGGAGGCACATATCGTGGACTATAAAACGGGGAACCAGGATGCGGGGAAGCTGAAAAGGCCGGAGATGGAGTTGGCAGTTCGACAGTTGGTAGGTCTTGTCCCGACTACTCGGGATGGCAGTCAGTCCGACAGTCCGCAGTCAAATCCTCAAATCCTCAAATCCTCAAATCCTCAAGCCCTCTTCGGCGGCGCTTACTGGCGGCAGCTTGTCTTCTACAAAATCCTGTTCGAGAACTGGCGGAACAACCCCGCCCTGGCCGTCAGCGCCGAAATCAGCTACCTCGAACCGGATGCGAAGGGGGCCTTCACGGACAAGCGCATACTATTTGAGCCGGGTGACGTGGCCTTCGTTAAGCACCTCATCGTGGACACCTACGGCAAAATCATGCGGCAGGAGTTCTACGAGGGCTGCGGCGAGGCCGACTGCTCTTGGTGCAGGTTCCTGAAGTCGCAGCAGCAGGTGGATAGCTTTGCGGATGTGGAGGGGGAGGGGTTGGATGATTGAGCCTGCGGGGAGCTAATGAAGGTTTACGAAGACCTAAAATCACTTTACAGCTTGCTGAAATTGCTTTATGAAGAGCTGAAATCGATTAGCGAAAAGCAAATTTTGGATTAGGGAGGGATAATATTGCTTAACGGGGAGCTGATTTCGGATTAGGATGGGGTGATTTTGGGTTACGATGGGCTTATGACGGATTAATATGGGATTATATCGCTTTACTAGAGATTTATATACTTCTGAGGGTTGGGATTTCTGTTGATGGATTGATTTCTATAATTTTCTTCAAAAGCTGCAAAATTTTGGTTCTTCGTGATTTTATGTGGGTAAACATCCATCATCTTGTAACCCTTCGTTTCAAAGAGGGGCAGTATGAATAACCTGTAGCGCATTTATCTTCTTTACAAAACATCAACATCATACATTTGGCGCAAATAGTAAATGCTGATGTTTTGTAAAGAAGATAGATGTTGGCGGTGGGGAGTTGCCAATCCCCGCCATTGAAAATAGCGGGTTACAAGATGATAGATGTGGAAAAAAATTACCCACACGAAATCACGAAGAACCAAAATTTTATGCATAGTCAATTCTCATCTGCTCCACCTTGGCGATGATTTCCTGCACGGTCTCCTTTAGCTCCGGTGGCATGCGCAGGTACTCGGTCGGGTACTTGTCTTTCATATAGTGCATGAGAGCATACCAGATGGGTTTAAAGCGGTCTTTAAGGTGGAGTTCCTCGGCTGTTTCGGAGGTGAAGTAGGTATAGAGGTAGGGGTATTGGGATTTGGCGAGAAGGAGGATGAGGTAGATTGTCCATTCATCTTCATTTGAAAGGAATTTTTCACTCACTTTAAATTTTTCAAAATTGTCAATGCTTTGTTCAATTTTGTTGTTCCAAAGCAAAATACAGGCTAAGGTATGGGCTGTATGAATTTTTGGGTTCAAATTGTAGCCTTTACTCGCATATTCAACTGCTTCCTTGCGTTTTATTTTTTTCAAGAAATACATCCAAGCTAAACTATTATACCCTTCAGCTTCATTTTCATTGATGGCGCACTTAAAACTTTCCTCGGCTTTTTCGGTGTCATTAAAGCACTCAAGATAAAAATCCCCCAACAACAAGGAGCCTTCCCCTTCATTGGCGTCCTTATATTCTAAGTAATATTCTTCTGCTTTTTTATAATTCTTCTGCTCAATCTGATAAAGTTGCGCCAAATAAAGCCATGCATCAATCTCACCCTCTTCTACAGCCTGAGAATAAAGCTCTTCTGCCTTCAAGGGGTTGTTGAGTTTGTGTAAATATGTCCAGCCCAAAAGATATAATGCCTCTGATTGGCCTTCCTCTGCTGCTTTAAGATAATATTCTTCTGCCTTAGCATAGCTTTCATATTCATCTCTGTACAATTCTGCCAATGGAATCCATGCTTGCATCTCACCTTTTTTTATTGCCTGACGATAGTATTTTTCAGCCTTTTTAAAATCTTTTAGATTGTTTTTACACATATTTCCTAAAGAAATAAGGGATTTGTTGTGATTTGCTTCAGCTGCATTTAGGTAAAACTCTTCTGCCTTAACGTAGTCCTTAAGGTTGGTTTTGTACAAGTCTGCGAGGTAAGCCCAGCAATAGGTTTCTCCTTTTAGAATTCCTTCTTTATAAAGTTCTTCTGCTTTATCGATATTCCTTAATTTTTTTCTGTACATCCACCCCAAAAGCCGAAATCCGTCATAATCGCCAGCTTTAATAGCATTTCTGTAAAGAACTTCTGCCGCTATATAGTTCTTCTGCTTATCTCTGTATATCTCAGCAAGATATTTCATCGCAAAAGTATCTTCATGTTCTATGGCTTTATTGTAAAAATCTTCTGCTTTAGTAATATTTTTTAATCCCTCTTGATACATTCTACCTAACTTCGTATATGCATTGGCACAACCCTCGTTGACGGCATTGAGATAGTATTCTTCTGCAGAACTGTAGTCTGCAAAACCATCTGAATATACGTCACCTAAATATTCCCATGATAGTCCGTCGCCCAATTCGGTAGCAGCTCTGAGATAGATTTCTGCATTAATCAAATCACCTTTATAATAAGCGTAAAGCTTTCCTAAAGACCTATTGGCTTTTAAATCTCCTTTATCTAGTGCTTTCAAATAAAACTCTTCTGCTATTTCGTACTCCTCTATGTAATCACAAAACACA
The DNA here is from genome assembly GCA_002435785.1 of Saprospiraceae bacterium UBA6168. GTDB lineage: Bacteria > Bacteroidota > Bacteroidia > Chitinophagales > Saprospiraceae > UBA6168. Next base: position 30,882 of record DIUC01000073.1, on the reverse strand, counting down.
TCACCAATTACCCTCTCTGGATATTCAGCCCCTAATTCAATTGCCTTTTGATAATACTGTTCGAAGAATTCTATTTCTCCCCAATGATTACACAAAGCACAAAGCACCAAATAATCCTGAGCCTCCTTCTCTTTTATTTTCAGAAACTCCTGATACGCCCCTTCCACATCCTTCTTATTCAAACAATCCATCCCTTTTTTGAAAACAGCCATGTCTGACTGGTTCAGCCTTTCGTGCAACGAGGCATCCTTGGTCTCCATAAACCGCTGTGTCTGCTTCGCCAATTCATAGCGGCTGCCGAGGTCGTGCTTTTCTGCATGGTAGAGTGCCGTTGAAAAATCATAAGCCCCTTTCGGATGGTAAGTCCCCTTCAACATAGCCTTCCGCAACGACCCCGCCCTTTTCGACAACTGCTCCTCGTCGCACCAAGCCTCCAAGAAGCGTATCAGCCAAAGTACCCGGTTCTTGTCACCCTTGCGGGCCATGCGCATCAGGTACCAGATATTGAAGAAGCGGTCGTGTACGAGGTAGAGATGGTTTTTGGTATGGGTGGCTTGCACGTCCACGATATTGTTCACGTGGAGTTGCTTGAGTTGGGCGGAGACAAGCTTGCTGTCGAGACGGGTTTTTTGGGCCACTTCCTTGGCGGAGACGGCGTCCCAGTTCAGGGCGATGGCATTCACGATTTCTTGCTGTTGCGAAGGCAGGTCATCCATGCGGTGCTTGTAAAGCGGCGTCACCCGATCGAGTACGCTTTCAAGGTCGGTAAAGGCATCGCCGTCCTTATCGTCCACAAAGATTTCGAAGAGCAGCACCATGCTTCGGGGTATGCCGCCCGTGAGCCTGCGCAGGGCTTCTACCCTGTGCGATTGTTTTTCAAGTATCTCCCTTATGGGGTTGCCGGGATAATGTTTGCCGAGTTCGAGCAGTAGGGCTTCAGTTTCTTCTTTGGTCAGGCCGTCCAACCGTTCTATTTTGAAGAGTTCATATAAGGGGTCATCATAGTGAAAGAAGCTTTCTGCCGCTACTGAACTACCAGCGATGATGCGTAGGTCGGGGCAGGTCATCAGTACTTCCCTAAGTCGCTGCTTTTCTTGCTTGCCGAAGCGTTTGAACATATCGCCGAAATTGTCGATGAACAAGAGCAGCTTTTTGCCTTGCTTATGCAGTGCATCGAGTAACAATTCGAAGGCGGCTTGTTCGTATTTAATATCGTTTTTGGTCTGTCCGTACAGCTTGTCCATTTGGTCGAAAAGACCCGCATAGCGGACATCCTTTTTCTCCAGATATTCCGCAATGGTTTCCCATAACTTGAAGAGCTTGGTGATGCCGTATTCCTCTTCGTTGAAAACGAGGGGAATAAGCCAAGGATTGAGGCTGGGGTCATTCTCAACCTCATAGCTTAGTCGCAGCAGGAGCGTGGTTTTGCCCATGCCCCGCAGCCCTACGATAAGGATGGGCTGTTCCGGATGCTCCATCTTCGCCGATTGGATGTCGGCAAACAGCTTCTCGAACTTGCGGAGGCGCACCACGAAGCTGGCGATAAGCTGCTCCTTGGTGAGCAGGTCGGGATTGTAGATGCTGGCAACCGTCCGTGGCGGAACGGTTGGTGTCAATGCAGGTTTTTCTTGTCCCACCATGATTGCAAAAGGTATGAGTTGAAACGGTATGCGTTGATGCTGTTGTCAAAATGGAAATAGCCGTCGTACATCAAGGCTTCAAGGATGGATTCGAGGTCGGCTTCGAGTTGGTGCTGCTTGGCCAATTCATTGACCGCTTCTTGGGAGAGGGTTTCTTTTTCGGCCAGCATGTCCAACAAATCAGCGGCAAATGCTTGGTGCGATGCCGAGAAAGCATCTTTCAAGCGGGAATAATAGTGCTCGAAATAGATGTCGTTGCGGACATTGAGCAATTGGGTGAACGCTCGTTCTACCGAGTCTTCGTCAAGCTGTTGGTTGGTGGTTTCGAATACGTCAATCAATTCCTGCACCGCCAATTGGATATGGAAGGGGATAAGCCATTTGATTTTTTCCAATAGGTAGCTCACCATTTCGGCTTTGTATTGCACTTGGTAGCGGCCGAGCAATTGGCGGGTGAGGTCTTCGGCTTCTGTTGGTGTCAATGGTGGTATCTCAATGACGTTCAGGTCGTTGATGACGCTGGTAGAGGTTAGTTTTTTAACTACAGCGGGGAGGCCGATGGAGCCTGTGTAAATGAACCGGACGTTTTTATCTGCTTGCTGTCGTTGTTCCCTGTTGAGCCGAAGGAAGGTCTGCGCCTCGGCATCGCCATGCTTTAGCTTGATGTTTTCTACGGTTTGGGGGAACTCGTCCACCATGATGACCAGCATATTGTCGCCGTCATCATATTCTGCTATCAATTTTTCAAAAGCTGATTGGAAGGTTTCTTTTTCCTTTTGCTGCAAGTTGACTTCCAACCATGAAATCTTGACCCTTTCTACTTTTTCAAATACACTTTTCACCAACTTGGAGACACTCTCCTTATGCTTTGCTAGCTTACCAATCGCAGGGCTTTTCAGGATTTCTTCCAATAGCTTTTGGTAAAAACTTTCAGAATCGTGGGCACTCTCAGTAATTACGTACACGAAATGATAGCCTTTACGGGGATTGTCTTCCAAAAATCGCATAATGGAGGTCTTACCAACCCGGCGAGGTGCTGCAAGGAAAATGTGAGACCCAGCCTCTAATCGGCGGTAAATTTTGTTGATAATGCCTTCTCTTGGGAAGAAGTCTTCGCCCCTTGGCGTTTGTCCTACTACGTTTTTCATTTTGGCAATTGTTTTATTGTCAACTGCAAAAGTGCATGACAAAATTTTTATTGCCAAATTTTTTAAGGTATTTTTTTTGAAATCAGGGTTAGCAAGTTAAACATCAGCATTTCATGAGTCACTTAGAAGCAGTGAAAATTTGAAGACTGTTTTCAAGCATCTCATAGTTTAAACAATAGGAATGTTTCCTAGAACGGCTGTGAAAACCCAACTTTACATAAGAGATTCCATTAGGATATAAAATGCAATCACTTAAATCCCCCGCCATGCCATTCAAAATTCATAAGCCCTACCAGAAAACCCCCAGTCCTAATAACTTTAAGCGGTAATTTAGCATGCCATCCCCTTCCAATTCATTGGCGAAAGTCCATATGAACTCCACATAATTAAGCCTCCCCCCCACACCCACCAACCCACCTTCCGAAATTTTTCCATTCCACCAAACAATCCTCAGATTTTAACAAAAATTGGTATGAATTTAGTTGCAAGAAATATCATATTCGTTAATCTTTTAAACCCAATTTTTATGAACGCAATGAATCTCGCTATCATCCAGATGCTCCAGACACTGAAAACTGTCGTGAATGCCAATCTGGCCAAGTACACCGTCATCCCTGCTTTTGCCGCTACCTTTACCGAAGTAACCGACCTGCTCACTGAAATGGAGGACCTGCAAACCGTGGCAGTGGCCGAGACGAAAGACACCACGAAATTTGTATTGAAAGTAAAGGGTGAATTGGCCAAAGCTACCGTGGCAGTCACCATCCCGATGAAGGCCCTCGCCAATAAGCTGAAAGACATTAAGTTGTTGGGACTGATGAAGGTCAACGTTTCCGGCTTGAAGGGCATGGCACCTACGGTGCTGCAAGCCACCTGCAAGAACATCTTCGACAAGGCCACGGAGCTGAAGACGCAGGCGCTGCCCTACAACCTGACGCAGGCCAAGCTGGACAAGCTGAATGAACAGCTCACCCTGTATAAATCGAAATCTACGGACGTGGGCAAGCTGAAAGGCGAAATCAATACCAGCAAGCGGGACATCGACCAATTGCAGGAGGAGGCGATGGAGATACTGCGTGGCCAGCTCGACCCAATGGTGGATACCCTGCTGGACTCGGATACCACTGCCGTGGAGCTTTGGAAGGCTGCCCGCCATATCAAGAACCCCGCCAGCACACCGACGCAGCTCTTGGCCGCCGTGACCACGCAAGAAGGCGAAGCGATGCTGCCGCTGGCTGATATACCTTTCTTCGCCGTGAACGGGAAGACCTTTAGCTCCCTTACAAATGCGGAGGGCGAGGCTAAGCTTAAGCCGCTCCCCTTTGGCGTCTACGACCTACGCTGTGAAGTGCAGGGCTATGTACCTTTCCTGCTCAAAGGATATAAAGTGGTGCGGGGCCGAGTGAACAAAGTGGAAGTGGTGCTGAAAAAAGTGGCATAAGAAGCATCTAAAAATTGTAAGGCAATCGCCCAATGCGTCAGTGTACGCATTGGGCGATTGTGCTTGAGAGGCTCCGTGCAAACCAACAATTGTTCAAATGACAATTTAATTCAACATATTTGCCCCCAAACAATCACCCCAATTCCCCGTAAATGGCCATTGACAATCAATGACTAATGAGTAAATACGAACAATACGAACCCGTCATCGGCCTCGAAATCCACCTCCAACTCTCGACCCGCAGCAAGGCGTTTTGCAGCGACGACGCCAGCTTCGGCGGCGAGCCAAACACGCATGTCAGCGCCATCTCGCTGGGGCACCCCGGCACACTGCCACGGCTGAACAAGCGGCAGGTGGAGTATGCCGTGCGGCTCGGCCTGGCGCTCGGCAGCCGTATTAATCTGCGAAATGCTTTCGATAGGAAGAACTACTTCTACACCGATTTGCCGAAGGGCTACCAAATCACGCAAGACCGCCTGCCCGTCTGCGTCGGCGGCTCGATGGAACTGCAAATGGACGGCTACCGGCGCACCGTGCGCATCCACCACATCCACATGGAGGAGGACGCCGGGAAGAGCATCCACGACCTCAGCCCCCGCCACTCGATGATTGACCTGAACCGGGCCGGGGTGCCGCTCCTCGAAATCGTGAGCGAGCCTGACCTGCGCAGCGGCGAGGAGGTGGACGCCTTCATGACCGCCATGCGCCAACTGGCCCGCTACCTCGGCATCTCCGACGGCAACATGCAGGAAGGCTCCATGCGCTGCGACGTGAACGTTTCCGTGCGGAAAAAAGGCGAGACGCTGCTCGGCGAGCGCTGCGAAATCAAGAACGTGAACTCCATGCGCTTCGCAAGGCAGGCCATCGAGTTCGAGGTGAAAAGGCAGGTGGATTTGCTGGAAAATGGGCAGGAAATCATCCGCTCCACCCTCAACTTCAACCCCACAACGGGCGAAACCTCCCCCATGCGGGACAAGGAGAGCGCCCACGACTACCGCTACTTCCCCGACCCTGACCTGCCGCCCGTGGTGCTCACGCAACAGTGGGTGGACGAGGTGGCCGACACGTTGCCGGAACTGCCGCAGGTGCTTTTCAAACGATTCACCAACGAATTTGACCTGTCGGAAAATGACGCCCGGCTGCTGACGAACGAGCGGGAAACAGCAGTTTTTTTTGAAACAACAGCGAAAGTCTGCGCTTCACACGGTGTGGCTGGTAAAGCCGCCGCCAACCTTTTCATCAATAAAATAAGCCCGTGGCTGACCGAGAATAATAGTGAAATTGCAGATTTTCCCGTATCGGCGGAGCAGTTGACGGCCTACCTAAAGCTCATCGAATCGGGACAGGTGAGCGCCTCTATCGCCAATCAGCGGCTTTTTCCAGAACTGGTGAAATCGCCCGATACGCCGCCGTTGGAGCTGGCGCAAAAGCTGAACCTGCTACAAAGCGCTGACTCGGATTTTCTCGAAAGAATCGTGGACGAAGTGCTGGCCGCCAACCCCGACAAGGTGGCGGAGTACCGCAAAGGGAAGAAGGGACTGATTGGCTTCTTCATGGGCGAAGTGATGAAAAAATCGCAGGGCAAGGCCGAGCCGAAGGCGACGAATGCCCTGGTAGCGAGGAAATTGGGTTGAGTTTTTATACAAAAAATAGGTTTGCTGCGTTTGCCAATATTGACCCACCAACTGCGTATTTTTGCGCCGATTTTTTTTCAAAAAAGTTAAAATCATACATGAAATATCCCACCACGTGTTGGTTGTTGCTCCTGGTTTTTGGCCTTTCTGCCCAAACCCCCAGCCCTGACAACCTCATTCCCCGGACGCTTTTTTTCAAGGAAAAAACCAAGTCAAACGTGCGCCTCTCGCTCGATGGCAACAGCATTTTTTACCAAAAAAAGGCCGATGGCTCCGACAGCACACTGTACTACGTGCAGGAAAACCTGCCGCTGCACGAGAAGAAACGCCAATTCGACGGCAAGCTGGCCTACTGGCACCTGCTCCATGAGGGCGGCTTGATGGTCGTGCTGCAACGGGGCAACGACCTCGAACTTTACAGCACCTCGCTGACTTCCAGCAAGCTGCGCAAGGTGAATTTCTTCCCCTTCAAGCGCCTGAGCGTGGTGAACCTGAGCAGCCGCTTCCCCAACAAGATTGCAGCAGACATCGAGGCGGTGGACCCCATGCAGAGCGGCCTCTACATCCTCGACCTCCTGAGCGGCAGCACCAAGCGCCTCGGCCTCATGGATGGAATGGAGCAGGTGTTCCTGGACGAGAACTTCGGCTTGGTGGCGGCGCTCCGCAACGACTCGAACATGGTGCGCACACTCCTCCGACGCCAGGGCGGCCAGTGGGAAGTGGCCATCCAGTACCCGTTCACCCCCGACTACTTCATCGGGGGGGTGTCCCGAATCGTGTCCGTCAGCGACGACGGCAAGACCATCTATGCCACCGACAACCACGGCAAGGACAAGTCCAGCCTCGTGGCCATCAGCGCCGAAACCGGCGAACTGACCGAACTGGCCAGCGACCCCGACGCCGATATTTTCCCAGCAGGTTATACCCTCGACCCGGCGGGCAAGCCGACCTCCGTGGTGGCGCTCTATGCCAACACCCGACGTCACATCCTGGACGAGGGCGTGCGGGCGGACTTCGAGTTTTTGGACAAGGAACTGAAGGGCAACACCAGCTTTGTCGGTGCCAGCAAAAACGACAGCACCTGGCTGGTGCGCAAGCTCGACGGCGGCCCCGCCCAATTCTACCGCTACGACCGCAAGGCGAAAAAGCTGACCACCCTCTTCAACGACTTCAACCACCTTGACGACTACGACCTGCCCACCCGAACTGCCTTCACCGTCACTACCCGTGACGGCGTGAAATTGCCCGTGCACGTTTATGTGCCCTTCGGAATGAGCCGGGCGGACGGCACGACGAAAACCCCATTGCCCACGGTCGTTTACGTCCACGGTGGGCCTTGGGCCGGCGTCACGCACTGGAACAGTTGGTTCCACAACCGCTGCTTTCAACTGTTGGCCAACCGGGGATACGTGGTCATCAACATGGAGTTCCGGGGCACCACCGGGCTGGGCAAAAAGATGACCGACGCAGGGGACAAGCAGTGGGGCGAGGCCATGCACTACGACATCGTGGACGTGGCCACTTGGGCCATCAAGCAGGGCATTGCCAACCGCAGCAGGCTCGGCATTTGGGGCTGGTCTTATGGCGGCTATGCCGCAAATTTTGCGATGGCCGCTGCGCCCGACCTTTTCAAGTGCGGCGTTTCGATGTACGGCATCGGCGACCTGCCCGCCTTCTGCCAAATGCCCGAAGTCGCCAGCGACAGCCTGCTCTGGCTGCCCCGTGTCGGCGACCCAAACACGGACGAGGGCCTTGCGCTATTGAAAAAACATTCTCCCAACACCTATATCAAGGGTATAGCCAGCCCCATACTGCTCACGCACGGCAGCCTCGACGACCGGGTGCCGCAGGAGCAGTCGGACAAGTTTGCCTCGGAGCTGAACGCCGCCAAAAAGGAGGTGGTCTATTTCTTTTACCCAAAAGAAGGCCACGACTATCGGCTGCCAGAAAGCTGGGCCTCGTTCTGGGCCATTGCCGAGCATTTTTTGAGCAAAAACCTCGGTGGCCGCAAGGAACCCCGAGGTAGCGACATCGAAGCTGGCGATTTTGAGATAATGTTCGGAAAAGAATACATTGAGAGGATAGATTGAGCGGGTTTGAGGATTTGAGGATGCGACGACGGCATCCCTCAAATCCTCGCATCCTCAAATCCTCAAATCCTCCTTATCTTGCCCGCTTTACCACAAACTCCTGCATGAGTAAACCGCTATTCAAAATTCGAGAAGCCGGCAAATATGGCTTTATGGATGCCATGGGCGAGGTGGTGATTGAGCCACAGTACGTCGAGGCGGAGGACTTCTACAATGGGTTCTCCCGTGTCCGGTTCAACGACCGTACAGTGCCACTCGACCAAATGGGGCGGTTGCTGCTGCGCCATGTTTTCCACCATGTCGGCCTCTTCGAGGAAGGCTTGGCCAAGGTACAATTGGTGCAGAAATGGGGCTACTTGGACGAGCGTGGCCGATTGGCCATCCCCATCCAGTTCGACGATGCCGGGGACTTCAGCGAGGGGCTTGCGCCCGTGTGCATGGATGGCAGCTTTGGTTACGTTGGTGCTGACGGCCATTTTGCGATAGCCCCCAAGTTCGATTGGGCGGGCGAGTTTCAGGGTGGGCTGGCCCCTGTCACCGAGGGCGACTCATCTGGCTATGTGGACCGCAATGGCGAGTACGTGATTGACCCGCTGTTCGATGAATGCCAACCGTTTCAGGGCGATGTGGCCGTCATCGTGCGCCAAGGCCGCTGGGGCTTGGTGGACAAATCGGGGAAGTTGCTGCTAAAACCACAGTTCGACCTCCTGACGGACTATTCCAACGGCGAGTTTTTTGACGGCATGGCCGTGGCCGTGCAGGGCAGCAAGTATGGCTTCGTGAACACGGCGGGCGAGGTGGTCATCCCACCGCAGTACGACTTCGCTGGCGACTTCGGCGAGGGCTTGGCACTGGTGGAGGACAATGGCAAGTTTGGTTTTATTGACAAAATGGGCGTTCAAGCCATCAAGCCCGGATTTGCGGACGCAGGGGTGTTCTCCGAGGGGATGGCCCAAGTCAAGTACCACCACGATCAGTGGGGCTTCATGGACACCACGGGTCGGCTGCTCATACAGCCCATGTTCGATGCGGTGCTGCCGTTTCGGGACGGGCTGGCTTGGGTCAGCGTCGGCGGGAAATGGGGATATGTGAATGGGTGGGGGGACTGGGTTTGGCGGGAGCGGTGATTATCCCACCGGTTGCAAAAAACTGCATCTCCTATAATCTGCTGGAACAAGTTTAGCAAAGCGCAACCCGCCATACATCAACACACAATTCAACTTCTTTTCTTCCACCCAGAAGGGTCTTTCTTCCCATGCATAATCGCCGAAACCCTAACCAAATCTCCCTCAACAACATAAATGATATTGTAGGGAAAACGCCGCAGCGTCGCTCTGCGTTTTTGACGATAAACTAGCGCACAAACGAGCGGATTTTTTTCAATAAATCCCAATACTTCTCCTACGATGGATAAGAATTCTTGCCCCAAGCCATCTTGTTGGGTTTCGTACCAATCAACGGCTTCTTGGAGGTCATTGATGGCGGCGGTTTGTAGGTATAGCTGGTAGGTCATTTTTGCGGCGCGACCATCTTTTGAGCTTCAACCCAAGTGTGCAGTTTTTCAGTGCCGTTATGGTAGGCTTCATCTCGCTTGTCCAGCTCGGACTTCCAAGCATCCGAAAGCAGGAATCCATCGTCCTCTTGAAGCAGTTGAACGATAAATTGAATTAGCGAAAGCTGTTCCGTTCGGGGAAGTTTGCGAACCTCATCTTTGATGGTAGTGGCAGTCATGGTTGAAATTATTTGAAAACAAATTTACTCCATTGTAAGAGGATTCCCAACGGCAGGTTGAATCATGTTACCCCACCGGCTGCAAAAACTGCATCTCATACAACTCCCGGTACCGACCGTTCTCATTTTGCAACAGTTCCTCGTGCGTCCCAAACTCCCGCACCTTCCCTTTTTCCAAAACAAGGATTTTGTTGGCGTGGCGAATCGTGCTCAAACGGTGGGCGATGATGATGCTCGTGCGCTTCGCAATCAGCCGTTCGATGGCGTACTGGATGACCGACTCCGACTCCGGGTCAATGGACGAGGTGGCCTCGTCGAGGATGAGGATTTCGGGGTCGAAGACCAGCGCCCGCACGAACGAAATCAACTGCCGCTGCCCCATGCTCAGTGTGGCGCCCCGCTCCTGCACCTGATAGTCGTAGCCGCCGGGCAGCTTCTCGATGAACTCGTGCGCACCAATCATCTTGGCTGCTTCCACCGCTTGCTCCCGGCTGATGGCATCGTTGCGGAGCGTGATGTTCTCCAACACCGTGCCGCTGAACAGGAACACGTCTTGCAAGACGACGGCGATATGGTTGCGGAGCGCATGAAGCTCGTAGTCCCGGATGTTCACGCCGTCCATCTCGATGCAGCCCTTTTGGGTTTCGTAGAGGCGGTTGAGTATGCTGATGGTACTCGTTTTTCCAGAGCCGGTGCTGCCCACGATGGCCAGCGTCTCGCCGGGCTGGATGTTGAAGCTCACGTCTTTCAGCACCCAATCCTGCTCGGTGTAGGCGAACCAAACATTGCGGAACGCCACTTCGCCACGCAGTTTTTGCGGAGCAAGTTTGCCCTCGTTCTTGATATGGTCGCTGCGGTCGAGGAGGTTGAAGACACGCTCGGAAGCCACGAGGCCCATTTGCAGGGTGTTGAACTTGTCGGCCAACATGCGGATGGGGCGGAACAGCATGTTGAGGTAAATGGGGAAGGCCACCAGCGCCCCCAGTGACACGTAGCTCACGAGGCTCTCCCTTGCGCCGTACCATACCATGAGGCCGAGCGAGGCCGCCGAGATGATTTCCACGGTAGGGTAATAGATGGAATAGGCGAGGATGGACTTGATATTGGCACGGGTGTACTCCCGGTTGATGGCTTTGAACTTCTCCATCTCCTGCGCCTCGGCGTTGAAGATTTGCACGATTTTCATGCCGGTGAGCCGCTCCTGGAGGAAGGCGGTCATCTTGGCCACCTGCGCCCGCACTTGTTGGAAGGAAGTCTTGATGGCTTCCTTGAAAAGGTACGTGGCCGCAATGAGGAACGGCATGGTGATGAGGCAAACGAGCGTCAACTTCCAGCTCACCCAGAACATGACGCCCAGTACCACGAACACCGTGATGAAGTCGGCGACGATGGTGATGATGCCCTGCGAGAAAACGGCGTTGATGTTCTCGATGTCGCTGATGGTGCGGGTCACGCTGATGCCGATGGGTGTGCGGTCGAAGTAGGCGAGCCGCAGCGAGGTGATGTGGTTGAACACCCGAACCCGAAGGTCCCGTACCACGGCCTGTCCCACCCAGTTGGAAGCGTAAAGGAAAAAATAGCGCAGCACGGACTCGAAGACCAGCACCCCGACGAAGAGCAGCGCCATCTTGGTCAGCCCCGGTATGTCGCCCTTGAAGATGTGCTTGTCCACCATCTCCTGCACCAGCCAGGGCCGCAGGATGGCGATGGGCGCCAGCACCACGGCCAGTACCGCCGCCAACGACAGTGTGCCGCTGTAAGGCTTGGCCTGGGCTATGACCCTGCCGAGGAGTTTGTAGTCAACGCTTTGCTTGGCGGTGGTGGAATCCATTCGGGTTTTGAAAAATGAGGCGCAAAGGTAAGGGATGTGGGGAATGTTCTTAAAGCTAAAAGATTTGCAAAGCCCAAGTTACCCGCTTCAAATGTCCGCTTTTGTCCGCTTTTGTCCGGTTCTCGCATTAAAATACTCCTCAGATTTGCTGCTGAGAAAATATCCATCTTTAAAATAAATCAGCAGCCAAAACCAACGAGCATGAAAAAAGCGATTTTTCAAACAATTCTGTTCTTCACTTTATTTCTGACAACAGGCAAAGCCGATGCCCAGCCCACCAACTGCTACGTACAACTGGACGAGGCGTCCGGGTTTGACGTTTCTTCCTACCAAAGCGAACTGAACTCGGCAGCCTGCTATCTGGCAGTTTCCTTCCCCGACAGCATTGAAAATCAGTTCAAAGTCTTTAGCTTTGGGTTTTACCTGAATCTTGAGTTCTATGAAGATTATTCCTATCCACAAGCATTCGAGGACATGAGCGCAGCCGTCGCACTGCAAAGCCCTTATTACCTGCTCATTGGCAAGCAGAGCGACCACTCCGGGGTGTTCACGAGGTTTTGGGTGGACCTGAAGCTGCCGGGCACGGGGATTTTCAGTTGCGCCACGGAGGAGCAATTGGAGGCGCTAAAGACTCGCCTGCTGGTGGCCATTGAGTACGATTATTTTAAAAACGGGAAGCTGGCCCCAGAATTTGCCCAGGCGGAAATGAAGGGGATGGAGGCGCTGAAGGAGCATGTGCTGTCGCTGTATGAATGTTGTGACCCGCAGAATAGGGGGGTGGGGGCTTGCGATGATTGCGCAAGTTTTTCGACCTTGGCAAACTTCCTAGAGTTGGCAGGTTATTCCCGAACGGAATTTCCGAATGGACTTGCATTCACATTATCCGATGCGGATGATGGATTTTTGAAGCAAAATGTGGAGATTAATATTATTGAAGATGGCGTAAATCATAACCTCAATCAAGAGGTGCGTCAATTTTTGGATTCAATAAATACCTTTATAGACCCTGTTAGAGTTGATATAAATATGTATAACTCACTGTCTTGTATTAATATTTTCAGTGAGCCACAGATTGAAATGACTGATGAATACCTAAAATTCAAAGTCATTTTGGCATTTGATGACAATAATGTTCCTAATCTGTTTATCAACTCCCGATTCAACCTTGTTGAGAATACAAATAGAAGGGTGCTTGTCTCGTTGCCTTTTGAAGGCCATGGATTAAATTTGACCACACTCAAAAACGAATTGACAAATTTTATTGCTTTAGGTGGGTGCAATCCAACAGTAGTAGTTAAGGAGAAGCTTCTGCCATTAGACTGGACAAACAATGATTACCTAATATTTATCGGAAAACATGCAAAAAGAAAAATTCAAAATGTCATTATGAACGAATATTGCAGGGTAATATCCACAGGTTTTGAAGAAGAACTCGAAAAATGGGCTAAATATAGAGGGATAATAAGAACCTCAGATGGTAGTCTTGGATCCTACAGGGTAGCAGTAGTAGATATTGAAAATATAAACCTTTCATTGCATAATTTGCAAAGTAGTCAAATGGCCAAGGCTACAGCCTTCGTGGCTTATCACGAATTGGGGCATATGACAATTCCAATTACGCACGGAGCTACCTTTTCGCCACCCGGTTTCATGGACAATCCAGCGGGCATTTATCATGTTTTAGGTACCGCACAACTTCCTCAGCACCCAGAATGGTTTAATTTGTACAATTCATTAGAGGACTTGATAGTAGACCAGAAGAATAAGTTTGGCTCAAGTAGTAATTTCTACACAAGAGTTTGCATAGGATTAGACCAATGATGAAGTTCCTTTTCTTTATATCAATATTTTTCTTAGCTATTGCATCGTGCAAAAGACCATCAAGTATTACATCCCTCGATGAAAAATCATTTTATAGCGACACACTTTTATTGACTAACAGCGGCATCTTTTTTTCTTGTTGTAAAATTACATCCGAAGTCTTTAAACTGAAATTTCCTAACAAGCCAGAAATCCTTCACTGCAATAGCTCCAATGGGGGAAGCCAATTATATAAGAAGTACAAAATTGAAGATGATTTAATTGCAACATTTACTTACTTACCATTAAGACCATCTCGTTACTACGACCCTTATGCATTTGACATTAATCTAAACTGCGACAGCCCAAAAGATGATTGTATCCCTTCACCGACTATTGAAGATGCTACTGGAAAGACATCCAGGATTCATTGCATTGATTCAAATCTTGTATGCAATGGTTTTGGCAATTTTGATGGGAAGGGTTATACCTATCTAAAAGTGGAAGATTATAGGCCCATTCCCATCCCAATAAAGGAGGCATTTGCAGCAGAATTTTTGTCAAACTTTATCAAACGGGACACTATTTTTCATTTCGATAGCACTATCCATGGGCGAGTAGATACTGTGGGGTTTGACCTTTGCATTGGCAAAACATTTGGGAGACTAATAGCCAAGCAAAATGCCAATGCAGAAGAGCTTTTTATAGTCATAAATAAGGATTGGTACAATGAGTGCTTGAAATTGTATTCACTCGCCAATTGCCTCATTGAAGAATATTTTCAGGATAAAAAGTTTAAAATGATCACGCTAGTAGCACAGCAGCCAGAAGAAAATAACTTTAAAAGGCTGGCCACTTTTATAATTCGTGATAATACAGATGTAATTACAAAAGGTACAGTACGTTATGACGGCAGCACCAATTTCGTGGACTGCATCTGGATAGACAAAACCTTTGCAAACAAACTGTATTCAGCGGAGGATTGTGAAAGATGGCAAATGGGGAGGTGATTCAATTTCCGAAAAAATTCTGCTAACCTTTTATCAATCTCGCACCAAAGCCAGTAACTCGTGTCAGCCCCGGTATGTCGCCCTTGAAGATGTGCTTGTCCACCATCTCCTGTACCAGCAAGGGCACCACAAACTAATTATCCAGCTTACGCACTACTTATTGATATTCTCCAGCACCGCTCCTTTTGGCAGCAGCAGCCGCTCCAGCGGCATGTCCTTTTCCACCTCCACTTGGAGGCAGCGGCGGCCAATCGGGATATTGTTGACATAGGACTCCTCGGCCATCGTCAGGCCCTGCCACATATAGAGCCGGATGCGGTTCCGCTCGATGACCCACACGTCGCACTCGATTTCGCCAACCTTGGCCTTGCCATCCGGGACGGCTCCCATGTTTTTCAGCATCTCGTTGCCCACGACGACCATGTCCTTGGTCTGGTACTTCTCTGCCATGGCCATGATTTGGCGGCTGTCGAAATAGCTGGCCTTGTTGGTTTTGGGAAAATACTGGTAGCGGCGCTCGCCTTCGAGGTACTGCACCTCGTCCGTTTCTTCGTTGAAGGTGCCAAGCTCCGTCTTCGTCTTGGTGTACTTGGCCTCCCGCCAGCCCCAGTGGTCGAAATAGATATGCTCCGTGCCGTTCACCGCCCCGTCAATGCGAAAAATCAGCGCTCCTTTCTCGATGCCATAGCGCTTGAAGCCAGCCGCCACCATTTCCGCTGCGGAGCGGGCGGCAGCGTCGGCGGGCGGCCTTACGATTGGTTCGGCCTGTTCGGGAACGTTGGCCACGGCAACGGCCATCGAAGCGGGCAATGCCCTTGCGGCTTCTTTTTTGGAGTCGGTGCAGGCAAAAAAGGAAAGTGCAAAGGTCATGGCGGACAACAAATACCAGTTGGATTTCATCGGAAAAACGGATTGCGTGGGGGAGGGCGAAATCCTGTTGCAATTATGTTGCCTAAAAATCGAAGGCCATTTTCCGTGGACGCATTGCGCTTGAAAAAACTGCTGCTTGTTTCCCAAAAAACGCTGTTGGTAGCCCAAACCCGCCGTTGGAGTGACTTGGCTCCGCCAGTTTGCGTCTTTTTGTCAAATGTCCAGTTAATTATGGAAATACGAAGGGCCGCCCCGAAACGTCGGAGCAGCCCTTCTTTTTTGTCTTTATTTGTCTAAAACTTAATCCACCAGTACCAATTTGCCAGTGGCCACTTCGTCCTGCATCTGGAGGCGATAGAGGTACGTGCCAGCCAAGCGCAAATCCAACTTGCTGATTTTCAACTCGTTGTAGCCTTCGGCAAAATTGCCCCGCCGTACCATGACCAACCTTCCGGCAGCATCATAAACGGAAAGGGTTGCCTCCTGCGCCGTGGCGACCGTGAATCCCAGCACCGTGGTTTCCCGGAACGGGTTAGGACTGATTTTCACAGGAGACGAAGGCGGAGGAACGAGGGTTGCACCCTCAAAGCTCAACGCCAAATCCAGCAGCTCCCCGTTTTCAAAATACGCCTCGGCACGGGTGTAATCGGAGCCGATTCGCAGCGCTTGGGAGAGCTTGGCGTTCGCTTTTGCCACAAAGACCAAGCTGAAAAGTACGGCATCGTCCGGCAGACTGGTCGGTGTTGCATCGTTCCACGAAGTGGTCAGTGCACCCGTTTCCAAGAAGCGGAAGCCAAAGTTGGCCTCGCCGACCGAGGCCAGTTCGCCCGTTTCAACCCGCTGAAAATCAAGCAGTTCCGTATCGAAGCGCAGCGTGAACTGGTAGCCCACGATTTCCTTGAAGTTTTTCACCAGGAAGTCCACCCGCCGCTCTTCGCCGGGCTGCACGGCCTCGTCACGCACCGAAAGTTGGAGGGCCTGACCGCTGCGCTCATCCGTAGGGGCATCAAGGTCGTTCGGGACGGCGTTGCCGCTCACGTCGCCGATCTTGATGGCCACGAAGTCCACGGCATTCATGTTCCCGCCAAAATCATTGATGTTGTAAACCTCCGGGAACGGCTCCACGAATGGGTTGGTCGGGTTCGGGAACACATAGCCCGCATCCACAAACCGCCAAGACTGGTTGTTGGAAAACTTGTCGGTAATATGCAGCACCGCCTTTTGAATCTCTACGATGTCGTAGGTCGTCACCGTGTTGGAGTGGTTGACATCGGCAGCGATGATTTTATAGGGTGAGTCGAGCAGGTTGTCGCCGAGTATATGCCGTTTGATGACCACCATATCATAGGTCGTCACGCCA
This sequence comes from Saprospiraceae bacterium UBA6168, assembly GCA_002435785.1. Lineage (GTDB taxonomy): Bacteria > Bacteroidota > Bacteroidia > Chitinophagales > Saprospiraceae > UBA6168. The sequence goes on along the minus strand of DIUC01000073.1, from coordinate 14,327 downwards.
TTGAGCAAGTTCGTGTTCTTCTCTGGTGCCACGGTATAGTCGCCGCCCAACGGCACCGTCGAAAAGGAAAAAAGGCCGCCGGCGTCGGTCATGGCCGATTGCGAGAGCGGGTCGTTGAGGCCCACCTGCACATTTTGCACTTGAACGCCCGCCTCATTGGTGACGAGGCCGCCAACCCCCGCGTAGAGGTTGCCCCCGCACGCGTTCATGTTGTCCTGAACGATGAGGAAGGTGGTGCAGAAGTCTTGGTTGCCGCTGGCGTCCGTTACCCACAATTCGATGGGCTGCTGGCCGAGGTCGTCGCAGTCGAACGTAGCCCCCGTGTCGTTGATGTCAGGCGAAAAGGAGAGTTTCACAACGCCGGGGCAGTTGTCGAAGCTACCAGCATTGAAATCGCTGGCCCAAATGCTCACCATGCCCGTCTGCATCAGCTCAATGATGAGGCCGTTCTTGCAGTAGGGCGTAGGCTTTTTGTCGTCTTTTACCAAAATATTGATGGTGCATGTGGCCGTGTTTCCGCAGCCGTCGGACACGTGGTAGGTGGCCGTATAGCTGCCGGGGTTCACATTGGTAAACGGCCCGTAGCTATTACCAAAGCTGCTCGTCACGGTCACGGTCACGTTCTGGCTACAGTCTTGGATATTGGTCACTTGCGGTAGCGAGAAGTTACCTTTGCAGTTGGCATCCACCGAAACCGTGAAGCTGGCGGGGCAAGTAAAGGTCGGCGCAGCATTGTCCGTCACCATGATGATTTGCACCCCTTCCCAAATGCCGGTATTGCCGCCCGGTATGTAAGTACACCAGTTGATGACTTTCCAGGTGCGCACGATTTTGAAGCAGGCCGGGGCGGATACGGTGAACACTTGGTCGGTAAAGTTGGTGGCCAGCAGTTCGCAGTCGCTGCTGGTCACGGGCGCATTGTAGGGGGGGGGCAGGTTGGCAGGGGTGAGGTCGTTCAGGTTCACGCAGCCCGCCGTCACGGCATAGTTTGGGGGAAAGGTGACGGTCACCGGGGTATTGTCCACCGACGTGATGAGTTGGCTGCAAGTGCTGAAATTGCCATTGCCCAAGGTCGCCTTCCAAGTGCGCACGATGGTGCCCACATGGCATTGGTTGAGGTTGGCGGCATCGGTATAAGTGATGACGGGCGTACCGCAGGCGGCCGTGGCCGTGGCCTGTCCCGTGAGGGCCAAGTTGAGGGGGTCTTGCGTGCAGTTGATGGTGATGTTTGGTGGGCAAAGTATGGCTGGCTGCGAGTTGTCGGTCACGTGGACCGTCACCATGCAGGTATTGGTGTTGCCACTGGCATCCGTCCCCTGCATGACCACTTGCACGTTGTTGCCCACGTCTTCACAGCAGAATTTTACCGAAGGGCCAAACACGGGTTGCGTGCCGCAAGCTGCCGTCATGCGGCGCACGGTAAGCCCCACTTGGCTGCAGTTGTCGTAGCTGCCGTTGTTGAAGGCATTGGGGAAAACGACCGCTACGCCGTTGCTGTTGAGCGTCACGACGGTGTACTGTGTGCAAATCATGGTCGGCGAGTCGTCGTCCACCACGGTCAGCTTCATGGTGCAGGAGGCCGTGTTGCCGCAGCCGTCCGTCACGTTGTAGGTGATGGTGTAAATGCCGGGGTTGACGTTGTTGATGACGCCGCCATTGCCCGGCACCTGCCCTACGGGCGTGTTCATGGTGACGGTGAAGCTCGTGGAGCAGTTGTCGGAAATGCCCACTGGCGGCAGTATCACCGTGGCCTTGCACTGAGTGGCGGAGGTGGTTCCGGCAGTCAGGTCGGCGGGGCATGTGAGCGTGGGGGGGGTAGTATCTTTTACCGCAATGATTTGGATATGGGTCGAAATGGTGCTGGTACACCAGTTCACCACGGTCCAGGTGCGGAGTATCTTGTAGCTGTTCTGGCAGAGCGGGATGGTCTGGTCGCTGTACGTGACTGCCATGTTGCAGTAGCCCGTGCCATTGGGGATCGGGAAGCCGCCAATGCTGGGTGCGCCAGTGTTGGAGGGGTTGGTGTTCGGGTTCACGCAGTCGAGCATTGGGGCACCGAAGCCGTCGTAGTGTGGAGGCCAGGTGATGTTGGCCGTCGTTGGCTTCAGGATGCTGATGGTCTGAGCACAGGAACTGGCGTAGCCACCAGCATCCACTGCCATCCACGTGCGGGTGATGATGGCAGTGTAGTTGGTGCCGGCGCAGCCCAGCACTTGCGTCTGGCTGGTGTAGCTGATGGTGAAATCGGAGCAGTCCGTAGCGGTGGCCGTGCCGGTGCTGGCCGGAGTGGTCGGCGCCGTGCAGGCCACCACTACGTTTGCTGGACAGGTGAGTGTGGGCGCAAGTTTGTCTTCTATATTAATGTAGCCCCAGCAAGAGTTTCCAGATGCCAAGTGTTTCACTTTTACCGACAGCGTTTGGCCGATATAGGTGCCGGTGACTACCGGGCTGGTGGGAATGGGCGTGTTGCTCAAGTCCATGACCGTCACCTCGAAGGCCGACGGGCCGTTCGGGGAGCAATTGGTCGGGTTTTGCAGTACCATGTTGTACAAAATCGTGCCCTGACAGGTAGCCGGGAGTGAAACGTTGGTCGAGTTCGAGCAGGCCATGCTGCACTGTGCGTCAAGTGTCGTAGCTGCCAGTACTCCCAGCAGGAGTAGGCTTACTTGTAGTAGTAGGTGCTTTATAGCACTTGAAAAAACGGACGTTTTGGTGTAAGAACTGAAAAATGCCCAGTTTTGAAAAACGGGTGTAATCGTTTTTTTCATCGGATTACTGAATTTGTTGAATAAATCGGTTAATTAAATCGGTGTAAAACTATGGTTATGTTTCCGCTGGTCGGCATAAAGCCAATTCGCTGAAAATCAATTCGTTGCGTTTGTCCATTATTTTTAAAACAGGCATAACAATCCCTTGCGTCAATGCAATGTGCGTGACGTGTATAGCCTATAAACACGACGCTGCCTTACGTCAATGAGGCGAATCCCCGGAGATTTAGTTCCAGTAAGTGTGTGGGGTATTGTGTTATTGGGATATTATGGTGTAACCCAATATCTTGATGACACAACACAGTGTGCAGTTTTAACGATAGCATCAGCAAGGCATGGCCCTGTTCATTGCGTCCTGCAATTAGCTGAATCTATATGTAGAAGGGTAGATGATACAACGGCCTTGAAGCGCTTCAAGAAGCGTTCAAAATGGCTGGTTTGGCCTTGTAGTATTCAGGAAAAAAGAGATGGAGTAGGAATAAAGAAAACGAGTGTGCGAAGTTTTGGATAATACTTTTCATGGGAAAATCGGTTACGGATTATAAAATCGGTTTGTTCAAGTCGGGCAAAGGTAAGTAACATGTTTGGATTAGCAAATAGTTTCTCAAAAAAAATAATGCGTAATTCAGGTAAGTGCTTCGACGCCCGAAAAGGTAGGCCAATCCGAGAAGTCCGCATCCAATATCCATCCGGACAACCCCGAGACCTGACCAATGGAAAACAAAATGTGATTCCTTCGATTCATGGCATACTGTTTCGATTTCGGCAGCCTCTAAAAAATCTAAATTCAACTGTGTTGGATAATTCAAAACTTGTACTATCTTGACGCCAAATCTTTTTTTCCACCAACTAAACGCATTGCCAATGAAAAATTTCCAACAAAAAGCAGTGGAGGACACTTTATCCAATTCGGTAGCGGACAGGCCACTCGTCACGGACTACATGACGAAGAAGCTCATTACCTTCACGCCGGAAACGGCCATCATGGACGTAATCAACACCCTACTTGACAACAAAATCACCGGAGCGCCCGTCTTGAACGACAAAAGGGACGTGGTCGGCCTGATTGATGACAAAGATTGTTTGAAGGTGTTGTTTGACGGCGCTTATCACAACCTGCCCATTGACAACAGGACCGTGTCAAATTACATGTCCAATGTCATGCGCACCGTTTCCGTACATGCCGACATTTATGAGGTGGCCTCCATCTTCCTGAACACCGTGTACAAAAGGCTCTTGGTGGTGGATGATGTTGGCAAATTGGTGGGACAAATCAGCCGCCGGGATATTTTGCGGGCCATCCATGATTTTGATGCCAAAGGAATCTGACGCAAAAGCCAATCACACCTTAATCAATCTTGGACAACGACCTCCCAAAACGAAGAAAGCCTCTGCGCTCGCAAAGGCTTTCTTTTTTCGTGGAGAATACCGGAGTCGAACCGNNCAGCTGAGCTAATCCCCCTTTTTTTGAAACAGACAGTTGCAAACAACCTTTTGCCGATTGCGGCGGCGAAAATACGTCATTTTGGGAAAACAAAAACCTTTGCTGAAAAAAAATCTTCATTCCGGAGGTTGAGGCGAGCGCTTTACCTGTTCAGGATTTACCCTGCCTTCGTCCTTCAGCATCTTGAAGATAAGCCATTCCAACTGCCCGTTCACGCTGCGGAACTCGTCGGCAGCCCATTTCTCCACGGCGGCGTAGAGGTCATCCTCAATTCGTAGAACGAATTTCTTCTTTGCCATTTTCTTGGAAAAAAAGCTCGTGACCCAGCAAGGCCAGGCCACGAGGCAGTAGAATCAGTAAGTTGAAGGCTCCGGCGTGTTTTGGAGGTCTCTAATCCGTGATTTCAATTCAATACTTTTTTAACATCAAAATGATATTGCAAAGGTATTAAATCAATATCAAAATGAATCCTTTTTTTTGAAAAAAAATCACTTTGTCCAAAGCGACTTGGAATTAACCTTTTTTGGGAAATTGCCGTTAATAACTGCCTAACACCCAAGGCTGCCTATTCCAGCATTGGCTAAACCCTTATTTTTGCGCTAAAAAAATTCAAGACATGAGACTGGTTTTACTATTTGCCACCATAATCCTCTTTGCCGCCTGTGGCGCCAACGATTCGCAATCAGCGATGCCCACTGCAAATGAGGGGCAGCCGCAATACAGCAACACTTACTTGGACAACAAAAAGCGAAAGGAACAGGCGGAATCGCCCAATATCGTCGTGCAGGTTCAAGGACTGACAGGCGGGGGCATGGCAAGCCTCATCGGTACTTTCGAGGACAATAACTACCGGGCCGACTCCGCCCAAATCAGCCCAACCGGCCAGATTGTGTTCAAGCGGCAGGAGCCTTACTTTCCCGGAATGCTGTACCTCGTGCTGCCCAACAATACCAATATTCAAATGTTGGTTGACCTTGACCAGACTTTTACGATGACCACCACTTTGGGCAACCTCGTGGGCGACATGAAGGTGGAGGGCAGCCTGGACAACCAAATCATGTACGATGCCATGCAGTTTGAGGAAGGCCAACGAACCCTGTTCCAGGCCAATGCCCAAAAAATGGCTGGTTTGAAGCCTGGAGACCCCACCTTTTTGCAGGTGAAGGGCGAACAGGACAAGCTGATTGACGACCGCAAGGTTTACCTAGAAAAGATTTTCAAGGAAAACCCGACCTCGCTATTCACCTCGTTCAAGCGGGCTGGCCAGAACCCTGACCTGCGGGATTGCTACAAGCCGGACGGCTCCCTGGATACGGCCCGGTACTCCTACCACTACCGCACCCGCTTCTGGAACGGCACCGACTTCAACGACGAGCGCCTACTCTACACGCCCGTCATCTCGAAGATGCTCAACCGCTACGTCACCGAGCTGACCCCACAGCACCAAGACTCCATCGTGAAATACTCGATTTCATTGGTGGACCGGGTGACCGATAAGCCAGAGTTCTTTAAATACTTCGCCAATTGGATTGTGCTGCACTACGATCCGAAGGAGACCACCCTCATGGATCCCCAGGCCGTCTTCGTCAACATGATTGAGCGGTACTTCACCTACGACAAAGCCGTTTGGTCCGACTCCGCAGAGGTGTTTGCGCTGCAACAGCGGGCCTACGAGATGTCGGCGAGCCTCGTCGGCAAAAAAGCGCCGGAAGTAAAAGTGCCCGGCCTCGACGGTGTTTCGGTCTCTCTTTACGACAAAAAAGCGCCCTACGTGGTGGTCTATATGTGGAACCCCGACTGCGAGCACTGCGCCGAGCAAACGCCCAAGCTCGTGCAGCTTTACAACCAGATGAAGGACAAGGGATTGGACGTGTACGGCATCGCCGTCAACACCGAGGACGCCAAGTGGCGGGCAACCGTCAAAAAATATGGAATGCCTTGGACGAGTGTCTTTGACCCCACCAACAAGACCATCTATGGCAAATATTACGTGGACAACACGCCCGAAATCTACCTCCTGAACCCAGAGCGTACCATCATCGCCAAGAACCTGCAAGTGGATCAGATTCTGACGATGATTGAGCGGGACAAAACAAAGCGCTGATAATGCGCTCCAAAAAAAAAGGGTTCGTGTGGCAATGGTGCTGCACGAACCCTTTTTTTTTTTGTTCAACAAAACCCCATCAATGGGCAATCATCAGCTTCTTACCTACCGCCCGCCTTCCTACTGGCGTCACCTGCACGAAGTACATGCCTTCGTGCCAACCATCGAGGTGGATGGAGTGGGTGTGCTGATTCACCTCCGGGATGCGCTCCCGATAAACGAGGTGGCCCATTCGGTTGAACACTTCCACCGTCACCTGCCTGCCTGCGAGCTTGGCCATTTCGATGGAAAACTCGCTGTTGGCCGGATTGGGGAACAAGCTAAAATCCGACATGTGCAAAAAGTCCACGGCCATCGGTGCCTCCGCCACCACTTTGCCAGTCCTGTCCAAGAGCGATAAGCGGTACTGGTTTACGCCGTCAACGGGCTGGTCGTCAATGGTTTTTATGAAAAAATGGCCATTTTCCTCGCCACTCACCTCACCGGATTGAAGCGCCTGAAAGGTTTGCCCGTCCATTGATTTTTCCAAAACCCAATACCCAGCATCGGCATTTAAATCGAGTACCCCATAAAGTGCCACGTCCTCCATACCTGGTTGAGCATTGAGTGTGACGACTGCTTGGCGGTCTCCCGTACCGCCCCCAGCGTTGGGGGCGATGTTGACCGTGTAATCCTCTACCTCGCCGTTGTCAATGGTTTCGCAGGAGGTTGGAGCGACCGTTCCTCGTTTCATCGTGACCCTCATGCGGGTTGGGCCAGTCAGTGCCGTTGCCGGAATGGCGATATTTCCTACAAAATCAAAGGTATTTGTGCCATTTGGCGGAGCCGAAACTGCTTGCGCAAACGCCACCTCGGCCTGCTCGTCGAAGGTGCCGTCGTGGTTGTAGTCAATCCAAACTTTCCAGAATTCATCGTAGGTGTACCAGCTGAACCCAGCCGTCAGCGTGACCGGATAGCTCTGCCCCGCATTGGCGCTCGTGGATAGGCTGGTGAAATCGCTGTAATTCGTTTTGCTGGATGGGTTGTTGATGGTGCCAAACTGCACACCGGCCACCCAATCGTGCCACGGAAAAGCGCTGGTCGAGGCGCAGTAGCTGGGAGCACTCCCGCCGTTGCTGCATGTGCTTGGCGGGTTGATGGTCATGGCCTTGGTACAACCTGGGTTGTTAGAATCTTGGATAATAAAGTTGAGCACACCGCCGCTGATGGGGTATGGCCCCATCAAGGTTGCCACATTGTAAGCGCCACTTTGCGGAGCGCCCAAAATGACCGCCGTCCAGCCAGTGCCAGCATTTGTGCCGGTCACGGTCATGTTGAAGGTATAGGTGTCATCGGCGGGGTCGGTTGGGGTGCCGTTGTTGTTGCAAATCGGCGGGGTCGTGTTGGCGTTGATGGCGCAGGGGGTTGTGCTGGAACACGGGGCGGGCGGCGCCACGCTGCCAGTGGCCGTGCATGTGCCTGTACCTGAGTCGGTAACGGTGAAATTGACCACGCCACCACTGATGGGCAGCGGGCCAATGGTCACGGGTGTGCCGTAACTGCCCGTGTAGTTTTGCCCACCGATGGTGGTTGACCACGAAGCACCTGTGCCATTGCCGTTCACGGTCAAGCCAAACGTAAAAGTATCGTCGGCGGGGATTGTGTTCGTGCCGTTGTTGTTGCAGGTAGGGTTGGTGGTGGTGGCTTCGATGCTGCATGGCACGGGACCGTTGCCCACCAAGTTGATGGCATAGTCTTCCACCTCGCCAAAGGGGATGGTCTCGCAGGGCGTTGCGTAAGCGCCCCTTTTCAACGAAACCCGCATACGGGTTATGCCCAACTCGGCAGCGGCTGGCACGACGACCGTGCCGACTTTCGAGCCACCCGGCGAGCCAAGCGGCGGTGCGTTGAGGATACCAGCATAAGCCACCTCAGCGGGGTCTTCAAACGTGCCGTTGCGGTTGTAATCAATCCAGACCTTCCAGTACTCATCGAAGGTTTGCCAGCTAAAACCGTTTTCGAGCGTGATGGTATAGCTGGAGCCGGTGTTCAAATCGGTGCTTACATTGCTGTAAAAAGTATAGAGCGCCTTGCCGGAGGCATTGTCAATGCTGTTGAGTTTTACCCTCGTAATCCAGTCAACCCAAGGCGTGCCGCTGCTGGCGCAATAGTTGGTGGGGTTGGCGCCAGAGACGCTGATGACCACGCTGCCGGACTTTGTGCAGCCGTTGGTATCGGTCACGGTGACCATGTAAGTGCCACTGTTGAGGTTGTTGATGATGGCAGTCGTGGCGCCAGTGCTCCACAGATACGTGTAGGGTGCGGTGCCGCCAGTGGGCGCTGCCGTGGCACTGCCGTTGTTGGCAGGAGCGGAAGTTTCGTCCACCCCGGTCACGTTGGCATTGAGTGGGGCCGGCTGCCCGATGACGACGATGAGCGTGCCCGTGTTGCCGTTGGTGTCCGTGGCGGTGACGGTGTAGTTGCCTGCGGCAAGGTTGCTGATGCTGGCCGTGGTTGCGCCGTTCGACCAAGCATAGGTGTATGGCGCCGTGCCATTGGCAACCGTGATCGTGGCGCTCCCATTGGTGCCGCCGTTGCAGGTCACGTTGGTTTTGTTGGCCAACTGCACGTTCAGCGAGCCGCCTTGCCCTGTAGGAATGACAAAGCTGGCCTTGTAGTATGCCCCATTGTTGTCCTTGCGGATTTGGGTGTCCGGCACGTTGTCATTGTTGAAGTCCACGTCCGATTCAAAGTAGATTTCGATGAAATAGCTGCCGGGGTTCAGCCCTGATAGCAAGTTCAGGTTCGGCAAGCCTTCCCGGGTCTCTGTGCGGTACGGGCCGTTGGTGATGGTGCTGAGTTGCGGCAGCAAATACGGCGTGAACGAGCCGGGGCTGCCCGATTGGAGGTAGATGCGGTAGAACAACTTGGCGTTCATCACGCTGTTGTCACAGCTTTCCCAAGTGATGGACTTGGCCTTGGTGAGGTTCAGACTGGTGGGTGAGCCAAAATTGTGGCCCGGAAAAACCGTCAGGTAGGGGCAACTGGAAACCTGAAAGGTGGAAGTGACGCCATTTACCTCTAAGTCAATGGTGGTGGCGCAGTCCGACACATAGGCGTACCCACATGCCATTGTTTTCTGTTGGAGGAAAAGGGACAAAATTGCCGACAGCCCCAGGCTGAACAGCAGTCGAGTTGAGTTCATAATGTTTTACTGTTTTGGTAAATAATTGCTTTGACCCTTGCGCCAACGCAAGGGCTGTTATGTAAAAATTGTCGTTAAATGCTTAATAAAATCGGTGGAGGGAGATGTCCGATTGGAGTGAGAAACAGTGAATAAGGGGTTTAAAAATAATTCAAGAACCAACTTGAAATTGATACGGGAGAGGTAAAAATCAAATGAAAGCGAGACAAAAGTAAAAGCCTTTTTTGGCAAATACAAACATTGGGTCAGAATTGACCAAATTCAATTTAGCGCACAACAATACCGGCACAGCGGAAAGCCCTATTTTTTTCTAAAAAACTGCCTCAGCCACCTGTCGAATAGTCGCCGCATCGCCCATTGTATAGAAGTGCAGGCAAGGCACCCCGGCAGCTTTTAGTTCCTTTGATTGGGTGATGAGCCACTCCACGCCCACTTCCTGGCGTGACTTGGCACTGCTGGCCTTTTGCACCTCCCGCACCAGGTCGTCCGGCAGGTCAATGTAGAAGTGGCGGGGGATGGAGCTTAACTGGTGGATTTTGGTCAGCGGTTTCAGGCCCGGCACGATAGGCACGTTGATGCCCGCTTTGCGGCACTCCTCCACGTAGCTGAAGTAGTGCTTGTTGTCAAAAAACATCTGTGTCACGATATAATTGGCGCCAGCGTCCACTTTCTCCTTCGTAAAGGCGAGGTCAGTGGCGATGTTCGGCGACTCGAAATGCTTTTCGGGGTAGCCCGCCACCCCAATGCAGAACTCCGTTTTCAGGCCGTCCTTGATGTTGTCGTCGAGGTACTGGCCGTGGTTCATGCCGTCAATCTGCTTCACGAGGTCGAGGGCAAACTCGTGGCCGTTGGGGTCTGGCACGAAACGCCCGTCGAAGCTGGCCGCATCGCCCCGAAGTGCCAGCACGTTGTTGATGTTGAGGAAGTTGAGGTCAATGAGGGCGTTCTCCGTCTCCTCCTTCGTGAAGCCGCCACAGATGAGGTGCGGTACGGCATCCACCCCGTAGCGGTGCATGATGGCGGCGCAGATGCCGACCGTGCCGGGCCGTTTGCGGATGGCGATTTTTTCGTAATAGCCGCTGGGCATTTTCTTGTAAACGAAATCCTCCCGGTGGTAGGTCACGTCAATGAACGGCGGCTTGAATTCCATCAGCGGGTCGAGCGTATCGAAAATGGCCTTCATGCTGCCTCCTTTCAGTGGTGGCAGCACCTCGAACGAGACGAGCGTTTGGCCTTCTGCATTGTCAAAATATTCGGTTACTTTCATAATTCAATTTCGGATTGGGGATTGCGGATTTCGGATTGAGGGTGCAAACTTACAGTCTTGTTCGTCAATCTCCATTAATCCGAAATCCGAAATCCAGGAATCCGCAATTCTAAAATCCCCGCATCAGGTATTTTTTGTCGTCAATAATCATGGAACTGACCGTGCGGTCGCCATTCAGGTACAGGACGATTTTTTCCTTCTTGTCGTTCACGAACTCCCATTGGTAGCGCTCCTCTTGGCCGCCGGCCTGCTTGTCCTCTTTTTCCGAGATGCGCTTGACGGGGTGCTTCCAGGTTTTGTCCTCCCTTGTGCCACCCTCGAACTGCACGATGGAGCGCACCACCACGAAGTATTCCTTGGTGATTTTTATTTTTTTGTCACCCGCAGCCACGGCGGCGCTGTCGGTAGGCATGTCCGCTGCATCAACGTCCATTGAATCCACGGCAACCACCTCGCTGGCCTTGTCCTTTTTCTTCTTTTTCACGTCCTTTTCCTCTATGGTGATTTCCTCGATGAAGCTGATGCTGGTGCTGTCCTTCATGCGCAGGCGCTCTTGCACCTTATCCAAGGTGTGCACCCGAAAAAACGGGTAAAACTTTTTGCCCCAAACGGAATCGGGCTTCTCGAACACCAGCTCCCCCCGGTCGGTAAAGAAAGCCTTCTCCTCTTCCTTGAGCTTGGCGGGAATGGCGGGCAGGTAAAAAATGGTCTCCTTTTCGGAGGGGGAGCGCTTGAATATTAGCGTTTCCACCATGCCGTACTTGTTCAAAATCACTTTCAAATGCCCTTGCAACCGGGCGTCACGGGCGTTCATCAGCGTCAGCTTGAAGCCGTATTCCTCTGGCTGCATGTTGTTGATGTTGTAAACGCCTTCCAGCCCCTCGCCCTTCACATACAGGTTGGTGTGGGTGATGCCGAAGGAATACTGCCCAGGGGTCAGCTCTTCCTGGCGCTCGTTCGGGACTTCCTTCACCGCTGGCTTGAAGTCATAGCCAATCAGCTCGTCCGGTGTGTAAAACCGACGGTCGGAGAGGTAGGAGTGCTGCGCCTGCACCCAAGTCGAAAGCGCCAGCAGGATAAACAATAGGTTCGATTTCATATTTTCTTAAATGCTTTTTTCAGTGAAACGGTTTAGACTTTCCTCATTTGCCAAAAACGAGGCGAAAGCCTTTTTTATTAGTTGATACAATTTGGACAAACAACTTTCCCCACCGGGGAAGAAGTCACATTGATGCAATACTGCGCAAAATGCTTGGGATGAACAAGTGCAAAAGGATTTTTTTGCAGCGCCAACTGCGGTTCAGCAGCTTGATGTGATGGTGATGGATGACCTGTGGAACGACATCGGTCATGTGCCGACGGCTGGGTTTTGATGGACTTGGCCTGCGCTCGGCGGCCAGCGGCCGCAACCAAAGCACGTCAACGAGCATAGCTCGTGACGAGCGGTGTCGTTCTTTTATTGGAAGGAAAGGTAGGTGGCCAGTGGGGTGGAAGAATACATACTGGGAACAGCGGGGACTATTTTTCTTTTCTCATATAAACCCAAGAAACTAAGTTATCTAGTTTGATGTGCGACATGAAGTTAGGACCCTTGGTTGTAACTGATTGACTTTCTGCATATTGCGTAAAATAGATTCAGAACTGTCAAAATTAAAATCAAGTACACCCGTGAAATTCTAAAATGCATGCTCCTCTGTTTAGGGATTTAACTCAGAATCAAAACTTAATTTGGCGAAAAGGTTACAACTTCATGTCGCACATCAAGTTTTGAAAACGGTTCAATCGAAAAGATGCAAATTTCTTCAACATCAGTAAAATTTATATCACCACAAACTTCGGTCGTGACTTCACTAATGTTATCATAGTCATCTTGAATCGGTTCTCTATCTAAATAGTAGATGACTTTAAGTTTTCGTTCACCTTCAAACCCAACGGCAATAGCTCTTATAGAAGGATAAATCATACCCCACAATGCCCTTTGTATTGATAGCAATACTTGTCGCCTTAGTTCAATTTCTTTCATTTTTTTCATTTATGTGCTGAGGGTACTATATGTACCCGTTGTGCCAAGTCTTCCAAACCCTCCCCACAAAGCTACAACTCCATCGGTGAAAAAAACCACAGCACCTTGCTGGAACTTTCGCTTTTTCATAAAGACTTAGATGCTGCTGGAATTGGAAGGTAGAAGATTTGCCACAACTGGGGCCGAAACCAAAGCCCGTCAACAAGCATAGCTCGTGACGAGCAGCGCCGTTCTTTGATTGGAAAGCCAGGTAGGTGGCCAGCGGGCAGGTAGGTGGCCAGCGGCTCTTTGCAACCATTCATTCTAGTATAGAATTGTCAGGGTTGGATTTCTCATATTTCACCGCAATAGAGTCGCCAATATTAAGACTTTCAAGTTGATTTCTCGAAATACCTTCCGAAAGGATATATTGAACATCATTTACATAGTATTCTACTTTTACTGTGATACCTTTGTAATTGGATAAATCAACCACTTTACCAATAGTCGTTGCAGGATTATTGTCAATTAATGAAATTGAATATTGCCTATATTTCTTAATTGAGAAAAAAATAAAAATAATAAGCAATAATGAAATTGAAACAGCGAAGATTGCACCAAAATATTTTTTCTTCATGGCTACTTTATGTTCAAGATTTTTTTGGCAGATTCCATAGTTTTATTTTTCATGGCTTCGCCTACCACTTTCCCCGCTGGCACCATACTTCCTCTTACCTCCAGCCTTCCCACCAAAAATCGGCGCTGCTCGACACAAGCTTTGCTCGTAGGCGGGCTTAGGTAAAGGTCTCCGGCCTGGCCGTCCTGCCACAACTGGGTAAGTGGCCAGCGGAGTTAATACTGTCTAAATGCATAACTTTGAATAGTGTTTTCGCAAATATTAATGCGTGAAAAGACGCAATACCCTCCTGATGTTCCTCCTATAACTGGCATATTTTCAAAAGAGTCGATGCTTTTAACTCCACTTAAGAAACTGACCCAAAGAATATCAATACTTGCTTGCTTCGGATATTTTTCAAAGCTCTTAGCTTCCTTAATTTCATTAATCATTTTCTTATTCACATCATACCTATATCGAATATTTAGACTGTCATTCCAAAGCAGACCACTTATAACAAAACTACCAGTCCCAGGGTCGTAAATATTATCAACAAGAAAGATGACACAATCTTTTGAAATGTCAATTTTTTCGTCAATTATATTCTTACTCAAATCTTCGATAATGGTAAAACAATGCTTCCTAAGTTCTAAAAACTCAATTGATTTTACTTTATGTAAGCTGTTATCAATCGCATTTCTTCGGTCTTCACAAATCACTTTTGAAGTGAGTTTATTTGAATGTCCAAAATTGTAATTAGATTTACAGCCTATTAAAGTGCAGCATAACAAAACTAAAGCACAATCACTAAAATAACTTGCGTTCATAAGATTTAGGATTTTATCAATGTTAATTGAATGGTATTCACCGCTGGCACCACACCTCCCCTACCTCCTGCCTTCCCAAGCCGCTAATGCCTGATGTGCGCCCTAAAGTTATGAC